>CAVVJK010000008.1:0-226942 GCA_963748555.1 uncultured Acidobacteriaceae bacterium
TAGTAAGCAGGCCACGCACCACGCGAAATTCAAATCCCGGGGAAATGAAAATGTTGGTCGAGCCAGAGTGCGGATGCAATCGGGCACCGCCGGCTGCTTGGGCGCAGTGCTCCAGGGTGCGCACGGTGGTGGTACCGGCTGCGATCACCCGGCGTCCTTCGTGCAACGCAGCGTTCAGCTCCTCCGCCGTTTGCTCGGGCAACGTGTACCGCTCCGCGTGCAGTCGGATGTCTTCGACGCGTTCCGCGCGTACCGGCTGGAATGTTCCCAGCCCAACGTGCAGTGTCACATACGCAATGCGAACTCCGCGCGCACGGAGTTGCTCCAGAACCGCAGGCGTAAAGTGCAGGCCGGCGGTCGGCGCTGCCACCGAACCGTGTTCGCGAGAGTAGACGGTCTGGTACCGCTCCCGGTCTGCTCGTTCGTCCTGCCGGTGAATATAGGGCGGCAGCGGCATGTGGCCGAGCCGATTCAGGAGCGAATAGAAATCGTCTACCGGCTCAAAGCGCAATAGCCGTTCGCCGAACTCGCCATGTTGGACGACCAATGCTTCGAGCACCCGGGTGCCTTCTTCTGGGCCTTCCTCCGAGAAGAACAGCCGCTCACCGGCCTGGACCTTACGGCCGGGTCTCACCAGCGCCTTCCACTCCCACTCGCTGACCTGTTCGGTCAGCAGAACTTCGATGCGTCCGGTCGGCGACTGCCCGGCCTGCGAGGAGCTTCCAGCGCGGCGCGCAAACAATCGCGCCGGGATCACGCGGCTGTCGTTCAACACCAGCAGGTCGCCCGATTGCAGCCGCGAAGGGAGGTCGCGGAACCAGCCATCGCTCCATTCTCCGGTTTCTCGATTCAACGCGAGCATGCGCGCGCCGTCCCGCTGCGGCAGAGGCTGCTGGGCAATCTGGCTCTCAGGCAATTCGAAATGGAAGTCGGTGACGCGCACGCCGGCTTACACCTGCACCGCATGCGGGCGAATCGCTTCCGGGCTGAAATGCTGTTCCGCGTTTCGCTGGATTCGTTCCATGGTCGTCTGCAACTCCCGTCTCTTTCCTTCGAGGGCGGCTTCGTCCGCGTCCGGAGCGGGCGCAGCAATGGCTCGGCCCCAGCTCACGGCGACGCGCGAAAACGGCTTCGGCACCAAAAATCGATCCCATGAATTGACCACCCACGCACGCTGCGGAAGCAGGTAAAAGCTGCCGATAGGCGCCCCGGTCATCTGCGCCAGCTTCACCGGTCCCATCTTGGTCTGAAAGATCGGCCCGCGCGGCCCATCCGCGGTGAACACCGTCGGCATGCCATTCTCGATCACTTTCTTGAGCGCCAACAGCCCGGCTGCACCGCCTCGGGAACTCGATCCGCGGACGGCATTAAAACCCAGCAATGAAAGAGTGCGGGTGATGAGTTCGCCGTCAAAGCTGCGGCTGATCAGGATGGAGCAGCGAAATTTGCGGAAGTACCACGCGCACGGCAGCGTGCATCGATGCCAGAAGCAGAAGATTCCTTTGGCGGGAGGCCGTCGCAGGAACCGCGCCCGGCTCGGCAATTACCTCAAACCTGAGCGTCCAGCCCACCAATCGCAGCAGCAACGCCACGGCGAACGGGACCACGATCAACATCAGCCTCTGCCCAATGGTAAAACTCTGCCGTCGCTCGCTCGAGGTCACGCTTCAATTGTAACCAGCAGGCCGGACCTAGCTATAGCGCAGCCAGCGCAGCATCTCGGGCAGGGTCGCGCGCTTGCCGTACATCAGGATCCCGACGCGGTACAAGCGCGCTGCAATCCAGAGCACGATGTAGATGGTCACGATCATGATCGCGATCGAGAGACCAATCTGCCACGCGGGCGGAAACTCCGAAGCCATGCGCAGGAACATGGTGATCGGCGTACAGGGCGGGAACATCGAGATCGCCACCGAGGCAATCGAGTTCGGATTGCTCACGATGTAAGTGATCATGCCGAAGCTCAACCAGATGGGCAGAGCCGCCAGGGGGCTGTATTGCTGCAGTTCCTGTTCGGTATTGACCGTCGAGGCGAGCCCGGCAAACAGCGCACTGTACAGCACGTAGCCCAGCAGAAAATAGACACAAAACAAGGCGATCTGTACTGGAGAGATGGAGTGCAGATCGAACCCGCCGGACATCATCCGCGACGCCAGCGCGGTACCCGGCAAATAAGCTCGCTCCGACAATCCAGATACTGATCTGGGTAATGCCCACTGCGCCCACGCCGATCAGTTTTCCCGCGAGCAGGTCGCCCGGCTTCACCGAAGCCAGCATCACTTCAAAGATGCGCGAGGTCTTCTCCTGAATAACCGATCTTCCCACGTTCATCCCATACATCACCACGGTGAAGGAAAGCAGGAAAGCCATCAGATAGGCAGCCCAGAAGGTGCCCACTGCGTTGCTGTTGGTGGTCTTGCCGGTCTTGTCGAGGCGCTTGGTGTGAATCTTGATGTCCTGGGTCAATGCGGCGATCTCGGTCGATGACATGCCCCGCGAGGCCAGCCGCTGCTGCATCATGGATCGCGTCAATGCGTCGGTAAGCCTGCCCACCATCGTGAAATCGCCAGAGGACAGCGACTCATAGGTGCCTGTGGGCTGCAAATTCCCCACACCCGGTTCAATCCACAGGTAGCCGTCCAGTTCCTTGCGGATGACCCGCTGTCTCAATTGGTCACGATCGGCTTCGGCGGCCGGGGCCAGAAGTTCGACAGTGCTGTGGGCGTCTGCATCGTTGAGTAACTGCTGCTGTACTTTTTCCGCCAGGGCGCGGTCACTGGAAGCGACCACCAGGTGCTTCCCGGTTCCGGAGTTCTTTCCCGCGAGATAGCCGATGCCCACAATCATGGCGAAGAGCAATGGCACCAGGACCGTCGTGATCTTGAACGCCTTGCCCCGAATCTGTTCCAGATACTCGCGCTTGGCGATCAGCCAGGTATTACGCATCGGCCTTGCCTCCTACCGTCTGGATGAAAATCTCTTCAAGGGATGGCTCCATCAGTTCAAAGCGATAGATTCGCGCCTGCGCCGCCGCGGTATGGAGCAGCGCCTGAGAGTCCGCACCGTCCTTCAACTTGATCTCCGCATGGCCGGAGTAGTTGCGGAACTCGGCAATCGACTCGTGCTGCAGAAATCCATCGTCGCCTTCGAATTCGATGATCACCCGGTTGCGCTCATAGCGAGACTTCACCTCGCGCATCGTGCCGGCCAGCACCGCCTCACCCCGATTGACCAGGCAAATCGAATCGCATAACTTCTCCACCTGGTCCATGCGATGGGTCGAGAACAGGATCGCCTTACCGTTCTTCTTCTCTTCCAGCAGCGTGTCCTGCAGCAAGGTGGCGTTCACCGGATCGAGCCCGGAAAAAGGCTCGTCCATGATGATCAGTTCCGGCTCATGCAACATGGTGGCGATGAACTGGATCTTCTGCTGCATGCCCTTGGAGAGCTCTTCGGTCTTCTTATCCATCGATTCTGCGATCTGCATCTTCTCGCACCAGGAGCGCGCGCGTTTGGCGGCGGTAGCGGCGTCCAGGCCGTGCAGCTCTCCCATGAAGACGATCTGGTCGATCACCTTCATCTTTTTGTAGAGCCCGCGTTCTTCGGGCAGATAGCCGACCCGGCCAAGGCTTTCCCGGCTGAATGGCTTCCCGAACAGGCTCACGGTCCCGGAATCCGGCATGGTGATGCCGACCATCATGCGAATGCTTGAGGTTTTCCCGCCCCGTTCGGTCCCAGCAGACCAAACATGGCGCCGGATTCAATCCGGAAGCTGAGTTCTTTGACGGCTACCTTGTTTTCATAAGACTTGGAAATCTGGTCCAGTTCTACAACTGCCATGAACTCTCCGCAAGGAAACGTCCGTAGTCTAGCAGAGGCCCTGCGCGCCTACGCCTGGGTTGGATCGCAAAGTCCTGCCAGGTTGCAGGTATGGCAATGCGATCTTGACTGTTCCGGCTCTCGCAGCATCCCATATCTCTGTTATGGATAGCCGAGACGAAGAGAGACTTGCCGCCCACGTCGACCGCCCCGCAGGTACACACACGTCCCCGTACGGACTGGTCGCAGCCCTCTTTCAAGAGAGGAAACATGCCACCGATGCCATCTCCGATCTGATCGAAGCCGGATTTCCGGGACGCAACATCCGGCTTGCCTACGCGTTCGATGACCCCACGTTCGCGGTCCATCCAGAAGCGGCGAAGCTGAAAGGCCCTGACATCAAGGCGGCGGATGGCCACTCACTTCGCTGGAGGATGAGGCACAAATTCGAAGAGGATCTGCACAAACGAGGCGCCGATCAGTTATCGGGTGAGGATGCCGATGACACGAAGGCCGATCAACCACCCTATGAGCAGGTCGATCTGCACGACACCCTCACTGGGCTGGGGGTGGTGGAGGACAGGATCACGCTGGTGAACCGTGAGATCGGTCCCAACGGCGCGTTCCTACTGGTGGACGCCAGCCACAGGTGGAAGGACGTGGTCGCGATTGTCGAGCGAAACTGCGGGGATATCCGCACGGATACAGCGACCGAGCAGTCCCACTCGAACATTTAGACGGCCGGTCTTCCCGGCTGGGGCGGACGGTGGATCGACAGACCTGATGCTATGGCCCGGGGCTACGCGGCACTGCTGCTAGCATCGTTGCTGTGCTCTCGCTCGATACATCGGTCAAATTCGTCAAGGGTGTCGGTCCGCGCATCGCCGAGACCCTTGCCGAAAAGAACATCGCCACCGTGGAAGACCTGCTCTACCACCTTCCCTTTCGCCACGAAGATCGCCTGCATCCGCGCCCGCATCGAAGAGCTCGTGCCGGGAGAGATGGCCAGCGTCATCGGCGAGGTGCGCGGCACCGTCCTGCTTCGCACCCGCAGTATGCCCATCTTCGAAATGACCGTGGGGCAGAGTCTCTCCTCCCTGAAGTGCATGTGGTTCCACGGCACCTATCTCAAAGACAAGTTCCAGTCGCGGCCAGATGGTCGCGCTCTACGGCAAAGTGGAGCCTCGAAGTCCAAGCGCGGCTTCAAGATGATCCAGCCGCAGTTCGAGATTGCTGCCCACCGATCACGACGACGAGGATAGCCGGCTGCTCGAAGTCGGCCGCATCACCCCGGTCTACGAATCGCTGGGCGGCAGCAAGCTGGCCTCGCGCTGGTTGCGTCGCGTGATCTACGGGCTGCTCGAAGAACTAAAGGGAAGTATCCCGGAGACCCTTCCCCGAGCACTGCGGGATCGCCTCGGCTTGCCGAGCCGCGAGGAGGCGTTACGGCAGGTGCATTTTCCGGTCGCAGGAACGCCGATGGCGCACCTGCAGGCGTGGTCCACCCCCGCACATAAACGGCTGATCTTTGAGGAGCTCTTCTATCTCGAGCTCGGGTTGGAGCTGAAGCGCCGCCGCTTCCGCGAGCGTGCCGGAATCGCCTTTCGGCACCGACGAAAAGGTCCGCGCGGCCATCCGGCAGGTGCTGCCCATTCCATCCCACAGCCGCACAAAAGCGGTCGCTGGGCGAGATTGTGGCCGACATGAAACGTCCCAGCCCGATGCGGCGGCTGCTGCAGGGAGACGTCGGTTCCGGTAAGACCATCGTCGCCCTGCAAGCGATGCTGGTGGCCATCGAGAATGGCTACCAGGCGGCCCTGATGGCGCCCACGGAGATCCTTGCCACCCAGCACTACCTGGGAGCGCGCAAGCTGCTGGAGCGCTCCGCCACCAAGGGCGGCCGCCGCTACCGCGTTGCCCTGCTTACCGGATCGCTCGAAGAGGACCGCAAGCGCTCGGTGCGCGGCCAGATCTTTCGCGGAGAGGCCGACCTGGTCATCGGCACCCATGCACTCATCGAGGAGAAGGTCGACTTCGCCAACCTGGGCCTGGTCGTCGTCGACGAGCAACACCGCTTCGGCGTGCTGCAGCGCTTTCGCCTGATGAAGAAGCCGAACGCCGCCGAGCCCGACGTCCTGGTGATGACCGCGACGCCGATTCCGCGGACGCTGGCGCTCTCGCTTTACGGCGATCTCGACCTGAGCGTGCTTGACGAACTGCCGCCCGGCCGTACGCCGATCGTCACCCGCCAGTTGCCGGACGATCGTGCCGCCGAAGTGTGGGAGTTCGTCCGCAAACAAGTCAAGCTGGGTCATCAGGCTTACGTGGTCTATCCGGTGATTGAAGGCCCGAAAGACGACCAGCCGGAGCTGGATTTCGCCCAGGCGGAGCCGATCGAAGTTCCCGAGCCCAAGAGCCGCGCAAAGAAGTCGAAGACCGAACCAAGCCTGAATCCCTGTTTCAGGAGAAGCCCACTCTTAAATCAGCGATCAGCATGTTTGAGAGCCTGCGGAGCAACGAACTTGCCGGTCTGCGCCTTGGCCTGCTCCATGGCCGCCTCGATGCCGACGAGAAGGAAATCATCATGCGGCAGTTTCAGCGGGGCGAAATCGATGTGCTGATCGCGACGACGGTCATCGAGGTCGGCGTCGATGTGCCGAACTCGACCGTGATGGTGATCGAGCACGCCGAACGTTTCGGCCTGGCGCAGCTGCACCAGCTGCGTGGTCGCGTGGGTCGAGGCGCGGCCAAGTCGTACTGCATTCTCATGACCGGCGGCAAGCTTTCGCCTCAGGGAGAGGAGCGGCTGGCGGCCATGGTGCGCACCCAGGACGGCTTCGAACTGGCCGAGCTGGACCTGCAGCTTCGAGGGCCGGGCGAGTTTTTCGGCACGCGCCAGGCGGGGCTGCCCGACTTCCGCGTGGCCAACCTGGTGCGGGACCGCGCACTGCTTGAATTGGCGAAGGAAGAGTCTTCGCGATTCGTGCAGCAGGGGGAATCTGAGAGCTCAGAGGAAGAGAAGGCGCGCGTCTGGGCGCGCTTGCGCGAGGCCTGGCAGCGCCGCTATGGATTGGTGGAAGCCGGTTAACCCGGCCAGGCCGAACCGGCATCATGCCGTACTTGACCTGCTTATCTCGCGGAAAGTGCCGCTAGCCGGGGCCGCTGCGTCCCAGTTCGGCGATGCCGGTCCCAATTTCGTCGGGGCGAATCCTGAGATCGACGCGCGCCAGGTCAAATCGGGATTCGCTGTTCATGTTCTGGGTGCATTGGCACAGATCCGCCAGTTGCAGGTGTGATGCATGGCTCAGCTCCAGCCCGGCGGCGATCAGGTAGGTGTACATCTCGATACATTCCCTGCGCTCGAACTCGAAGCTGATCTCGGCTCCGCCTTCGTCCCACAGGCTGCGCGAGAGCACCCATCCTCCGCCGCCGACGATGGCCCCGGTCAGCAGCTTCAGGACTGTCTCCGAGTCGTCCGCACATCGTGCTGCCAGTTTTAGTTCCCGGTTCATGGCCGCCCTTCGTTGTTCTGATCGGAGAGGAAGGCGGATTTGATCACTGGATGTTCTGGGTACTTCGGTGACTTGCTGTACCCGATCGGGCAACTTGCCTCTCCCGATGTGGTACCGTGCTCGCAGGATGCTGCTCGGCACGGGTGTCGACCTGGTTGAAATTGCGCGGATTGCCGCCTCCATCGACCGCTACGGCGATCGCTTTCTGCGGCGGGTCTTCACGGCGGGCGAGATTGCCTATTGCCAGCGCAAGCGCAATTTCGCCGAAAGCTTTGCTGCTCGCTTCGCCGCCAAAGAGGCGGGAGCCAAGGCGCTGGGAACTGGCATCCACCATGGCGTGACCTGGACCGAACTGGAGGTTCGGCGATTGCCAGGGACAGCGCCCCACGCTGCACATGGAAGGCCGGGCTCTGCATTTTGCCGAAGCGATGGGTGTTCGCCATACCGCGCTTTCGCTGACGCACACCGGCGCACTGGCCATGGCCATCGTTCATCTGGAGGGCTGATAGGGCCCCGGGGCCCCACGCGCACGCTGCTTTCGGTTCTGGAACGGGCTGGCGATTCTGCAACGATGAGACGATTCTGCAACGATCCGCAAGTCCCGTTCATCCAACCAGCGAAACGTAATGTTGCAGTTGCATTCGAATACCGCCACTGTTTGGTATCCTCACCGCAGCGGTTGGTGCACAGTCCCAAGTCTGTCCAGAAGGTAGCCTTTGCCGAGTCAGAAGGAAGTTCAGTGGTCCCAGTTGAAAGTCGGTGTGGTGGTGATCGTCGCTCTGGCGGCGCTGACCGGGCTTATCTTCCTGATGTCGGGGAATACCGGTGGCTTCTTCTCCGGTAAGCTGACCCTCCGCTCCTACTTCGAGAATTCGGCCGGATTGAAGATCGGCGCCCCGGTCAATCTTGAAGGGGTGACCGTCGGCACGGTCAAAACGGTTCGAATCGTCCCGGAACGCAAGCTCACGCCGGTCGAAGTCACGATGCGGATCAGCAAAAACTATTCTCCCGCCATCCGGTCGGATTCAAAATGCAGCCTCGAAACCGTGGGTGTGTTGGGCGACACCGTGGTCGATATCGACAGCAAGAAGGCAACCGGCGCCCCGATTCAGGACAAGGCCGAGATGCAGACCAACGAAACCCCGAACCTGAGCGACGTGATCAAGTCGAGCCAGGGGACCATCGAGCAGCTGAACACGATTCTCGCCAAGGTCGATAACCTGGTTGACTCGCTCAACAACGGCAAAGGCTCCATCGGGCAGCTCATCAATGATCCCGCTCTCTATAACAAGGCGGTCGCGACCTTTACCCAACTACAGGGCCTGGTGGATCAGATCAGCAACGGCAGGGGCTCCATCGGAAAACTCATCTCCGACGACACGCTCTATAACCGTGCGAACGCCACCGTAGGCAAGCTCGAGAACATCAGCACCCAACTCGATAACGGCCAGGGTTCCATCGGTAAGCTGCTCAAAGATGATTCGCTCTACCGGAATCTGAACCAGTCAGTCGCCAGCGCCAACCAATTGCTCGCCGATATCAATGCCGGGAAGGGCGGCCTGGGCTTGATTGCCAAGGATCCTCAGTTTGCCAAGAAGCTTGACGACACGGTTAACCGGCTGAATTCCATCCTGGCGCGCATCGATAACGGCGAAGGCACCATGGGCCAGTTGATCCGAAATCCATCGATCTATAACAACACCGACCAGATGTTGACGGAGACCCGCGGACTGGTGGCGGCGATCCGGGAGAATCCGAAGAAATACCTGACCTTCCACGTCAAGGTGTTCTGATCTCGGACACGTGGCTGAAGGTACCGGGCCCGGCGCTTCTCTCCGAAGCCCGGATCCGATCTCAAATACTGCGCTCCGGCGCTGGCCCCATCAGCGCGACCGTCTGTCACTGGCCTCCGAGCATGCGACTGCGCCCCGCCGTGCAAGAGTGTTACTCTTCCTACGAAGATCACCGCTGCCGGCGGGACCGGGCTGCACGATTCCTGCACGTCTAAGCTCATCCAATGGACCGACCGCTTTGCCGCTCCGTCGAGCAGTTTCTTCAGAACGAGCGCCGCTTCACGCCGGCGGCACTGTCCAATTCAGGAGAGATATGCAACCCATCAGAATCGCCTCGGTATTGCTGCTTTGCACCGGATTCGCAGTGGCCCAGAGCAACCTGCCTACCCCCGCTTCCACGATCGCCGCGGACATCCCGACATCCGGTTCGCCGACCGAGCCGAAGACGCCGCACAGCTTTGATCTCTCGGCGATCGACAAGTCCGCCGACCCCTGCACCAACTTCTACCAGTACGCCTGCGGCAACTGGAGAAAGAACAACCCGATTCCCAGCGACCAGGTTCGGTGGGGCCGATTCAACGAGCTCACCGAACATAACCGCTACCTGCTCTACACCGAGCTGAAGAGCGCCAGCTGAGCCCAGTTCGAGCCGTACTCCGCTGGAGCAGAAGTATGGCGACTTCTTCGCCGCCTGCATGAACCAGGAGCAGGTCGATGCCAAGGGCGACCAGCCCATTCAGCCGCTGCTCAAGCAGGTCGATGCGTCTCTCCGACAAGAAGCAGATTGCTCACCTGGTCGCGCAGTTCCAGAGCGAAAACGCCATCGGCGCGTTCTTCCGCTTCGGTTCCGAGCAGGACGCGAAAGACTCTACCAAGCAGATTGCCGTGACTTTCCAGGGTGGCCTGTCGCTGCCCGATCGCGATTACTACCTCACGGACGATGCGCGGCTTGCCAAGATTCGCGACCAGTACAAAGAGTACGTGGTGAACATGTTCAAGCTGCTGGGCGACCCTGACGATAAGGCCGCGGCCGAAGCCAAGAACGTGATCGACATTGAGACGGCGTTGGCCAAAGGCTCCATGCCGCGCGTGGACATGCGCGATCCGGACAAGATCTATCACCCGACGCCGGTTTCCGGTTTGAAGACCCTGGTACCGAGCTTCGACTGGACGACGTTCCTCTCAGACATACACGTCAGCAACATCGAAAGCCTGAACATCGGGACGCCCGACTACTTCAAAACCATGAACCAGGTGATCAGCGACAATTCCCTGGACGCGCTGAAAAGCTATCTCCGGTTCCACATCGCCAACAGCACGGCTCCCTATCTGTCGCAGAAATTCTTTGACGCGAACTTCCAGTTCTTCGGCCATGAGCTGAACGGGCAGGAACAGCCCACTCCCCGGTGGAAGCGCTGCACTGCGTTGACGGACCGCTCGCTGGGCGAAGCCGTGGGTCAGGATTGGGTCAAGAAGAACTTTCCACCCGACGCCAAGGCCAACATGGAGAAGCTGGTCACGGCGCTTAAGACCGCGCTCGATGAAGACATCAAAGCCTTGCCCTGGATGACGGCAGAGACCAAGAAACAGGCCGAAGAGAAGCTGAACAACTTCCGCCAGAAGATCGGCTACCCGGAGACGTGGCGCGACTACTCCTCGGTGCAGATTCGCCGCGACGATCTGCTGGGGAACCTGCAGCGGGCCAATGCCTTCGAGTATCTCCGCGACCTGGAGAAGATCGGCAAGCCTGTGGACGAGAAGGAGTGGGGCATGACGCCTCCCACCGTCAACGCCTACTACGATCCGAGCATGAACGACATCAACTTCCCCGCCGGCATTCTGCAGCCGCCGTTCTTTGACAACTCCAAGGATCCGGCGGTGAACTTTGGCGGGATTGGCGTCGTCATCGGCCACGAAATGACACACGGCTTCGACGACGAAGGCAGCAGGTTCGACGGCAAAGGCAACCTGCGCGAATGGTGGACGCCGGAGGATCGCAAGGCCTTCACGCAACGCACGGATTGCGAAGTGAATGAATATGGAAACTTCGAGTCCGTCCCCGGCCAGAAGCTGAACGGCAAGCTCACCCTGGGCGAGAATACCGCCGACAATGGCGGCATTCGGATCGCCTATCAGGCCTTGCTCGAGACGCTGGCCGCACAAGGTGCGAAGGAGGATCAGAAGATCGACGGCTACACGCCGGCGCAGAGGTTCTTCATCTCCTTTGGCCAGGTTTGGTGTCAGAATGCGACCGACCAATCCTCAAGGGTGCTGGCCAGAACCGATCCTCACTCGCCCGGCGAATGGCGCGTGAATGGCGTGGTGCAGAACTTCGAGGAGTTCGGAAAGGCCTTCAGTTGCAAGAAGGGCCAGCCGATGACGCCCGAGAATTCGTGCCGCGTCTGGTAATCGCTGCAAGACTCTGATTTGGAACATGGCCCGGCTCCTTCCCAGGGGTGCCGGGCCTCTTTATCTGGTACCTTTAATTCAACTCCCCGCATTTCGACCTGTTGAGGTGAGCGCTACCCTGTCTTCTGCCAACCCGAACGCGTTCCATCTCCAGTCGAAACGGAGCAACCTCCGCTGACCAATGGCCTTGTCGTTCGTCTACTCGTACAAGGGTTTGGTGCCACTCCTTGCTAGCCGAAAGCGGCCCAAGCTTTTACAATTCAGACGGGATTACCTCCCAAACAGTTTTGCTGCAGAAGCAGCCCCGGGCCAACTCCCAGATGCCCGGACGAAGGAAGCGCATGAAGTTTCGGAAATCGGGTCAGATTGTTCTGGCCTTGCTCGTGTCCCTCGGTCTAATGGGTGGAGTTACATCGTGCACCACCGACTATACGATCGGCTATATGTTTGTCACTGGAACCAGCCCCAAGGCTCCCGGCGCTGGCCAGGTTTCTGCCTACAAAATCGCGAATAACAGCGGCAAGCTCACGGCCGTTTCCGGATCGCCCTTCACCTCCGGCGGTGTCAATCCCCGGCGCGCCATCATGGCGGCGGGCAATCTCTTCCTTTATGTTCTGAACGGCGGCTCTGCCGATCCAGCAGACGCGACCAAGAGCGACTCCAGCAACATCAGCCTCTTCTCCGTAGGCGGCGGCGGCACTTTGAACTTTCAGGCCAGCTACCAGAGCCAGGGCAACTTTCCTCTCGCGTTGACGACGGACTCCAGCGGCTCGTTCCTGTTTGTTCTCGATCAATACGCACCCGTTGACACCACAGACACGCCCACTGGCCAGGCGAATCAGCTCGCTTGCGTCGACTCCGCGGGCGTCGCCCACACCCGGGGCGAGATCACAGCCTTCAAGATCGATGGCAGCACCGGACGCCTTCAGCTTGTCTTCAACGAACAGCAGAAGACCGCCGATGGCAGCAAGCAGCTGACCTACTTCCCGGTCGGTTGCTTTCCGACCGACTTCAAGCTGACCGGCTCCTTCCTCTACACGATCGAAGCGGGAACGGCAGCGACCAACGACGTCCAGTCCGTGTTCGTCTACGGCGTAGCTGGATCGACCGGACAACTGACCCTGACCCAGAACGTTCCGTTGCCGACCGGCGCCTCCAATCTGACCGCGATCGGTTCCGGTGCCTCGTACATCTACTTGTTCGACGCGGGTCCGAATCCGGGCGCCGTCAACAACATCAGTCAGATCCTTCCTTACACGCCGGGAAGCAGCGGAATTCTACAGACGGTGACCGGTGGCGCGCTGCAGCAGCAGAGCACCGCACAGTTACCGACCGCGATGCTGGTCGACAACACCAACAAATTCCTTTACGTCACTAATGGTGGACCCTCTTCGAATGTCTCTAACCCCGAATAGCGTGATCACGGCCTACAGCATTCTCTCCACTGGATTGTTGAGCCCGGTGTCGGGTCAGCCGTTCACGGTCGGGTCGGGACCGCGTTGCATCCTGGAGGATCCGTCGAACCAGTACCTCTACACAGCCAACTTCAACAACAGCAGTATCGACGGACGCGTGATCGATCCCAAGTCGGGAGCATTGACGCTCCTGCACAACAGCACCACCTTCACGGTGACCGGCAGCCCGACTTGGTGCGTCGTCAGCGGCCGTGCACAATAGTCACGAATCGAATGTCCTTTCCGGAACGGCCCGCCGCCAGCGGGCCGTCTGCTTCTCTCTGGAACGGGTCAAATGAAGTCTGTGCCCGCAAGTGGTTTGGCTTCGCAGACGCTTGCTCCTTCGGCTTCACCTTGCAATCGCCCTACGTGTCTTGAGCTAGCCGAAAGCGGTTCAAGCTTTTACAATTCAAGCGGGAGTTATCCCCACAAAGTTCTGCTGCGAGTGCAGCCCTGAGCCACTTCTCTCCGCGGCTCAGGACGAAGGAAGCGCATGAAGTTCAGGAAATTCGGCCAGGTTCTTCTGGCCTCTGTAGTGTCCCTTGGTCTGGCAACCGGTATCACCGCGTGTGGTACCAGCAATACTATCGATTTCCTTTATGTAACCGCCTCCTCCAGTAACAACATCGCGGTCTACACGGTTGACTCCATCTCGGGTGCGCTCAACCAGATTCCCGACTCGCCGTATCCTTCCGGCGGAAGAAATCCGGTCGCCGAGGTTACCTCGCCCAACGGCAAGTACCTCTATGTCGTCAATCACGACGACAATACCGTGGTGGAATTCGGTATCGGCACCGATGGCAAGCTCTACCCGCAGAATACCTACAACACTCCTGGCGGATCTCCGACGGCCGTGGCCATCAGCGCGAAAGGCGACCTGCTTTACGTGGTCGACACCTTTCAGCCCCACAATCCGGCTTACACTGACGCGAACCCCGGCCCGGGTGCACTGGTCGTCTATCCCGTCACGGCCAACGGCAGCCTCGGTTCGCCGGTCGCGAACGGGACTCTGAACTTCTGGCCGCTGCTCTTCAACCCATCTTCCGTGACGGCGCTGGCCAACGGCACAGCCGTATACGTGGTCAACAAGTCGGGCAGCCTCGCCGGTAATGTGCAACGGCAGCATCTCCGCCTTCCAGGTCGGTGCAGGTGGCGCGCTCACCCCAGTCGCCGGCAGCCCCTTCCCTGCAGGCGTGACGCCCAACTCGATCGCCAGCGATCCGGCGAGCAAGTTCCTCTACGTCACCGATGGAGCGTCGAATCAGCTCATCAATTACATCGTTCAATCCACCGGTGTCATCATTCCGCAGCCCAACGGTCCGACCAAGACCGACGTGCTGCCGGATGCGGTTACGGTCGATCCCCGCGGCTTTTACGTGTATGTGGCCAACTTTACCGCCTCGAACGTGAGCGCGTACTCCATCGATCAGGCGAACGGCAATCCTTCAGGAATCGCCGGCGCTACCGGAACCACCGGCACGGGAACGGGACCCAACCTGCATACTGGTCGAGCCGGCGTTGGGACGTTTCGTCTACACGTCGAACTTTGCCGACGCCACGGTGACCGGATTGCAGCTGAATCCCAGCACCGGCGCCCTGATCCAGACCCAGGCCGCGGCGTACAAGGCGCCCGGGCAGCCCACCTGCACCGCGGCGATCACCCACGGAAACCACGCCATCCAGAACATTCAGCCGTAACCGCTGATCTGGTCGCAGAACGAGATGAAGGCCCGCGATCTGCTCGCGGGCCTTGTTGTTTTCAGGCCGCAGCTGTTGAAGGCTGCGCGCGGCATAGCAACGAGATGAGCTTGAGGGTTGGACAGAGCTGACCGGTCTGGCGGGTCATACACGAGTTCGCCGGAAACGTCAGGTTTCGATAGGCTTACACTGCAGTCCGTTGCCGGTCGCGGTTGGCGTCGAGAGCCTCGCCTAAAGCCGGATATTCTTCCGGATCCATTGCTGGCCCGGACGCTCGATCCACTTCAGCGTCATGACGGACGCGAGGATCAGCAGCAGGTAGCTGAACCACGGGTCCAGCTGAATCAGCCCGGTTTTCTCCAGCCAGCCGGAGTTGTGAATGATGTTCCAGAGATTGAAGTGCAGCAGGTACAGGCAGTAGCTCGCCTCGCCCACCAGCACGAACGGTAGAAATCCGAAGAAGCTGGACATCAGGTTTTGCCCTGCCAGTCCCAGGATGGCCGCGCCAAACAGCGGCATCAGCAGGCCATCGTGCAGGAAGACATAGGGCAGGTGCTCGCCAAAGAACAGGACCGCATAGAGCCCGGCCAAACCCGCGAGCCCCAGCGCCAGCCGCGTCCGGGCGGTCACCGGGATGCGCTGATTGAGATCCGCCAGCACCACTCCGAACAGGAACGAAGGCAGATGCGGGAGCGGAGTGAACTTGAGGGCGCGAATCCAAATCCCGGAGGAATAGCGCCCCGGATGCAGGTCGCCATCCGGATGGAGCCACGTGTAGAGCGCGGGGCTCACCATGCCTGCAGCCCAGAGCAGAGCCAGCAGCCCGAGCAGCCAGCCCAGCCGTGCCGGGCGTTTGAAGCGCACTACGAACGGAAACAGGATGTAGAAGAATGCCTCGGTCGACATGGTCCAGGCAGGCGTATTCCAGAAGGTCGCCAGCATCGGGCTCCATCCCTGCAGAAGCAGTGGCGTGAGGACCGTTCCCTCGGCGAAATTCCTGCGGAGTCTGGGTGTGGAATTCCTGGACAAGCGTGCCCAGCGAGATGAGCAGACTGAAGAGGTATACGGGGTAAAGACGGGAGAATCGTGCCACCCAGAAGTTTCCGGTCTTGAGCTCTCCGCTTGCGCGCGCGATCGGCGTAGTTGTACGCGAGGACGAACCCGGAGAGCAGCAGAAAAAAACTGACCGAGGTGTACCCGTTATCCACGACCGGCGCGAACCAGCCAAACCAGCGTGGATTCGAGAAATGAAAGAAGACCAGGTTCAATGCGGCAAACGTCCGCAACCCAGTCAGTGCCGGCAGCCGGGCTTTCCTCGCCGCCGGCGTGGCCGTCGCCAATGGACTCAGGCGGTCACCAGAGAACCGACCTTCTCCCCGCTGATCACGCGCCGGATATTCCCCGGGCGGTTCATGTTGAAGATGATCATGGGAAGGTTGTTGTCTTTGCACAGACTCACTGCGGTGGCGTCCATCACCTTTAGCCCTAGACGCAGGATTTCCATATAGGTAATCTGCTCGAATTTGACGGCATCCTTGGAGATGACCGGGTCGGCGTCATAGATGCCTTCTACCTTGGTGCCCTTGAGCAGAACATCCGCCTTGATCTCCATCGCCCGAAGAGAGGCCGCCGTATCGGTCGAGAAGTAAGGGTTGCCGGTGCCCGCCGCAAAGATCACGATCCGGCCCTTCTCCAGATGCCGAACCGCCCTGCGGCGAATGTACGGTTCACAGACCTGGTTCATCTCGATCGCCGACATCACGCGGCAGAAGAGTCCCTGCTTTTCGATGGCGTCCTGGATGGCCAGAGCGTTGATCACCGTGGCCAGCATGCCCATGTTGTCGGCCGAAACGCGGTCCATGTTCTGGGCTTGCTCGGCCACGCCGCGGAAGAAATTGCCCCCGCCGACCACGATCGCCATCTCGACGCCCAACGCGTGAATCTCTGCGATTTCCGCAGCGATCTCGTGGATCTTGATTACGTCGACGCCAAATCCGCGACCCGCGGCCAGCGCCTCGCCCGACAACTTCAGAACGACTCTCTTGTACATTCAAATGGAGTATCGCATATTCAGGGCAAGGTGCTAAACCCTCTTCGGCGAGCGCCGGACGGCGGAAGAGGAAAGGGCCTGGAGAGAATCTCCCCAAGCCCCTTTTCCTATCGAATTAGCCGCGCAAACCGTCGCTTACGCCTGCTCTTCCGCCGTCGGTTTCACCTGGGCAACGGTCCAGTTGTTGTCGCCGACCTTGAAGCGGGCAAAACGCTTGACGGTGATGTTTTCGCCCAGCTTGCCTACCTTGGTCGCGATCAGGTCCTTGATGGCCACCGACTGCTCCTTGATGAAGGGCTGCTCGAGCAGGCAGACTTCCTCGTAGAACTTGCTCATCTTGCCTTCAACGATCTTCTCGACCACCGGCGCGGGCTTGCCCGTCTGGGCGGCTTGCGAACGGTAGATGTCCTTCTCGCGATCCAGATCCTCCGCGGTCACGTCTTCCTTGCGGATGTAGCGCGGATCGGTCGCTGCGATGTGCATCGCGATGTCCTTGAGCAGCTCCTGAAAGTCCTCAGTGCGGGCCACGAAGTCGCTCTCGCAGTTCACTTCGAGCAGCACGCCGATCTTGCCACCCGCGTGAATGTACGTGCCCACGGCGCCTTCGCTGGTGCTCCGCGAAGCCTTCTTGGCAGCCGAAGCCATGCCGCGCTTGCGCAGCACGACAATCGCCTGCTCCTGATCGCCCTTGGCTTCCTGCAACGCCTTCAAACAATCGCCCATCGGAGCGCCGGTCTTCTCGCGCAGCGCCTTCACCTGTCCAGCCGAAATATTTTCAGTCACAGTCGACATTCCTTTTTCCAATCCTTCTATGGTTCCTAAAATCTCTGAGCCCCGTATCCTGGGCGGTCCATTCTTCGACTACTAAACGCAACGAAAGCGTGGCCTGCAAATCGCCGCAGCCACGCTCCCCGGTGCCACCGGCGTTTCCGCCGGCGCAAGATGTTCAGGAGCCGGCGCTCGCGCGAGGCCCCAGTCAGCTTACAGGCTGCTCTCGGCGACCTCAGGCTCTTCGACCGCGGCAACGGCTGCAGGCGCTTTGCGAATTCCGCCACCCAGCGCTGCTTCCAGGTCGACGACCTCGCCTTCGGTCGAAGCCTCGTCCGGGCGGCACTCGCCGCCGGTGCTGCTTCGCCCGGCGCTTCTTCGGCCTGGGTGCTGGTCGAGACGCCCGCCACTTCGATGTACTGCTTGTCGTTGGCCATCTGCACGCCCTCGACCACCGAATCGGAGATCTTGGAGGTGAACAGCCGAATCGCACGCAGCGCGTCATCGTTGCCCGGGAATCACGTAGTCCACCACCGTCGGGTCGCAATTCGTATCCACCACGGCGACAACTGGAATTCCCAGCTTGCGGGCTTCCTTGACCGCGATGGCTTCGTTGTTCGAATCGACGACGAACAGCGCGTCGGGCAGACGCTTCATATTCTTGATGCCGGCCAAGTTCGCCTGGAGGTGCTTGCGCTCGCGCTCCAGCTTGATCACTTCCTTCTTGGTCAGCAGTTCGTACCGGCCGTCGGTGGCCATCTCATCCAGTTCCTGAAGGCGCTTCACCGATTTCTGCACCGTGATCCAGTTGGTCAGCAAGCCGCCCAGCCAGCGCTGGTTGATGTAGAACATGCCGCAGCGATTCGCCTCTTCCGCGATGGCGTCTTGCGCCTGGCGCTTGGTGCCGACAAACAGGATGACTTTGCCCGTCGAGGTGAGATCCGTGACGTACTTGCTCGCCTCTTTGAACATCTTCAAAGTCTTCTGCAGATCGATGATGTAGATCCCGTTGCGCTCGCCGAAGATATATTCCTTCATCCTCGGGTTCCAGCGCTTCGTCTGATGCCCGAAGTGAACACCCGCTTCGAGCAGCTCCTTCATAGTGATCGTGGCCAAACAGCCTCCTTCGTGGATTGCATTCCGGAACCCCGCGGGCGCCATCGAGAGCGCGCCGCGAACCCGCCGGAATTGATCCCCTTATGGGGAAATTTACGACCTTGATTCGAGCCAACAGCCTCAGCCATCGGCTCGATCTCAAACTTCAGATCAGCAAAGCCGTGCATACGCCAGGCTGAAATACAGTCCGGAATTAGCGCTTGCTGAACTGGAACCGGGCGCGAGCACCCTTCTGTCCGTACTTCTTGCGTTCCTTGATGCGTGCATCGCGGGAGAGCAGGCCATCGGCCTTGAGCGTCTTCCGCAGCTCGGCATTGAACTCAAGCAGCGCGCGGGCAATGCCCATCCGCACCGCGTCTGCCTGCGCGCTCACTCCGCCGCCCCGCACCGTGGTGAGAACGTCAAAGGTCGCCAGGTTTTCAGTCAGCGCCAGGGGCCGCTTGGCCGATACGCGCTGCTGTTCGGTGACGAAGTAGGTCTCGTACGCCTTGTTGTTTACGACGAAGTTGCCGCTGCCCGGCCGCAAAAACACGCGGGCGATGGCGGACTTCCGCCGTCCCGTTCCGTAATACTGAACCAAATCTGCCATGTCCGTCCTAGTCTGCTATCTCGGTCTTGTTGCGAATCTCTTGTCTTCGCCGAACAAAGTCCGGCGGTACTGCGCTTAAGCCTTTACTTCCAGAGGCTGCGGCTGCTGCGCTGCATGCGGATGCTGATCGCCCTTGTAGACCTTCAGCTTGGAACCCATCTTGCGTCCCATCTTGGTCTTGGGCAGCATGCCCTTGATCGCCTCTTCCACGATCTTCTCCGGACGCCGCGCCAGCAGCCGTGTAAACGACTCTTCGCGCAGGCCGCCGGGGAAGCCGGTATAGCGGCGATACACCTTGCTCTGGCTCTTCAAACCCGTAAGCCGGATCTTCTCGGCATTGATCACCACGACGTGATCGCCCACATCGATATATGGCGTGTACTGCGGGTTCGTTTTGCCGCTCAGCACACTGGCTGCCTGCGTGGCCAGGCGTCCCAGCGTCTTACCGCTGGCGTCTACTACGAACCACTTGCGCTCAATCGCATTCGCGCTTGGAATAAATGTCGACATCTCTTCCTGTTCTCCCCAACCAAACTCACAACGTGACTCCGCAAAAGGTCCGCGGTGTTGAAACATTCCCACGGACGACAATCTCTGTTCGCGTGAGTGGCGCAGATGAAAACCAACGTTGAAACAAACCGAGGGGGTTTTCCTGCGTTCGCTTGCCCATTCAGGCTGCGGACATGAGCCGCAGACAGGCAGACGCAGAACTGCGCAAGACCTTCAGGATAGACGAAACACCATCCGGAGTCAACGAAGGGGACGCCACAAATGCCGGCGTTTCTGCTCCATCGTACACGGGGCGGAAGGCCGCAAGGAGCACTTCAGTAATCGCAGATGGCACGAAAAGGGCCGTCGGGAAAAAGAGATGCTGCTACATTAGCGGTCGATTCCCTTGGAACCTTTGTAGCTCATGAGCAGGAATGGCGACTCAAAAGCCTTCCTGGCGCCCATTTGCCACTCTTTTTGCCAGGAGACTTGCATGCGCCGACTGTCTGCCGCTTCGTCTTTGGTTGTGCCTTCCCTACGCCGTGTGGCGCTCCTGGTCCTCTTCATCCTGTGCCTGGCCGCGGTCGCGCCGATTCTGCGTTCGCAGGAGACAGCGTCTGCGCACCTTACAGACGCACCGAGTGCGGATCCCGGCAAAGAAACGGCGTACGCCAGGATGTTCTGCGGGCGCGCCTCGAAGGAAAGCCGCTCTTCCTGCGTGTCTTCGACCTGAACAACCAGATGGAGTTTGACGAGACCGGCAAGCTGCTGAGTGCGCCGCAACACGGCTCCTTTACTCTCTGCGGCATCGACGTCAAAAGGTCCGCTTTTCGAAACACAAGGTCGACATCGAAGGCTATCGCATGGGATTGCACTTCTTCGGTGCGCTGCCTTACGAGGACGACACCCGTCCCTTCGAACGTGTGCGCATCTCCAAGAAGCCGATTCGCATTTCCATTCAGCGGGAACTGGTCCTGACTCCCAAAAAGAAGAAGGCCTCAAAGGCAGAAAAAGCTACAACGGAGATACACCTGGTACGAGCCAAACATCTGCCGGTGATGAGGGTAAGCCGACATCCCCGGGCTCCGAGGCGAGTCCAGCAACGAGCCTGCCGGCGGGCGTCACCACCACGACCTCTCCAGCACATGCTGCGCATCTGCTCGAGGGAGCCTGGA
This sequence comes from uncultured Acidobacteriaceae bacterium, assembly GCA_963748555.1. GTDB lineage: Bacteria > Acidobacteriota > Terriglobia > Terriglobales > Acidobacteriaceae > CAWKKW01. The sequence continues at coordinate 20,873 of CAVVJK010000008.1, forward strand.
CAAAATCTTCGCGGATCGCATCGACCCCTCACTGGTGAGCACGCTGCCGGAGTACTGGCAGCGCTACTTCGCGGCCAAAGCAGGAGCGGTGGTCAACGTGTCGCAATCGGCGATCGCGCGTCCGGGCCCGGACGTTTCCAGCCCGAAGATTCTGTCCAGCCTGGAGCCGGGTCCAACGAATACGCGCAGAAGTACAACATCGCCGGCATCACCCTCTTCCAGAGCGTCGTGGACACGCAGGGTCACCCAAAGGTGATCGCGGTCTCCCGTCCCATTGGCTTTGGTCTCGATGAACTCGCGGTCGACGCAATCCAGAAGGCAAGCTTCCAGCCGGGGGTCCGCGCCGGCAAGCCAGTACCAGTAATGGTGGATCTTCTGGTAACGTTTCGAATCTATTCGCATAGAACGCGAGGACCGGCGGCAGAGCCTGCCGCGCCGGGGAAAGAGCAGGTGGCATCCACGCAGCCATGAGTCAGCACTTCATCAACCTGATCAAGCAGGGAAACGTGCAGGAGATCTCTGCGGCGGTCGAAGCCGATCCAGAAGTCGCACATGCGCGCGATGCGCAAGGAGTATCGGCCTTGCTTTGGTCTATCTACACGGGCAGACCGTGATTCGGGATTTTCTGCTCTCAGGACTGGGGGATCTCGACGTCTTTGAAGCCGCGGCTGCCGGGTCACTGCGAACAGCTGTCCTCGCTGCTGGCCAGCGACGCAACCCTGGCGCGCTCAGTCTCAGCCGACGGCTGGCCGCCACTCCACCTCGCCTCAGCATTTGCGAGCCCGCAGGCGGTCGTCGTCCTGCTGGAACACGGCGCGCACGTGCACCAGGTTTCGCGGAAACGCTCTGCGCAATCAGGCACTGCACGCGTGCATATCGCTGGGCCAGTCGGTAGAAACAGCGCGGCTGCTGATCGAAGCGGGAGCGGATGTGAATTATTCGCAGGCGGGTGGCTTTGCTCCGCTCCATCAGGCCGCCGCCAATGGCAACGCTGCGCTCGTCCGGCTACTGCTTGAGCATGGTGCCAAGACCGATTGCAAATGCGATCAGGGCAAGATTGCGGCAGACTACGCGCGGGATCGGGGTCACCAGGTCATCGCGGAACTGCTCGCGAAGCCGGCCGTCGTTTAGCTGCGTCTCGAAGCGTTCACCAGCTCCGCACGAATGCGTGCTCCTGCCTCGCGTCCTACTGGGCCGCTGCCTTCAGCGTCGTCACCACTCGGTCGAAGACCAGCTTTTCGTGCACAACATTGCCTTGCGGGTCGGTGATCGTGTAGGTCCAGGTTCCCGTCTTGCCGGATGGCGAAACGGAGAAGGTCCCGACCGTTACCGTGCCGTCGGTATCCTTCTGCGTCTCGGTTACATTGGCTCCGTCTTCGGCGTAGGCGTAGGTGGTTTGGGTTCCCACTGCCGGGTGATCCTTGCCGTCAGCCGCGCCTGCAAAGCTGTAGGTGAACTGCATTCCGCCGGTGGTGATCATGGTGGTAGACCACTTCACCGCGCCCGGGAGTGTCGCTGGTGACTTGCACCTGCATGCCGCCGAGTTTGGTGCCGCCGCCAAAGTCCGATTTGGCCAGGTTCAGCTTCCAGGTACCCAACATCGGCTCCTTGCGTCTCCGTCTGAGCCATGACCGCACACACGGCCAAAACGCTGAATCCAAGCAACACAATCCAGACACTGATCTTTTTCATTGATGCCTCCGACCTCGCCCCGACGGCGTTCCGTCTTTCCAGCACGAACTCAGCAAACGGAATTGCCTGGCTGCCACAGTAGCCTCTCAGCGCAGCACACTCAGTGATGTTGATCACCAGCGGCAGCGAGGACTCTACGCTTCGGGCCAGCGCTTGACCAGCAAATACAGTGGGAGCGGAAGGCGGGCTCTGCCAGGTGTCGGGCAGAGGCAAAACTCTCCTGTGTCCCGGCCGGATGACCGGACGGAACCCAGGATTGCGACAAACAAGTGGGGAAACTCTTGGTAGGTCGACCTTCGATCGATTGAAGTCGAAGGGAGGAGAAACGAGCTAAGCGGCGGGAGCCACCAGCAAAGGTTCGATGGCTGGCTGCGGAATCACTTCCGGCAGCACAACATCGACATAGCGGCCTTCGGCTACCTCAAGGAACACGCGGTTGGCGGTGTCTTCGGTGCGCGTGGTGCTGATGTGCAGGCTCTGAACAGCTTTGATGGTCACAGTGGTCAGCAAGAAGCGATTCGGGATCTTGATCCCGGCAGAGTAAACCAGTTCAGAACGCATAATTCCTCGTGTCCAGCGGTTAGAGTGCTTCAACAAGAAGCTCGGGCTCAAGGGGAAACGAGGTCGAACCTAGCTGAAGGAAAGTCGTGGAAGGAAAACAACGACTTCTTTCAGCATACCCTGTATAGCTTCAATTACTTAGTGAAATCGTTCCGCGCACGCCGGTGGCTTCATTTTTCGTCTCCCGGGTGCCGAATTGGCCGGCCCGTATAGCCCTGGCGAATGCCCCACAGGAAGCGGAAGATGCCGAACGCGGCAACCGCGAGAATCAGTATTCGAAACACGGCATTTTCCTCCCCGGAACGGATCAAACGATCGGCTAGCGCCTACTCCGCGCCGCCCGCCAGCAGGTCAGCCATCGTCTTCTTATGTTTCGCCTTCCGGGTTCCGGCGAGCGGCTTTTCGGCGATCACGCGTTCGGGCTTCGGCTGGCCGACCCGTTCCCGCGCATTCGCTTTGACTGCCTTGGTGACCGAAAACTGCTTCGGCCGTCTCTTCTTCCCCGCCATGCGACCGTCCCCGGACCGGCGATGCGCCGGCCGCTTCTCATGCACTATACTTCTGCGAAGCGATGGAGTGAGCGTCCCCGGCATGGAAGAGCGAGATTTTTTCGACGAACAACCCGAACAGCGAACCCACAGTCTGACCTGCCCCCACTGCGGCAAAGCCGACGACTATCAGCTTGGATGGCTGGTCCGGCGCAAGAAGGCAGCGCTGCCGCGCCACGCGGATGAGCGCGATCGCGCCCGCTTCGCCAAAGCGCAGTCGTACATGGTCCGAACCGACGACCTGGTGGCCTGCAAAAATATCCGCTGCCGCAAGCGCTTCGACGTCGCCGGCGTCCAGTCCGTCGCCTTCATGTAATTTACGGCACCGGATGGCTGGCCTCTCATCGAGACGCTCAATGCCGGGTGTGCTCGCCGAGCCTCGAAGCTGCTTACTTCGCGCCGCCTGCTCTTTTGTATAGCTCGGGCTCAGCGTGCCCTTTTGCTTCGCGATGGCGAGGAGCGTGGGATAAAACTGCACAAACGTTGTGGCGACTGCGGCGTGCTGCTCGTGGCAGCTATAGCAGCTTTCAGTTCGCGGGACCATCTTCGCGGGCGTGTCTGAGTCGAATTCGTAGAACGCCCACTGGCCGGGAGTTCGCGACTCGTCCTTGACGTGGACCTCCATGCCCATGACCTCCGACGCCCTTGATAGTGGCCGCTCTTATTGATGCTGCCCTTGCTTTCGGCTCCTCGAATCTCCAGGACCATCACCGTTTTGTCGGGCCAGGTACCGGTGTCTTCAGGAATTCGCGATACGAGGCCGCCGGGTTCACAAACACATTGTCGAACATGGAGTGATCGGCCATCTCCGGCTTGGGGCTGTAGCTCATGTCGATTCCTGAGCTCAGGTAGATCCACTTCCGATAGTCCGCGGCGAAGTTCAGTCGCCCATCCGCGGTGTAAGCTCGGTGACCCCGTGGGTAGAGGGACAGAGTCTGTGCTCCCGCATTGGCGAGTAGACCGGCGAAGACGCAGACGATCGAAAGGCGCATGTTCGACTCCTGGAGCTGCTCGGCTGCAACTACGGCATGCCTGCGATGAAAGTTCCGTGTTCAGCCCTTCGAATCGCGCGAATGCGATGAAATTGTTCGGGCGGCTCCGGTCTCCTGTGAGAAGATGCCAGCGCCAAGGAAGGTGCGAGCGCCGATGACGCAGTTCACCTGTGAACCCCACGCGAATCGATCCCTACAAGAATTTTAAGTTTCGGCTTGAAGTGGGACGGCAGGTATATCGCCGGCATATCGAAAGTCAGCCCTCTGCGGCGAACTACCGAGGTCGTAATTTCTTCGGGAAGGCGGAGATCCCAGCCTGAGTCCGTAAGTCTCCCGGACAAACCGAGTACGAGCGCCATCACACTGGAACGCGGCGTGACCCACGATGTGGACTTCGAGCAGTGGGCCAACAAAGTGTGGGACTCTCGGGTCAGCATCGGGAGCCGAGGTATCCCTGGCCGACTTTCGCAAGGATGTAGTGCTTGATCTCTTCAATGAGGCCGGCCAGCTGGTGATGTCCTACAAAATCTACCGTTGCTGGGTCTCCGAGTACCAGGCGCTTCCTGAACTCGATGGGAATGGAAACGCGATCGCGATTCAAAGTATCACCCTCAAAATGAAGGCTGGGAACGCGACCTAAGCATCGTGGAACCGAAAGAGCCGTCGTTCACGATTCCGCCCAGCGCTTAGATCCCGTGCCGATGAATGCGGGCCAGCACGAAAGTGCAGAGAGCAGGCATAGCGCATGTCTCCAATCCGTGGATCGTCGCAAGCGCTTCGAGCAGGATTCCTGCTGCTGGACCCGGCGACTGGAACGCTGTCGAAGATCATCGAGTTCCCCTTCAATCCCGCGATCCTGACGCGGGAGCTGCAGGCGGCACCGTTGGGCAGCACCCCGGCCGAGCCGCGCGAGGTGTTGAGCTTCAACCTGGTGCTCGATGCCTCGGACGGCCTGGCGAATCGCGATCCGCTGGTGATGGCCTTGGGTGTCAGTCCATTGTTATCCGCCTTGGAACTCCTGCTGTACGGCCCAGGCGCGCTGGATCGGCAGCCAGTCGTCGTGTTTGTCTGGGGCGGCAATCGGGTTTTTCCCGTCCGCGTCTTGTCGATGCAGATCACGCGAGCAGTTGTTCGATGCGAAGCTCAACCCGATCCAGGCTCAGATCGCCTTCACGCTGCAGTCCCTGAAGAGTGCGGACCTGCCGGCGGATTCCCTGGCCCGAAGACTTTGGGACACCCACCTGCAGGTCCTCGAGGAGCTATCGTTGCAGATTCTGCTTGGAAAACTTTCGGACCTGGGACTCACAGGAATCTGAACGAGCAACTCCGCTGCGAGCCAGAGACTCAGCGGACGCGCACCAGTTTCAGCCCTTCACCTTCCGGAGAGGGAGGCTCGTCGTTCGTTCGGAAGAGCCGAGCCTCGTTTTGACTCTTAAGAACCATGCGAAAACGCACTACGGATTGATCCGCGCGACGCACCTCGAAGGTCAGTCGGTTGCCCTCCTGCTTGACCGACTTCCATCGGCGCGCTTGCCGTGCTGTCCACGTGAGCAGGGCTGCTACTTGTGTTCCGCTTGATCAGGTTGAACGCGGCCGTGCCACTCCAATGTGCGTTCGTCTCTGTCTACGGTTAACCGCACGCCGGGAAGGCCGTCCATCTCTCCTGCCCATGTGCCGGCAAGTGTCGCCGGCGTCTGCGACCATGCGCGGGAGAGGGCCAGCACACTGCAGACCAACGCCACCAGCATCAGCAACTTCATCCACATCTTCATCGCTCCTCCTTCTGCCACGCGGAATACGCGCGGCACTTACATCCATCGCTCTTTCTCCTTCTGGGTCCGTTCCTGCGCTTCATCGTTCTCGGCTGAGAGAAGTCGTCGCGAGCATTCCGCCGAGGCCCATGGTCTCCACTGCGGTCGACGGCACAATCACCATGGCGCCTTTCTCCTTCATGGCTTCGTAGAGCATGTTCATGGCTCGCAGATGGAGCGCAGTCGGGTTATCGCGGTACATATCGGCGGCCTCTGAGAACTTGGCGCTTACCTGCAATTCCGCATCGCCGAGGATCATGCGCGCCTGCCGTTCCCGTTCGGCCTGGGCCTGTTGCGACATCGCGTTTTCAAGCGCCTGCGGAATGCGGACATCGCGGATCTCGACCGACTGCACGGTGATGCCCCAGGGATTGGTCTTCTCGTCGAGAATGCGCTGCAACTCGCGCCCCATGGACTCGCGCTCGGTGATCATCTCGGCCAGATGATGGCGGCCGATCGACTCTCGCAGCGCGGTCTGCGCGCTCATGGTGATGGCTTCGACGAAGTTCTCGACTTCGAGAATCGATTTCTCGGCGTTCCACACCAGCCAGAAGACGATGGCATCGACATTGACGGGAACGGTGTCCCGCGTGAGCGTCGACTCCGCGGTCACCGTGGCTACACGCACCCGCTGATCGACAAAGCGGCTTAACGTATCCATGATCGGCACGATTGCGAAGAGGCCCGGCTGGCGCAGGCCGCGATACTTACCAAAGCGCAGCACGGCCACCTTCTCCCACTGCTTCACGACCTTCAGCGCGAACATGAAGTAGAGGCCGATCGCGCCGGCAACGATCGCGGGTTCGGGTCGGTCGCAGAAGACCGGTGAGCGCAAGGCCGACTGCCTCACACGCAATCCCGGCCGCCACTCCTGGGCCGCTGACTTCGGGAAAATTGACTTCAGGGAAACCGCTTCTCTCCGAGCTACCTCGTATGGTCCACATCGTCTGCCCTCTCTTTCAACGCTTTGACCAGATCCGCTACCGTGAACCCGCCCGCACCGGCGCGCGCGACGAATTCGTCCACCAACTGCTGCAGTTGCCGCACCTGCTCGGCATTGGTGCGCTGCACTTTGCGCTGCGCGACGAAGGTGCCGGTTCCCTGCTGCGTTTCCGTGATTCCGCGTATCTCCATCTCCCGATAGGCCCGCATGACCGTGTTGGGATTGATCGCCAGGTCCACCGAAACCTGCCGCACCGTTGGCAATTGATCGCCGACCGTGAGCGTGCCTGCCGCGAGCCCCGCTTGTACCTGGTCGATCAACTGCCGGTAGACCGGAACCCCACTGTGCAGGTCGAGGCGAAACCGGAAGACGAGCCGCGAAGATGGGTCATTCCCTTTCATTTATAGATGTAGTGTACTAGTTCTATAGTACAAGTCAAGCACGAATGGCTGGTCGTGAGCGAAAATCATGCTCTATGGCTCACACCGATCAACTTGTCGTTCCCGACGCGGCCCGGAAAGACAAACGCTCCTTTGAACTGCTTCGCGTCTGGATCGCGGAACACGATCAGCACATCAGCCTGCGCGTGGGGGTCTGGGAAGACCCGTCGCACTGGGGCATTATGCTGGCTGACCTCGCCAGCCATATCGCGAACACCTTCGAACAGGCGGAGGGTTTGACGCACGTGCAGGCGCTGAAGAGCATTCAACTGGCCTTCAATGCCGAATTGGCGGAGCCGACGGGAGAGGCTACCGGCGAAATCAGCTGATGCGTGGCCGCCATGGTATTGGGCCCGAAGGACAACCGGACAGTGACCCGCATCTCCAAATCCGAGGGAGCCATCAACTTCTTGCGCGCTGAGTTTCGAGTTTTCGCTGCCGTTCTGTTGCTTGCGGCCTCATGCAGCGTCGTCTGGCCTCAGAATGCAACTGCGAACAAGGCGGTCTCTCGCGCGCAAGCGCACCGGGTCTACATCGGCTTCGACAAGAACGATTACCCGGGCGACGAACTGCTGGCGGCCTTACACCAGACCTTTGCCTTCACGGGCTATTGGCTGAATTCGCCGCCGGGCGCGACCACGAACGCCATGGGCAGGCAAACGTGGGCTGATTCGCGCTAAGGGCTTCGGATTTGTGCTGCTGTTTAATGGCAGGGTTTACGCGCAGCTCGAGGGTCAGGATCCCGCCGGCCTGGGACGTTCCGATGCGGAAGCAGCGATCGCCTCCGCGCGGAAGGAAGGCTTTCCGGCGCGGGCAATCATCTATCTCGACCAGGAAGAGGGCGGCCACCTTTTGCCGGAGCAGGCCGCGTATATCGGCGCGTGGATCAGCCGCCATTCGGCATTCCGCGTATCGCCCCGGAGTTTACTGTTCCGGTATTGAGGTTCCTGCCGGACCGGGAAGAACCACCAGTACGGCAGCAGAGATTCGCGACCACGACCCGACCGTCGCGCTATGGATCGCCAACGATCAATGTCCACCCGCGCCGGGATGCGTCATTCCCTCAACGTTACCCTCTCCGATCTCAGAAGCGGGTTTGCTGACGCGGCCATCTGGCAGTACGCGCAGGCTCCACGACGCGCGCAGTTCACTGCCCAATGTGCGGCCACTTACGCGGACAACACCTGCTACGCCCCTGGACTGCCGCACTCGCCGAAGACCTTTCTTGACCTCAATGTTGCGCGGTCTCCAGACCCATCGGGCGGAAGGTGATCAGCAATTCCGGTCTGCCACCGAACACCTCTGCCCTCGCTCACCTCCGCCTGGTTTCCGCTATACTGAGCCCGCAACTGAACGCACGATTCAGGTGCGATCCAAGGAGAACTGCAAGCGCCTTCCCATGAAGATTCTCGTCTGCATCAAGCAAGTTCCCCAGAAAGACGCTCCGCTCAAGCTCAACGAGTCTTCCACCTGGATTCGTGAGGATATCTCCTACGAGGTCAATGAGCCGGACGCGTATGCGCTGGAAGAGGCTCTCCGCCAGAAGGAGAAGCATGGCGGCGAAGTCGTCGTCATTACCGCGGGGCCGGCGCGATCGCAGACAGTTCTGCGCGAGGCTCTGGCCAAGGGCGCCGATCGCGCCATTCATCTTGAGGACGACCGCTTCGTTCAGCTCGATTCCGCCAACACGGCTCGGGCGCTCGCAGCAGCCATTGAACAGGAAGGCTTCGACCTGATCGTGACCGGGTTGCAGTCCGACGACTTCGGAGCGGCGCAAACCGGGGTTCTGCTGGCCGAGATCCTGGGGCTGCCGCACGCGACCATCATCATCGGCATCGAGAAAACCGACTCGGGCGTGAGCCTCAAGCGAGAATTGGAAGCCGGACATTACCAGCACATCGACCTGCCGCTTCCGGCCGTGCTGACCATCCAGAGCGGCATCAACAAGCTGCGCTACGCGACGCTCATCGGCATCAAGCAGGCCAAGACGAAGCCGATGCGCAAAGTGAGCTACGCCGAAGTGGAAGCCAAACTGAGCAAGAGCCAACAGAAGATCGAACGTCTGTACGTTCCGGTGAAACAGAAGAAGACGGAAATGCTGACCGGCTCCGCTCCTGAAGTTGCCAAGAAGCTGGTCGAGCATCTCAAGAATCATGCGCGCGTGATTTAATTGTGGAAGCGCGTGGCCGCTTTTTCAGCGGCTCATCCCGCGCACACAGGAACGGAGAAGAACTGCTTATGGCTAACCTGAGCCTTCCGCTCGAAGAACGCAATCTCACCCCCGACCAGGTCGAACACCTGGATAAGCGGCGCGCCTGGGGCTTGACCTTGCAGGTCATCTCCGGCCAGTTCCTGATCTTCGCTGTGCTGCTCACCGTGTGGAGCGGACAGGATCTGCAATACTCGCCCGACTTGATCCATCCCATGGCGTACTACAACGCGATCGCCTTCGTGGTCTCGGTCGTTCTGGGTGTTTACGGGACGGCGCTTCGCCGTGGAAGACCGGAGTTCTAAGCAAGGTTCCCGCCGGAGTTCCCCGGCCTTCTCACATCAGCCGCGGTGGTAGCGAATCAGGTCAGCATGTCGGACACAATTCTCGTCGTAGCCGAACAACGCGAAGGCAAACTCAACCGCGTCTCCTTTGAAACCATTGCCGCTGCGCAGAGCATTGCCGCGGAAACGGGCTGGTCGGTCGAAGTGGTGCTTCCCGGCCAAGGCCTCTCTGCGCTGACTGCCGAACTCGCGACCAAGAAGAGCAGCGTAGTTCTTGCACTGGAAGGCCCGGCTCTCGCTGCCTATACCTCCGACGCGTATGTCTTTGCGCTGAAGCAGCTGATCAGTGAACGGCAGCCAAAGCTGGTGCTCTTCCCGCATACCTACCAGGTGCGCGACTTTGCTCCGCGATTGGCGCTGGCGCTGGACCGGACGCTTATTTCAGACGCGATCGGCTACAAATACGAGGCCGGAAAGCTGCTTTTCACCCGGCAGATGTTCCAGGGCAAATTTGTCGCCGATGTTTCCTTCGGCAGCGATGGGCCGTGGCTGGCAACGATTCAGATTGGCGCATTTCGCGGCGATCAGGCTGAAGCAGGAGCGGCTCCCGTCGAAACGCTTGACTGCGGCATGCCGCCGAGGGCACGCCTCGCGTCACTCCGCACGAAGTGTTTCAGGAAGCCAAGCAGGCGGTCGACCTGTCGCAGGCCGAGATCATCGTGGCCGTTGGCCGTGGCATCAAGGAGCAGAAGAATCTCGCGCTTGCCGAATCGCTGGCCCAGGCGCTCGGAGGCGAAGTGGCGGCATCCCGCCCCATCTGCGATGCGGGATGGTTGCCACTGGAGCGCCAGATCGGATCCTCCGGCCAGACCGTCGCGCCAAAGCTGTACGTCGCTCTCGGAATCAGCGGCGCCATTCAGCATATTGTCGGAATGAAAGGCGCCCGCAGCATCGTTGCGATCAACAAAGACTCGGAAGCGCCCATCTTCGAAATCGCCGACGTGGGCGTGGTCGGAAATCTGTTCGACATCGTGCCCGCCCTGACAGAAGAAGTGAAGAAGGCCAAAGCCGGAGCCTGACCTCCTTCCCTCCCGGCTTAAGCTCTTACGACCAGCACAATCTTTTCTGCTTTGTGAGCTTCGAGCTGCCGATGGCCCTCCGCTGCCTGCGCGAGTGGCAGCTTCTGAATCGCCGGCATCGACAATTTGCCTTCGGCCAAAAGAGCGACCAGTCTGCCTAGAATCGCTGTGTCCGGCGACATAAAATGCGGCTGAATCGCAATCGAAGACCCCTCGGGAGCAGCCGGAGGTGGAGGCACGATGGTAGCGAAGCGACCTCCGCCGCGGATCAGCTTCAGTACTGCTTCGGCGACTCTGCCGCCCACCGTGTCGGCGACCGCATCGAAGCTGCCTGCCGCGGCTTCGAGGGCTGCAGCGTCGTCGATCGCCAGTACACCCTTGGCAGGGAGAGACCCGGCTTCCTTTGCCTGCGAGCCACGAACGCCGGCCCAGACTTCAATTCCTTCCAGGGCCGCCGTTTGAACCGCGATCCGGCCCACGCCACCCAGTGCTCCGGTCACCAGCAAGCGTTCACCGGCCCTGGCCTTCAGGGCGGTCTCCACGAGTTCCCCACCGGTCATGCCGATGACCGGCAAGCGCCGCGGCGGTGGTCTCGTCCAGACCGGCGGGCAGCGCCACCAGCGCATTCTGGTCGGCGACGGCGAGTTCGGCATAGGAACCCGACTTCGCCACACCAACGACGCGATCGCCCACTTTGAACCGGCTTACATCCGGACCAATCGGATTCCACCACCCCGGCCATATCCGAGCCAAGAATGGCTGGAAACTTCACCGGGAAATCATCTTTCATGCTGCCGCTGCGAACCTTCAGGTCGAAGGGGTTCACGCCCGCTGCAGCCACCCGCACCCGAACCTCGCCGGTTCCTGGAATCGGCTCCTCTGCATCTTCATACACCAACTGCTCTGCACTTCCATATCCGCGAAACCTGACAGCCTTCATGCATCTCCCTCTCACGAAACCGCTCATTCGATGCGCCATGGCTGCACTGACGATCCTCGGAGTTCGCGCGACGGCCACAGCGCTGGCTCGCTACTGAACCGTTCAGCCTCGCCGTCACACCTTGCCTGAATGGCGATTCATCAGTTAGAACTACTCTGTCCGAAGGCGCGTTGAAGATCCGCGTGCCTGGATGGCCAACCGATGATTCATTTCCGCAAACCGATCGAAGGTATCGAGCGCCCGCAGATGGAGGCCGATGTCGTCATCATTGGCGGCGGCCCTGCCGGCCTCGCGTGCGCGCTGCGTTTATCTCAGCTGATCGACGCGCACAACGAGACGCACCTCGACGCACCGCTTTCCAAGGACAACATCTACGTCCTGGAGAAGGCCCGGGAAGCCGGCCAGCACTGCCTTTCGGGCGCGCTCCTCGATCCGCGCTCGATGAAGGAACTGCTGCCCGGATTTGAAGCCGAAGCGCCCATCGAGGCCGAGGTCACCAAGGAGTCTGTCTACTTTCTCTCGGCGACCGGGCAGCGCAAGTTTCCCATCGTGCCGCCGCCATTGCGCGATCACGGCAACTACGTCATCTCCATCAACAAATTCGTAAAGTGGATGGCCGAGAAGGTTGAGGCTACCGGCATCACGCTCTTCACCGGGTTCGCCGGATCGGAACTTCTCTTCGAAGGAAACGCGGTCGGTAGGCGTTCGCACCGATGACAAGGGTGTCGACAAGCAGGGCGAGCCCAAGGCCAACTTCGAGCCGGGCTACGACCTGCACGCCAAGATCACGATCCTTGCCGAAGGCACGCGCGGCAACTGTGCCAAGCAACTGATCGAGCGGCTTGGACTGGAAGATCCCAATCATGCGCAGACCTACGGAGTCGGGCATCAAGGAGCTATGGGAGATTCCCGCCGGGCGCGTCGCCAAGGGCGAAGTGATCTACACGCTTGGCTATCCGCTCACCACTCGCGAGTATGGCGGCGCATGGATCTACGGCATCTCCGATACCGAAATCTCGATCGGCTACGTCACCGGCCTCGACTACCAGGATCCGCGGACCGATCCGCATCACGTCTTTCAATCGTTCAAAGAGCATCCGCTGGCCCGCCGTATTCTCGAAGGCGGCAAGATGATTCGCTACGGAGCTAAGAGCCTGCCGTATGGCGGATGGCTTACCATGCCCCAACTCGCGGGCGATGGCTGGATGATCCTGGGCGACTCGGCGAGCTTTTTGAATTCGCAGCGGCTGAAGGGCATTCACCTGGCGATCAAATCCGGCATGCTGGCGGCCGAGACTGCTTATGACGCCATGGTTACGGGCGATCGTTCGCAGCTGGGGGAATACAAGCGTCGCGTCGATGAGAGCTGGATTCGCGAAGAACTCTATGCCGGTGCGCAATTTCCACCAGGGCTTCGAGCATGGTTTAGTCGATGGCCTGATCCGCGCCGGCATTCAGCAGGTGATGCGCGGGGCCAATCTTGGCCCCGACTACAAGAACCACGCCGGTTATCTGAACATGAAGCACGTGGACGAACTCAGCTTCTATGGCGACAAACGGGAGCCGTTTCTCGGCAACGCGCGCGGAGATGGCAAGCTGACCTTTGATCGGCTTACCGATGTCTACCACTCGGGCACGCGCCACGAAGATGACCAGCCGACGCACCTGGTGATTCACGACCTGGATATATGTAACAATCGCTGTGTCAAGGAGTACGGCAACCCCTGCCAGTACTTCTGCCCGGCGGCCGTCTACGAGATGGTAGAGACGGACACGGGCAGCGGGGCTCCGCAGAAGCAGTTACATATCAACTTCGCCAACTGCGTTCACTGCAAGACCTGCGACATCATGGACCCGTACCAGATCATCACCTGGGTTCCGCCGGAGGGCGGCGGCGGTCCAAACTACGATGGCATGTAGCGGCCTCACTTCGCGCCGGGCGGTTGCGACTCAAAACGGAAACAGCGAGTCGGCTCCGATTTTCTGGAACCGACTCGCTGCTTTTCTTGCTCTGTTGACGCTTACTTCTTCGGAGCCGCTCCACCTGGTGGCGTGGTCCGAGGCGTTTGTGCGGGTGCTGGATTGGCGTTGGCCGGAGCCGGTACGCCCGATTTCACGTTGTAGGCTTGCAGCACCGTCTGCGTGACGTCGAGACCCGGGTTCGCATAGATCACATTGCTGGTCTGCGTGCCCGACTCGACGATCAGTGCGTAGCCTTGCTTGCCGGCCCAGTCATTCACAAAATCCTGCACCTTGGCGCCGATTCGCTGAAAGATCTGCTGCTGCTCGCTCTTATAGTCGTTCTGCGCATCTTCGCTGAAGCGCTGCAGATCGCGCTGCTTGGTTTCGATGGTGTGTTGCTGGCTGGCCTGCTCGGCCCCGCTCAGGTTTGCGCCCGTGGTCTGCAGCTTCTTGGTCAGATCGTTGATTTCAGCAGTCTGGCTCTGGATCTGTGCCTGCTTGGGTTGATACTTCCGCTGCAACTCAGCCAGGTCACGCTGGCCTTCATTGGAATACAGGGCCACCGCTTCGAAGTTCATAACCGCGACCTTCAGTTGTCCAGCGGGAAGCGCAGGTGCGGTTTGTGGCGATGCAGCCGTCTGCGCCAGCACCGTGATTGGTGCCAGTCCCAGGGCACCGGTCAGCGTTAGTGTGAGAATCCGGTTCGAAATGCACTTCATGCTTCTTTCCATCTCCTTGATCGATACCTCGAAATGTCTGCTGGCAGCGCGCCGCTCCACCATGCTACTCCCGCAGGCGCAGGAAGCACGCCCGCTTGCCGCTTCCCTTTTGCAGTGGGGTCGTGGCAGCATTGTAACAACGGCCACTGAAGAAAGTCAGTGGGCACGTGCAGCCTACGCATAACTTCTTCCGTCCAGCCGAAATGCCCTCATCTTCGCGTGACTCCGATTGCCAGGGCGAATCACAAAACCAGACTTTCGAAACTGGCGCCCGGTTTTCGCATCGAATACAGTGTTACCTGCGACATGTCCACATCTGTTGCCAACCCGGCGGTAGTCCCGCAACCGGTTTTCAGCCAGGGTCGGCGCCTTACGGACAAATTTGGACGTGCTATCACCGACTTACGCGTGTCGGTGACCGACCGGTGCAACTACAAGTGCGTCTACTGCCGAACCGGCAACGACGGCGCCCAGTACGCCGAACTGCCCATCGCCGACTACGCGCGCATCATCCGGATCTTCGTCGAACTGGGCATCGAAAAGATTCGCCTCACCGGCGGAGAGCCGTTATTGCGCAAGGGATTGCTCGATCTGGTGGGCGATCTTTCCACCTTGCGCACTCGCTACGGTGCGGACGGCGTTCCCTTGACCTCCGCTGACGGTCATCCGCTGGACATCGCCGTGACCACCAACGGACATCTGCTCGCCGAACTGGCCCAACCGCTGCGGGATGCCGGTCTGAGCCGCGTGACGGTCAGCATGGATGCAGTGGACGCTGCGAACTTCGCGCGCATCACTCGCGTTCCCAACAGCTTTGAAAAGGTGCTAGCAGGCATTCGTGCCGCACGCCAGGCCGGTCTCGGGCCGGTCAAGGTAAATTGCGTGCTGCTTCGCGGATTCAACGAAGATCAGATCGTGCATTTCGCCCGATTCTCCCGCGAAGAAGGCGTGATCGTCCGCTTCATCGAGTTCATGCCGCTCGAAGAGGACCGCCTCTGGACCCCGGATGTGGTGGTTCCCCTGGACGAGATCGTTGAGCGCCTGAACAGCTTTCGGCCGCTGGTGCCGCTCGCGCCCAACATGGCCAGCGAAACGGCGCGTCGTTACACCTTCGACGATGGCGTGGGCGAGATCGGCATTATCGCGCCTGTCTCGCATCCCTTCTGCGGTCATTGCAGCCGGGTGCGTCTCACCTCCGACGGCAAGATCCGCACCTGCCTGTTCTCGCAATCGGATCACGATCTATACGGCGTGCTGGCGCGCGGAGGCGACGACGCGGAACTGGCTGCGTTCATCCAGAAGACAGTGCAGCAGAAGGAAGCGCGGCACCACATCGGAGAGGCTGGCTTCCTCAAGCCTTCTCGCAGCATGGTCCACATCGGCGGCTGACCTGGACGGAGCTGACTCGGACGGGAGCTGACCTGGAAAGGGTTTAGGTTCGCGCGCTTACTTTCCGGGGGTTGACCGATCTGGAACTTCGGGACCTCCCTTCTGGTTACCATCCGTCACAAAGTAAGAAATTGGTGCGCGACCAAACTCGGCGGGTGTGTCAGAATCAGGATCGTCACCCTGCAATCCTAAAGGCTTTTACTGCTATGGCTTCCCTCCCAACGGAACAGAGCCAGACCTTCAAAGATCTGTTGATCTTTCACAAGGTGGCGAGTGCTCTCACTTCCTCTCTCGATCTCGACTCCATTCTGCGAGTGATTCTGCAGCAGATGGAGCAGTTCTTCCAGCCAGAGACCTGGTCGCTTCTCATCGTCGATGAGGCTCGCAAGGACCTCTACTATGCGGTCGCCATCGGCCAGCCTACGACGAATATGCACGATCTTCGCGTGCCGATGGGACAGGGGATCGCGGGTTGGGTGGCGGAACACGGGGAAACCCTGATTGTGCCGGAAGTTGCCGCCGATCCGCTGGTCTCTGCCCTCGCCGCCGCGGATGTGCAAGGCAAGCCGGCCTTCGGATTCGCTCGGCCATCTGCATTCCGCTTCGCTCGCGGCTGCGGACGCTGGGGGTGATTCAACTCTTCAATTGCCGCGCCGAGACGCTGACCGATTACACCATCTCGTTCCTGCATGTGTTATGCGATTACGCGGCCATTGCGATCGAAAATGCCCGCGCCGTCGAACGCATTCAGGAACTCACCATCACCGACGACTGTACGGGTCTTTACAACGTTCGCCATCTCTACCGAACCTTGCAGACGGAGATCGAGCGTTCGCGCCGTCTCCAAAACAGCGTCAGTCTCATCTTTATCGACCTGGACCATTTCAAACTGGTCAACGATGAACATGGACACCTGGTAGGCAGCCGATTGCTCACCGAAGTCGGCCAGAACCTCAGGTCCGTGATTCGCGGGCATCGACCTCGCCTTTCGTTACGGTGGCGACGAGTTCGTTGTGCTGTTGCCGGAGACCTCAAAAGATGCAGCGGTCGAAACAGCGCTAGCGTCTGCAACACTCCCTGCGCACCACGCGGTTTCTGTCCGTAGAAAATTTGCAGCTGCAGGTGCGGGCGAGCCTGGGCGTCGCCACCTGTCCCGAGGATGGACATTCCGTCCACGAAGTGATCCGTTCCGCGGACAAGATGATGTACCTGGTAAAAGGTTCGACGCGCGACAGCATCGCCGTTGCCGGCCGCGGCCTGATCTGAAGCGTTTCCGTCCCAAGCAAGCCGCACAGAATGCTCCCGAGCAGTCCCTCGCGCAGTGAAGTCCATCGTGCAGTAATTTCTATGGGCTCCATAAAAGAAACTTATCCTGGTGCCTCGCTTCGGGGCCGCCGTGCATAATTGACGTCTTGGATCCCGGTTCCTCAGGCGACTCCCGCGATCGCCAGGGAGTGCCGTGAGCGCCAGCACTTTTGAGGCAACAAGCGTTCAGCCTTTTCGCGCGTTCCAGGATTCAGCCAGCATTTAGGGGCGAGATGAGTTCAACATCCATCCGAGGCTCTAGACAATCCGGTTCTGAAAGACTATTTCCTCGATTCAGCTTTCGATGAAATGTTCGACCTCGAGGGCCAGGTCCGGCCGCATTATGAGCCCATGCTGAACGCCATGTTGGCGATGCCTCCCGATGAACTGCGGAGGCGCAAGAAATCGGCTGATCTTTCGTTCCTGACTCAAGGCATCACCTTCACCGTCTACGGGCGCGAAGAGGGAACGGAACGCATCTTCCCTTACGATCTGATTCCCCGCATCGTCACCAGCGCCGAATGGAACCTGATCGAAAAGGGCTTGACGCAGAGAATTACCGCTCTGAACCTGTTTTTGCGCGACATCTATCACGAGGGCAAGATCCTCGCGGACGGAATCGTACCGCGGGAGATCGTGTATAGCTGCCGGCACTTTCGCCGCCAGATGCGCGGCATGCAGGTGCCTCGGAACGTATACGTCGCCATCGCGGGTACAGATCTGCTGCGGCTCGACAACGGTGAATTCGTCGTTCTCGAAGATAATCTGCGCGTACCCAGCGGCGTGTCTTACATGCTGACGAACCGCAGGCTGATGCGGCGCAGCTTTCCGCAGCTTTTCTCGAACTCCGGTGTTCGCCCCATCGAGCATTACACCCAGGCCCTGCTCAGTACGCTGCGTTCGCTGTCGCCCGAAGGCCGCTCCGAGCCGACCATCGTGCTGCTGACTCCTGGGAGTTATAACTCGGCTTACTTTGAACACGCCTATCTCGCGCGGCAGATGGGGATCGAACTGGTCGAAGGCCGCGACCTGGTCACGCACGACAACATCGTCTACATGCGCACCACGGCCGGCTTGAAGCGTGTCGACGTCATCTATCGCCGGGTGGACGACGACTTCATCGATCCACTGGCATTCCGCTCAGATTCAGGCCTGGGTGCGGCTGGTCTCTTCAACGCCTATCGCGCGGGCAACGTAACTCTCTCGAATGCCTTTGGAACCGGCGTCGCCGACGACAAGGCGCTGTACGCCTACGTGCCGGCGATCATTCGCTACTACATGTCAGAAGAGCCGCTGCTGAACAATGTCGAGACCTATCTGCTCACCGATCCCGTGCAGCGGCAGCATGTGATTCAGAACCTCGACAAGCTGGTGGTGAAGGCAGTGGGCGAATCGGGCGGCTACGGCATGCTGGTGGGCCCGCACTCGACCGCCGAGCAGCGCGAAGACTTCAAGCAGCGTATCGAAGCCGAACCGCGCAACTACATCGCGCAGCCAACACTCAACTTCTCCCGTTCGCCTTGCCTGATCGAAGACGGAATCGAGCCGCGCCACGTTGACCTGCGTCCTTACATTCTCTTTGGAGACAAGGTGACGATTGTTCCCGGCGGCCTCACGCGGGTCGCGCTGCGCAAGGGTTCGCTGGTGGTGAATTCGTCGCAGGGCGGCGGCAGTAAAGACACTTGGGTCCTGAACAGGTAAAGCCATGCTTTCACGCGTTGCCGACTGTCTCTACTGGATGAGCCGCTACCTGGAGCGGGCGGAGCATACGGTACGCATGCTCGACGTCAACATGAGCCTCATGCTGGATCGTTCCAGCATGAGCGCCGACCGTCGCTGGAAGCGTGCTTTGCAGGCTCTCGGGAGTCCCGCCGATGTGGAATGGGACGGCGACCTCTATAAGATCGCTTACACCCTGACGCTCGATGCGAGTAATGCGTCTTCAGTGAAGTCGTGCATCATTGCTGCGCGCGAAAATGCTCGCCAGGTGCGTGAGCAGATCAGCACGGAACAGTGGCAGCGGCTCAATCGCCTGTTTCACCAGGTCACCATGCCGCGCGACGACCGCGCCCCGGAAGACTACCTCGCCGAGTTCATGCCTTCGGTTCTGGATGGCATCCACCTGTTCCAGGGCGTGACTGATTCGGTGATGAGTCATGGAGAAGGCTGGCACTTCATCCAGGTGGGCAGGTTTCTCGAGCGCGCCTCCGCAACCGCTCTGCTCATCGAGGTCTATCATCGCGACCTGCTCAGCGGGCCCGAGCCGATGGGAGAGCATACCGAGCAGTTGGAGATGATCGGTTTATTGCGAAGCTGTACTGCCTTCGAAGGCTATTGCAAGGTGTACACCGCGGACCTGAACCATACCCGGATCCTGGAGTTCATTCTGCTCAATCCGGAGTTCCCGCATTCCCTGCGCTACTCGATCGACACCCTGAACCAGGCGCTCGAGGCCATTCACAAGGATGCAGGACGCCAATGGGCCGATGACCTGATGCGGCTCACCGGCAGGCTTCAATCTTCGCTGAGCTTCATTCAGATTTCCGAGATGCTGGAACAGGACGCCAGTCAGTATCTGCGAACCATCGTCCGCCAGTGTCACCAGATTCACGACCTGCTCTACCAGCGATATATCCACTATTCGGTGCAGATGGCACTGGCAGACTAAGCCGAAACGAGATCAGACGATGAGCTTCTACTCCATACGGCACCTTACCAAGTTCCTCTACCGCCGCCCCGTCAGCGAGAGCGTGATGGAGTTGCGCATGCACCCGCGCAGCGATGTCAACCAGCGCTGCCTCACGTTTTCTTTGTCAGTCAGCCCGCGATGCAGGGTGTTTCCTTATCGGGACCACATGGGGAACAACGTCCACCATTTCGACATTCCCAAGGAACACTCGCAACTGGTGATCGTGGCGGAATCGGTGGTCGAGCGGGAGGCCTCACTGTACGTACCGCACTTCCTTGCGCCTGATGCGTGGCGAGAACTCGACGCGATCGTCGCAGCGGGTGACTTCTGGGAGATGCTCATGCCCAGCGACTTCGCCCAGCCCACTCCGAAGCTCATCGAACTCGCCCGTGAGCTCGAGGTGCGCCGTCGCGATGATCCGCTCATGGTGCTGCACCAGTTGAACGCCGCACTCTACGAACGGTTTGAATATGTGCCGCGAAGTACCCGCGTCGACTCGCCCATCGATGAGGCAATCGAATCGAAACAAGGCGTCTGCCAGGATTTCGCCCACATCATGATCGCGCTGGTGCGCAGCCTTGGCATCCCGTGCCGCTACGTCAGCGGATATCTCTATCACAGCGAGAAAGACCGCGACCGCTCGCTCGAAGACGCCACCCACGCATGGGTCGAGGCCCTGCTGCCCACCCTCGGCTGGGTTGGATTTGACCCCACCAATCACCTGGTGGCGGATGAGCGCCACATCCAGGCCGCGCTCGGCCGCGATTATGCCGATGTGCCGCCGACACGCGGCGTGTTCCGAGGTGAGCGTTCCAGCGAATTGACAGTGGCGGTTCGCGTGACTGCTTCTACCGAACCTACGGCCTTTGATCCCGAAATGCCGGTGCCGGAAGATTGGTCCATCCTGGTGGAGAAGGCACAAGCACCGCAGCCGGATGTGGGCGCTCTTCTTCAATTGCAGCAGATCCAGCAACAACAGCAATGATGCTGCGGGCTCTCTGGAAGACCTACCAGCTCCCTTGAATGGGCGTGTGCGCATTCTTCGCTTCAGGAGCCTGAGGATTCACGCCGAAATCCCAAACCGATAGATTCACTTCCTTCGGTCCAAGAATTTCCATCAGCGCATACTCGCCGATCTCCAGCGGCTGTTTCGGCGTCACTTTCATCCAATGCTTGCCGGGAAGGATCTCGGTGGTGGTTTCGATGATGTCTTCTGAATTCGAAACTTTGCCCAGCATGCTGACGTTCATTGCGCCGATCACTCGAATGGCTTTTTTGGGCTGCACCCGCACGATCACGTACTGGCTCTTGGGCGAACTGTAACAGTTTTTGCAGGGAACCGACCCCGCGCCGTGCGTATCTACAACGTGCGCCGATTCGTCCGCGACCTCCGGCTCGCCGGTACTCAAGCTGACGTAGAGCACGGGTTCATTTACATGAAACTGCACCTTGGACCTGGCGCCTTCAAGTTGAATCAGCTGCTTGGTGCCACCGAAGGGGTTCACGGCCGCGCGCAGCACGTTATGTGTCGTGTTCTCACTGACGTTGCCGCTGTTCTGCGTGACTTCAATCAACTCCGGCTGCCCGCGAAAGGTGTCGAAGCCCCAAACGCCGTCGTCGTCCGGCAGGCGCAGCCCGGGCCCGATCTGCGGCATGCGAGCGTCCTGCTCAGCCCGCTCCTGCTGCTCTTCCTTGTCGATGGAGGCGGCATCCTGGGCAGCCGGAGAGGTCGGCATCACTCCCGGGACGTGCTCTTTGGCCCATTTCTCGGTTGCCGGCCAGTCCACCAGTTCTTTCGGCAGCTCTTCCCAGTCTCCGCCGCGCTCGGTGCTGATGTAGCGCACCCGGTCGCCGACCACCTGGTACTTGGTGACGATCTGGTACGAACCGTCCTTCAAAATCAGGCGTTTATTGGCTGCATTCTCTGCAAACGCAGCAACTGTAACCAGCAGAAACACAATCGCGATGTAACGAAAGACCCTCATAGACCGTCTCTTAGACGAGCGTACACCGCGGGAGGTCACTGCCTCTGACGGTATATCCTTACAAGTAGGGATGCTTTTGCGACCAGGACAGTCCAATTCGGAGAAGAGCGCTGGCGGATGGCGGCGGTGGTTTGCCATCGGCTGCATTCTGCTGCTGGTGTGCGGCGCCACTGTGCAGGTCGCGCACTCTCATTCCGAATCCAAGACGTCCGCGCACTGCCAGATCTGCTTTTCGATTCACCACGCGCTGCCGGCCGGAGCTCCTTCGGCCAGCTTCACCCTCAGCGCGATGCAGGATACGCCGCTGGCGCGAGTCCTGGTGGTGGCTCCCCGATACTGGAATTGCCCGCTCGCGAACGGCCCTCCAACATCGAATCAGGCATAGCTGATCCGGTTCCGGCGGGTTCTCTGCTGGACGCTCTGGGCCCTTTTTCTACAGGAGATGTTCATGTTTTCTATGCGCTCAAGCCGCGCACTCGCTCTCGCGTCTCTTTGCATGACCTATGCATGGGTTGCGACCGCCCAGGTAGCCGGGACCATTACCGGCTCAGTCACTGATACCAGCGGAGCCGTCATCCCCAACGCTCCGGTCGAGATCAGGAACGTGCTTACCGGCTTTCGTACTTCTGTGACCAGCGATGCCTCCGGTCAGTTCCGAATTCCCAACCTGGCCTATGGCAACTATCACCTTAGCATCGCAGCCCCAGGGTTTCAGGCAGTCAACGACGACATCTCGGTGCAGAGTCCAGTCGTCATGGCTCGCACCTACAAGCTGGCAATCAGCACCACCAGCACGACAGTGACGGTCACAGCGGATACCAACGACATTGTCGAGAACGATCCGAGCGCGCACACCGACATCGATCGGTCGCTGACCGACCGCCTGCCGCTGCTGAGCGGAGAATCCGGCGTGAGCTCGGCGATCACGCAGGCCAGCCCCGGTGTTGCTGCCGACTCAAACGGAATGTTCCACCCGCTCGGCGAGCACGCGGATACCAGCTACAGCATCGACGGTCAGCCCATCAGCGACCAGCAAAGCAAGACGTTTTCCAACCAGGTTTCGATGAACGCCGTGCAGTCGCTGGAAGTGATCGAAGGCGTCATTCCGCCCGAATACGGCGACAAGGCCAGCCTGGTTGCGCGCACCACCACACGGTCGGGACTGGGCAACCTGAAGCCCACCGGGAACCTGACATTCTCGTACGGCTCCTTTGGCTCAAGCGTTGCCGGCGGAACCCTGGGTTTCGGCGGAACGCGGTTCGGCAACTTCGTTGCCCTCGACGGCAGCAACAGCGGACGATTTCTGGATACGCCGGAGACCCGCATCCTGCACGCGCACGGCAATAACGAAAGCCTCTTTGACAGGTTCGATTATTCGCCCACGACCAGCGATTCGTTCCACCTGAACCTCTCGACTTCCCGCTCATGGTTTCAGGTTCCAAACCAGTACGACCAGCAGGCGATCGGGCAGGATCAGCGTTCACAGATTTTCAGCTACAACATCGCGCCATTCTGGACGCATGTCTTCAACCAGGCTTCCCTGCTGAGCGTAAATCCCTATCTGCGGCAGGATAACGTCCACTACTACCCCAGCCATGATCCCTTGGCCGACACGCCGGCTACGCTCGCACAAGACCGCCAGTTACGAAACCTTGGATTGAAGGTCGACTACACGTATTCAAAGGGTATGCACAACATCAAGGCCGGAGCCGCGATCAGTCACACCTTCCTCAATGAGAACTTCAACGTGGGCCTCACCAGTCCGACTTACAATGCCGTTTGCGTCGATGCAAATGGCAGCCCGATCGCGAGCGGCTCTCCGACCGATCCTGCGCAATGCGCAGCGGCCGGCTATTCCGCCAATCCGGGCTTCCAGCCTGGGCTGCTGGGAATTGACCTCACGCGCGGCGGCACTCCGTTCGAGTTTCATGGCCGCACCGACATCAAGGAAGAGTCGCTGTACGTGCAGGACAATCTCACCTGGAAAAACTGGCAACTGCTCGCAGGAGTACGCGGCGACAACTACAACGGCCTGAGCAGCCGCTATATGCTGGAGCCACGCGCCGGGCTTACCTACCAGGTGAAGCCAACCGGGTCTGTGCTGCGCATCGGCTATTCGCGCCTCATGCCTACGCCCTACAACGAAAACCTGATTCTCTCCAGTTCCACCGGTATTGGTGGGCTCGAGCAGGGCGGCTTCACACCGCACCCGTTGGTCGCGGCGAGCCGCAATCAGTTCGACGCGGGCTTTGAGCAATCCGTCGGCAAGTACCTGATCGTCGATGGCGAATACTTCTGGAAGTACACCAAGCGCGATTACGATTTCGACGTCCTTCTCAATACGCCGTTGACCTTTCCTATCCAATGGCGCAAATCAAAAATCGACGGACTCGCGATTCGTTTGACCATGCCCACGCAACATGGCGTATCGGCGTACTCCGTCATCGGTCACACGCGCTCGCGCTTTTTCGGACCCGAATCCGGCGGCATTTTGTTTAACAATCCAAGCGGCATCAGCGGCTCCGCCCCATTCCGCATCGATCACGACCAGGCGTTTCAGCAAACGACGCACCTGCAATACCAGCCGCGCCCCGAACACGGCTGGTATGGCTTCACCTGGACATACGAGAGCGGAGTCGTGGCTGGCAATGCGCCCTTCGCAAGCGACCCCAACACTCCCGTCAACCTTGCGTATCTCACGCCCGACCAGCAGGCGCAAATCGATCTAACCTGCGGCGGCACCCGCGCCACCCTGGCCGCGCCGCTGACAAGTTGCGCACCGAACCAGCTCTCCTCGCCGCTTCTCCGTATCCCGGCGCCCGGAACCGAAAACGACGATCGCAACCCGCCCCGGATTGCGCCGCGCAACGTCTTCGATATGGCCGCTGGATGGGACAATCTTTTCCGCCGCGACCGCTACAAGACTAACCTGAGTTTCACCGCGACGAACCTTACCAACAAGACGGCGCTGTACAACTACCTTTCGACCTTCAGCGGTACGCATTTCCTTCCGCCGCGTGCCTACACGGCCCAGATGACCTTGAACTTCTAGCGGCTTCACGGGGAAGTCCGGTGGCGGCACCGGGGCTGAGTCTCTCGGTAGACTTGGCCCCGCGGTTGACGTGAAGACGGTGGTGTCCGCTACCATGCGCGTATGTTCGATAGGCTTGAGACTTCGCGCCTCTGGCTGCAGCCTTTGCAACTTGAAGATGCAGAACAGACGCAGCAGTTCTTCCCGCAATGGGAGATTGTGCGATACCTCAATCGCATCGTTCCCTGGCCATATCCACCGGATGGCGCGTTGACCTACTACCGGGACGTGCTGCTGCCCGCAATCGAACGCGGCGATGAATGGCACTGGACCTTGCGGCCGAAATCTCAGGCCGCACAAATCATCGGCAGCATCGGCCTGATGCGCGGCGAAAACGATAATCGCGGCTTCTGGCTCAGCCTGCCATGGCAAGGCCGGGGCTTTATGTCCGAAGCGAGTGAGGCCGTCAACACCTATTGGTTTGAGACGTTGGGCTTCTCTCGCTTACGGGCGCCCAAGGCCATTCCGAACGCCGCCTCCCGCCGCATATCGGAAAAGAACGGCATGCGAGTGACTGCCGTAGAGGAGAGGGAATATGTCTCGGGCCGGTTTCCGACGGAGATCTGGGAGATCACCGCCGAAGAATGGCGAAGGCATCGCAATCGTTGAAACTCTGCAGCGGCTGAACGAATCGAACCTGGTATGGCTACTCCCACGATTCACGCTACCCAAAGCGGCACCTTAACCCTTGGTGATCTGACCATCCACCGCCTCGGTTACGGAGCCATGCGCATCACCGGTGAAGGCATCTGGGGCGAACCCAAGAATCCTGAAGAGGCACGCAAAGTTTTGCGGCGAGCCGTCGAACTCGGCGTCGATTTCATCGATACGGCAGATGCTTACGGACCTGAAGTCAGCGAGCGGCTGATTGCCGAGGCGCTCCACCCCTATCCCAAAAATCTCGTCATCGCCACCAAGGGTGGGCTCACCCGTTCCGGTCCGGGCAAATGGGCTCCTGTCGGCCGCGGCGAGTATCTGCGGCAGTGCGTTGAACTGAGCCTTCGCCGCCTCAAGGTCGAACGCATCGACCTTTGGCAGCTTCACAGAATCGATCCCAGGGTGCCGGTCGAAGAATCTCTCGGCGAAATGAAGAAAATGCAGGAAGAAGGCAAGATTCGCCACATTGGCCTGTCTGAAGTGAAACCGGAGGAGATCGAGCAGGCGCGCAAGATCGTTGAGGTCGTCAGCGTGCAAAACCAGTACAACCTGGGCGACCGCAAGCACGAAGATACGCTCGCATACGCGGAGAAGCACAAGCTGGGATTTATTCCCTGGTTCCCGGTCGGGGGAGGCACCCTCACCAAGCCCGGCGGTCCACTCGATTCCGCGGCCAAACGCCACAACGTGACCATCACGCAGCTTGCGCTAGCCTGGCTCCTGCACCGGTCTCCCGTGATGTTGCCCATTCCCGGCACCTCTACCGTCAGTCACCTCGAGGAAAACATCGCGGCCGCCGGCATTCACCTGGACGAGAAAGAATGGAGCACGCTCGAAGCGGAAGCGAGTAAGACCGCATAGCCCCGCTCAACCTCTGCAACAACGAGGCTCATCGGCATGCATATCAAGCCATGCCGGTGGGCTTTGATCCACTTCTGTTCGCGGCCCTGGTACTCTCTACTTCTCCGCGCAGAGGTTGCTTTCGCGGCGTATTCTTAACCCGAATGCCCGTCGCCGCGCTGACTCTGGAGCTTCGCATCGAGCACGCCCAATCCTTGAAGGATCGCCGGCAGGTGGTCCGCAGCCTCAAGGAAAAGCTTGGTCACAGCTTCAACATCTCCGTGGCTGAGATGGACGAAGCGGTCACCTGGCGATCCGCCACGCTGGGTGTTGCCGCCATCTCAAATTCGCGCGATTACCTCAGCGGATTGATGCGCCAGGTCGAGAGTGCCGCCACCCGGATTGCCAACGATCTGGGAGCAACCGTTGCCGATTGCTGGTGGGAGTATCTCGAAACTCCCGAACTGCCCTGAACCTCTCTCGTCCGTCTATTCATTAGGGTGGCTTGCGGCCAAATCTGGTCTGACGTATGGCCTCAACTCTGATATTCTTAGCGGTTTCCCCGAAGGACACACAATGCCGGAACAAAGGGCTCGAAAGTATCACCAGGAACGAATGGCTGGCACGCTCAAGGACGAGATCAGCGCCATGATTGAGGGCGAACTGTCGGATCCGCGAATCAGCTTTGCTTATGTGAGCCAGGTGCTCTTAAATCCTGGCGGAAAGTCGGCGGTCGTCTATATCGCCGTGGATGGGGGCCCCCAGGAAGAAGAAGACACCGTGGCCGCATTGATGGATGCGCGAGGCTATATCCGCCATGAACTGCTGGAACGCACCGGAAAGCGCCACGTACCCGATCTGAGCTTTCACATTGACCGCTCTGACAAGATGAAGTCACGCATCGATGAACTGCTGGGCCGCTCACGTAAGCGCCAGAAGGCAGCCCAGGAGTAGGCGCCGCCTCATCCCTCGCTCACCATGGGGAACGACATACACGCGGTACTTGACGCTATTCAGCAGGGGCAGCGATTCCTGGTGAGCGGCCATGCACGGCCGGATGGCGATGCCATCGGATCGATGCTCGCGCTGGGTGGGATTCTGAATCAGATGGGAAAACATGCGGACCTTGTGTCGTGCGACCGTGTGCCGCTCATCTACCGCTCCCTGCCCGGTTCTGAGACTATCCAGACACGGTGCGTGATCCAGGACAGCTACGACGCGGTCGTTCTGCTGGAATGTGACAGCATTGAGCGCTCGCGGCTTGAGGGTCTTGAGAATCGCAGGCTGATCAACATCGATCATCATGTCAGTGGTTCTGCCTTCGCGGATGTGAACTGGATCGACACTGAAGCTTCAGCGGTGGCCGAGATGATCTATCACCTGGCGCTGACCAGCCGGGTAAACATCACGCCCGCGATGGCGACCTGTCTTTATACTGCGGTGCTCACCGATACAGGGTCTTTCTGCTATCACGGAACGGATGCGCATACCTTCGCGCTGGCCAAGCAGCTCGTGGAGCACGGCGCAGACCCGGTCGCGATTGCACAGGACGTCTATTTCGGCAATCCAACATCGAAGATGCTGCTGCTCGGGGCCGCTCTCTCAAACCTGAAACGGGAGGGACGCCTGGCGTGGATGTGGGTTACGCACGGTGACATGGTGCGAACCTGTGCGGCCGAAGAGGACTGCGAAGGTATTGCCAACTATGCCATCAGCATCTCTGGAGTCGAGGTTGCCGTATTCCTGCGTGAGCTTCCCGACCAGCGGGTGAGACTGTCGATTCGAAGCAAGGGCCAGGTCAATGTCGCCCGCGTCGCGGAACAGCTGGGCGGCGGCGGCCACATCAACGCGAGTGGCTGCACTCTGGACGGCCCGCTTGCGGTGGCAATGCAGGAGATCCTGAACTTCATGCGGGAAGACGTCCTGGGATCGCCTGCATGATCGAGGCTCAGCCGCAACGTTTTGGTTTGAGTGGCGCTGAATCTGATAGCCTTAGGCCGGTGGCTCGCCTATCCCCCGGCGTTGGGGCCTGACTACCGGCCAGAAATGATTCTCGGGAAGACAGAAACAGTGGGAAATCCCTCCAGCATCCAGGCCGCCCGTAGTCGCAAGACGAGTGTGCTCACGCGCTTCCCGATCCTGTGCACCACGCTGGAGGCCATCACCCTCTTCGGGTTTACGGCCTTCTTCCTCTTTTATGGTCTAGTCCCCGTCTTCGGCGGTGCAGGCCTTGGTCTTGTCGGCGCGGACGAACCGCGGTATGCACAGATCGCCCGCGAGATGCTGGTGCGGCGGGACTTCATTACTCCAATCCTCTACGGTCATCCGTGGCTTGAAAAACCCGCCCTCTATTACTGGCGGGCCATGTTTGCCTTCCGCGAATTTGGCGTACATGACTGGTCGGCGCGGCTGCCGTCGGCCAGTTTTGCATTTGTGCTGGTCACGCTGATTTATCTGCACATTCGCAGATTTCGCCCGGGCGGACAGCTGGACGCAGCCCTGATTACCGCGTCCTGCGCGGGCATCATGAGCTTCGCACGCGGCGCTTCCACTGACATGCAGCTGGCCGCGCCCTTCTGTATCGGCATGCTCGGATGGTACGCGTGGTACGAAACAGACAAGAAGTTCTGGCTCTTTGATCTTTACTTTTTCGTCGGTGCCGCCACGCTGGCCAAGGGTCCGGTAGCGCCCTTCATGGCTTTGGTCATCCTGGTCACGTTCGCTGCACTGCGACGAGAGTGGTCGATTCTGCGCCGGAGTATCTGGGTTCCGGGAATCATTCTGTATCTCGCAATGGTGCTCCCCTGGTTCATTGCAGTGCAGCACCGCAATCCGCAGTTCTTCAGTATCTTTTTCCTCGAGCATAATCTGGAGCGCTTCGCCACGGACAAGTTTCGCCACGGCCAGCCTGTCTGGTTTTATATCCCGATCACGCTCGTGGCATTGCTGCCATGGGCCGTTCTCGCGGTGACGGCGCTTGCGGATGCGATCCGGGATTCTGTGGCGGAGTGGCGGGCCCGGCGGGCCAAGCACCATTACGTAGGGAATCCGCGTGCAGGCGATGCTTTCCCGGAATTTCTGGTGCTTTGGGCCTTATTCCCCATTGTGTTCTTCTCGCTCTCCCGCTCCAAGCTGCCGGGATACATCATTCCGGCCATTCCGCCGCTCACAATCCTAACGGGTGACTACCTGAACCGCATCCGGCATCGCGGCCTCAAGCCATGGCTCCTGATCGCGCATGCCACCTTGACAGGTCTCATGGTTACGCTTGTGCTGTTATTGCCCCGCCACATTCAACAGGGGGAGGGCTGGCCGCCGGTGAACGCGGTCTTGGCCGCGTGCGCCGTTGGAGTGGCCGCCGCGGTTCTCATCATGGTTGTTGTCGCCCGCTTCGGAGTACACCGGCTGCGCATTGCGACGATGGCCTCGGTTGTGGTGTTGTTACTCTTCATCTTCGGGGTCGGCCCGTTCTTCGGGGTGGGCACCATACCTGCAACCAAACGCACGGTGTACCTTCTGGATACCGCGTACTCGGCCAGACCTCTGGCGAGGATTCTGCGGGAGACGATTCCTCCCGGCGAAATCATCGCCGTGTACCGGGTACGTCGCGATATGAAGTATGGTCTCTCCTTCTACCAGAATCGCGAGGTCACCGACTACGAGGTGATCAACAGCGACGAGTCATTGCAGCTCAACCCCGACGGGACACCGCGCCTCCAAATTCCGCCGGAGCAGCACATCCTCGTCGTCCGGGAAAACTACGTACCCGACTTGAGTCATCTTTTAGAAGGACGGACATACGAGCCGCTCTTCACGTATCCTGCTCAGAACCTGGTTATCTACACTGTTGCTGCACGCCACTAAGGTCGACCGTTCAGCGATCGCCCCAGTAGGGTTCGGCGAATTTGTGCCGACAGCGGTATGATCACTTTTGCAATCGAAGCGCGTATTCTGCACGTCAGACTGGTTTCATGACCCCCGTACTTCAATTCGAGATTCTCGATCTGCGTCACTTCTCGGCCAACAGCTTGCGGCCGGTCTTAGAGCAGGAAAGCCTCGTATGGAGAGACCGGCTCCGGTGGGATTACCGCGCCTCGGCGGACCTGCTGCTCCAGTACCTCGACTCCCGCGTGCTCCCCGGGTATGTATCCGTGGAAAACGGACGGGTCACGGGATATGTCTTCTGCGTCTACGAAGATTCCAAGGCAGTCATTGGAGACGTGTTCGCCAGCCCCGGACGAAATGGCGACTCTGCCGAGATCGAGTGCCGCCTGCTCGAGCATCTGATTGAACTCCTGCAGAACTCCCCCGGCATGGAGCGTATTGAATCGCAGTTGTTGCTCCATCCTCACGGGACCCATACCCGCACTTTTGAACGTGCCGGCTTCAAGCTCTTTCGACGCTTGTTTCTGGAGCTGAACTTCCCGTCAAGCTTCATTGGCGGTGCGGATCAAAAGCGAGTGCCGCCGGAGCTGGAACTACGCCGCTGGGAAGACCGGGATTTCTCCGCTGCTGGACGCGTGATCGCCGCAGCGTACGAGGATCACCTGGACAGTTTCATCAACGATCAGTACCGGTCCACCTCAGGATCACTGCGCTTCCTGCACAACATCGTTCGTTTCCCGGGCTGTGGTCTTTTTGATGCCGGAGCGTCGCGCGTAATCGTCGATCGCCGCACCGACGAAATGCTCGGGCTTCTACTCTGCTCGCGCGTGCGAGATGATGTTGGTCATGTGACGCAGATCTGCGTAGCCAAGAGTCATCGCGGGCTGGGTCTGGGAGCTATTCTGCTCGATGCCTGCGCTACCGAGCTGCGCAACCGCCGCTTTCAGGCCCTGACACTGACGGTGACGGAAGCCAATGTGAATGCCGTCGCGCTGTACAGGAAGATGGGCTTTGTGGAACGTCACTCATTCGACGCGATGGTATGGGAGAGGCACCCCGAAGGGCATTTCCACCGATGAGTGCTTGATGCGGAATCAGGGTTTCAGATCCTGACGAGTCCCACTTCGCTGCTTAACGGCGAATCAGCCACATGATCCAGCTCGCTCCAACCACTGCCGCAATGAACAACGCGAAGCAGTAGAGCCCATAGCGGATCATCATGCGCGGCGTGGACCGCTGCGTGATTCCGAAGACCACCGATGCCAGGCTGGCAAAGAGCAACACCGCGGTGAAGTGGGAGGGCGCGAACGTCACGGCTTTCTCCCGGTTGCGATATTGTGCGCGTCGACTGCGGCAATGAAATTGAGCAGTCCAGCTACGACGGCGAACTTAGTTCCGTAATCGGCAGTAGCCACCTGCACCGCGCCATGGCCGAGATCCATTCCGCGAGCAATCATGTAAAGTACGCCCGAACCGAGATCTCCGACAAAGCCCAGCATGTTCAACAAGTCGTCAGTGTTCGGAGCGTAGAGCTTGCCCTGCATCGAGAGGCCGAGAAGAAACATCAGCGTGATCGAGAGGAACAGCAGAAGGCCGCGCGTCCAACGCTTCAGGTATAAGTGCCCGGCGCCCGGGACCAGCCATCCAAGAATAAGCGCTGCATAGACGAAGCCCTTGGCTCTCTCCGGGGTCCTCGCTGTGATCTGGGCGTTGGATGCCATTCGTTCTTCCACTATACAGCACGGGTAGAGAGCTCAGAGCTCTCCAGACACATGCGAGCCGAGGCCTTCAGAACTTCTAAATCCGCACCAGTTCTGTCTGGATCCGGCCCGTGACCTCGGCCTTTTCGACAGAGGTGATCATGTTCACTTCGCTACGAACTCCGAACTCCGGGAGATAGATTCCGGGCTCGACGGAGAAGCAGGTGTTCGGCAGCAGCAGCCGTTCATCATGGGTCTCCAGGTTATCCAGATGAGCTCCGGTTCCATGCAGTTCCGCGCCAATGTTGTGTCCCGTCCGATGCGTGAAGTAAGCGCCAAACCCGGCATCGGTGATCACCCGCCGCGCAGCCGCATCCGCCTGCCATCCAGCAACTTTTTCCCTGGCGGCGAAGGCTCTCTGCACTTCGTGAATGGCCGCGTCGCGTGCATTCCGCACTGTCTCAAATACCTGCTGCTCGCGGTCGCTGGGTTCTCGGCCGATCACCCCGGTCCAAGTGATGTCGTAGTAGCAGGTGCCGGGCCGGTTCTTCCGGGCCCAGATATCGATCAGCAGAAAATCACCGCTCTGCACGGGCTTTGACATCGCCGCACTCGGTTCGTAGTGAGAATCTGCGCTGTTGGCGTTGACTGATACGTTCGTGCCGTGGTCCCAAATAAGGTCTGCGCGGCGCATCGCCTCCTGCAGCCACGTCACGATATCGTATTCGTTCAACTCAGCAGGGTCGCCGGCAGCCGGTCGCACTCGCCGCCCGATCTCTCGAAAACCCTCGGCAAGAATCTCGTCGAGCGCGCGCTGAGCTTCAAAATGGCTCGCGATTTGCTCCGGGCTCAGTACGGCTTCAAACTGGCTCACCAGATCGGCCGAACTCACGATGGTCTTCCCCATATCGCGCAACAACTCAATCGTTCCGGCGTCGACCATCGAAACGTACATGATCGCGTTACGGGGCGAGTATTGCATCGCTATCCGCGTTTCGCCTTCGAGCATGGTCTGCAGTCCCGCTTCCAGACTCCTGCCACGAGGAATAGACCGCCCGCTCCCCAGGGAGCGTATCCAGACGTCCCGCCTCGATGCGGTGCACCAGCTTCCGGGGCTGCCCTTGTGCCGGCACGAAGTAGTACCAACGCCGCGTCACCAGCGAGTCCGGGTTCATGCCCAGAATGCGATTGGCAATCGGATCGCGATGATGGTGGTCATAGAACAACCAGCCATCAAGGTCTTGATCGCGCAGTGCAGATTGGATCGCGGCAAGGTTCATCGGGAAGGGTCCTCAGAAATGGAACTCCCAGTCTAATCAAATTGCCTGACTAAGTTCTTGCGGATCGAAACTGCGAACCGGAAGCCCAGTCCTCGCAGACGAGACTAAATCCAGTCATCGTGACGCAATAGCGTCAGGAGCCGCCGTCGCCAGCCTTGCCCCTTCGAACTTCGCAGTCCCGTAATGGATCAGCTAAGTCCTTCATGCTGTGAAGCTGGCCCGATGTGCACCCGATTCGCCCGCTTTGGCCACGCGCGTGCCGATATCAAGCGCAGGTACCAATGGAGGGAAAGGCGATGAACACGCAGAATTCGAGCTCATGGTCTCCATCAAATGGTTACAACCCAACCGGAGGTTGCCCCAGCTGCCAGGGAGTGTTGCAACATGAATCCTGGTGCGATTCGCTGAACCCGCGGGTGCGCTATGCGCACGAGCTCGTGGGAATGCGAGTCTCCTTAGCCAGAGCGATCGCCTGTATCTCCACGCGCTCGGAGTTATCTGGTAAGGGCCGGTCGTGGATCGAAGCAGATTTCCTCATCCGGATCGCTGGAATATCTCTTGCGGCGGATACCGGGCACTCGCTCGGCTCAAGAAAATGGGCGTGCAGATCGCTCTGCACGCCCATTTGAAGAGTTTCCTCGGGGCCGAAGCCCTCAGGTTCAGCGGAAATCGCCTTCTTGCTGACCGTTTCGCTGCTGACCGCTTTTCAGCTGACCGGATTTAAGCTGACCGGCCTCTTGCTAACCAGCTAACTCGCTAACCTGCTGTTACGAAGCCGTCAGTACAGCCGCTACGTGTTCTGTTACGAATGCCTCGATCACGTCGCCGACCTTCATGTCGGTGTAGCTGAGGCTGACACCGCACTCCATGCCGTTGGTGACTTCCTTGGCATCGTCCTTGAAGCGCTTGAGCGAGGTCAGCTTGCCCTTGAAGACCGATTCGCCGTCTCGCAGCAACCGCACATCGGCGTCGCGCTTGAGCACGCCATCCGTCACGCGGCAACCTGCGATCGTGCCCACCTTGGGAATGCGGAAGATGTTGAGAATTTCCGCGCGGCCCATGTAGTTTTCCCGGATGGTCGGTTCGAGCAAGCCAAGCATGGCTTTGCGAATTTCGTCCTGCAGTTCGTAGATGATCGAGTGCAGGCGAATCTCGACGCCTTCCTGCTCCGCCAGCTCCGCGCCCTTGCGCTCCGGCTTCACATTGAAGCCGATGACAATGGCATTGGAAGCGGACGCCAGCAGAATGTCGCTCTCTGTAATCGCGCCCACTCCGCTGCGAATGACCTTGATGCGGACCTTCTCCGTGGACATGCGTTGCAGCGAATCGGCCAGCACTTCGACCGAACCCGTAACGTCGCCCTTGAGAATGATCGGCAGTTCCTTCATCCCGGCCTGCTTGATCTGTTCAGCCAGCCCTTCCAGCGAAACACGCGAGGACTTCGCCAGCGTGGATTCGCGCTCCTTCATCTTGCGGTACTGCGCAATGCCCTTGGCCTTGTCGCGGTCCGCAACCACCAGGAACGTATCCCCAGCATCCGGCATTCCTTCCAGACCCAGCACTTCGACCGGGGTAGAGGGCCCTGCTTCTTCAATGGCGCGGCCACGATCGTCGAACATGGCGCGAATCTTGCCGAAGGTGTTGCCCATGATGAAGCTGTCGCTGTTCTTCAGGGTTCCGTTCTGAACCAGAACGGTGGCCACTGCGCCGCGTCCGCGATCCAGCTTGGCTTCGATCACCGTGCCCACTGCGGCGCGATCCGGTGTCGCCTTGAGGTTTTGCAGATCCGCGACCAGGCAGATCATTTCGAGCAGCAGGTCGAGGTTCTGGCGCTTCTTCGCCGACACGTCGACGAAGACCGTGCTGCCGCCCCATGCTTCGGGGACCAATCCGCGATCGCCCAACTGCTGCTTCACGCGATCCGGCTGTGCGTCGGGCTTGTCGATCTTGTTGACCGCAACGATGATCGGCACGTTTGCTGCTTTGGCGTGGTCGATGGCTTCGAGCGTCTGCGGCATCACGCCGTCGTCGGCTGCGACCACGATCACGACAATGTCCGTTACCTTGGCACCGCGAGCACGCATGCGGGTAAAGGCTTCGTGACCCGGCGTATCCAGGAAGACGATCTCGCGGCCCGAAGCCGGAGAGCCTTCCTTGGCAAACTTCACTTTGTAAGCGCCGATATGCTGCGTAATTCCACCCGCTTCGCCGGCAGCTACGTCGGTTTCGCGAATGGCGTCGAGCAACGACGTCTTACCGTGATCGACGTGACCCATGACGGTCACCACTGGCGGACGCGTGACTTCCAGCTCGTCGAGATTTTCCTGCTGCAACAACGTCTCGTCGGCTTCGTTGGCCATCTGCTCTTCAAAGGTGATGACCTGCGTGTCGGCGCCAAACTGGCGGGCCACGTCCTTGACTAGTTCGCCGTCGAGCGACTGGTTCACGGTGACGAAGACGCCCCGCATCAGCAGGGTGGCAATCAGGTCTTTGCCGCGCACGCCCAGCTTCTCAGCCAAATCCTTGACGCTGATGCCTTCGGTCACGGTGATGGTGCGCGTAATCGGAAGCGGCTCGCGGGACATGGGCACGCCGCCGAAACGCGGTGGCGGCATGAAGCCCTTCATCGGGCCTTCCTTGCTCTTTTCGTAGTGCTGGCGGCCACGTCTGGCAGGGCCACCGGGGCGCTGCGGACGCGGTGCTTCGCCTGGAGGCGGTACTAGCCCCGGAGCTCCGCCCATGCCAGGACGAGGCGCTCCAAAGCCAGGACGCGGTGCGCCAAAGCCGGGGCGTGCTCCCATGCCAGGACGCGCGCCTGGAGGGCCGCCGGTAGGCGAACTGCGCGTTGGGTGCATGGGACGGCGTCCAGCCGGTCCGCCGGGACCACCTGGTCCGCTGGGCCCGCCCGGTCCACCTTGCGGCCGTTGAAATCCTGGGGCGCCGCCGGGGCGTCCGCGATCAAAAATGGGCCGTCCGCGCTGAATGCCCGGAGCCGGCGCTGAGGCTACCGGCGCTGCGACTACAGGAGCAGGCGGCGGTGGAGGCGGTGCAGTGTAGACAGGCCGAGGCCCGGTCTGCGGCATGATCACGCGACGGGGTGCCGGGGCAGGGGGAGCGGCCGGACGAACCGGCGCCTGTTCCTGCG
This sequence comes from uncultured Acidobacteriaceae bacterium, assembly GCA_963748555.1. Classification (GTDB taxonomy): domain Bacteria; phylum Acidobacteriota; class Terriglobia; order Terriglobales; family Acidobacteriaceae; genus CAWKKW01. The sequence continues at coordinate 57,019 of CAVVJK010000008.1, forward strand.
GAGTTGTTTCCGGAGCGGCCGCAGTCACTTCGGGTGTTGCCGGTGCCGCGGGCTGCGCCGCGACCGGCGCTGCTTCAATGGGCGCTGGCGGAGCGGCTACGGGCTTTGGAACCGATGCTGCTGGAGCCGCGACCACGGGAGCTGCCGGGACAGCTACAGGCGGCGGCGCAGCGGCGACCACTGGAGGCGGAGCGGCAACCACCGGAGGTCTTGCAACCACGGGAGCAGCCGCGACCGGCCTGGATTCTGTTACTGAGCCAGCCGGAGCTGCGGGCGGTCTCGCGACCACTGGGCCCGTTGGGGGCTTGGCAGCAATCGCGGGTGCCGGTGGGCGCGGCGCAACCAAAGGCGGTGCCTGCCTGGGCTGAGGAACGATTCTCCGGGGAGCCGGCTTAGCAGCTTCCGGCGTTGGTGCCGGGGTCGAGGGCCGCGCAATCGGGGGCGGAGGGGCTACGGAGGTATTGCCGGCGGGCGTCGCAACCGTGGCCACTGTTGCTTCCACCCTTGGCGCCTGCGGCGGTGCTGGTGGCTTTGGACGAGCGGCCGCTTCCGCCTCTTCCTTGCGTTGCTGAATCGCCTTGAGCACGTCGCCGGGCTTGTTTACCCGCGACCAGTCGATCTTTGGCTTGGGCTCGGCTTCTACTCGCGAACTGCTGCTCGATGCGCCGCCGCGGCCGCGCTGAAAGTGCTGACGCACGCGTTCCGCTTCGTCGCCTTCAAGCGAACTGGAGTGCGTTTTCGTCTCGGTCACGCCGACATCGCCCAATACGTCCAGAATCGCTCTACTTTTGACTTCCAGCTCACGCGCTAAATCGTTGATTCGAACTTTACTCATCCGCCCCTTTGTAACTCACCCCTCAAGCCTCAGCTCATAGCAACCTCTTGGCACTGGGAGTGGACGCTAACCTTCTTATTATCCCCTGAAATCACGCAATGTGCGCTGCCCTGACATGGCAAAAGGCGGCGCATTTAAGCGCCTGCCTCATCGTCAGGATTCGCTTCATCCTTGATTTCTTCCACGTTTCCTTCGAGAACCGCGTTTGACCGCGGGATCGCATCGTGATTGGGGAAGTTTTCCGCCAATCGCTCGCTTACATCTTCCCGCCCCGGCTCAAGCGACAAGGCCCCTTGATCATCCAGATCTGGTCCTACTTCAGTGATCTCAGCCAATCTTTCCTCGGCCAGATCATCGCTGATCAGCCCGGATCCATCCCGGCTTTCGCCTTCTTCTCCGGCCTGGGTCAGGTCCAACGTCAACGCATCGATCTCTTCGTCGGTCTGCGCTGCTTCTGTCAACCGCGCCTGTTCTTCTGCCGATACTGGGCGCGACTCGCCCGGGTCGTACTCGCCAAAATAATGTCTCACCGCCATGCTGATCTTCTCCAAAGTCTTTTCGCCGATTCCGGGCACTTCCTCCAACTGTTCCGGAGTCATGTCCGCCAGCGCTTCGACTGTTGTGATGCCAACAGCCACAAGCTTTTGGATGATCGCTTCGCCGAGTTCGCTCACCTGTTCGATCGGAGTTTGCGGGCCGCCGCTCATGGCCTGCATCTGCTGTTCGACTTCCTGGCGCTTCTCTTCCTCACTCTTGATGTCGATCTTCCAACCCAGCAGCTTGGCCGCAAGCCGTACATTCTGGCCCTTTTTGCCGATCGCCAGCGAGAGTTGCGTATCGTCCACGATCACTTCAATCTGCTTCTCACCCAGGTCGGTGATGCTTACCCGGCTTACCTTCGCCGGCTGCAAAGCCTTTTCGGCAAAGGTGGTGATCTCTTCGCTGAATTCAATGATGTCGATCTTCTCGCCGCGCAGTTCGCGAATGATCGACTGCACCCGCATACCCTTCATGCCCACGCACGCGCCGACCGGATCCACATCCTTATCGCGCGACATGACCGCAATCTTGGTGCGTTCTCCCGCTTCGCGAGCAATGGCGCGGATCACGACCGTGTTGTCGTAAATCTCGGGCACTTCGCTTTGGAAGAGGTTGGTCACCAGCTCCGGCGCCGCACGCGAGACAATTACCTGCGGCCCCTTGGCTGCGCGATCCACGCGCAGCAGGACCACCCGGACACGCTCGCCCACGGAGAACTGTTCCAGCCGGGATTGTTCCCGCCTCGGCATCCGCGCCTCGGCCTTGCCGAGGTCAAAGATCACGTCCTGAAGCTCGACCCGCTTCACCGTGGCGGTAAGCACCTCGCCCATGCGGTGGTTGTACTCGTTGAATACGGTATCGCGCTCGGCCTCGCGGACCTTCTGAAAGATGACCTGCTTGGCCATTTGCGCGGCGATGCGGCCCAGCACATCGGTCGGCTTGTAGTAGCGGATCTCGCCGCCGACTTCCACTTCGGGAGCCAATGACCGCGCATCGTCAAGCGCGATCTGGTTCACGCTATCCTCAAGCTGCTCAGGCCCTTCCACCACGGTCTTGTAAATGTAGGCCCGAATCTCGCCCGATTCCTTGTCGAGCTCGGCGCGCATATTCTCCTGCGTCTTGTAATACTTGCGGGTCGCCAATGCGATGGCGTCTTCTACCGCGGAGACCACGATCTGGGGGTCGATCCCCTTTTCGCGGCTCAACAACTCAATACTCTGGTAAAGCATACTTGCCATAGTTCTTCTCTCGATTCCCTGCTGTTTCTCGTCCCGTTGGGTCTGGCGCTGCTGCGCCCTTGCCATGCACCCGTTTTTACCGGCGGCTGATTTACAACTCCGGAACCAGGTTGGCTTTCTCTAAATTTGCCAATTCCAGTTCAACCGTCTGATCAACTGCCTTCTTCTTGCTCTTGCCCTTTTGCCGCACCGCCGAAAGATCCAGCACGATGGCTGCCTCTTTCACCTCGGTGAGCCTGCCCTGAAAGTGCCGGTTCCCGCCGATCGGGGCAAACGTTTGAACCTTGATCAGGCTGCCCCGAAACCGCACGAAATCTGCATGCCCCAGCAGCTTGCGATCCAAGCCCGGCGAAGACACCTCCAGGGTGTACTCCGCACTCGGCACCAAATCCTCTACATCGAGCAGCGTGCCAAAATCACGGCTGAACTGCTCACAATCTTCATGCGTGACCCAGGCCAACTGGTCGATGCTCAGTTCCCCGGAAGCCACGCTGCCGGGTAGGTCGCCAGCCTCTGGATTCGCTGCAGCCAGTTGCGCCAGCCTGGCCCGCTCCGCGGCGTTCTTCTCGATAAATATCCGCAACGCCCGCTGCTTGGCGCCCGCCTGATATTCAATTTCCACGACATCCAGGCCGTGGGAGGCAGCGACGCGGTCCGCCGCCGCGCGAATTTGTTCCAGATTGACTGCCATAGGTAAGGCCCGCCTCGGATCTTCGCCCTGCGGACTGAATGTTTGCTGCAAAAGAAAAGTGGGCTTCCGCCCACTCATTTCTCCCGGCCTGCCGGAAACCCACGGTCCAGGGAAGGACAAATTCGTCTGCTCTACTAGAGTACGACGCTTTTGCCCAGAATTCAAACCTGAACCGGTCCGGATTGCCGCGGCGGAGCCAGGGCGCGCCGGACTCCGCTCACAGGCTGCACCATCACGCGCTCACTCGCCGGCTCGCCTTAGTCGCCGTTGATGAATTCTTCCATGTCGGGGGCCGTGGCCGCGTTTCCTGGGAAGGTCGTCAACCCGATCGCCTCGGAAAGCATGCGCAACGTGCTGGAATGGCCGTAATACGACCAGGAAGTATGCCCCTTCTTGATATCTGGACCGACCGCTACCCAGGCGACATGTCCGCCCCCGTATTGCGTATCTGAATCCAGCGATTCGTCAAAGACGATCACCAGCAGCCCGCCGTGAGCCGAGGAGAACTCCAGGCTCGAAATCAGCGGGCGAAGGTTGGTCTGCAGCCAGGTGTCGACCGCCTGCAGCCTCTGATTGTCGGTGCAGGTGGTGTAGCCCGTGGGGCAATCGTGGCCATTGTGCTTGTTGTCCGGCACGATAAATGAAAACTGCGGAAGCCGGTTGTTGACGATGTCGCTCGAGAACTGCGTAAACGGGACCAGGTTGTTACGCTGTGCGGTCGAGTTTCGCACGTCGGAAAAATACGAGAACGGGTTGTGGTGCTCGGTGTACAAACCTGTGTCGCCGCCGGTGTAGCCCACATAGGGCAAGCCTTCGGAGTACTCCTTCCAGGTCTTGCCCGCAGCGATCATGTGGCGGGCGATATTGTCTGCGGTGACCGTTCCGGTGAACGCATCGTTGTTGCTGATAACGTGGCCCGCGGTAATCGAGAAGTAGTTGCCGATGGAGGGATGCGAACTCCCGAAATACCAGCTGGCATACGAGTTGCTTTTGGCAAGACTGTTCAAATACGGCATGTTGGCGTTGCCGATAACTGAAGAGTAAGGGTGATTCTCCAGCATCACGACAAAGACATGTTTTTCCTGAACATCGGGCGGCGCCGTCGCACCGTTTCCGGCAGCCAAGGTGGCCCTGGTACCGGGCTGGAATGCCAATACGCTTAGTAACAGTGCGGGGAAAAGGGTGAGGCGGACCAGGCTGGTTCTCTTTGTCATGTTGGACTCCATCGCGAGCTAGGATGCAGCTTACACTCGGCCTCCCCGACGAAAGCACATTAAATTTGCAGAAGATTGAAGCGTCATAGAAGGGCGAGTGTCGGCTGGCACGCGGAGTGAAGCGGCCGGGATGTCCCGTCCTTCACCGGTGCTGGGGCGGCAAATCGTTCCCGTCCTGTCAACGAGGAAGTTTGCCCTCTTCCGGCCAGCCCTCTACAATACCCCAAAGCCGCCGCCACGCCATCCCACCCCGATCCTCAGTCGTGCGCCGGACTTTTCTTACCGCCATGATAGAGACCTCTGTACCCGAAGCCCTTACTTTTGACGATGTTCTGCTGGTTCCCGCCTATAGTGAAGTCGTGCCCGCGCAAGTGAGCACGCAAACCCGCTTGACGCGCCGCATCCTGCTCAACACCCCTTTGCTTTCAGCTGCCATGGATACCGTGACCGAAGCGCGCATGGCGATTGCCATGGCACAGCAGGGTGGACTCGGCGTGATTCACCGCAATCTCTCCATCGAGCAACAGGCCAGCGAAATCGATAACGTCAAACGCTCTGAGAGTGGAATGATTGTGGATCCGGTCACCATCAGTGCCGACCAGCCCATCTCCGACGCACTCGAGGTCATGCGGCGCTACAAGATTTCCGGCGTGCCGGTAACGAATAAGAAGCGGCTGGTAGGCATTCTCACCAATCGCGATCTGCGCTTTGAAACGCGTACCGATATTCCGATCAACGACGTCATGACCAAGGAGAACCTGGTCACGGTCCCGGTCGGAACGACCCTCGAGGAGGCCGAGCTGATCCTGCATCAGCACCGCATTGAAAAGCTCCTGGTGGTGAACGACCAGTACGAGCTCAAGGGCCTGATCACGGTCAAGGACATCCAGAAGAAACTCAAGTATCCCAATGCCTCGAAAGACGAACAGGGCCGCCTGCGGGTGGGCGCGGCCATCGGGGCAACCGGCGACTATCTTGAGCGCGCGGCCGAACTGGTGCGCAACCGCTGCGACGTGCTCTCGATCGATTCAGCGCACGGCCACTCGTCCCGGGTGCTCGAAGCCGTTCGCCTGGTCAAGCAGCACTACCCGGAAGTGGACCTGCTGGCCGGCAATGTGGCTACCTATGAGGGCGCCAAGGCCCTGATGGACGCAGGGGCGGATGCAGTTAAAGTAGGCATTGGCCCGGGCTCGATCTGTACCACTCGCATGGTTACCGGCGCGGGCATGCCCCAGATCACGGCGATCGCCGAGTGCTATCGCGCAGCCAAAGAACACGACATCCCGGTCATCGCCGACGGCGGCATCAAGTATTCGGGCGACATCAGCAAGGCAATTGCCGCTGGAGCCAGCGTAGTCATGATCGGGTCGCTTTTCGCAGGCGTGGACGAGAGCCCGGGCGAGACAATTCTTTACCAGGGCCGATCGTTCAAGGCCTACCGCGGTATGGGCTCGCTCTCGGCGATGGCGCAAGGCTCCGGGGAACGCTACTTCCAAAGTTCTCGCGACTTGGAAGAGTCGGAATTAAGCCGCAGTGAAGGCGTCGTGAGCCGCGAACGAGGCAGCCAGAACCGGCTCGCCAAGTTTGTGCCGGAAGGCATTGAAGGCCGTGTGCCCCATCGCGGTCCACTTGAGTCGATGGTTTACCAGCTGGTCGGCGGTTTGCGTTCCGGCATGGGCTATCTTGGCTGCGCGACGATCCAGGACCTGCAGGAGCGGTCACGGTTCGTGCGCATCTCGAATGCCGGACTTCGCGAAAGCCACGTTCACGACGTGATCATTACCCGCGAGGCTCCAAACTACCGGGTGGAGTAGCGGGCCAGGCGAGCGACTGGATCAAGATACTTTTGGGTGCGCGCAAGATTTGCGGAGCTTTCCTCGACTATTTTTCCGCGAACGCCGGGAATCCGCGACAATACTGACAATGCGCAAGGGCCTTCTCCGCTGCAGTCTGTATTGTTTTCTGCTGAGTGTCTTGGCCCTGGTTGCGGGCATGGGCTCTCCCTTGTCTGCGCAGCCCGTCCCTGGAGACATCTCTGCAGGCCAGGTCCAGACTGGCCCGGTTCAGGGCGTCGATACAGCCAGCACCTATAGCGTGCACGGGACGGTGGTGAACCGGTTTACCGGCCAGCCAATTCCTCGCGCACTGGTCGGGATTCTCGACAGGGCGGTGCTCACCGACGGCGATGGCCGATTCGAGTTCACCGGCCTTCCCGCGGTCTTCACTGCCGTCACCGTGAGAAAGCCCGGTTACCTTGATCCCAACATGCAGCCGACAGAAAGCTGGCAGCGCGGCATCGCCATAGGCCCAGACACACCCGAACTTACGCTTTCTCTGTTGCCAGAATCCATCATCACCGGGCAGCTTACCTTGCCGAACTCTGAACCGGCGGAGAGCTTTCAGGTGCTCATCTTCCGGCGCACGCTACAAGACGGCCGGGCGCAGTGGAACCAGGTGGCCGGCAGCCTGTCGAACAGCCAGGGCAAATACCGCTTCGCCGACCTCACCCCCGGCACGTACTACCTGGTGACCCAGGCGCATACTGGCTTTGACACGGTCGATCCCTTTGCGCCGAATGCAAAGGTCAGCGGATTTCCTCCGGTCTACTACGGTTCGGGAGCGGAGTTTACGACCGGGTCGCAGTTTACCCTGACGGCGGGACAACGTCTGCAGGCGGACCTGGCGCTGGTGCGCGAGCCCTTCCATTCTGTATCCATCGCAGTCACAAATCCACAGGCAGGCGTCTACGTGCAAGCTGACCTGCTGGATAAATCCGGCCGCCCCGCAGCCTATCCGGTTGGTTACGATGTGCAACAGCAGAAGATCCGCGCGATTCTTCCCAAAGGTAGCTACGTACTCCAGGCGCGCAGCTTCACCCCAAACGGCCAACGCATAGGGCAGATTTCCTTTACGGTCGAAGAGAAGCCGCTGGCAGCGCTCGCGGTGACTCTTCTGCCGATGACCAGGATCCCGGTTACCATTCAGCAGGATTTTGCCGACGAGCCCCAGCCTGCACAAGAACAAACCGCTGCTTCCGCGGTCATGTACAACGGCAACCTAAGCGCGAACGGGCGAATGGCGCAGGTTGCACTTTCACTCATCCCTGTGGACGGCAGCGGGATACAAGGCAATATGCAACCCGATCCGGGAGGACCGCAGGACACATGGCAGCTCGCGGATGTTCCTCCAGGACGCTACTGGGTGCAGGCGGAAGGCATTCGCGGCTACATCGCCTCGATCACCTCGGCGGGCGTCGATCTTACGCGCGAGCCCCTGGTTGTAGGTGCTGGCGGCTCCAGCAGTCCGATAAACATCACTCTGCGCAACGACACCGCCACCCTGAACGTAACGCTCACCACTTCCGACGATTCGACATCGAAAGCGCCGCGAACCGCTTATCTGTACCTGATCCCGCAATTTGATTTCGTCAGTTCGATCCACCAGGCACAAATCTCGACCGAGCTGCCGAACCAGGGCGCGAATTTCGGCGGCAACGTCCCTGCGACTACAAGCATGGCGGGATTGGCGCCCGGCAGCTACACGCTATATACCTTCGCCGCTCCGCAGGAGCTCGAATATCACAACGCCGAGGCGATGCAGGCTTACTCTCAACAAGGCCAGCTCGTGACTCTGACTGCTCACCAAACCACGACCGTCGAAGTCAACCTGGGTGCGCCAGCCAAATGAAACACGCTCTACCGCTCCTAATCCTGATCTGCCTGGGCCTGCCTGCCACCGGCGCGCAGGTTTCGCGCCCCTCTGCGCCAACTGCGGCTGCACGCTACCGCATTTCCGGCAAAGTAGTGAACGGCATCAGCGATCAGGCGCTCTCTGAAGCGACCATTTCCATTTACCAGCCCGGAGACAATCGCCTGATTTCCCAGATCAAGACGACCGACGATGGCCGCTTCACTTTCGATCAACTTGCTCCCGGCAAATATGTGCTTCAGGGAGATCATCGGGGCTTTATCGCAGCCATGTATGACGAACACGACGGCTTCAGCACCGCCATCGTAGTCGGGCCCGGTCTGGAGTCCGAGAATCTCATCCTGCGCCTCACGCCATTTGCATTAATATCGGGGGTAGTTACAGATGAGGCGGGCGAACCGGTACGAGGCGCCAGGCTGAGCCTCTACAGCCGCGACCCGAATGAGGGATTGGGCAACATCCGGCTGATCAGCAGCAGCATGACCGACGACACCGGCGCCTACGAGCTGCCGCACCTGAAACCTGGCAACTATTTTCTCGCCGTGATGGCCTCGCCCTGGTACGCCAATCATCCCAGCATCCTGCAAGCGTCTGCGCAGGACAATGGTGCACGATCGCCGCTCGACGTGGCGTACCCAACCATCTTCTATGCCGATGCCAATGACTCCGACTCGGCGACCCCCATTCCGGTCAAAGGCGGAGACGCTCTCGAGATCAACTTCAATCTCCAGGCGGTTCCAGCACTTCATCTCTTCATTCACGAACCCCAGCAGCGCCCAGCCGCAGACGCCACTTTGCAGAATGCAACCCCCAACGCTCCACAGGCGATGCAGGCAACCGTGCAGCAATCCATCTTCGGCAACATTGAAGGTGTGCAGCAGACTTCAACTGCCTATGCCGGCAACGAGGCTGGGATAACGGAGATCGCCGGGCTGGCACCCGGACATTATCAGGTTCAAATCTCAGGCACGCCCGATTCTCCTTCCCGCACCTTGACCGTCGATGCGACCTCAGACGCCCAGTTGGACTCCTCTGCCGGCGCCACGCTCTCCGAGATTTCCGGCACGGTCGAAGGCGCTCCACAATTGGCGGCAGGCGAGCAAACCCTGATTGGCCTGACGCAGCCTGGAAAGCAGGACTACCAGCCAGTCGGAAAGGACGGGACGTTTCGATTCCAGGACCTGCTTCCCGGCAGCTACGAGGTTGTCGCCCAGGGATCGCATCGCGTGTTGTCCATTGCGCACCTCGCTGCGAGCAACGCGACGGTTGCTGGAAACGGAATCAAGCTCACGGGCGGAGAAGCGAATGTGACATTGACGGTTACGATTGCTGAGGGCTCGTCCACGCTCCAGGGTGTAGCGAGGAAGGGTGACAAGCCATTCGGCGGCGCAATGATTGTGCTGGTGCCAAAAGATCCGGCGTCGAGCCGGTCCCTTTTTCGCCGTGATCAGAGCGACTCCGACGGCACCTTCGCCTTGGCCAATGTGCCAGCAGGAACCTATACCGTGGTGGCCATCCAGGACGGCTGGGTGCTGGACTGGGCCGATCCGGAAGTGATCGCTCGCTATGTTCCAAAAGGCTTGCCGGTTACGATTCCGAGTAGCGCAGCCAAGAACCTGAAGCTGGCCGGACCTGTGGATGTGCAGCCCCGCTTCTGAACATGGAGAGCGGGCACTAATCCACCGTCACCAGGATGAGCGAGGCATCATCCTGGAATACGCCGTTGCAGAACCGCGATACGTCTTCGAGAATCTTCTTGCGGAGCGCATGCGCCCCTTCCGTGCGATTCCTCTGCACGATGTCAATCAGCCGCTGGTATCCGAACTCTTCCTCACGGGCGTCCGCCGCTTCGAGGATTCCATCGGTCAGCAGCAACAGACAATCTCCCGGCTGCAGTTGCAGTTCGCTGTCCTGATAGGTCCAGTGCGAGAACAGGCCAAGCACCCCGCTGTAACTTGCCGGCATAGCGATGCTGCCGTCAGCACGCACTAACAGCGGCAGGCAATGACCCGCATTCTCATAGTGCAACCGCTGCGTCTTCCCATCCAACACGCCGTAGAAGAACGTCACAAATTTCCCCGGCGCAATGGTTCCACAGAGAATTCCGTTGAGCTTCGCGCAGAGGGCGGCGGGGGAGGATGCGGTTCCCGCGAAGGCCTTAACCGACGCTTGCAAATTTGCCATCAGCAGCGCCGCCGATACACCCTTGCCGGAAACATCCGCCAGGCACAATCCCATCTGGCCGTCGCTTACAGGAAATACGTCGAAGTAGTCGCCGCTGACAGCTTTGGCCGGCTGCCATGCGCATGCGATCTGGAACCCGGCAAGCTGCGGCGTCTCTCGCGGCAGCAGATGTTCCTGAATCTCGTGAGCCCGGGCCAATTCCGCCTCTTGCGCCTGCTGCTGCACGTGGCCAAACTGGACTTCGCGTTCGAGTTCAAAATTGCGCGTCTCGAGCCGGTCCTTCATGCGCGAATAGATATAGATGGCGCCAAACAGCAGCAGATTGACGGCGAGAATCAGGAATACGCTCAGCCGAGTTTCCGGTCCGGTCCAGGAGAAATGCCGGCCGTAATGGTGCGCCATCGCGATCAGCGTGAGCAGGCCGGAGGATATGCCGAACACGACCAGTGAGATGATCTGAACAGGCAGGTTCCAGGCGCGGGGCAACTGCACAAACAGTGGTTGTGCCAACGCGAACAGGAGGTTGGCAAGGTTTCCCACGATCAGGACGGAAGCCACCATGACCAGGGTCGGAGCAGGACTCTGCGTAGCCCAGAAGAACGCGCGAATGCCCAGCGCCATTGCGATCAGCACCAGCTGCATCAGCAGGAATTTTCTTACGCTCGTCCGGCTTACCAGGAGCTTCTGAGTTCGCATGATTGTGCGAACTCAAGGTATCAGCCTCCACTGCCGATCGCAGCAGAAATGTGCGGGGCGTAAATCTCGAGGTATTGGCAAAAAGAAAACGCACCCCCAATGAAATAGGGGTGCGCCTCGTGGAGCAAACTTCGCCTGAACTTAGACTTCGCCTTCGCCGCCCTCGGCTGCAGGACCCTGCGCCTCGGCCATCGCCTTCTGCTGCTCTTCGCGGCGCTTGGCCCGAGCTTCGGCGCGCTTCTGCCGCTTCTCGTCGAGGATCTGCTCCGCTCCCAGCAACTCGATGAAAGCCTTTTCAGCTCCATCGCCCTTCTGGAAGCCAGTGCGCACAATGCGGAGGTAGCCCCCGTTGCGATCGCCATAGCGAGGCGCCACGGTGTCAAACAGCCGCGTCACCGCTTCGCGCGTCTGCAGGTAAGAGAGGGCCTGACGACGACTGTGCAGGTCGCCCTTCTTGCCCAGCGTGATCAGTTTCTCGACATGAGGCCGTGCAGCCTTCGCCTTGGTGATCGTGGTTTCGACGCGGTCTTCGAGAAGAATGGACGTGACCAGGTTGCGCAGCAGTGCGCGGCGGTGGCTGGTGTTGCGTCCGAGTTTGTATCCTGCATTGCGATGGCGCATGGCAAATCTCTCTATCTCTTCAAGGCTCTGGCATTCGGGAACAGGACACTTCACGTCTCCTGTTCCCTATCCGATCTTCACTGCTGCTTAGAAATTCTCTGGTTCGGTCTGGAGCGGAATATCCGAATCCAGACCTTCATCGTCGTCGTCGTCGTAGCGGTTATAGCTGGCGGCAAGCGTCGCAGCCGGCAACACGCTGGTCGGGCCCGGCACGGCATTCCCGTGCTCGTCAATCTTCATGCCCAGCGACAAGCCCATCTGCGCGAGAATTTCCTTGATCTCGTTCAGCGACTTGCGACCGAAGTTCTTGGTCTTCAGCATCTCGGCTTCGGTCTTCTGTACCAATTCGCCGATGGACTGAATGTTGGCGTTCTTCAGGCAGTTGTAGCTGCGCACTGAAAGCTCGAGTTCTTCGACCGAGCGATTCAGGTTCTCGTTCCGCAACTGCATCCGGCCTTCGTCGGCCTGACCTTCGGACTCGATCTCTTCCTCGAAGTTGATGAAGATGCTCATGTGGTCCTTGAGCAGCTTGGCCGCGAGGCCAATCGCATCGGCAGGAAGCACCGAGCCATTCGTCCAGACTTCGAGCGTTAGCTTGTCATAGTCGGTGATCTGACCGAGACGGGCTGCGTCGACTGCGTAATTTACCTTCCGAACCGGCGAGTGAACCGAATCGACCGGGATGAAACCGATGCCCAGGTCCGAATCGAAGTTCTTGTCGGCGGAGATGTAGCCACGGCCGCGCTTCAAGCGCATTTCCATGTCCAGCTTTCCGCCTTCGCTCACCGTCGCGATATAGACATCCTTGTCGAGGATCTCAACGTCCCCATCGGCCTCGATCATGCCGGAGGTGACGACGCCCGGCTGCTCCGCGCGCAAGTAGAGCGCCTTGGGACCCTCACCGCTGAGCTTGAAAGGAATCTGCTTCAAGTTCAGGATGATGTCGGTGGCATCTTCCACTACGCCCGTGATCGATTGAAACTCGTGCAGCACGCCTTCGATCTTTACGGCCGTAACTGCGGCTCCCTCGATCGACGAAAGCAGTGTGCGCCGTAGCGCATTGCCAATGGTGGTTCCGAAGCCGCGCTCAAATGGTTGTGCGCTGAACTTCCCGTACTTCTCAGTCAGGGTCTCTGTATCGACCGCCAGACGCTTGGGTTTTTGAAATCCTCTCCACAGCATATCGATTCGCTCTCCATGCACGGCGAACGTCGCGAAGCATTTTGCAACGGCCGTGCCTGTTCTCCTTCGTTGGTATGTAGACTGCTGCCGCGCTGGTCTGCGGCTTCGTGCCTGGAGTGCGCATCGGCGCACTCCAGAAAACCTTGTGCTGCAACGGGGCGGCACGTGGCCGCTGCCGTTTTACTTGCTGTACAGTTCGACGATCAGCTGCTCGTTCACCGGCAGGTTGACGTCTTCGCGCTTCGGCAGGGCAACTACCTTTGCCGACAAGGCGGCCGCGTCGATCTGCAGCCACGCCGGCGGATTCTGATGGCTGGCAAACTCCCGCGAACTCTCCAGAACCGTCAGATTCTTGCTCGTCTCGCGGACCCGGATTTCATCGCCAACATTCACCTGGAACGAAGGAATGTTCACCTTGCGGCCATTCACCTCGACGTGCCCGTGGCGAACGATCTGCCGCGACTGGCGGCGTGAGGTGGCCAGGCCCATGCGGTAGGCGACGTTGTCCAGGCGACGCTCAAGCTGCTGCAACAGCAGTTCGCCGGTGACGCCGGGCGCGCGCGAGGCCTTCTCGTAGTAAGACCGGAATTGGCCTTCCAGTGTGAAGTAAATGCGCTTCGCCTTCTGCTTTTCACGCAATTGCAGGCCGTAGCCCACAATCTTCGCCTTGCGGTCGCGGCCATGCTGGCCGGGGGCGAAGTTGCGCTTCTCAATCGGGCACTTGTCGGAAAAGCACTTGGTGCCCTTCAAGAAAAGCTTCATGCCTTCGCGACGGCAAAGGCGGCAGACTGCTCCTGTATAACGTGCCAATTCGTTCTCCCTGAATCATCTAAGTTCTGAGTTGACCGGTTTACAGGTGGGACACCCTTCGTCCCGGTCCATCTCTATTGTATCGTTGCCAGCCATTCCAAGGTCTTCTAACCCGGGTTACTGGCGCTCTTACACCCTGCGGCGCTTCGGCGGACGGCAGCCGTTGTGCGGGATGGGGGTAACGTCGCGAATCGAGCGCACATCGAGCCCGGCCGCAGCCAGAGCACGTACCGCCGATTCACGGCCCGAACCCGGACCCGCCACGCGAACATCGACCGAACGCAGACCATGGTCGCGCGCCGCGTTGGCAGCGTTGATAGCCGCCTGCTGGGCTGCGAACGGAGTGCCTTTACGCGAACCGCGGAAGCCGAGCGAACCCGAGCTCTTCCACGACAGCGTATTGCCCTGCCCGTCGGTGATGGTCACGATGGTGTTGTTGAACGTCGCCTGAACGTGGACCAGACCGTAGGGCACATTCTTGCGTTCGCGCTTCTTGAATTTCTTGTTCTTGGTGGCGGCTTTGCCGGTCTTCGCGGACCCGCCCTGCTGTGATTTCGCCATTAGGTCTTCGCGCTCGCTTTCTTCTTGTTGGTCACTGTGCCCTTACGCGGTCCCTTGCGAGTGCGAGCATTGGTGTGCGTGCGCTGTCCACGCGTAGGCAGGTTGCGGCGGTGACGGAGCCCGCGATACGACTGGATATCGATAAGCCGCTTGATGTGCATCGAGACGTCTTTGCGCAGATCGCCTTCGACCTGGCCTTCTTCCTCAATCACCTGGCGGATGCGATTGACTTCATCCTCGCCGAGATCCTGGACCTTCCGCATGGGATCCACCTTGGCGGCTGTCAGAATACGCAGCGCCCGGGGATTGCCGATGCCAAAAATGTACGTAAGCGCGATCCTTGCCTGCTTGTTGCGGGGCAGATCGACGCCAGCAATACGTGCCATGCTGATTCCTTCGTTTGCTCCGGCAGCTTCACCACCTGGAGCGGTTATGCGGTGACCTTGTCGCCGCTGTTTCCCACGAGCCTACGGGGTTCAACGCAAGCCTTTATGGCTAACTAGCCCCGGCCGCTTACGGCCAGCCCGCTTCGAGTCCTGCCGGGCATTAACCCTGGCGCTGCTTATGCTTCGCGTTCTCGCAGATCACGCGCACCACACCACGGCGGTGAATGACCTTGCACTTGTCACAAATCTTCTTTACCGATGCACGAACCTTCATTACCACTCCTGACTTCCGTTGCCGATCGTCAGCGCCCCTGTCGAGGGCTGAACAGCCGGCGTTATTTGTATCTGTACACGATGCGTCCCCGCGTCAGATCGTAGGGGCTCAACTCCACCGCTACCCGATCGCCGGGAAGGATACGGATAAAATTCTTCCGCATCCGGCCAGAGACATGCGCCAACACCTGGTGCTTATTCTCGAGTTCCACCCGGAACATTGCGTTCGGCAACGTCTCGACGACCGTTGCCATGACTTCAATCGCGTCTTCCTTCGACAAACCGTATCCTGATTCTGCGCGCCCTTACGGCGGCTGAGTTCCAACCCTATCGCGTCAAGATGACCGCGCCCTCGTCCGTCACCGCCACTGTGTGCTCAAAGTGAGCGCTCAGGCTTCCATCTTCTGTGACCGCGGTCCAACCGTCCTCAAGCACCTGGACGCCGGCCTTTCCGGCATTCACCATCGGCTCAATGGCAATCACCATGCCCACCCGCAGCTTGGTGCCCTGCCCACGCCGGCCGTAATTCGGAACCTGGGGATCTTCGTGCATCCGGGTTCCGATCCCGTGTCCAACAAAATCCCGCACTACACTGAAGCCATCGGCCTCAACCACTTCCTGCACAGCGGCTCCGATATCGCCCAGCGTCGCTCCCGGCTTCACTTCCCGGATCGCACTCTCAAGCGAGGCCCGCGTTACTTCCAGCAACCGCCTGGCCCGATCGGAGACCTTCGCCCCTACGGGCACCGTGATCGCCGAGTCTCCGTAGTAGCCATCGATGACCACACCGCAGTCAATCGAAACAATGTCGCCATCGCGCAAAACCCGGTCCGCCGAAGGAATGCCGTGAACCACTTCTTCATTGACCGACGTACACAGTACGCACGGGTAACCGCGGTAGCCTTTAAACGCCGGAACCGCGCCCGATTCTGCAATCTTCTCGACTGCGGCCTGCTCCAGGTCGAGCGTGCTGGCCCCAGCTTTTACGTGCGCACGCACATGTTCCAGAACGTCGTGCACAATCTTGCCGGCGCGCCGCATCTTCTCAATTTCCTGCGGCGTCTTCAAAATAATCGCCATGAATGGCCTAACTCCTCAGACGGGTCACCGTGGCCAGAATCGCAGCCGTCACATCGTGGACCGGCAGCTCACCATCCACTTCCTCAAAGCGGCCCAAGGCACGGTAATGCTCCACCACCGGAGCTGTCAGCGACTCGTAGGTCCGCATTCGCTCCTGAAACACTTCTTCCGTGTCATCTTGACGCCTTGCCAGAGGCGTACCGTCCAGGTCGCAGCGCTCATCAAACTTCGGAGGCTGCAGGTAGACGTTGTAAATGCTTCCGCAGGCTGGGCAGTTGCGCCGACCCGTAATCCGACGCAGTAATTGAGTATAGTCCACCCGGATGCTTACGGCAATTACCGGAAGCCCGTCTGCCTGTGCCGCCAAATGCTCGTCCAGCCATTGCGCCTGGCCCAGTGTCCGGGGAAATCCATCCAGTACATAGCCATTGCGGCAGTCCGGCTCCGCCAATCTCGCCGCAACCATCTGGTTCACCAGGTCGTCGGGAACCAGCTTACCTTCCGCCATAATCTGCTTGGCGATCGTACCCAGCGGCGTACCCTGATCCTTGTTCGCCCGGAGGATGTCGCCGGTCGAGATCTGGGGAATTCCCCAGGCAGCCATAATCTCTTTCGCCTGCGTTCCTTTACCGACTCCCGGCGCTCCTAAAAGAAGAATCGGACCGGGCGTCACCAGGAGCGATCGTTTGCCTTCCTTTGTTGCATCTTTCACCTGTACCGACACTTACCAAGCCCGCCTTCCTCGTATGCGTCCACTGCGAGGCGAAAAGCCTTCATAGTGGCGCATGATGAGTTGCGATTCGACCTGGTTGACCGTATCCATGGCAACGCCGACCACGATCAACAGCGATGTGCCGCCAAAGTAAAAGTTCACCCCAAGACCGTTTGTCACCCAGGTCGGCAGCTTTTCAAAGGCTGCACCGACAAGCGGGAGATGGTTCAGGTGAATGCCGCTGATCATGAACTGAGGCACCAGCGAAATCGCGATAAGGTAAAGCGCACCCACCAAGGTGATTCGAGTCAAAACATCATTGACGAAGTCCGATGTCCGCCGGCCGGGCCGAATGCCAGGGATAAAGCCGCCATACTTGCGCATGTTATCGGCGATATCGTCAGGGCGGAACACAATCGAGATGTAGAAGTACGCGAAGAAGATAATCGCCACGATGTACAGCAGTTCGTACCATGGCTCGCCCGGCCGCAAAGCTTCGAATGCCCGGCTCAGGAACGAGTTACTGCGCACGAACGCCACATTGGCAAACAACAGCGGCGCGGAAAGCACCGAGGACGCGAAAATGACAGGCATCACGCCGCCGGAATTCACCTTCAGCGGCAGGTGCGTCGATTGTCCGCCCATCAGTCTGCGGCCCACGATGCGCTTGGCGTATTGGACCGGCAGGCGGCGTTCGCTGCGCTCGACAAAGACGATGAACGCCACAATCGCGATCATGGCCACGATCAGAATAGCCAGGGCAATCGGAGTGAACGCGCCCCAGGCGGAACTGCGCGCCTTTTCGACCAGATCCTGAATACCGCGCGGGATACCCACCACGATACCCGTGAAGATGAGCAGGCTCATGCCATTGCCAACGCCGCGTTCGGTGATCTGTTCACCGAGCCACATGATGAAGGCGGTGCCCGTGGTCAGCGTCAGGATCGTCATGAGAATGAAGCCCATGCCGGGGTTGAGCACGTACGAGAGGCCGGTGGAACCATGGTCGAGCGCTACCGCGATTGCGAGCGATTGCACGGCAGCCAGGATGACGGTCAGGTAGCGGGTCCACTGGGTGATCTTGCGGCGGCCGAGTTCGCCTTCTTTTTGCAGACGCGCGAGCGGTTCGTAGACCACCGTCAGCAGCTGGAAAATGATCGAAGCCGTGATATACGGCATGATGCCCAGCGCAAAGATAGTCATGCGGCGCATGTTGCCGCCGCTGAACAGGTCGACCAGGCCGAGAGCGCTGCCGCTCTGCTGGTTGAAGAACTGCTCCAGAACCTTGGTGTTGATGCCCGGGGTCGGAATGTGCGCACCCAGGCGGTAGACGGCCAGCAGGCCCAGCGTGAAGAGAACACGCTTGCGCAGGTCCGGAACTCGGAAGATATTGGCCAGCTTCTCAAACATAAGTCTCTGTGCTTCCAAGCCGGCTCGGCTCTCGATCTGCCGTGCCTGGGCTAATTCCTCTTGCCGCGGCCGAAGCCGCTTCGTGCGATTCGAACTCGACTACGCGATCAGGACGGCCTTACCGCCGGCCTTCTCGATTTTCTCCTGCGCGGATTTCGAAAACTTGTGCGCATGCACGGTGATTGCGCTGGTCAGTTCGCCATTGCCCAGCACCTTTAGCAGTTCGTTGCGCTTCTTCAGGAATCCGCGCTCGACCAGCTTCTCCGGAGTCAGCTCGGTTTCGCCCAGCTCGGCGATCCGGTCCAGGTTCAGAACCGTGTACTCGGTGCGGAAGATGTTGGTAAAGCCGCGCTTCGGCAAGCGGCGGTGCAGCGGCATCTGGCCGCCTTCAAAACCACGCATCAGGCTGGAGCCGGAACGGGATCCCTGGCCCTTGTGACCGCGGGTCGAGGTCTTGCCCATGCCCGAGCCCATACCACGGCCCACGCGTTTCTTATTGCTGTTCGCCTTTGCCGGCGCCTTCAGGTTCGATAAATTCTTTGGCATTGCTTCCTCTCGCTCAACGCCGGCTGGCTTCTCATCCAACCGACTCGCTTTATGTGCACCGCTCTAAGTTCACGGTGCGAGTTCGCGGTCAGGCCGCGCTTACGTCCGCTGCACTACTCGACGATCCGGACCAGGTGCGGAACTGCCTTTACCATGCCGCGAATCGAGGGCGTATCTTCCCGCTCGACGATCTGGTTGAGCCGGGTGAAGCCCAGACCCTTGACCACCAACTTGTGTTTCTTGGGGGTCGAGTTCTTGGAGCGGAAATACTCGATGCGGATCATCGCTTTTGTCTGGTTGTCTGTCATTACTATAACTCCTGCACTTGCTTGCCGCGAGCCGCGGCCACTTCAGCGCGATCCCGCAACTGCACCAGCGCGTCAAAGGTCGCCTTCACCACGTTGTGGGGATTGGCCGTGCCCAGGCTCTTGGTCAGGACGTTTTGAATTCCGGCCGAGGTCATGACCGCGCGCACTGCGCCGCCTGCGATCACGCCCGTTCCTTCCGGAGCCGGCTTGAGCAGCACGTGCCCGGACCCATACCGGCCCAGCACCAGGTGCGGAATCGAAGTCTCGGTCAGGTTGATACGAACCAGGTTCTTCTTGGCCGCTTCAATGCCCTTGCGAATCGCCTGCGGCACTTCCTTGGCCTTGCCCGAACCGTAGCCCACCACGCCGGCCGACGAATCGCCCACCACCACCAGCGCCGCGAACGACATATTCTTGCCGCCCTTCACCACCTTGGTGACGCGGTTGATCGCCACGACCT
The DNA here is from genome assembly GCA_963748555.1 of uncultured Acidobacteriaceae bacterium. GTDB lineage: Bacteria > Acidobacteriota > Terriglobia > Terriglobales > Acidobacteriaceae > CAWKKW01. The sequence goes on from CAVVJK010000008.1 coordinate 76,474, forward strand.
GGTCTTTCAGATTGAAACTACCCGCATCCAGCTTCTTCTTCAGTATTGCCATGCGCTTCGTGATCCTTCTGGCAAGCGTCTTGAGCGCTGCCCCAAAATCCTTTAGAACTCCAACCCTGCTTCGCGTGCCGCATCCGCCAGGGCCTTGATGCGCCCGTGATAGAGATACCCGCCGCGATCGAAGACCACCTTCTTGATGCCCTTCTCTTTTGCGCGCTCCGCCACCAGTTTGCCGACTTCCCTGGCTGCCGCTACATTGCCACCGGTCTTCACTTTGGCCGACAAGGTCGATGCCGATACCAGCGTGGTGCCGGCCTGGTCGTCGATTACCTGCACGTAAATGTGGTTCAGCGAACGATACACATTGAGCCGCGGCCGCTCGGCCGTGCCCGCAAGCTTTTCGCGGATGCGGTCGTGCACGCGCTGGCGAATTACGTTTCTCTGTCTCTGCGGAATCATGTTTCTTCCTTCCTAATAGCGGAGCCGCCCGGCGGCCCCGTTCGGGTGTGGTTACTTGGCGCCCGTCTTGCCGACCTTCTTCTTCAGCTTCTCGTCGGAGTAGCGAACACCCTTGTTCTTGTATGGATCGGGCTTGCGCAGCGACCGCATATCGGCGGCCACCTGGCCGACCTTTTGCCGGTCAATGCCGCTGATCGTCACCCGGGTCTGCTTGGGATCGATGGTGGCCGTGATGCCGGTGGGCAGCGGAAACTCAATCGGGTGGGAGTAGCCGAGCGTAAATACGACCGTGTTCTTGCCCTTCAACTCGGCGCGGTAACCGATGCCGACGATGTCCAGATCCTTGGTCCAGCCCTGAGTCACGCCCTGCACCATGTTGGCGACCAGTGCGCGGGTCAGGCCATGAATGGCTGCCTGCGAATCGTTGTCACGGACTGCGTTCAACACGCCATCTTTGGTTTCCAGGCGAATGCCCGAAGGAATCACCTGCTCAACTTTGCCCTTGGGCCCTTCGACCACGACCGTGTTGCCGTGGACGGAGTACTTCACGCCACTGGGCAACGGAATCGGCTTCTTTCCTATACGCGACATGCTTTGAATTCCTTCTTGTGGCTTGCGAGTCCCGGCGGATTCAGATCCAACCGTTCCACTGCAGCCCAGGCAATTTTCCTGCCCTTACCTCTGAACCCATTCCTGCGCCAACGGCGCAGTCAAAACAATCAACTAAGCCAGCGAACGGCGCCCAAAGGGCGCGTCTGCCTGAACGGCAGGTTCACCAGACTTCGCAGAGGATCTCGCCGCCGACGCCTTCGCGCCTTGCCTGACGGCCGGTCATCACGCCGCGCGGCGTGGTGAGAATGCTGATGCCCAGGCCACCCTGCACGCGCTTGATCTCGTCGCGGCCGACGTAAACGCGGCAGCCGGGACGCGAAATGCGCGCCAGGTCGCGGATCGCCGCTTCGTTGTTCGGGCTGTACTTCAGGTACACGCGAAGTACGGCGCGGCCATCTTCCTCCGCCGCTTTGTAGTTGGAGATGTAGCCTTCTTCCTTGAGAATGCGGGCTATCTCGGTCTTCAGCTTGGAGGCCGGAACATCCAGCTTCTGGTGGCGGGCGCGGATCGCGTTTCGAATGCGTGCCACGAAGTCTGCGACTGGATCGGTCAAACTCATTCTATCTCCTTCATCCCCCGTTCGCTCTGCCTCTGCAGAGAACCAGCGGGAATGTCTCTGTGCGCCACGGTCTCCCGTATTGCACCCTGCTTAAGTTTTGCGCCTGTCAGGCGCGTGGTGCCGAGCCCGTCAGATTACCAGGAGGACTTGACGACTCCGGGAATGTCGCCGCGCAGCGCCAACTGGCGGAAGCACAAGCGGCACAGGCCGAACTTGCGCAGGTACGCCCGCGGCCGGCCGCAAATCTTGCACCGGTTGTGCTGCCGGCTCTTGAACTTCGGCTTGCGCGCGTCTTTCACTCTCTTTGCTGTAGTTGCCATGATTCCTCGTTAATCCTTGCTTATGCCAATGGTTGGCTTATGCCGTGCGGAACGGAATGCCGAACTGCTTGAGCAGCGCCCGCGCGGTGTTGTCGTCCTTGGCCGTGGTCACAATGGTGACGTTCATGCCCTTGAGCTTCTCCACCCGCGAGTAGTCGATCTCCGGAAAGATCAACTGGTCGCGCATGCCCAGCGTGTAGTTGCCGCGCCCATCAAAGCTCTTGGTCGAGACGCCTTTGAAGTCGCGTACGCGGGGCAGAGCCACCGCGATCAGCCGGTCAAGAAACTCGTACATGATGTCGCCGCGCAGCGTAACCATCGCGCCGATCGGCATGCCTTCGCGTACCTTGAAGGCGGCGATCGACTTCTTGGCCCGGGTGGTGACCGGCTTCTGCCCGGCAATCAACGCCAGGTCCGCTACCAGCGGATCCAGCATCTTGGAGTTCTGGGTGGCTTCGCCTAATCCCATGTTCAGGACGATCTTCTCAAGCCGCGGCACCGCCATCGTGTTCTTGAGGCCGAGCTCCTTCTGAAGCGCCGGCTTGATCTCCTGGTTGAACCTTTCTTTCAATCTCGCTGCCATTTCGTTCCCCTTCTTCCGGTCTCGGATTGGCCAGATAAAGCCGTGTACCGTTGCGGAAGCGATTCAGATTCGTTGACTTACTTCTTCTTACCCTTGGTGACCAGAGTCTGCCCGCACTTCTTGCAGACGCGGACTTTCTTGTCGCCTTCAAACTTGTGTCCCACGCGGGTGGGTCCGCAGTTGCCGCAGACCAGCGCCACATTGGAGACGTGCAGCGCCGCTTCCTGCTCGGCGATGCCGCCCTTGATGTTCCTCTGCGGATTGGGACGAACGTTTTCTTCACCATCCGCACATGCTCGACCAGGATGCGGTTTTCTTCCGGAAGTACGCGCAGCACCCGGCCCTGCTTGCCGCGGTCGCTGCCGGAGATCACCTGCACGGTGTCGTTGCGTTGTATGTTTAACCCTGCCATAGAGCTTCCCTTTTCTCGCTTGCCCGAATCTACAGAACTTCGGGAGCCAGCGACACAATCTTCAAAAACTTCTTATCGCGCAACTCGCGGGCCACTGGACCGAAGACGCGCGTCCCGACCGGCTCGCCCGCATCGTTGATCAGCACGGCGGCGTTTTCGTCAAAGCGGATGTAGGTTCCGTCCCGGCGGCGGTATTCCTTGTGTGTCCGCACGATTACGGCCTTGACCACTTTGCCCTTTTTGACCTGGCCATCGGGCGAAGCTTCCTTCACCGCTGCGGTCACCACATCGCCCAGGCCAGCCTTCTTGCCGCTCGATCCGCCCAGGGGCAGGATCACTTGCAGCTTGCGGGCGCCGGAGTTATCGGCTACCTGGAGCATCGTTCTCATCTGTACTGCCATACTCGTCTCTCCTTCAGCCTGCCTGGCTCTCGAGCCCGGCTTGGCCGACGCCGCTGCGCTTGCAGCTACGCTTGCTGTACGGCCTGCGCCGTGTCTTCCACCTGGGCCAGCGCAGAGCGGCGGACAATCTCTTCCAGCTGCCAGCGCTTCAGCTTGCTCAAGGGCCGCGTCTCGCGGATCCTGACCATGTCGCCCACGCGCGCGGAGTTCTGCTCGTCGTGCGCATAAAACTTCTTGTTGGTCTTCATCACCCGTTTGTACTTGGGGTGCGCCTTACGCATCTCGACTTCGACCACGATGGTCTTCTGCATCTTGGTCGAGACCACCTGCCCGACCTTCTCATTGCGCCGGGACTGCACTTCAGGAGTACCTGTTGCCGTGGCTTCGCTCATCACTTAGCGAGCCTCCTTCTTGGACTTTTTCTTCGACGCCGGCGCGCTGGATTCCGCCTTCGGCACTTCGCCGTGCAGCTTCAGTTCGCGCTCGCGCTCGATGGTCTTGATGCGGGCGATGTCTTTCCTCAGCTCGCGCAGTTTCTTCACGCCTTCGTTCTGGCCCAGCTTCATCTGGAAGCGCAGGCGGAACAGCTGTTCGGCTGCCTGCTTCTCCTGCTGCGTCAGTTCCTGGTCGCTCAGATTACGAATCTTCTCGGTTTCCATTTCCGTCTCTCTCCGCTTGCGCCCCGGCCGTCTGGCGAGCGACTTGTCGCGCTATTGGCGGCGACCGTTACCTTCACATCGTGCCGCTGTCACGAACTTCACCTTGAGCGGCAGCTTGTGCGAAGCCAGGCGCATGGCCTCCTGCGCGATATCCGGCGTTACGCCTTCCATCTCAAACAGCACCTTGCCCGGACGTACTACTGCGACCCAGTGATCCGGAGCGCCCTTGCCCTTGCCCATACGGGTTTCGGCCGGCTTCTTGGTCACCGGCTTGTCCGGGAACAGGCGCAGCCAGATCTTGCCGCCACGCTTGATGAAACGCGTCATCGCCACACGGCTGGCTTCAATCTGCCGGTCGGTGATGTAGCCGCACTCCATGACCTTCAAGCCGTAGTCTCCAAACGACAGCTCGGAGCCGCGCCACGCCTTGCCCTTCATGCGCCCGCGCTGCTGCTTGCGGTACTTGACCTTCTTTGGCATCAACATAAGAAAACCCTCTGCTTTTCGCCGCTACGCTGGTAATTCGATAGCCGGCGACACTCAACTCTTTGTAACTGCCGATTCGCTCAGGCTCGCGCTCCAAAGCTGCCGGCCACCTGCTTAAAATACCGTCGTGCCAACCTGCTGCGGCTTGCGCTTCTGCTCGTAGATATCGCCGCGATAGATCCAGGTCTTCACACCGATGATGCCGTAAGTGGTGTGCGCTTCCGCGAATCCATAGTCGATATCCGCGCGCAGCGTGTGCAGCGGCAGACGTCCCTGCAGGTACCACTCGGAGCGTGCGATCTCGTTGCCGTTCAACCGGCCGGAGACGCGCACCTTGATGCCCTTGCAGCCGAAGCGCAGCGCCGAATCGACCGACTTGCGCATGGCGCGACGGAAGCCGACACGCTTTTCCAACTGCAGCGCGATGTTCTCGGCCACCAGCTGCGCGTCGAGTTCAGGCTTGTTCACCTCGAGAATGTCGATGAACACATCCCGATTGGTGCGCTTCTGCAACTCGCCCTTGAGCTTCTCGATCTCGGCGCCTTTGCGGCCGATCACGATGCCCGGACGCGCGGTGCGGATGATGAGCCGCAGCTTGTTGCCGGGCCGCTCGATCTCGACCGAGCTCACACCCGCAGCCTTAAGCTTCTCTTTCAGCTCTTTCTTCAGGTGAATGTCTTCAATCAACAGCTTGTCGTAATCGCGCTCGACAAACCAGCGCGACTTCCAGGGCTTGTTGACGCCAAGTCGAAATCCGTAAGGGTGGACTTTCTGTCCCATAAGCTTCCTCTTAATCCTCTACTTCTTTGCCCAGTTCTTCTTGGCTGCGCGACTTTCGCCGCCGTCTTCTTTTTCGCCACGGCCTTCTTCGCCGGAGCCTTCTTTGCTGCGCGCTTGACCGGCTTGCGGGTCTCTTCCGGCTCCGTCAGCCGGTGGTGACCAGCCCGCCGCGTACACGCTCGGCGACCGAGATCACGATGTGCGACAGCCTGCGCTGATACCGGTAGGCGCGGCCCATGGGTGCGGGACGAATCCGCTTCATGCGCGGGCCATCGTTGGCCACGGCGGTCTTGACGTAGAGGTTGTCCACGTCCACGTCGAGCCCCTGCTCCTGGCTCAGGTAGTTTGCGTTCTGCAAGGCCGAGCGCAGCACCTTCTCCACCAACGGCGCGACACCCTTCTTGGTGAACGCCACTGTGTTCAGCGCCTCTTCGACCTTGCGGCCCTTGATCAGCTCGAGCACCAGCCGCGCCTTCTGCGGAGAGACCCGCTGGAATCGCGCTTCAGCCCGGAATTCTTTTTCTGCCAATAGCATTGGTTTGCCTTCCCAAATACCCGCTTAGCGCGGCTTTGCCGAGGATTCTGAAGCCTTGGCCGAGTGACCCTTGAAGGTGCGCGTCGCCGCGAACTCACCCAGCTTGTGCCCCACCATATTTTCTGTCACATAGACCGGCACAAATTTCTTGCCGTTGTGCACTGCGATCGTGTGGCCTACGAAATCAGGGTGGATGGTGGAACGGCGCGACCAGGTGCGCACGACCTTCTTGTCATTCGCCTGGTTCAACACTTCAATCTTGACCATCAGGTGCCCGTCAATGAAAGGACCCTTTTTTGTCGAACGTGCCATAACTTCGCTAACTCCTGAACTTCCAGCTGCTGATTTCGAGTACTTCGGCTCTTACGTCTTCGCCGCTGTTACATCTTTCCGGTGCTACTTCTTCTTGGGCCGGCTGACGATGAACGCATCCGTCCGCTTGTTGTTTCTGGTCTTGTATCCGCGGGTCGGCTGGCCCCACGGCGTTACCGGGTGGCGTCCGCCCGAGGTCTTGCCTTCACCACCGCCGTGCGGGTGATCGACCGGGTTCATCGACACGCCGCGGTTGGTGGGTCGAATGCCCTTCCACCGATTGCGCCCAGCTTTGCCGATGGCCACGTTCTCGTGCTCGGTATTGCCTACCTGTCCGATGGTCGCCATGCAGGCCACCAGCACCTTGCGGGTTTCTCCGGAAGGCAGCTTGAGCAGCGCGTAGTCGCCTTCTTTAGCTACCAGCTGTGCCTGTCCGCCGGCCGAGCGCACCATCTGCGCGCCCTTGCCCGGCCGCAGTTCCACGTTGTGCACCGTGGTGCCGGAAGGAATGTTCTTCAGCGGCAGCGCGTTGCCGATGAGAATGTCGGCGTCCGGTCCGCTCATGATCGTCTGGCCGACCTTCAAACCGACCGGCTGAATGATGTAGCGCTTCTCGCCGTCCGCATAGCTGATCAGCGCAATGCGCGAAGAGCGGTTGGGATCGTATTCGATGGTCGCTACCTTGCCCGGTATGCCGAACTTGTCACGCTTGAAGTCGATCAGGCGCAGCTGCTGCTTGTGGCCGCCACCGTGGTGGCGCATCGTCAGGTCCCCGGAGTTGCGTCGTCCGCCGGTGCGCTGCTTGACCGCGAGCAGCGGCTTGTACGGCCGGTCGGTGGTGATGTCATCGTTCACCATCGAGGTCTTGAATCGCAGCGTCGGTGTTGTTGGACGGTATGTCTTGATCGGCATGGTCTCTTCTCAAGCTTTCAGCTTCTAGCTACTCGCCTTCAGCTTCTCGGATGCGCGCCATCTGTTCCTGCGCCCATCTCTAGTTCGGTTCTGCAATCGACCGGCGTTCCGCTGCCGGCGCTGCTCTTACAGGTTGTTCAGGTAATCCGGAATCTTCTCGCCGGACTTGAGGCGCACATACGCCTTCTTCCAGTCAGGACGGAAGCCGGAGAACTTGCCACGGCGCCGCTCCTTGCCCAGAACGTTCGCAGTCCGTACCGTCGAAACCTTCACCTTGAACAACACCTCGACTGCCTGCTTCACTTCCGTCTTGGTGGCCTCAGCCGCGACTTCGAAGACCAGCGTTCCTTCGGTCTCCTTGACGGTAAGCCCCTTCTCGGTAATGAGCGGGCGGCGAATCACGTTGTATGTCGTCGGCATTAAGCTACCTCCGCCTGAGCCGCAAGCTTGCGCTTGGAAATCGTCTTCCTCAACGCCTCCTGCAGCTTTTCAATCGCAGCGCGAGAAAAGATCGCACGCTCGTAGCGCAGCAGGTCATAAGGATGAACTTCTGTGTTCAGCAGCAACTCAACGTTCTTGAGATTGCGTGCCCCGAGCACCAGCTTTTCGCTCAACGCCGTGCCGCTTTCGACGATCAGCGTCGTCCGCTTCGCGTCCAGCTTGTCGAGCGCCGCCCGATAGAGCTTGGTCTTGCCCTCGTTCAACTCCAGGCTCTCCACCACCGTCAGCTTGCCATCGGCGAGCTTCGCGGCCACCGCCGAACGCAGCGCACCGAGCAGCTTCTTGCGCGGAAACGCGTAGTCGTAGGAGCGGGGCTGCGGTCCGTGAACCGTGCCGCCATGGCGCCAGAGCGGCGAGCGAACCGAACCCACACGCGCGCGCCCGGTGCCCTTCTGCTTCCACAGCTTCTTGCCGGAACCGGCAACCAGCTTGCGGTTCTTGGTCGCGGCTGTTCCCTGGCGCAGCGCCGCACGATAATGCTTCACCGCTTCCCAGAGCAACGCGTCATTTACTTCGCTCGGCGCGAACAGCTCATCGGCCAGCTCAAACGAGCCAACCTTCTGTCCGCCGAGATCCACTACATCAATGTTTGCCATCGTCTTAACTCTCTTCCACTTCTGTGCAATCCCATCGAGCCAGTCAGCCTTCGATTTGAGCAAGTAAGTGCAGAATCATCATGTCTTGCTAACTCGCCAGACTCGCTACTTACTTCTTCTTGGCGGACTTGCTTGCGAAGCCTTCTTCGAAGCCTTCAACGGATCGACCGTTCCGGCGCCACCAAAGCCACGACGCTCGCGCGGCGGAGCCTTCGATTTCGAGATCAAAACGTAACCGTCTTTGGGTCCTGGCACCGCGCCCTCGACCATCAGCAGGTTCTCGTCCAGATCGATGCCGCGAATACGCAGGTTGCGCACCGTCACTCGATCAACGCCCATGTGACCCGGCATGCGCTGCCCGGGAAAGACACGCGACGGAAACGACGATGCGCCAATCGAACCTTGCACCTGGAACATGTGTCCGTGCGCCTTGGGGCCGCCGCCGAAATGATGCCGCCGAACGACGCCGGCAAAACCCCGTCCCTTGCTGGTTCCGATCACGTCGACATACCGCTCGTTGGAGAAGATGTCGACCAGAACCTTGTCGCCGGCCTTCACGCCATCGATGGCCGCTTCGTCACCGTCGGCGGGCTTGGTGATTTCGATCTGCAACTTCTTTCAGCAGGCGGACAGGCGGCACGTTGCTCTTGGCGAAGTGCCCGGCCTGCGGCTTGTTCACCTTGGAGCTCTTGACGAACTCGACCAGCCCGATCTGCGCCGCGTCGTAGCCGTCCTTGGCCAGTGTCTTCAACTGCGCGATCACGCACGGGCCCGCCTGGAGCACGGTGATAGGGTGTACATCGCCCTTCTCGTCGAACACCTGCGTCATGCCGATCTTCTTACCCAGAATTCCTGTAACAGCCATGGTTCCCTTTCCTCATCATGCCGTGAACGACTGGCACTGTAGGTCTGCGTGACCGGCATGTGTGCCGGTCGTGGTTACACTACTTCTCGAAGGCCTTGATCTCGACGTCCACACCCGCCGGAAGATCGAGCTTCATCAGCGCGTCAACCGTCTGCTGGGTGGGCTCGAGAATATCGATGAGCCGCTTGTGCGTGCGGATTTCAAAGGCCTCGCGCGATTTCTTGTCGACGTGCGGCGAACGCAGCACGCAATACTTGTTCTTCACCGTCGGCAACGGAATGGGCCCCGCCACCTGGGCTCCGGTGCGCTTCGCCGTATCGACGATCTCGCCCGTCGACGTGTCGAGCACGCGATAGTCGTAGGCCTTCAACCGGATGCGAATTCTTTGTCCAACCATGTTCTTCTATTCTTTCTGCAGAGCCGGCAGGTGAGTGCATCACCCAACCTGCCGGCCGCTTTTCCGCTAACTTGCCTTTTACTTCAAGATCTCCGAAATGGTGCCGGCGCCTACTGTGCGTCCGCCTTCGCGGATCGCGAAGCGCAGACCCTTCTCCATCGCCACCGGGGTATGCAGTTCAATCTCGAGCTGCACATTGTCGCCCGGCATCACCATCTCCGTGCCCTCCGGCAGCTTCGCCGTTCCGGTCACGTCGGTGGTGCGGAAGTAGAACTGGGGCCGGTAGCCGTTGAAGAACGGGGTGTGACGTCCGCCCTCTTCCTTCGACAGCACGTAGATCTCGCCCTTGAACTTGGTGTGCGGGGTGATCGAGCCGGTCTTGGCCAGCACCATGCCGCGCTCCACATCGTCCTTGGCTACGCCGCGCAGCAGCAAGCCTGCATTGTCGCCCGCCAGGCCTTCGTCGAGCTGCTTCTTGAACATCTCGACGCCGGTCACGACCGTCTTGCGGGTATCGCGGAAGCCGACGATTTCCGTCTCCTCGCCCACCTTCACCTTGCCCCGCTCGATGCGGCCCGTCACTACCGTGCCGCGGCCCGAGATCGAGAAGATGTCTTCAATCGGCATCAGGAACGGCTGGTCAATCGCGCGCGCCGGCAGCGGCACGTTCTTGTCCACCGCCTCCATCAGCTCGTCAACCGACTTCTCCCACTGCGCTTCGCCGTTCAGTGCGCCCAGGGCCGAGCCCCGGATCACCGGCACGTCGTCGCCCGGGAAGTTGTACTTCGACAGCAGCTCGCGCACTTCCATCTCGACCAGGTCGATCAGCTCCGTGATCTTCGACCGCATCGCACTTGTTCAGAAACACCACGATGTAGGGCACGCCTACCTGGCGGGCCAGCAGCACGTGCTCCTTGGTCTGCGGCATCGGACCGTCGGTCGCCGCGACGACCAGGATGGCTCCGTCCATCTGCGCCGCGCCGGTGATCATGTTCTTGATGTAGTCGGCGTGGCCCGGGCAATCCACGTGTGCGTAGTGCCGGTTGGCCGTCTCATACTCCACGTGCGCCGTCGCAATCGTGATGCCCGCGCTCCCGCTCTTCCGGCGCGTTGTCAATCGAATCGAAGCTGCGGAACGAGTTCTTCGGGTTGTGCTTCGACAACACCTTCGTGATCGCCGCCGTCAACGTCGTCTTCCCGTGATCAATGTGTCCGATCGTCCCCACGTTCACGTGCGGCTTTGACCGGTCAAACTTCTCCTTCGCCATCGTGTTCCTCTCTCGTTACCCTTGCGATTCTGGTTGTCGCCTCGAGCCCGCTTCTTTCCGGACTCGACCTAAATGCTGCCGACCTACTTGCCCTGGCTCCGGTTGATAATCTCGTCGCTCACCGATCTCGGCGCTTCTTCGTACCGGGAGAAATGCATCGAGTAATTGGCGCGGCCCTGGGTGGAAGAGCGCATGTGCGTCGCATAACCGAACATCTCGCTCAGCGGAACATTGGCCTTGATCACCTGCGATCCAGCGCGATGCTCCATGCCTTCGATCCGTCCACGGCGGGAGTTCAAATCGCCGATGATCGTGCCCATGTACTCCTCGGGAACGACTACTTCGACCGACATGACCGGCTCGAGAAGAACCGGACTTGCCTTACGCGCCGCTTCCTTGAAGGCCATCGAACCGGCGATTTTGAAAGCCATTTCGTTCGAGTCGACATCGTGGTAGCTGCCGTCGTACAAAGTAGCCTTGACGTCCACTACTTCATAGCCGGCGAGCACGCCACCCAGCAGAGCCTCGCGAATTCCCTGCTCGGTCGGCTTGATGTATTCCTTGGGAATCACGCCGCCCTTGATGTCGTTGATGAATTCGAAGCCCTTGCCAGTCTCGTTCGGCTCCACGCGGATGCGAACGTGACCGTAGTTGCCCGAACCACCGGTCTGGCGAATGTACTTGCCTTCCGCTTCGGCCTGCTTGCGCAGCGTTTCGCGATAGGCGACCTGCGGCTTGCCGACGTTGGCTTCGACCTTGTATTCGCGCATCATGCGGTCGACGATGATTTCCAGGTGAAGCTCACCCATACCACTGATGATGGTCTGACCGGAATCAGGATCCGTATGCACCTTGAAGGTGGGATCTTCCTGCGCCAGTTTGGCCAGAGCGTGTCCCATCTTCTCCTGGTCGGTCTTGGTCTTCGGCTCCACCGCCACAGCGATAACCGGGGCCGGGAAAGTGATCGATTCCAGGACCACCGGATGACGATCGTTGGTGATGGTGTCGCCAGTGACGATGTTCTTCAGGCCCACGCAGGCGCAGATATCGCCCGCCAGGATCTCCTGAATCTCTTCCCGCTTGTTGGCGTGCATCTTCAACAGGCGGCCGATGCGCTCGGTCTTGCCGGTACGCGGATTGAGCACGGAATCGCCGGTCTTCAACTGGCCCGAGTAAACCCGGATAAAGATCAGCTGGCCGACGAACGGGTCGGTCATGATCTTGAAGCCCAACGCGCAGAAGGGTTCCTTGTCGTCCGCGTGGCGCTCGATGACTTCTTCCATGTTGTCAGGGTTGTGCGCCTGAATCGGAGGAATATCGAGCGGGCTGGGCAGATAATCAACCACTGCGTCGAGCAGCGTCTGCACACCCTTGTTCTTGAAGGCCGTGCCGCACAAAACCGGGAACAGCTTCAGGTCGATGGTCGCCTTACGCAAGGCAGCCTTCAGTTCCGCGGGGGTCGGCGTTTCGCCCTCGAGGAATTTATGCAGCATCTCGTCGTCATTTTCCGCGACCGACTCTACCAGCTGCATGCGGAAGGCCTCGGCCTTCTTGAGCAGGTTGGCGGGAATCTCTTCGACGTCGTACTTCGCGCCCATGGTTTCGTCGTGCCACAGGATGGCCTTCATCTCAATGAGATCGACCACGCCTTTAAAGGCAGCTTCCTGGCCGATGGGGATCTGGATCGCAACCGGCCGCGCACTCAGGCGCTTGCGGATCGTATCGATCGCATGCTCAAAGTCGGCGCCCATCTTGTCCATCTTGTTGATGAAGCAGATGCGGGGAACGCCGTATTTATCAGCCTGGCGCCACACGGTCTCGGACTGCGGCTCTACGCCATGCACAGCGTCAAAGCAGGCCACCGCGCCGTCGAGCACGCGCAACGAGCGCTCCACTTCGGCGGTGAAGTCGACGTGGCCAGGGGTGTCGATGATGTTGATGCGGATGTCTTTCCAGGTGCAGGTGGTGGCGGCGGAGGTAATGGTGATGCCGCGCTCCTGCTCCTGCTCCATCCAGTCCATCGTCGCCGTGCCTTCGTGCACCTCTCCGATCCGGTGCGTAATGCCCGTGTAGAAGAGGATGCGCTCGGTCGTAGTCGTCTTCCCGGCGTCGATATGCGCCATGATTCCGATGTTCCGGCAACGATTTAGAGGTACTTGGCGAGCCACTTGTTTCTCACTTTCGCGGGACCAGCCCGCGTCTACTCTTGCTGCTGAAATTCACACCCGGCCGGCAGGGCCGAGCTAATCCTCAATGCGGAAAACCGCTTTTCTGCGAACCGCAACTACCAGCGATAGTGCGCGAAGGCCTTGTTCGCTTCCGCCATGCGATGAACGTCTTCCTTCTTCTTCATCGCGGCTCCGCGGCCGTTGGCGGCATCGAGCAGCTCATTGGTGAGCTTGTCGACCATGCCCTTTTCGCCACGCGCCCGGCCATAGTTCACCAGCCAGCGAATGGCTAGCGAGGTCCGGCGCTCCGGGTTCACTTCGATCGGCACCTGGTAGTTCGCGCCGCCCACACGCCGCGTCTTGACTTCGAGCAGGGGCTTGCAGTTCTCAACCGCCTTCTTGAACAGCTTGAGGGCTTCATCGCCGCCGCGCTGTTCCAGGTTGCGCATGGCCTGGTAGAAGATGCCCTGCGCTGTCGACTTCTTGCCATCCCACATCATCGAGTTGATGAACTTCTCCACCAGCGACGAGTTGTAGACGGGGTCGGCCTCGACCTCACGTTTCGCGATGTGACCTTTTCTCGGCATACCTTAATTCCACTCTCCGGGACCTACACGGTCCAGCTTTCGTTGCCCTTCCAGACTCGCGCTCAGGGCGCTGTTGCCTAGGAGGCCAGCCTTACTTTGCGGCGACCTTGGGGCGCTTGGCGCCGTACTTGGACCGGCTCTGCTTGCGGTTGGCAACGCCGACCGAATCGAGCGTGCCGCGCACCACGTGATAGCGAACACCCGGCAGATCCTTCACACGGCCACCACGGATGAGCACAATCGAGTGCTCCTGCAGGTTATGGCCGATGCCGGGGATATAGGTCGTGACTTCAATTCCATTGGTCAGGCGAACGCGGGCCACTTTGCGAAGCGCGGAGTTCGGCTTCTTGGGGGTCTGCGTGTAAACACGCGTGCACACCCCGCGGCGCTGGGGCGAACCCTGCAGGGCCGGGCTGGCCGTCTTGTACCGCGGTGCGGTACGGCCTTTTCTGACGAGCTGACTGAATGTAGGCAAACGCTGACTCCTTACACCTTCTAAAGACTTCGACCCCCAAAGGGATCGACTTTCGAGACCCAAGTGCCTGACGCGCGTACCGCAGCAGGCGGCCCACACGCAGTTTTTCTGGACAGCATCCCTTGATGCTTCCAGTCGCGCGAAGTCGCTCCAACCACAGCTTCGCGTCTGCCTTGCTCAACGTCCAGACGAGAATCCCGACGGTGGCCGAGCGCTTCCCTAAAAGAAAGCCGGCTCCGTTTCGTGGATTCCGGCCTGCATAGCCCTCCTAGGTGGAAGGTGTCGCAGGCTCCGATGCGATTAGCCCCATGCCTTGCTTCTGTATGGGGACCCCGATGGAAGGGGCCGCAGGACCAAATGTTGCCACGCATTTGACGCTTATTCCGGTCAAATTTGCGGCTTCAAAGTACGTGGTCTGCGGACATTGTTCATCAGCCTCGACTCACACCAAACGCCGAGGTTTATTCGCGGAACCTTTTAACAATACCAAGACGCTGGTCTACGGTCAATTCGCAGGCAGCGGAAATGGCCAAAAACTTTGGCAATCTTGCGTCGGCACGAAAATTCGCTGCGCGACGCGGTGCCTGCTAGCATCCTGTATCAACATGCTAGCACTTTTCACGACTTCGCTGCGCCGTTTCCTTGGTCACTACTGGCTCGTTTTTTCCTGTTCTCTGCTGCTGGTCGCAGTCTGTGCCGGATCGCCCGCCGGCGCAGAAAGCAAGGCCAGCGTGTCGGGGACGCAGAGCGCTCAGATCAACCGCGTATTAGGCGAACTGGAGAAGGTGCGGAACCTGCAGCAGGCGGCGATTTCGCCGGATGGGAGCCTGCTGGCGTGGGTGGTGGACGGGGAGCACGGCGGCAGCGAAATTGAGCTGGCACCGCGCAAGGAACCGCAGAAGACGCACCGGATCACTGCAGGAGAGAAGGGCAGCGGCCTGCGAGGAGAGCGGGCTGGCCTGGTCGCCGCAGGGCAATGCGCTGGCGTTCCTCTCGGATTGCCAGTCGCACGGGCAGTCGGAGGTGTACCTCTACGATCTGAACTCGAAGACTGCTCGGAGGCTCACGCATCTGCACGGTTATGTGGAAGCTCCGCAGTTTTCGCCGGATGGGCAGCAGATCGGGTTCCTGTATGTAGAGGGCGCGACGCGGCCCTCGGGCGCACTGGCAGCGATGAAGCCGCCTTCGGGCGTGATTGGCCAGGATGGGCTGGAAATTCAACGGGTCGCAGCAGTCGAGTTGGGCGGAGGGCCGGTCCGGCAGATCAGCCCGGCGAACCTTCACGTGTATGAATTCGACTGGTCACCCGACTCGAAAGAGCTGGCCTATGTCGCGGCGGCACCCCCGGGAGAGAACAACTGGTGGGTGGCGCAGTTGTACACGCAGGAACTGGGCGGGGAGCCGAAGTCGATCTTCGCGCCGGAGACCGTGTCAGGCCCACTCCACGGTTTGCAGATCGCAGTTCCGCGATGGTCGCCTGACGGGAAGGCGATTGCGTTCATCGCCGGATTGATGTCGGACCAGGGGCCGACGGGTGGGGATGTCTACCTGGTGCCGTCCAAGGGCGGGGGCTGGGTCGCCGATAGCGTTACTGGAGCCAAAGGACAGCTCCGTCGCATGGTTTCGATGGCTGCAGGATGCGAAGGGAGACGCGCACTTCCTGACTTCGGAGATCAAGGGCGGCTCGGTGCAGGTGGTCGACAATCTGCGGCGCGGAGCGTTGCAGTGTGTGTCCGAGGCGGAGGGCGCTTGCGCAGCGGGTGACGGTGCCGTTCAGCGGGATGCGCGGCTGAGGGCAGAGGCGACCGTCGGCGACGGTCGGCTTGAAGGCAGCCTGTCGGTGTCGGCAGATGGGAAGCAATTCGCGTTCGTAGAGAGCTCTCTGGCGAAGGCGCCGGAGGTCTTCGCCGGCAGCCTGGGGCAGCCGGTACAGGCAACACACTATAACGAGTTGCTGAAGCCCGCGTGGGGTCGAGCGGAGTCGATCACCTGGCAGAATGACGGATTTCAGGTGCAGGGCTGGCTGGTGTATCCGGCGAACTACGATCCGGCGAAAAAGTATCCGATGGTGGTGATGGTGCACGGGGGTCCCTCGTCGGCGGTGGTGCCGCGGTGGCCCGGCGTGGGGTTTGGCGGGACCCCATTCTCGGCGGTTGGGTATTTTGTGCTGGAGCCGAATCCGCGGGGAAGTTACGGGCAAGGCGAGGCATTTACCGAGGCGAATCGGAAGGACTTCGGTTATGGAGATCTGCGGGACATTCTCGCGGGAGTGGACTCGGTGGTGGCGAAGTTTCCCGTGGATGCGGAGCGGATCGGGCTGACGGGCTGGAGTTATGGCGGATTCATGACCATGTTTGCCGTGACGCAGACCAATCGGTTTCACGCGGCCGTGGCCGGCGCAGGTATTGCGAATTGGCAGAGCTACTACGGGGAGAATTCCATCGATCAGTGGATGACGCCGTTTTTCGGAGCCACTGTGTACGACGATCCGCGCGTCTACGCCAAGAGCTCCGCGATCGACTTTATTCAGCGAGTAAAGACGCCTACGCTGGTGGTGGTAGGGGATCGGGACGGAGAATGTCCCGCGCCGCAGTCGTTTGAGTTCTGGCATGCGTTGCGCGCACAGCATGTGCCCACCGAACTGGTGGTGTACCCCAACGAAGGTCACCGGTTCGCGGACCCGATGCATCAGCGGGATGTGCTGGCCAGGGCATTGCAGTGGTTTGAGCGATACATGCCGAGTGCGCCGTCGCAGTCGGTGGCCGAGAGGCGGCAGTAGGTCGGTCTGGATCCCGAAACCGTGGATCTCGAAAACGAGCCGGAACACACGGCGTCTAAGCCATATGGTTGCCGAAGCTGTCCCGGCCTTTTACACTCAAGGTTCGGACAAATACCGGAAATTTCAGTAGTAGACCGTCGAGTGCTGCGTAATGGCCCGGCGGGGAGGATTCATGCGGCAGTTTTTTACCCTGATTGCGATTGTTCTGATCTCTCTTCCAGTAGGCATGTCCATCTCCGGTTGCGCCACGAACGTCGCCGCATATTGCAACGGAGCCGGATACGGGCCGAGAGTCACGGATGTCGCAGCTATTGACCTGGAACCGTCTGTAACTGGTATTTCGCTGGCATACGGCCAGACGCAACAACTGGCAGCGCCGACGGCAAAGACCTGCAAGGGCACTTCGGCGTCGGTGGGGCACTACACATACGGCACGACCAACATGGCGGTAGCAGACATTTCGCCCGGCGCGGTGTTGTGCGCGGGCAGCTGGAATCGCAACAGCCCCGGCGGAATCGCAGACTACTCCATCTGCACACCTCCACCCACACCCGCGACCGCATTCGTCACGGCCAGCGGGGGCGGCGCGACCAGCAATGCCGTCCAGGTGTTTATTCATCCGCAGGTGACCAGCGCGACGCTGGTGGGCCCGGGCGGCTGTATCTCACAAAACGTGACCGCGCAGCTCAATGCCACCGCATTTGTGAATGGGTCGACGACGTCTCCTTTTTGCGCGCCCGCCAGTGCGGGGTTTGCGGGTGTTCCGGATTGCAGCGTGAATCTCGGGCACTTCGGCTATGCGGCGCAGAGCCCGACCATCGTGTCGATTGATCCGAGCGGCATAGCGACGGCACATTTGCCTGGCACCACCGTGATCTCGGCGACCATCTCGGGCGTGAGCGCGAACGCCGGCTACTTCACCACTTGCCCGCCGGCGAGCATCAGCCTCTCCTCTGGCAGCGCGGGCAATACGGTTACACAGGGCACTCCGGTTCCACTCACGGCAACCGTTGTGGATACGCAGGGAAAGACGATCACCGGGCTGTCGCTCGATTACACGTCGACCAACCCGCAGACCCTCCAGGTAAGCAGCGCGGGATCGGTCTCGACGACCTTTCCGGGCTCGACTACCGTTGCGGCGATCTGCCAGCCGCCAGCGTGCAACCCTGCCCCCATTAATAAGATCGGCTATCTCGGGACCGGGCTGCCGGTTACTTCCAACACGCTGCCGTTTCAATCGGTGGGCCTGAGCAGCACGTATGCATGGATGGCCAGTCCGCAATCGATCTTCTTCACGCCGATTGATCTCACGACCAATGCACCGGGCGCGCCGATCAAGCTGCCGTATCTGCCTAACTCGATGGTGCTGGATCAGGGCGGCAATTCTCTCTATTTCGGGAGCTATCGCGAGCTGATGGTGTACAACTCCGCCACCAACAACCTCAGCAAAGAGGACACCAGCGTGCCCGGGGTGGTGCTGGCAGTATCGCCGGACGGCACAACGGTGGTCATCTGCGACCAGGTACGACAGGTGATCTACCTCTACACGGTGTCGAGCGGTGCGTCG
Source organism: uncultured Acidobacteriaceae bacterium (assembly GCA_963748555.1). Taxonomy (GTDB): domain Bacteria; phylum Acidobacteriota; class Terriglobia; order Terriglobales; family Acidobacteriaceae; genus CAWKKW01. The sequence continues at coordinate 94,707 of CAVVJK010000008.1, forward strand.
TCAAGCATCGGCGGGCTGGCTACGCGGGCGCGATTCTCGCCCGACAGCCGGACGCTCTACATCGCCGGACCAAACCAGCTGTATGTGCACAACACTTCGACCGGCTGGAGCACCTACAGCGCAATTCCCACGCCTGCTTCAAGCCCGGCCTGCGTGGCTGCGAATCCGAACAACCAGCCCGGCTCCGCGACGCCATTCGATCCGTTTTGCACGCCGGACATCACGGTAACCGAGCCGAGCGTCGGGGCATTCATCTCGGGCACCAGTACAACGGCGCGCAGCTTCTGCTACAACCCAGCCTCGACGCCACCGTATTTTCCGCCGGCCGGGACCTTTCCTCAGGCTACGGACCAGCTGACAGCCACACCGAACGGCCAGCACATCCTGGGGGCGAACCCGACGCAGCTGGTGGACTTCTCGATCAACATTCCTCCGGGAACCTGCCCTGCGGACTTTGAGTTTGCGCCAACGACTACCACGGCGGCACTCCCGGTCGCTCCGACCGCGATTGACCAGGTGGTTTCTTCACCGGACTCATCCATTGCGTTCGTGACCTACTCGGGAACGACGGCGGCGGGCGCGGTGCTGCCGGCGTACAAGCCTGCGCAGCCGGGGACGGTGACAAGCGTTCCTCTGACTGGAAATGCTACTGCGCCGGTGGCGGGCGCGTTTAGCCGGGACGGAACACTCTTTTTCACGGGAACGGCGGGCGACAACCTGGTTCACATCGTGAACGTGCAGTCGCTGACGGACACCATGCAGATCGATCCGAAACTGGTCGATCCGACGGGCAAACCGGTGCCGGCGGAGTTTATCGCAACGAAGCCGCGGCCGACAACCTAAGACGCCGAGTCTGGAAAAGGGCATCCTCTTTGTTTCAGAAGAGGGTGCCCTTTTTCTTTGGCGGCCGTATTGAACGGCGACTACCGGGGCAGAACGAACAGGGTGACCGATTGCGCCGGGAAGGTCTGGGTCAACGTTGTGGTCGCGCTTCCGGGCGGAGGCGCGGGGATGGCGGCATCGGGCAAGGCCAGGATGGCAGCGAGATTGGCATTGCTGTATTGGAAGACCTGGGCCGATGCGCCACCGCTGAGATTTGCGAGCGATACGGTCGAGGTTAGATCACTGAAGGCCTTATTGATCACAATGATCGTTACTTTATTGTCAGTCGAGCGAAGTGCCGCATAGACGGAGAGCTGCCCTTGATCTGTGCTGGTGCAGGCGAGAGCGGTATCGCCGAAGCTGCCATCCGCTCCGTCATAGTTACGGAATAACTCGAAGGCGATCAGTCCTGGCTTTTGAGTTACCGGGTCCGGCGGTCCCCAGAGCGTTGCCAGGTCAAGACCTTCGCGGCCGAAGATTCCGAGGATATCCGCCTGGGCCAACGCGCCATTGATATGCTCCTGCGCTCCCCAGTTATATTCCGTGATTGCGGTCTTGGTGCCGGGATAGTTATCGGATACCCAGTTCTTGAGGCGCGGAATGAGTTGCGGCGGAACAGGTTGAGCGGACTTGGTCCGGTTGTCAGGGTCGGTGTAGTTCGGGTCGGTATAGGTCGGGTCCCACAACACGCGAGTGGAGTCTAGCCTGGCGCGCTGCAGGTCCGTGGTTCCCGCCGGGTTGAAGCCCGCGTTGGGCGCGGCGAAGTAGGTGTGAATATCAAGATAGTCGAGTAAACGCACACCTGTGGTGTCCTGGTTTTTCTTGAATGCCTGCAGGTAGTAATCGATCAGCGGCACGTTGTTATGCGCGACTCTGTCCACGGGATTTCCATTCGCGACATAATTCGGCCCCGATGCCCAACCGGTGGTGATGTCCTTGAAAGAATAGAAGAAATCCATCCAGTAAGAGATGACCGGTCCACTTACTTCGGCGGTCGGATCGGCATCTTTGACCGCCTTGGCGTAACTTAGACCCTTGTTAGTAAGTTCGTCATAAGTCATCGGTAGCGGATGGATGTTGCGATGCACGCCGGCCCACCATTCCGGCTCGTTGTCGAGATCGTAGATCGCGACACCCCCACTGGCTGCGTTGCCAAACTTGTGGACGAGATACTGAACCCAGCCCTTGACGAAGGTTTCGTCGATGGGAGTGCTGGTGTCGGCTGGATCGTTGGTGGTGATGTTGCTGCCGTCGGGTTTCACGCCATTACCGCAGTCCAGTGCGTAGGGATCACTTTTTTGCTGCGGACCGTACTTGGTGACGGAGAACGCACAGACGCGCACATTGCCGGTGGGACGTTTGGTGGTGAAGCCAATCAGCGGCACGGTACCTAGCGTCTTGGTGTTGTTGAGGTGGTCGGCCGCGACCTGGGTATTGAAGTCTGAGATATCGGGGTAATTAGTATTGGTGTTGGGATTGGTCTCGAAGTACCAGTCGCCGGCCGAGTTAGTAACATCGAGCAGGTAGTTATAGGGTGTGGCGGCATCGCCACCCCAACGATTGAGGGTAAGCCTGGCGTCTTTCGCCTCCTGCGGATTGAGTTGGTAGGCATTCATGCCATATATGAGCGGGCTGATTGCATGGGTTTGGACCGCGGCGTCGACGCTGAGAGCCGGACCTACCCCCGTGGGGATTACCAATTGGACAGCTGCGCTGCCGCTCTTGGCAGGATCGAGAACACTGGTCGCGGTGACGGTGACAGAGGGCGGCGCTGGAAACGGAGTGACATACAGGCCGGTGGAGCTGATGGTTCCGTTGGCCGCATTGCCGCCGGCTACTCCATTCACCGACCAGTTGACGCTGTGATCAAATGTGCCTGCGCCTGCTACATTTGCGGAAAATGCCTGGCTTGCGCCGATATTGAGGGTGGCCGGACTGGGGGAGACGGTCACCGGCGGTGACCGGCGAATAGGCGACGGTGACGGTAGCGTTGGCATTCAAGGTGACGTGGCAGGTGAGGGTAGTTTGTCGAGGTGCAGCCTGACCATGACGAGAAACTCGCCGCGCCGGAGGTGGCGGGCGCAGTGAGGGTGACCTCGGTGCCGGCGTTGTATGTTCGCGAGAAACCGCTGGTGCCGTTGGATTGGCCGGAAGTATCGGCGGGCGTGACGGCAACGAGAATGCCGGTAGCAGGATTGGTTGAGGAGACGATCAGCGTATAGGAGGGAACTGGGAGCGGAGCAGGCGTGTCGCTTGTACCGCCTCCACCACCGCAACCCGCAAGAGAGGCAAGCGAACCAACAGCGGCAAACAAGAGTGCAACAACTTTGACGTTCATTTCTCCCCCGTACAGGTTTGGGCCTCCAGTAGTTTTCGCGCGTGCATGTGTGTCCGCCGCCGGGGAGTAGCGGCGGACCAGGTTCCGAGATCAGAGTGAGGACGGCAGGAGAACCCGCATGATTACTGCCCTCCTCCAGCAGCGGCAGCGGTGAGGATCAGCGGTTCCTGATCCTGTGTGGCGACCTGCTGATAGAAGCTCTTCAGCGGTTTGTAGTCAGACGGATCGTAGTAGAAGTTCGCGAGGATAAAGGTGCGTTTAAAGGTGTAGGTCCCGTCCTTGACAGCATATTGCGACTTGCAGAGCGCATTGCTGGGCAGGGGGAAGTTGGCGTCTTTCGGGACGCTGTTGACGGTCAGAGTTTTTGGCAGGTCGATGGTTACAGAATCCTGCAGTTCGTTGGCGTATTGGAGATAGACGGGAGTTTCGCGCCGGTCGCTGACAAAGCGGGGGTGATTGCCGGCTTCGAAGAAGCTGGAGGGAAGAATGATGCGGCGTGACGTAGCCGTGCCCATCGATCCCGAAACATCGAGCTGCACCATGAGGGCGGAGGACCAGTCCTCGAGCGCGACGAAGTGATGGGTCTTCACCTGGATGCCGGGCGGGAGCGAAGACTGCAGCTCCTGTTCAATTTCGTGCTTGATTTCGGCTTCGTCGTTTTGAAGCGCGCGCTGGCGCCAATAGAGAGCGGGGACGCCGGCCATTGTGATGCGAATGAACCCGTGAACTTTGCCGTCGGCATCGATTTCAAGGTTGGCCATGCGCGAAGTCTGCGCCTGGGTATAGGCGGCGGAGGGCGTTTTGGCGATGGCCGTGCCAGCGCCCGTCTGGCGCAGGCCCTGGGACACAGTGTGCTTCCAATGCAGTTGGCCAAAGGCGCAGTAACGTTCGCCCGGATCGAAGAACTGCTCTTTGCCATCCATCTGCACAATGGCGATGTAGTCGTCGAGCTGGCTCATATCGAGGAAGCTGCTGACGAAGATAGCGCGGTCGCGGTTGGTGACTCGCATGGCATAGGCGTTCAAGCCGGCCGCGCGCACCATGGCGATAAAGAGCAGCGTGATCTGGTCCGCATTGCCACGTTTTTGCGACCAGATATCTTCGGCAGTCTTGTTACGGATTCCCCGGCTTTCCGCCTGAGTCCGTTCGCGGGTGAAGCTGGTGTTCTCCAACTGCATGACGGCCTGGTAGATCTTGGTGACCTTTTGCTGGTCATTATCTGTGGGGCTGAGCAGGTGCGAAACTTCGTCTTTGAGCTTCGGCGAACTCACAAATTTGTCTACGTCTTTCGACCAGTAGCGGCCTTCGGTTTGCCAGTAATCCTCTTCCTTCTGATTGCCGGTGTAGTAGAAGAGCACGCGGTAGGAGAGACTTTCGAGCGGCGGCATGAACTCTTCACTTGGAATTGGAGCGATGTTGTGAACATTCAACTCGTAGGCATTCTGTGAAGAGATGTATTTGACCGCGGCGCCCTTGGGCAGGTTGGCACTATACGCGGTACCGTCGGAGAGATTGCCGTGAGCATCCCGGATGGTGCGGCTGTTGGCCCGGAAATAGTATTTGGCGCTGCGAACGAAGAGTCCCTGCTGGATGTACCACTGTGGAGGCACCACATGGCGGCTGTCGTACTTGAGCGAGTAGCGGTATTCAATGATGCTGCCGACCTGGACATCCGGCATGGCAAAGACGGTCGTGTTCTGTTTCTGGAAGGGCTTGCCGGTGAAGGGAACGATCGAGCCGTCGCTATGAATGGTGCGGCCCTGCACATCACCCACTGAGAAGTCGCGCCCTGGGTAGAGAATCTCGACATCGGCATAGCCGCGGCCTGCTTCGGAGAGGATCTTCATGCGGACGTAGAGGGTGTGGAAGTTCTGCCGGTTCTCACCGGGCGAGACATCGAAGTCCGAGGAGGTATCTTCGCGGTCGTCGGTGGTTTCTTCCATGTTGAGGTAGACGGCTGCGGCACCCGGAACTTCCGGTTGGGCGGTCATCTGCAGTTCTTCGGGTGTGGGCTGCTGCCAGTTGGCGGCGGCAAACGAGGGAACAGCTAGCAGGAGCAAGGCAGAAAACAGGACAGACCGGGACACGGCGCGCAAGATAGCCTCGGTAAACAAGAGAATTTCCCGGCACTTATCGACCCATGCCGAACCAGGGCTGGTGATGCTAGGTAGAGAAGTTAGTCCGGAGATTGCCTCTGTTGTACCGCTGCGATTGAAGGATGCACAAGGGAATTCTGGCTGCCGTAAAGCACTTTAGACACACGAGTTCGCGCTGGACGGGCGGCTGCTGCCTTCCCGGATCGGCGGCCGCCGGGTTTGGCGTCGGCATGGGGCATTGAATGCCTGTGAGGAGTTGCTACTCCACGCTCCACTGAAAGCAGAGAAGGTAACTGTCAGGGTCTGAAATATAGATCTGCTTCATGCCGTAGTAAGCGACATGGGGCGGACGGAGCTGGAGACCTGCGGCCTTCAAGTGTTCATAAGCCGCATCGACGTCGGGGCAGCCAAAGTAGAGGCAGGTATCGCGGTGGGCGGCGAGACGGGCGGTGTCGGGCTCAGGCGGGCGGTTTGGCGCTTCATAGGCGGTGTTGAGCATGAGTTCCACGCCATTCAGGCTCAGTAGAACCCAGTCGAAATTCGGGGCGGCCTTGGCATCGGATTTGACGATCTGGAAGCCGAGAAGATCACAGTAAAAGTGGAGCGAGGCGGGCATGTCGAATACGAAGAACAGCGGCGCCATACCGCGAACGTCGATCAATGGGTCCTCCTGGGTCGCAGCGGAGATTTCTGCTTCGGCAACGGGCCCGAGGTGCGCGGGTGCAGCGGTTTCGATCTGAGCGAACGTGGAGTCAGAGTGGACGGGAGCGAACGATGTCGATGGAACGACGCAGCTCTTCCACCAGGGCCAGGAAAGGGAAGGACTCCGATGTGCCGAGCTGGGCGAGACGGCGTTCGATGTCGGTGAAGACGCTTTCGGCATCCTCAAGAATGCGTTTGGACTTCGATCCGTTGCCGGATTTTGCTTCCGCATCTGCGAGATCCACGAGGCCGAAGACCTGTTCGACGTCGGCTTCGATCAACTCCACGCGAATGCGGTCCGAGATGGGCGAGCCGGGGAAATAGCTCAAGGTCAGACCTCACGACGCTGAGCAGAGTACTGCATTGCAACGACGTTTGTCGATCCTCGGCCGAAGCGGCGTGATTGCGCGCGCCTCGGCCGATTGGGGACCGGCTGCGACTAGGCGGGAAGACCACCCGTGGTAGGCAGGGTTACGCTGCTCGCTCCTGCAAGAGCGGCGGAGAGGGAGTAGCCCATGGTGCCGCTGCTATGGGACAGGAACGGAGTGAGAGCGGCGGCTGCCGAGGTCTTGCCATTGAAGACGCTGGTGATGCCGTCGGTCTGTTCGTAGTTGAGTTGGTTGGCGGGGATGATGGTGGGGACGATGGCGCGGCCGAGAGCACGATGTTCTGACTCGACGCCGAGGATCGAAGCCGCGACTTTGGCGAAGTACGCGAAGTCGGAGGGCTTGTAGCGAACACCGCCGAAGGTACGCGGTTCGCCGATGGAGGCGAGCAGGGAGAACTCCTGCACGGCGGCCAGGTATGCACCGATGAAGGCATTCTCGAGTGCTTCGAGGGTGGCGATGAAGGGCGTAAGCGAATCGAACACGCCATCGGCGAAGTAGAAGGTTTGGTATGGATCCGTGCTGGCGCCGGTCTTGCCGAGGAGAGCGCGGAAGAGGTTGGCGTGCGCGATCTCCTCAGAAAGCGCGGCGCGGATATAGCCGACGTTGGACGCTGACCCGACCGCAGTAATGTGGGTCGCCGAACCGCCGGGTCCGGCCAGGTTCACGTCCTGGATGACGTTGCCCTTGAGACCGTTGTAGTAGAAGGTGGTGGCCAGATCTTCGGCGATGAGAGCAGCGGTGAAGATCTGGGGCGGCGTATCGGGAGACTTGGGACGCTTGTGGTCGTCGTCATCGTCCTCTGCGCGGAGGAGTTGGGGAGCGGCGGCCATGGCCGCGACGGCGAGGGTGGTGCCGCCCGCGTTTCTTAGAAAGGAGCGCCGGTTGACCGACGACGGATTGGGTGTTTCGTCATGCTTCATGGAGCCTTCTGTTCTGGCCATACCGTCGAGGGTGAGGCCGGGTGGGTCGAATGGAATGCGAGGGTCGGGTTGCGCCGCGGAAGCGCAAGGCGATCCGCTGCAGCTTGCTGCGTCAGGGGCCGGTGAAACGCAGAGCCGTTCTCTGCCTTTCAGCCACAGAACGAAGCCGCCGGGCAAATCGGATTTGCCGGATTCACATTTTTTTTGGCGGGAGTTCCGGCCCGAGTCGACCCGACGGACCAGCTATCAACGCATTCGGCCCGGGAGGCCGCGTGAACTCTGGATGACGAACGTCGGCCATAGGAGCGCTTCGGGCTACTGGCCGCCATGGCATCGATCGTGAACCCGGCAGATCAAGGCTTGTCGTCACGTCAGGGGTATCGGACGCGGCGGGATCTGTTCTGCCGCAGCTCCAATTAGAAAGGACTGCATAACAGATTTCTATTGGCTCCATCAGCAGATTCGATTCAACCCACGCACCAGAGCGGTACTTAGCTATTTCTTATGCCTCACTTATACCGACCTTAGTGGCCGAGTGTTGTATTGGATGAAGAGCCGATTGAGAGACTCCTGGTGAGAACAGTGAAAGAGGAAAAGTGGGTACGCTGCAAAATCAGTTTAGTTATAGGTCGGATTAAATTCCTTAATAGTGCCGGTTTCCGGATTGCCCAGAATATTCGGTGTGATAAACCCAAGTGACAGCCAAGTTGAATCACTGTAGAAGTCACTCCTGCTGTTCCTGTTATCCACCGATGGCGCACACGCTACCACTCGAACTTACTCGAGCGTGACTGGACTTATATCTACCGGAGGCACGACGAATGTCATTTCTTAGAAAAAGCGCAATCCTACTCGCGCTGAACTCATGTGCGATGATTCCCGCACTCTCTCAGGCAGCGAGCCCCGCGCCTGCGCCCCAGACTCCACCGGCAGCGGCACCGGCGGATGCAACGCCGCCGGCGGCACCGACATGGAGTATCGGCCCCATCGATTTCAGCGGCACCATCGACGGGTACGGCAACTTCAACGCGAATCATCCGAAGAACGAATCCGGAACGCCAGGCAATAACCAGTACCGGAACTTCGACGTGAAGGCGGACCAGTTCGCATTGAATCTCGCCAAGCTGACGTTGAATCACGATCCCGATCCAGTGGGCTTCCATTTTGATTTCGGATTTGGCGAAGCGCTCGACACGATTCATGGAAGCACCGATCCGCGTGCCTTCCAGTACATTGAGCAGGCGTATGTCTCGGTCAAGCCACCGAAGGCGAAGGGATTCGAATTCGATTTCGGCGACTTTGTAACATCAGCCGGAGCCGAAGTTATCGAGACGAAGGATAACTGGAACTATTCGCGTTCGCTGCTGTTCGCGTGGGCGATTCCCTACTACCACTTCGGTCTGCGCACCTCGATGCCGTTGAGCAAGACGGTCACGGCGGGCGTGCAGGTGGTGAATGGCTGGAACGACATCGAAGACAACAACAGCGGCAAGACCATCGGCCTGACGGGCGCATGGACCAAGCCGAAGTTCACGTGGTCTGGCGATTACTACACTGGCCCGGAGAACCCGGGAACCAACAAGGGCTGGCGGAATCTGATCGATACCACGCTGCTGCTCACGCCGCCGGGCAAGGTGAATGCGTACATCAACTTCGACTATGGCAACAATAACAACCCCGATGGGACCAGCGCGTCATGGGAAGGCATAGCGGGTGCGGTGCACTTCCAGGCAACGCCAAAGATTGCGATCACGCCGCGCGGCGAATATTTCAACGACGACAAGGGCTTCTCGACCGGCGTAGCGCAGGCGCTGAAGGAGTTTACGCTGACGGGCGAGTACAAGATGGCAGAGGGGCTGCTGGCTCGGGTGGAATACCGGATCGACGCATCGGATAAACCGACGTTCCTGAAGGACATCACCGGATCCTCGAAGACACAGAACACACTGGAAGTCGGATTTGTCGGCTTCTTCGGACCGAAGCGCTAGCGGGGTCCAGGCAAGGAAAAGGCCGCTGCTCGGTTGAGTAGCGGCCTTTGTTACGTTTACGGGACAATGAGGCGAGCGGACAGGGCGTTAGCGGCCGGCGGCAGAGAGAGCGGCCGGCGCGTGCGCTTCAGACTTGTTGACCAGGTAGCGATCGACAGCAGCCGCGGCTTTGCGGCCCTCGGCGATGGCCCAGACCACCAGGGACTGGCCACGCCGCAGATCGCCGGCGGCGAAGACGCCTTCCACTGAGGACATGTAGTTCTCGTCGGTGGCGACGTTGCCGCGAGGATCGAGCACGACGCCCAACTGCTCAAGCAGACCATTGCGCACCGGGCCAAGGAACCCCATGGCGATCAGCACAAGGTCGGCCTCAAGGGTGAACTCGCTGCCCGGAATCGGTTCGAACTTGGGCGGCGGACCGACGCGCGTTCCATGTAACTGCCGCACATTCCCATGTTCGTCGCCGGTGAATCGTGTGGTCGCAAGACTCCAGTCGCGGACACCGCCTTCTTCATGGGCGCTTTCCGTACGCAATTGCAGAGGCCAGAGAGGCCACGGGGTCTGCGGAGCGCGTTCGTTGGGCGGCTGCGGCATGATTTCAAACTGGCGCACCGACTTGGCTTTCTGGCGGTGACTGGTGCCGAGACAATCGGCGCCGGTGTCGCCACCTCCGATGATCACGACGTGTTTGCCGGTCGCGAGTATGGCAGTCGATTCATCGACCGTGTCACCGAGGTTGCGCCGGTTCTGCTGCGGCAGGAACTCCATGGCGTAGTGAATGCCCTTGAGCTCGCGGCCGGGTACAGGCAGATCGCGCGGGTGCTCGGCGCCGCCGGTCAACAGCAGCACATCGAACTGGCGACGCAGGTCTTCCACAGCCACGTTCACGCCTACATGCGCGTTGGTGACGAACTCGACGCCTTCGGCTTCCATCTGCTCGAGCCGGCGATCGATGATGTGTTTTTCCAGCTTGAAGTTGGGAATGCCGTACCGAAGCAGGCCGCCGATACGGTCGGCCTTTTCGTAGACGGTTACAGAGTGTCCGGCGCGGCAAAGTTGCTGCGCGGCGGCCAGGCCCGCAGGCCCCGAACCGATGACCGCGATGCGCTTGCCGGTGCGGTGCGAGGGCACTTCAGGGTGAACCCAGCCTTCGTCGAAGCCGCGCTCGATGATGCTCTTTTCAATCTGCTTGATGGTGACGGGCGGCTTGTTGATGCCGAGGACGCAGGCAGCCTCGCAGGGAGCGGGGCAGATGCGGCCGGTGAATTCCGGGAAGTTGTTGGTCGCGTGCAGGCGGCGCAATGCCTCGCGATGGCGGCCCTGGTAGACGAGGTCGTTCCAATCGGGAATGAGGTTGTTGACCGGACAGCCGGTGTGACAGAACGGCACGCCGCAGTCCATGCAGCGCGCGCCCTGAATCTGAAGCTTGGACTCAGGAAACTCGTTGTAGATTTCGAACCAGTCGTTGACGCGCTCGGTGGCGGGACGCCGCTGCGGGAGTTCGCGAGGATACTCCATGAACCCAGTTTCTTTACCCATGCTGCACCTGCCCCACAGTGTTGGACTCGGGAATTTGAATGGACGGCACGTACGGTTCGCTGACGCGGCTGACGCCGAGCACGCGCTTGTATTCGTGCGGGAAGACCTTGATGAATCGCGGGAGGACGCTGGCCCAGTTCTCCAGGATCCACGCGGCTCGCGGGCTTCCGGTGACGTCGAGATGGCGGCGGATGAGGCGATTGCACCAGGTCGATGTCCTTCGACTCCGTGAGGCGGCTCGAGGTCAACCGACGCCTGGTTGCAGCGCTTCTCGGAGAAGTCGCCGTGATCGTCAAGCACATAGGCGATGCCGCCGCTCATGCCGGCGGCAAAGTTGCGCCCGCAGGAGCCGAGCACCACGACCAGGCCATTGGTCATATATTCGCAGCCGTGATCGCCCACGCCTTCGACGACGGCGGTGGCGCCGGAGTTGCGCACGGCAAACCGTTCGCCAGCCATGCCGTTGAGGAAGACTTCGCCGCTGGTCGCGCCATACAAGCAGACGTTGCCGACCAGGATGCTCTCTTCCGGCAGGAAGCCCGAGTTGCGCGGCGGATAGACGACGATCCGGCCGCCGGAGAGGCCCTTGCCGACGTAGTCGTTGGCTTCGCCTTCGAGCGTCAGGGTGATGCCTTGCGGAACGAAAGCGCCGAAGCTCTGGCCGGCGGAGCCGGTGAATTTGAAGCGGATGGTGTCGTCGGGCAGCCCCTCGGAACCGTAGCGACGGGCGACTTCTCCGCCGAGCATCGCGCCCACGGTACGGTGGATGTTACGAATCGGCAAGGCCGCCTGGACGGGCTTCTTCGATTCCAGAGCGACTCGCGGGCAAGCTGCGATCAGCTGGTAATCGAGGGCCTGTTCGAGCCCATGATCCTGCGGAATGACGCAGCGCCGAGCGACGCGCGCGGGCAGCGGCGGATTGTAGAGGATGGACGAGAAGTCGAGGCCCTTGGCCTTCCAGTGTTCGACGGCGGGCTTCGCCTCGAGCATGTCGACGCGGCCGACCATCTCGTCCACTTTGCGGAAGCCGAGTTCGGCCATGTATTCGCGAAGCTGTTCGGCGATGAAGAAGAAGAAGTTGATCACGTGTTCCGGCTGGCCGGTGAACTGCTTGCGCAGCTCCGGATCCTGGGTCGCGATGCCGACCGGGCAGGTGTTGAGATGGCACTTGCGAATCATGATGCAGCCCATGGTGATGAGCGGCGTGGTGGCAAAGCCGAACTCTTCGGCGCCGAGCAGCGCGGCGATGAGCACGTCGCGTCCGGTCTGCAGCTTGCCGTCGGTCTGCACGCGGATGCGGCTGCGCAGGTCGTTCAGTAACAGGACCTGTTGCGTTTCCGCGAGCCCGAGTTCCCAGGGAATGCCGGCATGCTTGATCGAGCTGAGCGGCGAAGCACCGGTGCCGCCGGTATCGCCGCTGATCAGGACGACATCGGCATGGGCCTTCGATACGCCCGCGGCGACCGTGCCGACGCCAACTTCGGCGACCAGCTTAACGGCGATGCGGGCGCGCGGGTTCACGTTCTTGAGGTCGTAGATGAGCTGCGCCAGATCTTCAATCGAGTAGATGTCGTGGTGCGGCGGCGGCGAGATGAGGCCCACGCCGGGGATCGAGTGGCGCGTCTTGGCGATGACCTCGTCGACCTTGTGGCCGGGCAGCTGGCCGCCCTCGCCGGGCTTGGCTCCCTGCGCCATCTTGATCTGGAGTTCGTCGGCATTGGTCAGGTAGTTGGTGGTGACGCCGAAGCGGCCGGAGGCAATCTGCTTGACCGCGCTGCGGCGCAGGTCGCCATTGGCGATCGGGCGTGAAGCGCTCTTCGTCTTCGCCGCCTTCGCCGGTATTGGACTTGCCGCCGATGCGGTTCATGGCGATGGCCAGCGTCTCGTGCGCCTCTTTGCTGATGGAGCCGATAGGACATCGCGCCGGTGGTGAAGCGCTTGACGATCTCCTTGGCGGGCTCGACTTCCTCGAGAGGCACGGAGGTCTTGCGACTTCTTGATCTGCAACAGTCCGCGCAGCGTGCACAGGTTGCGGTTCTGGTCGTCGATCAGATCGGTGTATTCCTTGAAGGTCTTCGGATTGCCCTGGCGCACGGCGTGCTGAAGCTTGCTGATGGTCTGCGGGATTGAGCAGGTGATATTCGCCACCGGTACGGAACTGGTAGGTGCCGCCGACGGAGAGCGGCGTTTCAGCTTCGGAAGCGGGCTGGAAGGCGTGTTCATGCTTGAGCTGGGCTTCGCGGGCGAGCACCTCGAGGCCGACGCCTTCGATGCGCGAGGCGGTGCCGGTGAAGTAGGTCTCGATCAGCTGCTTGTTCAGCCCGATGGCTTCAAACACCTGCGCGCCGCGATAGCTCTGCAGGGTCGAGATGCCCATCTTGGAGAAGGTCTTCAGCAGGCCCTTGTTGATGCCCTTGATGAAGTTCTTGACCGCGATCTCGGGCGTGATGCCGTTGGGCAGGTAGCCGCGGCGCGCCTGATTGCGCAGGGTCTCGATGGCGAGGTACGGGTTGACGGCGCTGGCGCCATAGCCGATGAGCAGCGCAAAGTGCATCACCTCGCGAGGCTCGCCGGATTCGATGATGAGCGCGACCTGGGTGCGGGTTTCTTCGCGAACCAGCAGGTTGTGCACCGCGGCCAGGGCCAGCAGGCTGGGGATGGGCGCGTAGTGGGCATCGACGCCGCGATCGGAGAGGATCAGCAGCGTGTAGCCGGACTGCACGGCCAGCGAGGCGCGCTGGCAGAGTTCGTCGAGCCCGCGCTTCAGGCCTTCTTCGCCGTCGGCTGCGCGGAAGAGCGTGGGCAGCGTGGTGGCGAGCAGGTCGCCGTTGGAGACGCGGCGCAGCTTTTCCAGTTCGCGATTGGTGAGGATGGGCTGCGGCAGACGCAGGGTCTGGCAGTTCGACGGAGTTTCTTCAAGGATGTTGCGCTCGGTGCCGATGTAGCTGATCAGCGACATCACCATCTCTTCGCGAATGGAATCGATGGGCGGATTGGTGACCTGGGCGAAGAGCTGCTTGAAGTAGTTGAACAGCATCTGCGGCCGGTCGGAGAGGCAGGCCAGCGGCGTGTCGGTGCCCATCGAGCCGATCGGCCTCTTCGCCCTTGTTGCCGAGCGGGCTCAGGATCATCTTCAGGTCTTCTTCGGTATAGCCGAAGGCGCGCTGGCGGCGAAGGATGGTGTCGTGATCGGAGCCGTGAACGCGGGTGGGCTCCGAGAGTTCGTCGAGCGTGATCTGATTTTCTTCCAGCCACTTGCCGTAGGGCTGGCGATCGGCCAGGGTCTTCTTGATTTCCTTGTCGGAGACGATGCGGCCTGCCTCGGTGTCGACCAGGAACATCTTGCCGGGCTGAAGGCGGCCCTTCTTCTTCACGTTCTCAGAGGGCACGTCGAGGACGCCAGCTTCGGAGGCGACGACGACCATGTCGTCGTTGGTGATGAGGTAGCGGCCGGGACGCAGGCCGTTGCGGTCGAGGGTGGCGCCAATCACGCGGCCGTCGGTAAACGCAATGGCGGCGGGTCCGTCCCAGGGTTCCATCAGCGAGGCATGGTACTCGTAGAAGGCGCGCTTCTCGGGCTTCATGTGCGGATTGCCGGACCACGCTTCGGGAATGAGCATGGACATGACATGAGGCAGGGAGCGGCCGGCCTGGAAGAGCAGTTCGACGGCGTTGTCGAAAGCGGCGGAGTCACTGCCGTTGGGCGAGATGATGGGAAAGAGCTTCTTGATGTCGTCGCCGAAGAGCGGCGAGGCGAGGATCGACTGGCGGGCGCGCATCCAGTTCACGTTGCCGCGCACGGTGTTGATTTCACCGTTGTGCGCGATGTAGTGATACGGATGGGCGAGCGGCCAGCTGGGAAAGGTGTTGGTCGAGAAGCGCTGGTGCACCAGGCAGAGCGCGCTGATCACTTCAGGATCGGCCAGCTCCCCGTAGAAGTTTGCAATCTGCGGCGCCAGCAGCAGGCCCTTGTAGACGATCGTGCGGGAGGAGAGAGACGGCACGTGGAACATGCCGTTGTCTTCAACGTCTTCAGAGTTCGGCGATCTCGGATTCGATGCGCTTGCGAACCACGTACAGTTTGCGCTCGAAGACATCCTGAAGCATGTCATCGGGCCGGCCGATGAAGATCTGCTGAATGTAGGGCTGAGAGACACGGGCCTCGCGGCCGATGGCGTCTCCATTGACGGGCGTGTCGCGCCAGCCGAGGACACTGAGGCCCTCTTCACGAACGATGCGCTCGAAGATGCCTTCGCATTGCAGGCGATTGTGTTTTTCGACCGGCAGGAAGACCATGCCGACGGCGTATGCGCCGGGCGCGGGCAGTTCAAAGCCGAGGACGCGACACTCGCGAACGAAGAAGGCATGCGGGATCTGGATGAGCAGACCGGCGCCGTCGCCCGTCTCCGGATCGCAGCCGCAGGCGCCGCGGTGGGTGAGATTGATGAGAACCTCGATCCCCTTCCGAATGATTTCGTGACTCTTCTCGCCCCGGATGTTGGCGACAAAACCGATTCCGCAAGCGTCGTGTTCGTGTTGCGGATGGTAAAGCCCCTGTGCCGGGGGAAGGTTGACGAATCCTTTGGAATTTTTCATCACTTCCTTGTGTGCTGCTTTGCTTGGAGTACCCCGGGAGGGGGTGATCTTGCCTCAGGCTCTACACGGCAGGTATGCGGTGGGAAGAGCCACGCCAGTTGAATGAATCTTTCGCTTGTCGATGCTGACGATGGTGAGACTATTAATATAACGAAAAAAGAGCCAGAGCTGGGGAACAAATTGGCCTGCCGCATGGGCGTGGGGCTCCGCGTTCGGCCATGCTTGGCGTGGACTGGGGACGGGCGGTGAATGGAATGTGCGCCCGGGCATGGCCGCTCGATGCGACAACGTCTCACTGAGCGCGAACTGAGTCGCGATTCAGCCGTGTGCAGCTACGCAGCTTACACCGAGTTCCCCAACCGGAAGATGGGCGTATTGCCCGGGGCACGCTTGAGCAGAGAGAGTTCTTCGGCGCGATCGAGCGGCGCATATTTGGCGGCAACGTCCATGGCGAGGCGGAAGTAGCTTTCCTCGCCCGGCGGCAGGGCGGCGGTTATCGGATGCCCCAAGGTCCAGCGCAAGCCGAGGGAGGCCTCTTCGGGGAAGTTCGCGGGCTGATACCAGCACTTGGGTTCGGGGTGATTCTTCTTTTCTGATTCGGCCCAGGTGGTCTTGGCCATGGCCTTGAGCGCAAGGCAACCGATGCCTTTCTGCTGCGCGCGCTCAATGACTTGAGGGCCGAAGTTCGCCTGAGAGAACAACACCCAGTTGATCGGGAACAGGACTGTGTCAAAAGGATAGCGATCGATGGCGGCAAGGGCGGTCTCGACGGAGTGGGCGGAAAAGCCGATGTACTTGATCTTGCCTTCTTTGCGCGCGGCCTCGAAGGTTTCCATCGCGCCGCCGGGACCGAGCACGCGGTCGAGGTCGGTCATCTTGGTAAGTGCGTGGAATTGATACAAGTCGAGGTGGTCGGTCTTGAGCAGGCGAAGCGAGGTTTCCAGATCCTTACGAGAATCGTCCTTCATACGGCCGTCGGTCTTGCAGGCGAGGAAGGTCTTGTCGCGATAGGGCTCAAGCGCCGGACCAAGGCGTTCCTGGGCGTTCCCGTAGCTGGGGGCCACGTCGAAGTAGTTCACGCCGCGATCGACGGCTTCGGCAACGACATTTTTGGCGGCATTAGGATCGCTGTTCATGACGACGATGCCACCCATGCCGATGATGGAAAGCTGGACGCCTGTCTTGCCCAGAGTTCGCCGCGGAATGGTGCCGTGGAGCGTAGGCGAAGCCTCGGTGGGATGACTCTGCTGGGTTGCTAGTGCGCCGGTTGCCAGTGCGCCAGCCTTAAGAAAATCGCGTCGCTCCATTGTTCCCCTCCGTCGGGCCGGATCAGGATCAGTCAGGGTGCCGTGTCTATTTTCTCAAATCTGCCTGGTAAGCGTGAGGGGCGGCCGGGACCCGGCGCTTGCGGGAGGTTTGGAGACTTCTTTGTTAGTCTCGGACTATTCAGTTCAGGAGACCGCCTTCATGTTTGGATTCACACGCCGCACGATCTTCCTCGGTGCCTTGCTTGCCTCAATGGGCGCTGGTGCTGCCAGCGCGCACGCACAGGTGGATGCGGACACGCGGCAGCTTTCGCATGACATCTTCCAGCAGCTGATCGAGATCAACACGACCGACTCGGTCGGCAGCACAACGGTTGCGGCGGAGGCGATGGCGAAACGCCTGCGGGATGCCGGATTCGATGCGAGCGACGTAGTGGTGATGGGTCCAAACGACCGCAAGGGGAACATGGTGGCCCGCCTGCACGGCACTGGTGCGCACAAGCCGCTGCTGCTGATCGGTCACCTCGATGTGGTGGAGGCGCGTCGTTCGGACTGGACGACCGATCCCTTCCAGTTCGTGGAAAAAGATGGGTACTACTACGGGCGCGGAACCCAGGACATGAAAGACGGCGACGCGATCATGATGACCACGCTCATCCGCATGAAGAAGGAGGGGTACAAGCCGGACCGGGACATCATCCTCGCGCTGACCGCGGACGAGGAGGGTGGCAGTTCCAATGGAGTGGACTGGCTGTTGAAAAACCACCACGAATTGATCGATGCCGAGTACGTGCTCAACCATGACGGCGGCGGAGTGGACACGGAAAACGGCAAGCCGCTGAGCGTGGATATGGACGCGAGCGAAAAGCTCTACGCGGATTATCAGCTCACAGTTACGAATCCGGGCGGCCATAGTTCTCTGCCGGTTCCAGACAACGCGATTTATCACCTGGCGGATGCGCTGACCAAGCTGCAGCATCATGCGTTTCCGTTTGAGTTGAACCCGGTGACGCGGGCGTATTTTGAGCGCATGAGCCGCATTGAAACAGGACAGGAGGCGAGCGACATGAAGGCCATCCTGCGCACCCCGCCGGACCAGCAGGCGATTGGGAGGCTATCGCAAATTCCGACGCGCAATTCTCTCTTGCGGACGACATGCGTGGCGACGCGGCTCTCGGCCGGGCATGCCAACAATGCGCTGCCCCAACTCGCGCAGGCGAATGTGAATTGCAGGATTCTCCCGGGGCATTCGCGGGAGCAGGTGAGGCAGGACCTGATTGGCCTGTTCGGCGACCCGAAGATCACGGTTCGTTACGTCGATAATGCGGGGGAGGTGCTGGACCGTGCGCCGGATGCCGAGGCACTGCCGCCCGCGCCTTTGCGGCAGGATGTGATGACGACGCTGGACAAGGTGAGCGGCGAGTTCTGGCCTGGAACGCCGGTGATTCCCACGATGGCTGCGGGAGCGTCGGACGGCGTGATGACCAATGCCGCGGGCATGCCGACGTATGGGATCTCCGGAGTGGCCATCGACACCAACGATGTGCGCGCCCACGGCAAAGATGAGCGCGTTCGAATCGAATCGTTTTACCAGGGAGTGGATTTCTACTACCGGTATCTCAAGACCCTAACGGCTTCGAAGTAGAGCGCGGGATCGGCCGGCAGGGTTTTCTGAAGAGGGGCGTTGTCCGCAATCCCGGAGTTCAGCGCGATGGCGAACCGGGATGTTCGAGCTGCCATAGGATCTTGCGCAGCATGCCGAGCAGCACCTCGGCATCGGCTGCGTTGAGTTGCAGGCGTCGAATCATACGGCGAAGTTTCTCTTCGGTGGTGCGGGCTTGTTCGGGTGTGGCGTAGCCGCTCAGGAGGAGAGCATGCAGCAGGACTTCGGAGAGGCGCTGCAATTCGGCAGCCTTGACTGGGGCATCTGCAGCGGCTGAATCTCCGGGATCTGGGGCGGGCAGATCGGCGCGGGCACTTGGCTGAGGCGCGGGCAAGTTCATAGAGGCAGACGGCCGCCGCCTGACCCAGGTTCATGGACCGATGCTCGGTGCGGGTCGGAATGCGAAGGAGCCAATGGCAGTAGCTGAGGTCTTCGTTCGAGAGGCCGCGCTTCTCTGAGCCGAAGAGCAGGGCGACTGGGCCGGTCAACTCACGCATGCGAGCGGCTCCGGATTCGAGGGCTTCGACCGGGTGATGCAGTTCGCGCTGGCCCACTGCCGTGGTGCCGACGACCAGGGTGCAATCTGCCACCGCGTCAGCTACGTTTACAAATTCCTGAGCGGTTTGCAAAACGCGGCCGGCTCCGACTGCCGATCTTGCCTCGCGGAAGGCGATCTCGTAGGGATTCACGACGCGCAGATCGAGGAAAGCCGAAGTTGCTCATGCAGCGCGCGACCGCGCCAATGTTGAGTGGGTTGCGCGGGGAGACGAGCACGATGCGAAACTGGTCCATTTCAGCCGAGGGCGTCACTGCTGGATTGTATGACATGGAGAACTGGCGGCTGCCTACCATCTACAGAGTGTCGGCCGTCGCGCCACATTCCGTGAAAAGTTTGTAACTGTGCATGCGCAGGTGCTGTGATCAAAGATTCATCTCGTTTTCTTCCTCTGTTGAAGCTGAGTCGATCGGGTACTTCTACTCTGGGCAAGCCGGCAATGTAGCCCCTCAGCCGGCATTCCAATGTCCCTGATTCCTCCGGAGGACCATCCGATGAAACAAGCAAGAACCACTCCCCATGGTGGGAGATGTGCAGTGTGGTGCGGTGATGTTGTTGGCCGCGATTCAAGTGTTTGCGGGCGTACCCCAGGCCGCTTACGCGCAAGATCAGATGCGGTTCAGGACGCGGACACCGATCAAGCACGTGATTGTGATCATCGGAGAGAACCGGACGTTCGATCATATCTTCGCCACCTACAAACCGAAGCAGGGCGAGACGGTGGACAACCTGCTGTCTCGAAGAAGATCGTCAACGAGGATGGAACGCCGGGCCGCGAACTTCTCGCTTGCTCACCAAGATTCGGCGGTGGCACGGTGAAGTATGAGGCCAGCCCGCTGGCGAAGTCGCTGTACCCGGCGTTGCCTGCTCCGCTGGTGGGCGGGCCGACGAGTACCCTATATTCCGACCTGGCGACAGCCAAGGCGGTCGAGAATGGTCTGGCCAACGACTAGTACTATTCCTATCTGACGACGGGCGGCACGGGGCTTGACCGCGAAGACCCCCGATACCCGCATCCCGAATGTGAACTCGCTGCCTCCAGGGCCCTTCCAACTCACGCCGGGAGTGGCCTATGACGCGTACGCGGCGAGCCCGGTGCACCGCTTCTACCAGATGTGTCAGCAGTTGGATTGCAGAGCAAATTACATTCGACAGGGAACCGCAGCGGCTGCAAAGCCGACTTGTTTCCCTGGGTGGAAGAACCGTCGGGCGCGGGATCGAACGGCAAGGCCGCAACGGTTCCGTTTACCGATCACGACGACCGGCGAAGGCTCCACGTCGATGGGCTTCTACAACGTCTTGCAAGGGGATGCGCCTTACCTGAAGCAGCTCGCGGATAACTATGCGATGAGCGACAACTACCACCAGGCCGTGCAGGGCGGCACGGGCGCAAACCACGTGATGATCGGGCGCGGCGGACGCGATCTGGTTCAGCGATGGCAAGGGGCATCCGGCAGTGCCACCGCACGATCAACTGGTGGCCGCGGGAACCGCGAATGCGGGCATCGTGGATGAAATCGAAAATCCGAATCCGGCGCCGGGAACCAACAACTGGTACTACGCAGGACGGCTACGGCGGCGGTTCCAATGGCTCGCCTTCTTCGGGGGCGGACTTACAGCAATTGTTCGGACCCGTAATGCGCCCGGCGTGCACTGAGATCTGTGAGTACCTGGACGCGTGCCGGCACAAGGTCAATCCCAATGCGCGCCGGGCCATTATTATCTGTTGAACAACTACAACCCGGGCTACTTCGGCAACGGCGCGAACGCCTACACAGATACGAATCCGAACAACACCGTCTTCACGATTCCGCCATCGACGCTGCGCACGCATCGGCGACGCGCTGCTGGAAAAGAACATCTCCTGGAAGTACTACGGCGATCAGTGGAACATCTACGTCAACGATCCATACACCAGCTTCCGCAGAACGTGTACTGCAACATCTGCAATCCCTTTCAGTATTCGACTTCGATCATGACGAATCCGGCGATTCGCAAGGCGCACCTGCAGGACACCTCGATCTCTACTCGCGATATTCAGAACGGAACGCTGCCGGCGGTGTCATTTGTAAAGCCGAGCGGCCTGGTCGACGGGCACCCCGCCTCTTCGAAGCTCGACCTCTATGAAGGCTTCGTGAAAAAGATCGTCGACGGCGTCAAGGGCAATCCGACGCTCTGGAGAGACACGGCGATCTTGGTGACGTTTGACGAAGGCGGCGGCTACTACGACTCCGGCTATGTGCAGCCGCTTGATTTCTTCGGCGACGGCACCCGCATGCCGATGATCGCGGTGTCGCGCTTTACCAAGCCAGGCCACATTTCGCACGAATACACGGACCATGCTTCGATCGTGAAGTTCATCGAGGCGAACTGGTCGTTGAAGCCGCTTACGGATCGTAGCCGCGACAACCTGCCCAACCCGCGCACGACCGCGACGATAACCCTTATGTGCCGATCAACGGACCCGCGATCGGCAACCTGATGGATCTGTTTCACTTCGAGCGAGACCGGGAAGACTAAGCTAGTTCGATCAGCAGACTTACTCAGCAAGGGCGCTCACCGGTCGGGCAACCTGCCCCGGCCGAGTTTTCTTTTGGGCGAATGGACGCGGTTGGCAATGCCTGGAGGATAGACCGAGCAAGTGGGATCGATGGAACTCTGGCTGACTACCACCGGGCCGAGAGACCCGTCGATCGACTTTGCTTGCCAGGAGACTGTCATGCGTACATTCGATCTGCCGCGTATCTCTGCCTTGTTCCTTGCAGTTGCCATCGCCGCACGGTTTCGCCGTCGCACGGAGGCGCGGAGGTTGGCATTGCCATTCATGGAAGAAGGGCGTCGCGCTGCCTGCTCCGCCGGCTTCGGTAAGGACGCAGTTACGGATGACGTGCACGGAATCAGGGTGACCGACCAGTATCGCTGGCTGGAAGATGCGCAGAGTGAAAAGACCAGCGCCTGGATCGATGCACAGATGAAGTACACCGAGAGTATCTAGGCCAGATACAGATGCGGGCGAAGATCGCGGAGCAGCTGACCCAGTTACAGCGGGTCGATCAGTACACGCGCCGTCCAAGTGCGGGAATCGTTATTTTTACCAGAAGAGACTGGCCGAGGAGAACCAGTCCTCGATCTACTGCGCAAGGGCTGGACGGGAGAGGAGGTACGGCTGGTGGACGCGACCAAGCTGAGCGCGGACCAGAACACTTCGGTCTCGATTGAAGATGTTTCCCACGACGGAGGCATCCTGGTCTACGGCATTCGCGTGGGCGGCGCGGATGAAATGGCGGTTCACGTAATCGATGTGGAGAAGCGGCAGGAGTACAAGACCAGTTGACCAGCGACCGGTATTTTGGGGTGCAGTTAAGCCCTGACGGAAAAGGGCTGTACTACTCGCGGTTCACGCACGCGGGAACATCGGTGTACTTCCACGCATTCGGCAGTGATCCGAAAAGTGACGCGATGATATTCGGGAAGGAGTATCGGGGCGAACCGCTGGGCGAGATGGACCTGGTCGGGATTGATGTCACCGAGAACGGGCATTATCTGATTCTCAGCATCAGCCGCGGCGTTCCGGCCAAGCGCGAAGACATCCTGGTCAAGGATTTGCGGACTCCGGACGCGCCCATCGTGCCGCTGGTGTACGGGATCGAGTCGCGGTTCAATGCAATCAGCATCGATGACAACTTCTATGTGATGACGGATTACAAGGCGCCTCTCGGACGCGTTCTGAAGGCGAAGCTGAACGCTGCGCCCGATCAGTGGGGAGACCGTAATTCCAGAGGGCAAGGATGTGATCGAGAATTTCAGCATCGCGGGCGATCGGCTCTTCGTAGAACGATTGGCGGATGTGAAATCGGACACAACCATCTACTCGCTCGACGGCAAGCAGCAAGGCAAGCTCGAGTATCCGGCGATCGGTTCGGGCTCCCCGGTGTATGGCAAATCGCACGACGCGGAGGGGTTCTACACCTTCCAGTCCTTCACTGTGCCGCCGAGCATTTATCGCTACAACACCTCGACCGGCAAGAGCGATACGTTCTTCACGCCCAAGGTGCCGTTCGATCCGAATCAGTACGAGGTGCAGCAGGTCTTCTATAAGTCGAAGGATGGGACGCGGGTGCCCATGTTCGTCGCCGGAAAGAAGGGGTTGAAAAGAGACGGCACCGCCCGGCTGCTGATGACCGGGTACGGCGGATTTAACCTGGCAATGACAGCGACATGGAATCCGGAATATGCGTGGTGGATGGAGCAAGGCGGATACTTTGCCCTGCCAAACCTGCGAGGCGGCGCGGAGTATGGCGAGTCGTGGCACAAGGCCGCCATGTTTGAGAAGAAGCAGAACGTGTTTGACGATTTCTTCGCAGCGGCGGAATATCTGATTGCCAACCATTACACCAGCCCGGAACACTTCGCGATTCGCGGACGATCGAACGGAGGCCTGCTGATGGGAGCCGCGATCACGCAGCATCCGGAGTTATTCGGTGCAATCTGGTGCGGCTATCCGCTGCTGGACATGCTGCGGTACCAGAATTTCCTCTTTGGCAGACTCTGGACGACGGAATATGGTTCGGCCGATGTGGCCGATCAGGCGCCGTACCTGGCGAAATATTCTCCGTATCAGAACGTGAAGCCGGGAACGCGCTTCCCCAGCATCATGTTCTTCACCGGGGACAGTGATACGCGGGTGGATCCGCTGCATGCGCGCAAGATGACGGCGGAGGTGCAGGCGGCGAACGCAGGCGGACGGCCGATTCTGCTGCATTATTCGCTGAAGGGCGGGCACAGTTCGGGTGTTTCGCTCACGCAACTGGTCGACGACCAGGCAGACGAACTGAGCTTCCTATGGAATGAGACTGGCTCGAAGTAAGACCAGGGTTAGTTCCGCGCAGATTGTAAGTCGATTCGTTCACTGGCCGGGGTGTTGCGTTTGAGGCTCCGGCCGGCTTTTCTTCTGGGCCTCTGCAAACTCGAACCAGCCCGCCCAATCTTTCCGCCCCAAACTCCGAGTAAGATTCCCGATCCTCACTGCATCCCCGCCGTGGGAGAGCGCATACTTCCGTCTGTCCGGAACTGGCGAGACATTTTCGCCGTAATCTGCTCCGGCACAGTTAAGAAACGCCAGGGAGCAGCGTCATCTGTATGAAGACTCAAGAAGGTGAGCCAGTGGCGGTCGGAAACGCAATCGTACCGTTAGCAGGTAGCAACGTGGATCTCGCGACGCTGTTTGGCGAGCATCATCGCCGTGTGTTGTTGGCAGCCTACCGGATCACCGGCAGCATGGCCGATGCGGAGGATGTGGCGCAGACGGTCTTCCTCCGCTTGGCGGCAGGTGAGGCGCCGGTCGCAAACGCAGGCAGCTACCTGTATCGCGCGGCGATCAACGGCGCACTCGACCTGCTGCGACGACGGCGAACCGCTGCGCAAGAACCGGTGGAGAGTGCTTCAGAGATTGCTTCGACGGGATTCGGGAGTTCGCCGGAGCGGGAGAGCAGCGATCGCGAATTGAGGGACGGGCTCAGACGCGCCATCGGCGAGCTATCGCCCAGAGCCGCCGAGATGTTCACGCTGCGGTATCTGGAAGAAGTGAGCAATGGAGAAATTGCGGCGTTGATGGGCACTTCGCAGGCGGTGGTGGCGGTGACGCTGCATCATGCGCGGGCGAGGCTGAAAAAGCGGTTGAAGGAATTGGACGGGAGACAGCGATGAGAAACGATGATGAAGTGCGGGTGCAGCGCGCCATTGATGCAGTACAGAGCGATGAGCCGGAAGTTGCGACGTTGAACACGGCGGCGGAGAGAGTGGCGAAGCGGCTCGGAATCGATTTTTCAAGGCAGTCGGCAGTCGAGATGATTCATAGCTGCGCGGACGTGCAATTGCTGCTGCCCGCGTACCGCGCAGGACGTGTGCCCGAACAGCGCGGCATGCTGATCGCGGCCCATCTGCGCGAATGCAGCACCTGCCGTTCTTACCAGGCGGGCCGGCGGCTGGACTGGACTGCTCCGGTGGCGGCGCGGCAAGCTGCAATGTGGAGGCCGCGCGCCTATGGCTGGGGATTGGCTGCCTGCATCGCGCTGCTGGTCGCCTCCCTCTTCGTCTACAAGGCGTATTGGCAGGTGCCCCAGGGCGTGCGCGCCGAGGTGCAATCGATTGATGGTTCGGCATACGACATCGCGAACGGAAGCGATCGGCGGCTATCGCCGGGGGATAGCTCTGCGCGAGGGCGACCTGCTGCGGACCAGCAGTGGCTCGCGTGCGGTGATCCGGCTGGCGGATGGCTCCAGGGTAGAGATTGGCGAACGGAGCGCGCTGGGGATTGGCGCTCGCGGACGCAATATGACGGTGGCCCTGGATCACGGTGCGGTGATCGTCGAGGCGGCGCATCGTACATCGGGACATCTGTATGTGAAAACTCCGGATTGCCGTGTAGCGGTGACCGGTACGGTGTTCTCTGTCAATGCGGGCATGAAAGGTTCGCGGGTGGCCGTGGTGCAGGGCACAGTGAATGTGGCGCATGCGGGCATTCAAACCGTGATCCATGCCGGGGACCAGGTTGCGACCAGCGACAACCTCGATGCGGTTCCAGTGGCGGAACAGATTGCGTGGAGCCCGGATCGCGACAAGTACCTGGTGTTGATGGGGCAGTTCGCTGCGCTGCAACGCCGGATTGAGCAGATTCCGTTTCCCGAGCCGCGGTATGCGAGCGACCTGCTGCAGCGAGTTCCGAATGAGACGCTGCTGTATGTCAGCGTGCCGAACCTGGGCGAGTTCCTGAGCGAGGCCAACTCGATCTTTCACGATCAACTGGGCAAGAGCCCTGCGCTTCAACAATGGTGGAGCGGCGGGAAGGGCCGGAATGCGGCTGAACTGGACGGCGTGATCGACAAGATTCATCAGATCAGCCAATATCTTGGCGACGAGGTGGTGGTAGTCGGCCTGAATCGCGCGGACGGCCCGGAGCATGCGATTCTCGCGGATGTAAAGCAGGGTGGGCTGGCCGAGGTATTGAAGACCGAGTTCTCTACGATCGAGCGGAGGAAAGGGGCTGGTGATTGTCGATCAGAAGGAACTGGCGACCCTGCCGGCCGGTTCGCAGGGTGTAGAGTATGCGCTGGTCAGGGATCACGAGTTGGTGGTGTCGAACAGCGTAGCAACGATGAAGGAGATCAATTCGCAACTGAATGCGGGCGCCAGCGGCTTCGCTACCAGCGACTTTGGCAAGCAGATTTCAGGTGCCTACGGACGAGGCGCTGGAGTGATTCTGGCGGCGGATTTGAAGCAGATCGTGCAGCACGGGTTTGGGATCGCGACCCATCACGGGGGGCAGGCGACAGAGCTGAACCAGACAGGCATTGAGGACATGCAGTATCTGATCGCGGAGCATCGGGAGAAGAGCGGCCAGCCGGAGAATCACTTGAGCCTGCAATTTGCCGGGGCAAGGAAGGGCGTGGCGTCGTGGCTGGGCGCACCCGCGGCCATCGGTTCTCTGGACTTCGTATCGCAGAATGCATCGCTGGCAGTGGCGGTTCTGTCGAAGGACCCGAAGGCCATCGTTGACGATATGCTCGCCATGGCAGCAACCAGGGACAGAAGCGCGCTCAATGACGCCGAGTCGAAGCTGCAGATCAACCTGCGCGAAGACCTGGCAGCGAATTTCGGCGGCGATGCGCTGATGTCGCTGGACGGCCCGATCTTACCGACGCCCTCATGGAAGCTGGTGGTCGAGGTGTACGACTCTGAGCGGCTGGAGAAGACACTGGAGAGGCTGCTGCAGTCGGTGCAGAGCCAGCAATCGGGCAAGGATGCGCACACCGTCACGATCGAGTGGAAGGATGTGGGCAGCCAGCGGTACTACCTGGTTCACGATCTGACCAGCGGAAAGGAAGTAGCCCACTATACGTTCAGCGACGGTTACATGATTGTCGCGCCGACCCGGGCCCTGCTGATGGACGCATTGCACACGCATAGCACCGGGCACGTCGCTGGCGCGCTCGGCGGCCTTCAAAGCGTTGCTGCCCAAGGACGAGAATGAGAACTACTCGGCCATCGCGTATCAGAACCTGAGCCCGGTGCTCACGCCCCTGCTGTCGCAGGTGAGCGGAGACGCGGCGCTGGCACTTCGCGAACTTGCGGCCGATTCGAAGCCAACCGCGGTCTGCGCGTGGGGTGAAGCGAATACGATCGAAGCCGCGAGCAACAGCCGGCTCTTCGGCTTCGATTTTCTGACATTGGGCGCACTTATCGGGAACCATCACCAGTAAGACAACGTAAGAGGATGCAATGAGCGTGATCGAACTCAACGCGTTGCAGGTCCAGCTTGGGAAGCGGATGGTCCTGAATGGATTGACCGGGGTGCTGAAGGGCCGCGCCATCGGATTGCTGGGGCCGAACGGCGCAGGAAAGTCCACGCTCATCAATACGCTGCTGGGATTTCATGCGCCTGCTGCAGGAACCGCGCGGATCTTTGACCTGGACGTGCATCGCAACCGCGCGGAGATACGGGGGCGCATCGGCTACATGCCGGAGAGCGACTCCTTCATCGGCAACATCAGCGGCGTGCGATTTGTGCGGTATATGGCGGAGCTTGCGGGTCTGCCTCCGGAGCAGGCGCTGGAGCGCGCGCATGAAGCTCTCTTCTACGTTGGGCTGGGCGAAGTGCGGTATCGCAAGGTGAGCACGTATTCGCTGGGAATGAAGCAGCTGGTAAAACTGGCCCAGGCCCTGGCGCATGGGCCGAGGCTGCTCATTCTCGATGAGCCGACCAACGGACTGGACCCGGTCGCGCGTCAACGCATGATTCGCCTGCTGCAGGAGATTCGCGAAGAAGGCAGCATTCGGCTGCTGATCTCATCGCACCTGTTGCGGGACATCGATGAGACCTGCGATGAAGTGCTGATTCTGAAAAACGGCCGAATCGCGGCGCTGTGCGATCTGGAAGCAGAACGCCACTCCAATCGCAGCTTCATCGAACTGGAGACGGTCGGCGCGACCGAGAGATTCGCCGACAGCATTCGCGACCTGGGCTGCGAGTGCGCCAGTTTTCCGGGCGGAAGGATCAAGGTGGTTCTTCCGGAGCATCATCGAGGCACGCGATCTGTACGTAATTGCCGCGGAACAGGGTGTGCAGATTCGGCGCATGCATCAGCGGCGCGATTCGCTCGAAGACATTTTCCTGAAAGCAATGGATAACGAAGCCTGGCGGCCCAAAGAACATGTCTATCTACAAGCATAACTACCGCGCATACACGGGCAGACTTACTCCGAAGTGGTCGCGCATTCTTGTGCTTGCGCGTTACGGCTTCGCGGAGATCTGGTCGTCGAAGATTACGATTGCCCTCTTTGTTCTTTGCCTGCTGCCGGCATTCGTGTCGCTGGTCGGAATTTATCTTGCGAACAATCCGCTCGCGAGAATGCTGGTTGGCGCGAATGGCCCGCAGACGGTCTCGATCGATGCGCGATTCTTCCTGATCGTGCTGCAGGCGCATGCCTGGCTTGCCCTGGTGCTGGCGGCGTGGATTGCGCCCCGGCTCATCACCTTTGACCTGGCGGATAATGCGCTGCCGATTCTGCTCAGTCATCCGATCTCGCGGTTTGGTTATGTGGCCGGCAAGTTTGTTGCGCTGTTCGGCTGCCTGTCGGCGGTGACGTGGGTTCCCTGCCTGGCGCTGTTTGCGTACCAGAGTTATTCGTCGCCGACGCCCTGGGCCGGCCAGCATCGCGATGATCGCGGTGGGGCTGTTTGCGGGCGCGGTGCTGTGGGTGCTGTTTCTTTCGATATTGGGGCTCGCATTATCTTCGTGGGTGAAGTGGAGAATGCTGGCGACGGCGGTGATCTTCGCGGCCATCTTCTTGCCGGCGGGAATCGGCGGGGTGGTTACAGGGGTGCTTCGCACGCGCTGGGGCTTTCTGCTGAATGTGCCCTTCATGATTTCGGAGCTATGGCAGCGAATGCTGGGCGCTCCGCCAAACTCGCTTGGCCAGCAGATGGCACTCCCCAGCGCGGCCATCGTTTCGATGCTGGGCCTGGTGCTGTTGATCGCGGTTGCGATGTTAAACGCACGAATTCGTGCGCGGGAAGTGGTGCGCGGATGAACGATCGCATCGTCCTCGAGGATGTCTCGAAGTTTTACGGTGAGGTTCTAGGGGTCAATCGTATCTCGTTGTCGCTGCCTCCAGGAATTACCACGCTGGTTGGGCCGAATGGCTCGGGCAAGACCACGCTCATGAACCTGATGACCGGCCTGGTGCAGCCTTCGCGCGGAAGTCTCTCGGTGCTCGGACTGAAGCCGGGTGACGGAAACGAGTTCTTCCGCAACGTGGGCTATTGCACGCAGTTCGACTCGTTTCCGCGCGGATTGACGGGTTGGCAGTTCGTGATGGACGGGCTGATGCTTCACGGAATCCACTACGAAGAGGCGCACAGGCTCGCGGCCGAGTCGTGCGAGCAGGGTACAGCTGGGCGATGCGGTCAACCGCAAGATCGCCGGGTACAGCAAGGGGATGCGGCAGAAGATCCGGCTGGCGCAGGCGATCGCGCATCATCCGCGCGTGTTGGTTCTGGATGAACCGCTGAACGGGC
Organism: uncultured Acidobacteriaceae bacterium; assembly: GCA_963748555.1. GTDB lineage: Bacteria > Acidobacteriota > Terriglobia > Terriglobales > Acidobacteriaceae > CAWKKW01. Next base: position 124,217 of record CAVVJK010000008.1, read on the forward strand.
TCGACCCGATGGCTCGCGCCGAATCGATGGCGCTGTTTGAAGAGCTGGGACGCAAGGGCATGCACGTGCTGATCTCCAGCCACATTCTCGAGGAAGTAGACCGCATCTCAGACCGCGTGGTTTTGATCACCGGCGGTTACCTGATTGCCGAGGGAGATATTCACCACGTACGGCAGGAGGTTCGCGAGAAGCCGATGCAGGTGCTGATTCGCTGCGATCATCCCGAACTACTGGCTTCGCGCATGTTTGCCATCAATCATTGTGTGGAAGCCCGGATCCATACTGACGGCCGAGGCGTCTTTCTGCGGACCGGAGACATAGACCAGTTCTACTCCATGATCAACGACATCGCGGTCGAAGGCGTGGTGAAGATAGAGACTGTGGCTCCAGCGGACGATGATGCGAACGCGATCTATCAATACCTGATCGGCGCCGAGGGGAGTGACGCGTAATGGCGACGCAGCAGGCAAGCTTTGTGCAGGAACTCAGACGACAGCCCTGGAGTTTGTGGTGGGTGCAGGCAAAACGCGTGGTTCGGATCGAGCTGCACAGGAACCTGTTCTCGTGGAAGGCGAGTTGGGTGTACCTGCTGGCGTTCATCCCCGCGCTCATCATCCTGCTGCATACGATGATTGACCGGCACACGCCCGCCACGTTGGGCATCGATACGAATGTTCTGGCAGGAATTGTGCAGCTCTATTATGTGCGGCTGGGTGTGTTTTTTGGCTGCCTGGGAATCTTCTCGCGGCTGATTCGCGGAGAGATGATCGAACGCAGCCTGCACTATTATCTGCTGTCTCCCGTGAGGCGCGAGGTGCTGTTGCTGGGGAAGTTTGCGGCCGGGTCGATCAGTGCGATTATGCTTTTCGGCGGAGCGTTGCTGGTGGATTACGCGTTGATGTATGCGGGGTTCGGAGCAGCAGGACGTGAGTATATGTTTCATGGGCCGGGGCTTGCACAGTGTGAAGCGTATCTCCTGATCATTGTGCTGGCCTGCCTGGGATACGGAGCCGTGTTTCTTCTGCTCAGCATGATGTTCAGAAATCCGATGCCGGCAGCCATGCTGGTTCTCGGCTGGGAAGCGATCAACCCTGTGCTGCCTGCGCTGCTGCAGCGCATCAGCGTGGCGTCGTATCTGACGCACCTGATGCCGGTGGCGGTGCAGTCGGACGGGATTTTCGCGCTGCTAACGGTCGAGACGGAGCCTGTCTCCGCCGTGGCAGCGACGTTGGGCCTGCTGGCGCTGATTGCGGTGGTGCTGGCCTACTCGTGCATCCGCATCCGCCGACTCGAGATTCGCTACACGACGGAATAGCCGTTCGGCGACGGCCGCGGGTTCTGGAGGACGGGGCGCGTGTGCGCGTTCCGTCTGCTGCCTCTCCAAACCTTGCGCAGCACGATCCAATCCACAGACAGGCCGCGTCTCCAACTTAGGGTGGGGGCGCGAGCGATTGCCCTGCAGATAAGATAGGCAGCAATCCGGGAGGCGATTTCCGGATGGCTGTGATTCCCTGCCGCGAGCTTGATTTATGGTAGGAAGACTCGCCTGCTAGGGCATAGCGGCCGGTCTCGTGCCTGGCGGTGCGGGTGTGTGGAGGCAAGGCTGACAACCAGGATGAACCGAGAAACTCGCCGGAATCTGCCCAACGTGCTCGGCCCGTTGTTGTTCATTGTCGTCTTGCTGGCAATGTGGCAGGTGGCGGTACATGGCAATTCGGCGCATCTGTTGCCCGGCCCAGTTGCAGTGGCGCGCGGCATAGGAGAACTGCTGACGCATGGACTGCTGTTGAAGTATGTGGTGGCCTCATTGTTCCGCGTGACCTGGGGTTTTCTGCTGGCGGCGGTGATCGCGATTCCGCTTGGATTGGCGGTCGGCTGGTACCGGCGCGCGGAGATGGCGCTGAATCCGCTCCTCCAGATCTTTCGTCCGATCTCGCCTCTTGCCTGGATACCGATCGCGATTCTGTGGTTTGGGGTCGGGGATATGTCGGCGATCTTTTTGATTTTTATCGCGTGCTTCCTGCCGTTGCTGCTTACGGCGATGGATTCGGTGCGGAGCATACCGGCCGTGTACATCAATGTTGGGCGCAACTTCGGATTGAGTTCAGGCGCGTTCGTATACCGGGTGCTGTATCCGGCGGTGTTTCCGCAGCTGATCGTCGGCTTGAGAATCACGCTTGGGATTGCGTGGCTGGTCGTGGTGGCCGCCGAGATGATTGCGGTGAACTCAGGGCTCGGTTTCCTGATCGTGGATGCGCGGAATGCCGGGAACCGGTATGACCTGGTGGTCGCAGGAATGGTCGTCATCGGATTGATCGGGCTGCTTCTCGACCTGGGCATGCAATCGCTGCAACGGATGAAATCATTTCGCTGGAGTTATCCGGAGGATTAGTGTCGGGATCGGGATTTGAGACGGCATCGGCTGTTGTGAGCGGGAAGTTAAGCACTGAGCACGTGGAGATGGTGTTTGAGCGCGACGGACGCAGGACGGCGGTGCTCGAAGATATCAATCTGGATATCGCGGATGGAGAGTTTGTCTGCCTGGTGGGGCCGTCGGGTTGCGGCAAGTCGACGCTCCTCAATGCAATGGGAGGCTTCACGCCACCAACCAGCGGCACGATCCGCATCGATGGCGAAGTTGTGCGAGGGCCAGACCCGCGGCGCATTCTGGTGTTTCAAGAACGCGGCGTGTTTCCCTGGCTTACGGTCCAGGGCAACATCGCGTTTGGATTGGCCGGGCTATCGAGCACGGAACGCCAGCAACGCGTGGCGCATTACATCCAACTCGTTCGGCTCGAAGGATTCGAAGACACGTACCCCTCGGACCTTTCTGGAGGCATGAAGCAGCGATTGCAGGTGGCACGCGCGTTGGCGGTGAACCCCGACATTCTTTTTCTGGATGAGCCGTTTGGAGCGCTCGATTCGATTACGCGGCACATCATGCGCGGCGAACTGTTTCGCATCTGGCAGACGGAAAAGCGGACCATTGTGTTCGTGACGCACGACATCGACGAGGCGGTGCAACTGGCGGATCGGGTGGTTGTGCTCAGTTCGAGGCCGGCCAAGGTGCAGCGGATTCTCACGGTCGATGTTGCTCATCCGCGGAACATCAGTTCTCCCCGGTATCTTGCGATACGCGACGAGATACTGAAGGAGATAGGGCTGGCTTACACCATATGAGATTGCGCGGCACAATCGAACAGGGAGAGAGGCTGCTATGGCCGCTGCTTGCTGCCGCAGGTTTGGTGGTGGTGTGGCACCTGTCTGTCGCATGGAGCGGCACAAAGGTATTTCCCTCGCCGGTGGACGTGTGGAGAGGTTTGGCGGAGTTACTTCGCAAGCATGTGTTGTGGGCAGATATCGGGGATTCGTTGCGTCGGGTTGCGATCGGGTTCGGCGCGGCTGTGCTGCTTGGCATTCCCACGGGACTGCTGCTGGGGTGGTATCCGAAGGCCAATGAGGTCGTGAATCCCGCTCTGCAGATTTTGCGACCGATCAGTCCAATTGCATGGATACCGCTCGCGATCATCTTCTTCGGGATCGGCGATCATGCCGCGGCGTTCCTGATCTTTCTCGGCGCATTTTTTCCTATCGTCGTTTCGACGGTGGGCGGTGTTGCGAGCGTACCTTCGATCTATCGGCGGGCGGGCAGGAATTTCGGTTTGTCCCAGTTCCAGATACTCATGCGAGTGATCTTTCCCGCGGCACTCCCCCAGATTCTCATTGGACTGCGCATCGCATTGGGGATCGCGTGGCTGGTCGTGGTGGCGGCGGAGATGGTGGCCGTCGATTCGGGTCTTGGGTACCTGATTATCGATTCGAGAAATTCCGGGAAGCGCTATGACCTGGTGGTCGCAGCCATGTTGATGATCGGGCTGATCGGGCTTGTGCTGGACACCGGGTTTCGACGACTGGAAACGCTGCGTTCCGTTCGATGGGGTTTTCGCAATGAGTCTTAAGGGAAAGATAGTTTTGGTCGCGCTGGGGTGGGTGTTGCTGATCTCGGCGATGCACGCTTACCTCAATGTGAATTGGGCGGCGGTGTTGAACGACTATCGGCCGCCTGAGAAGCGAAAGATCACCGTCGCCTATCTGCCGGTGACCTGCCAGCTGACTTGCCCGGTTACGGATTACATCTCCAAGTTTTCAGAAGCGGGAGAATTGTATCTGCCCCGGATGTTTCAAGGGTTCCCCGAGATGAAGGAGGCGCTGCTCTCGAATCGCGTGCAGGCAGCGTTCATTGTCGCGCCGATGGCGATTGCGCTGAAGGCACAGGGTGTTCCCATCAAGATCGTGTATCTCGGACATCGCTATGGAAGCGCGGTGGTCGTACAGAAGAACGGGCCGATCAAGACATTCGCCGACATGCGCGGGCGCACGATTGCGATTCCGAGCCGCTTTTCCGACGAGCGGTTGCTGCTGTTCCGCGCGATGAAGGCGTGGGGCATTCGGCCAAGCGAGATCAAGATGGTGGAGATGGCGCCCCCGGACGTCTCCGGTGCGCTGGCAGCACACGCGATTGACGCCTTCGTGATGGGCGAACCGTTTCCTTCGCAGGCGGAGATGGCAGGGTTTGGCCGGGTGCTGTTTCAGGCGCGCGATTACTGGCCCGATTACATGTCGTGCATCCTGGTGGTGCGACAGGATCTGATCGACAGCCGCCCGGAGGCGGTGCAGGTACTGGTGGATGGCATTGCGCGTTCGGGGCTGTGGCTGGACACCAGCAAGCCTCATCGCGAAGATGCGGCGGATTTCGTGGGCCGCTTCTACTACAACCAGAAGCCGGCGCTGCTGCGCTGGGCATTGACCAAGCCCATGGATCGTGTGGTGTACAGCCCGCTGGCGCCGCGGAAGGCGGACTTTGACATGGTGCGCGATCTGATGATCGAAACCGGCGTGCTGAACAAGAAGATCGAGTTCAGTGAGTATGCAGACACAAGATTCTCGGATAAGGCAAGCATCGCGACACCCTGGAGATACGAAGCAGGGATTGCGAGCGCGCGATAAGTCGACTTACTAAGTTAATGAGGAGATAGAGCGAGATGTTCAGAAGGAAGTTCCTGCAGCTGATCACAGTAGCCGGCGTCGCGGGGTTGACCAACCTGGATGCTGTGGCTTCGTCAAGAACAGTCACGGTGAGCTATCAAGTGCGTGGCTTTACCTGCGTGACGTGTGCCGTTGGATTGGACACGATTCTAAAGCGGGAGCCGGGCATCGCGGGCAGCCATTCGACTTATCCCGAAGGGAAGGTCACGGTTACCTTTCATCCGGAACAAATCACGGAGAAACCATCGTGAGCTTGATTGCGGAGATGGGCTTCCACGTGGACGAGTGGCCTGCTTCGCATCGGTAGCTCGCTTCTTTCGCCAGGTGGGCGCGCCGGCCTGACGAAAGAAGCAACGTGCGGCTGCCCATTAGAAGCCGGCGCAGCTTTCCAGGGCTACGCGATTGGGGATCATCAGGGTTGAGCCTCGTTGATCAACCAGGTGGCGGTGCTTGAAATCGCACAGCGTGCGAGTGACGGTCTCGCGAGATGCACCGATGCATTCGCCAATCTCTTCATGGGTCAGCGAGAGCTTGAGTCTTGTTCCCTGGCCGGTCTGCTGTGCGCCTGCGCTCCATCCCAGGAGCAGGCGGGCGAGTTTGGCGGGCGCCGATGAGGCGAGGCCAACCGTGCGGAGTTGCTCGCACGCGCGGTTCAGATCCTGACTCAGTTCTCGCGCGACGCTCTCATAGGCAGCGGGGTGACGCAGCAGAAAGCTGAGAAAATCCTGGCGCCGTATCGAAGCGATCTTGCAGGGATGCAGGGTCTCGGCAGTCATCTCAAACGGAGTGCCGGAGAGGATGGACGTCAGGCCCAAAACCTCGCCTGGCTTGGCGATGCGCAGGATGAGCCTGCGGCCCTCGCTCGAATTCATGGATAACTTTACCTGGCCTTCGAGCACGATGAACAAGTGGGACGCCGCTTGCTTTTCTTCGAACATCACCGAATTTTCAGGGTAGGCCGATACTGACTGCAAGCTCTGAACGTCAACCATAGCCTGGTACGTGAGTGAGCTCAGGAACTCACCCGTCTTGGCGTGTTGCAAGACGTCGCTGGTCGGGGTGTGGGATAGAACTTGCATGTCACTTTCCCTTCTGGATTTCGTTCGCTGATAGTTGCGTCGCCATTTCGGCGAAGCTGGCCGTCAAGGGGCTTGCGGTCTGAAACGTGTTCCGGCTGTCGCGGTATATGAGCCTGAGAATGCGCATGCCATCCTCATCCACGAAGGTGATGTCGCGCAGGTCCACCGTCAGTGGCTGTTTACCCAGTGCAGAGGCCAGCTGGTTCCATGCGGCGCCGAGTTCTGCTGCCCATGGTCCTACGACCCGTCCTTCAAGTTTCAGGACAATTCCGTTCGAGTTATTGTGAGTCGTGATCTTCAACATAAGCTGGCCACATCCTGCACCATGCACTGGGAAAAAGCATGTGGGAGGCCAAAGCGAACAGAGCATTCCGCAAGAATGCGATGTGCTTGTTTTCAGCAGGTTAGAAGAGGGAGCAGCGAAGAATCAGATTTGCGGGATGAGATGACGACGAAGAGACGAAGACGAAATGTCGTCGGGAGACTAAATGTAGTCGCCGCGTTCGATGCCCAGCTTCTTTATTTTGGAATTGAGCGTGGTGCGCTTGAGTCCCAGCCTCTCGGCTGCTCCACCCGGCCCTCCGATCAAGCCTTTGGCCTCGCGCAACACGCGCAGGATATGCTCCCGCTCCGCGGTGACCAAGGTAGGAGACACCTCAAAATCGTAGGCCGCCTGTTCGTCCTCGTCCAACTCCAGTTCGGATAGCAGGACGTGCAGCACCGGTCCGCGGGTGAGAATGACGGCACGCTCGATGAAGTTCTCGAGTTCGCGAATGTTGCCGGGCCAATTCCATCGCACCAGCGCTTCCATCGACTCGGGAGGAATGGTCTCAATCGACTTGCTCATCCGGCGAGAGTGTTTGTCGACGAAGTGGCGAACCAGCATGGGAATATCGCCGCGCCTTTCGCGCAAGGGAGGAGAGAAGACCGGGAAGACTTTCAACCGGTAATAGAGGTCGCTGCGAAATAGCCGTTCCGGCGACGAGCTTTTCCAGGTCGCGGTTGGTGGCAGCGATCAGGCGCACGTTGACCGAGATCGTTCGTGTACCGCCGAGCCGCTCGATCTCGCGCTCCTGAATCGCCCGCAGCAGTTTGGGCTGCAGATCGAGCGGCAGTTCTCCGACTTCATCCAGAAAGAGCGTGCCTTCACTGGCGAGTTCGAGACGGCCCATCTTGCGCGCAATCGCGCCGGTGAATGCGCCTTTCTCGTGACCGAAGAGTTCGCTCTCCAGCAGGCCGGCGGGAATGGCGGCGCAGTTCAGCTTGATGAAGGTGCGATCGCGGCGCGGGCTGAGGCGATGAATGGCCCGCGCCAGCAATTCCTTGCCCGTGCCAGTCTCTCCCTGAATCAGCACAGTTGCATCGGTGGGCGCAACTGTTTCCACGTCCTTTAACACGTGCTTGAGACCGGAACTCTCGCCGACGATATCTTCAAAGCGGTGTTCGAGGTTTAGTTCGTCTTCGAGATACTGCTTCTCCTGGGAAAGTTTTTCGCGCAGGTCGGCGATCTGGCGGAAGGCAAGCGCGTTGTTCACTGCCATCGCGATCTGGCCCGCGATCTGACCCAGCATGTCGGCTTCGCGCTGAGAGAAGGCTGCCTCGTGCAGACTGGCCACCATGAGCGTGCCGAGCACCTGGCCTCGGTTAATGAGAGGGACCCAACAGCCCGACTGCATCTTTTTGTCGACCAGGTGACGGACTGTTTCTTTGGGATACGGACTTGCCTGAATCCGATCCACCAGAACGGTTTGCTGCTTTTGAAAGGCTGACTGGGCCGGTGAGTTCTCGACCGGAATCACAGTCTCACTTGTCTGCGCAGCCTTGCTCCCGGCGGCTTCCAGGAACTGGACGCGCAGGCCCCCGGTGACCGGGTCATGCAGGGCCAAGGTGGCGAAGTCGTGTGGCACCACGTCCTGGATGCTGGCGGAGATGGCGGAGAGCATCTTGCGGATATCGACGTTGGCCAGCAGCACGCTGCTTAACTGCAGCAGCAGCGCTTCTTCCGCGCGCTTGCGATCGGTGAAATCGCGCGTGACCTTGGCAAAGCTTGTGAGAGTACCCTCTTTATCGCGAATGGCTGTGATGGTCACGTTGGCCCAAAAGCGAGAGCCATCTTTGCAAATGCGCCAGCCTTCCGTCTCGAATCTTCCCGCTTCTGCGGCAATTTTCAATTCTTCCTGCGGCTTGCCTCGCTCCACTTCTTCCCTCAAGTAGAACCGCGAAAAATGCTGACCGATGATCTCGTCTGCCTTGTAACCCTTGATGCGCTCGGCACCGGGATTCCAGGTTGCGACATTGCCCTCGGTATCGAGCAGGAAGATGGCGTAGTCCTTCACGCTCTCGATAATCGAAATCAGCTGTTGATCGCTTCTGCGCAACGCTTCCTGGGCAGCGCGCTGTGCGGAGACATCCCGAATGAAGCTAAGAACCATTGGGCCCTCGGCGGTTTCAAGCGGCCGCAACATGATGTCGACGGGCAATTCTGTTCCGTCTTTCCGCAATCCGAAGAGGTCGAGCCCAGCGCTCATGGATCGAGTACGAGGACTCGCAGCGAAGCCGTGGCGGTGGCCGGGATGGGCATGGCGAAATCGTTCTGGAATGAGATGGTCGATGGAGACACCGGTCAGCTCCCCTGCGGCGTAGCCAAACATCTCTTCCGCCCTGGTATTTGCGCCTCGAATCGTGCCTTGATCATCGGTGACGAAGATAGCATCGGGCGACAGTTCGAACAGCTTCTCGAACTCTGTCGGGGCGACTGCGATGTGGAGGTCGGCACTCAATCGGAGCCTCGAGGGGGCACTCGCTCAATTGGCCGAATGACTCTGATGGTGCATGAACCATACTTGCGCCGGCGCCAATTTGCAATCGACCCTGGGGTGGAGAAAGGCCGCAAAATGGCCAGCGATGGGAGGGAGAGGCGAGAGTGCTAGGAGTCTGTCAAAGACTGTCGTGCAGATCGGACCTCGGCTGCGAGGACTTGTAGCAGTCGCAGCGACAACTGTGGTTCGGAGAGCATGATCTCAGAAAACGCCTCGCGAGTGACAAAGCTGAGTTCGGTGCCCGCTTGGGCGCTGGCACTCAGGGTGTAAGGCATGTTGCCAAGCACGCCGGGCAGTCCCAGCAGCGAGCCCGGGCCTGCGCGAAGACTCATGACCGCTTGTCCACTGGGTGAATTCATGTTCAGCGTGGCCTCACCCGACCTGACGATATACAAGCCAACCGGAGCATCGCCCTGGCGAAAGAGGATGCGTTCGACATCGCAATGGAGCCGCGTGGCGCAGCTTTCGAGCCGCTCGATCAGTTCCGGATCGCCGACAAATGCGGAAGTGGCGGTTTTCGGCATGTCTGTCTACCTGGGCCCGTCAGCGTGCCTGGAGAAGGGGGTGGCCGCTTGGGGCTGAGGGGGCATATTGCCATTCTCGGAGCTCCGATTCTGTGATGGCGGACACAGGCTGATGTTTGCACGTGGAGTACCGAGCTTGGCGGACCTCAGGTGCCGGTTGCGGCGGCCATGATCCTTTCCTGGGTGCAGTCAGCGGGCAAAGTGGCTGTGAGTCTTCCCTCTTTCAGCACCAGGATGCGATCGCAACAATGAAGGAGTTCCGGTAGTTCGGAACTCACCAGGATGAGGCCTTTTCCGCCCGCTGCCAGGTCATCGATGATCTGATAGATATCCTGCTTGGCAGCGACGTCGATCCCGCGAGCGGGGTCATCGAGAAAGAGCACTTCTGGATTGAGCATGAGCCAGCGGGCCAGGAGCGCCTTCTGCTGATTGCCGCCGCTGAGACTTGAGACCGGGTCGGAGAGGGCGTTGAATTTGAGAGCCAGTTTCGACTGAATCGGGTCGATTTCCCTGGCCTCCGCCTTCTGGTCGATGAAGCCGAATCGTTGAAGACGGGGCAGCACGGCCATGGTTCCGTTTTCAAGCACGCTCATCTGCATCATGAGCCCTTCCAGCTTCCGGTCCTCGGGAACCAGGCCGATGCCCCGGTTCATCGCCTGGGCCGCGGAGGCTGGGCGAAAGGGTTTGCCATGCAGGTGGATTGTTCCCGACTGGATCGCATCCAGGCCAAACAGAGCAGCGCCCAGTTCGCTGCGTCCGGCACCCACCAGTCCGGCTACTCCCAAGACCTCTCCTCGGTGGAGTTCGAATGAGATATCGCGGAGCTTATGAGTTGTGAGGCGATCGACAGATAAGAGCACGGCACCCGACGGCGGACGTTGCGTTCGCGATGGTATGGGCTAGTTGGCGACCGACCATCATCTCGATTACTTCTTCCATGTTGGTCTCGGAGATGTTTCGGGTACCGATGGTCTCCCCGTCGCGCAGCACGGTGATTCGGTCACAGATGCGGAAGATCTCATCCATCTTGTGGGAGACGTAGACGATCGCGACCCCGGTGCTTTTGAGCCTTTCAATCAAGGTGAAGAGTCTCTCGACCGCATCCCCCATCAGCGAGCTTGTCGGCTCATCCATGATGAGAATGCGGGCTTCGAGGCTGAGCGCGCGGGCGATGGCGACGAGCTGCATCTCTCCCATGGAGAGCGAAGAAACGACGCGGTTCACGTCGAGATGGCCGAGGCCAACCTGCTGAAGGTACGGTTGGCAGAAGGCTTTCATCCGGGCGCGGCTTACCAGGGCGCCTTCACGGAACCTGGCATTTCGGATGACGATGTTCTCTGCTACCGTCTGGTGCTGGAAGAGGTCCAGTTCCTGATAGATGATCGCGATGCCGAGCAGCTGTGCCTCGAGCGGCGTGCGGGTCTCTACCGGTTCGCCTCTGAGCGTCATCTGGACACTATCCGGCTGCGTGGAGCCTGCGATGATGCGTGCGAGCGTGCTTTTGCCGGCGCCGTTTTCACCCATGAGCGCATGAACTTCTCCGGCCCGCAGGTCGAAGGTTGCATGCTTGAGGGCATGCATGTTGCCATAGCGTTTGTTCGCGTTCTCAACGCGCAATAGATCCTGCATGGAGTCTCTACTCTTTGGCCGCGCTGGCGACCTGCGGCGGTTCCGGTCGGAGCGTCTCCGGATCAATATATCTGCTCATGCATTCCTCTGCACGATCCTCTGTATAATTCCGCACTGTAGACGCGGGCACGCCAAGTTGTTACCAGGAGTTCAGCAGAGTGCCAGTCGGCAACATCGGGTTCCTCTCTCGCCGGTTCCGTACCCAGGGCCGCGGGTTGACGGTCGAAACAAAAAGCTTCTTTGCACTGCTCGCGATTGTGGCGCTCGCCGGCATCACCAGCCCGACCACCTTCAGCGGGTCGAATATCTTTTTTCAGATCGGCAATCTGACCGACATCCTGCGCCAGATTTCTCTGATCGGCATCATCGCGTTGTCGATGACCTTCGTAATTCTGACCGCAGGCATTGATCTGAGCGTCGGGAGCCTTCTTGCTTTTTCGAGTTCGGCGACTGCGGCCTGCCTAACTCGTCACTGGCTCGGCACCTCCTTTGCGGTGCACCTGCTGCTGGCTATTACCAGCGCCATTGGGCTGACAACCTTGCTGGGTGCGGCAAATGGATTCGTGGTCGCCAGGCTTCGCGTGCAGCCCTTCATCGTGACACTTGCATCGATGATCGGCGTGAGAGGACTAGCGAAGTGGGCGACGAAGAACGAGAACATTGACTTCGGTTTTGGAACCGATGCGGCGTCACGATTTGCAGCCATCTTCCGGATGAAGTCGGTCGTGATCGGGTCGTATGTCTTGCTTGCGGCCGTGTTCAGTATCGTGCTCACGAGGACGGTCTTCGGGCGATATGTTCGCGCGATCGGGGATAGCGAGAAAGCCGCGCTCTACACCGGCCTGCCGGTGCAATCGACCAAGGTCTGGGTCTATACGCTTTCAGGGTTGCTCTCAGGATTTGCAGGCGTGCTCTATGCCGCCGCCAACCACCAGGGTAATCCCAACGCAGGCAACGCGTATGAGCTGGACGCAATTGCTGCGGTAGTGATTGGAGGTACGCGGCTCTCGGGAGGCAAGGGGTCGATCGTCGGCACGATTCTTGGCACGTTGATCATGGGCGTGCTGACAAACATGCTGCGCCTGAACAATGTGGACAGTAACGCCGAGATGATGATCAAGGCGATCATCATCGTGCTCGCAGTTGTGATCCAGCGGGAAAGAAGGCTGGCGTGAGAATGGATCGCAGGGAGTTTGTCTCCAGCCTGTTTTGCTCTCTGCTGGTCTCGACCGGATGCCGCTCGCGGCATGTAAGCGGAAGAAAGGTGATTGCGTTCAGCAACGCCAACAACGCAGAACCCTACCGAGCCGCGCAGAAGACGCTGATGGAACACCTGGTGGCGCGGCAACCTGGGCTCGAGTTGGTGGTGTCGGATGCGCAACAGGATAATGACAAGCAGATCGCGCAGGTAGAAACATTCGTGCGGGAGAGGCCTGATATTTTGATCGTCGCTCCCAATGAGAGGTCCGCGCTTACAGACGTGATGGGCGAAGCGATGGAGGCGGGCATTCCAGTGATTTGCCTGGAGCGCGATATTCTGCAGCCGAACTACACGACCTATGTTCGCGCGGATAACGAGCAGATCGGTACGATGGCCGGCGAGTTCATAGTGAAGAACCTGACCAGGAGATTAGGCGCGCCTAAGGGAAACGTAGTGTTTCTACGCGGACTGCTGGGCGTGGAAGGGGAGATCCATCGCGACGCTGGCGCGCGCAAAGTCATCGAACGATATCCGGAGATCAAAGTTGTAGCCGACCCTGTTGCAAATTGGAACCAGGCAGAAGCCAAAGACCGGATGACGGAGGTCTTGCGCGTGCAGCCTAAACTTGATCTGGTTTATGGGCACAACGACCCAATGGCGGTAGGCGCCTATATCGCGGCAAAGGAGTTGGGACGGGAAGGCGAGATGGCCTTTGTGGGAGTCGATGGACTTGGCGGTCCATCGGGCGGCATCAAGAAGGTGATGGACGGAATTCTGCAGGCGACGTTTGTGTATCCGCTATGCGTGGACAAGGCAATCCAAGTGGCAGTGCAAATCCTATCCAATCCGGGGTTCAAGCCGGACAAGATCTACACGATGCCTTCGACGATGGTGACCGCGGCGAATGCTGCGCAGTTATACGCGGCATCTGCCGATGCGAGTTAATGGACTGACTTAGCCGTTAGAGCTCAGGTTAAGAAATTCGTGCTTACAGAATCAGGAGAGGTATGAGCAAGAAGGAGCGGCTTCCACGGCGAGAGTTTCTCAAGCAGGCAGCGGGTGCGGTAGGGGCGGTAGGAGCGGCGACACAGTTGGGGTCGTGGCCGGCTTCGGCAGAGGTTCCGAGCGGAGTAGGCACGGCCGAACGAAAGACTGCGAACGACACGCTGAATGACCAGATAGCTTTTCCGCGCACGTTTACTGGGCGGCAGTTGAAAATGATTGCCTTTCCGCTCGGTGGCGTCGGTGCCGGGAAGTTTGAGCCTCGGTGGTCGTGGGCAGCTTCGCGATTGGGAGATATTCAATCGGCCAAACAAAGGCTATTCCCCTGCGTACGCCTTTCCGGCGATCTGGGCGCAGGTGGGCAATGAGAAGCCCGTCGCGCATGTGTTGGAAGCTCGCATACTTCCGCCTTATGAGGGACAGGACGGTTTAGGCGCGAGAAATTCGCCCGGACTTAGCCGTCTGGATTCGGCCAGATTCACGGCCCAATTTCCACTTGCCCATTTGGAATTCGAGCATCGCAATCTTCCGGTCAAGGTAGAGCTCGAGGCGTTCTCCCCGTTCATACCTCACGACCCCGATGACTCGGGGTTGCCCGTCGCCATTCTGAGATACCGCGTGACCAATCCGGCGAAGGCGGCAGCGAAAGTCAGCATTGCGTATTCGATCGATAACCCGGTGGCATACCCCGGGCCGGCTGCCGATCCCGATAAACGCGTCAACAGTTACGAGACCGCCGGCGAACTTAGAGGGTTGTTGATGACCAACCCGGGCTTGAGCGAAGACGACCCGATGCAGGGAAGCTTCGTGCTCGGATGCGTGCGCGAAGAGGGTGCGGAAGAGACGCACTGGCGCGGGTGGCCAAAGGGACCGTGGTGGAATTCTCCGCTTCTTTTTTGGGACGCATTCTCGGAGCGAGGAAAGCTCGAGCCGGAACCGAATCCCTACAACACGGTTGGCGCTTTGAGCTTGCAGCGAACGATCGGTCCAGGCGAGTCGGGCACCTTCACGTTCGTGCTGGCATGGCATTTTCCCAATCGCACTCCCGACTGGTGCGGATGGATCGCACCAGAGGGCAAGGGGAAGACAGTGATCGGCAACTTCTACGCAACGCGCTTTAAGGATGCGTGGGAAGCCGCCGCATACACGGCGAAGAATCTCGACCGGCTCGAAGCCCGGACCAGGCTCTTCGCGAAGGCGATGCGCGAAAGCACCTTGCCGGCCGTGGTGAAGGAAGCGGCAAGCGCAAATCTATCCACGCTGATTTCGACTACGTGTTTTCGAACGGCGGACGGAGAGTTTCACGGCTTTGAAGGCAGCGACGATACGCGAGGCTGCTGTCACGGAAATTGCACCCATGTATGGAATTACGAAACGGCAACCACGTTTCTCTTTCCATCGTTTGCGCGATCGCTGCGCAAGGCCTCGTTCGGCTATTCGCTCGATGAGCAAGGAGCGATGCGGGCGCGCCAGGATTTGCCGGACGGCGAGAGGCGCGATGAGATTGCGGCGACGGACGGGCAGATGGGACAGATACTTCACGCCTATCTCGACTGGAAACTTTCAGGCGACCGGGAATGGCTGAAGGCGATGTGGCCGAGGGTTAAGAAGGCGATGGAGTTCGCATGGGTTTCCGGTGGTTGGGATCCGCAGAAGTCCGGCGTGCTGGAGGGTGTTCAGAACAACACCTATGACGTCGCGTTCTTCGGACCGAATCCACTGTGCGGCATTTACTATCTCGGCGCACTGCGCGCGGCGGAGGAGATGGCCAAGACGGTTGGGGACCAGACCAGCGCGAACGAATATCGCCGCATCTTTGAACTCGGGAGTAAGTGGATCGACGCGAACCTGTTCAACGGGGAGTTTTACGTCCAGCAGATCAAGGGATTTCACATGGACCAGATCACTCCCATCCTTCGGATCGGAGTCAGTGGAGGAGAGACTCCGGAAAACCCCGAATATCAGGTGGGAGAAGGATGCCTGATCGATCAACTCATGGGCCAATATCTGGCGACCACTGCAGGTTTGGGCCCGCTCGTATCCGAGGAGCGAATGCAGAAGACGCTCAGATCCATCTATCGCTATAACTACAAGCGAAGCCTGACAGAGCATAACAATGTGGAACGCACCTTCGCACTCAACGACGAAGCTGCGATGGTGATCTGCGATTACGGAAAAGCCACGCGGCCGCGCATTCCTTTTCCTTATTTCGCCGAAGTGATGACGGGCTTCGAACACTCAACTGCCGCGCTGATGATCTATTCGGGCATGGTGAAGGAGGGAGTCGAGTGCATCGGAAACATTCGCGCACGCTACGACGGCGAGAAACGAAATCCGTGGGACGAGGCAGAATGCGGGCACCACTATGCACGCGCAATGGCGTCGTGGACCAGCCTGGTCGCGACGAGTGGCTTTCATTATGACGGGGAGACGGGCCACGTTGTCGCTGTGCCTGCAATCGATCACACCAGCTTTCAGAGTTTCTGGTCGACGGGTACCGGATGGGGAACATTCGCGTACTCTGTTGCGCCGAGCGGGGAGTACGCGTTTCCGGCTGGAGGTGCAGATGGGCACTCTTCCCAGCAGGTCGTTTGAGGTGGCCGGCCGCGGCTCGGCGGCAAAAGTCTTCATCGACGATACGACGGTCCCTCATAGCGTGAAAGCGAATTCCGGCCGCAGCACGCTGGTGCGGTTCGAGTCATCCAAGGTCCTCACCGAAGGCCAACATTTAGTCATCGAGGTTGGATGATGGAGGTTGAGAGCCGACCTGCGAAGCCGTGGATCGTCGTGGTGGGCGGCTTTCTTGGAGCAGGAAAAACCACGCTGCTGCTGGCCGCCGCCAAAGAGCTTGGAAGCAGGGGCTTGCGTACAGCGCTCATCCTGAATGACCAGGGAGAAGCCCTGGTGGACAGTGAATACGCTGGGTTGCACGGGATTCCGCACGGCGAGGTGACGGGTGGCTGTTTCTGCTGCCGATTCTCTGAGCTGCTGAATGTGATGGAGGCTTTGCGTTCGCATGCGCCGGACGTAATCTTCGCAGAGCCGGTCGGCAGCTGCACGGATATCTCTGCGACGATTCTGCATCCTCTCGGAGAATGGAGAGAGGCCTATCGATTGGCGCCTTTCACCGTTCTCGTGGATCCCGCGCGGGCGGCCCTGCTGCTTGAACCAGATGCGGATGCAAACATGAGTTTTCTATTTCGGAATCAATTGAAAGAAGCGGACCTGGTTTGTTTTACCAAGGCCGATCTCTATCCGATGCCGCCGGAGATACCAAACGTAACAGTGAGACAGGTCAGTGCGAGCACCGGAGATGGGGTGAGCGCATGGCTGGACGAGGTGCTGGCGGGCGAAGCAACCGTGGGACGCACGATTCTCGATATCGATTACGAGCGATATGCACGAGCAGAGGCCGCATTAGCCTGGTTGAACTTGAGCGTGAATATCAAGATCGAAGAGCCGATCATTTCCGCTGCGCTGGTGGGCCCGTTCCTGGACCGACTAGACGCGAAGTTCACGGCTGCGGGCATATCCATTGTGCATCTGAAGGCGATCATGCGGTCGATGCATGGCTTTCTCAAGGCCGCGATCTGCGCAAATGGACAATCGCCCACCGTCGAAGGCGATCTCAGCGCGTCCCCGGCACGCGAGCATTCCTTGACTCTGAATCTTCGCGTGGTTGGAAGCGATACCGAAGTTCAAGCGATTGTCGAGCGGGAGTTGGAAGGGCTTGGTGGGAAGCTGAGTGAGTTGAAGATTCGATGTTTTCACCCTGCTGCTCCGAAACCGGAAAGGCGGATCACTGCATTGAGTCTGGAGACGTTTCCGGTTTCTGGATCACGTCCTTTGCCGGTGTAGTGCGGGTCGGGAGTATTGGCACGGCTTGTGTTGCAAGCCTGGTAGTTGTTGCCGAACGCCAGGCTTGTCCAGTGATTGTACTGGCTGCCATCTGCATTCGTTGTCACGCGTCTGGTTCCCAGCCAGTCGTTGAAACGGAAGAGGGTCATCGCTGGAGTGTAGGTCGCGAGAAGCTTCCCACCTGCGTACACATTCGAATACTGCCACGCACCCGAACCGTCGAATTCCGTCACTTGCTGTCCGGCTTGGTCGACCACGTAGGCTGCGGTCAGGGCAAATCCATTGTTCGCGATATCGCAGCTGAACGTCGTGAGATTGCCTTTAGCGATCCGGTTTCCCGAGGCGTCATACACTTACTGGATGGCCCCGACCGAGTTCTTGACAGCGCAGATTTGCGAACCGAAGATGAAGTCCACCCATCGCAAGGGCGCGAAGAGATGGGGCACCCCAGCTCATTATTCTCAACAGGGTGGGCCACCCGCCCGTATTGCAGTCCTGTTGTCCCTCGGAGCATCCAAAACGATCAGGGCCCTTCTGATGACCATCAGGATCCACTCGAACTAACGGATTGTTGCCAACGTAGGCATACAGATTGAGAGTCTGAGGATCATCGAGCTTGGAGTACGGCACTGGCTCAGCTTTCGCCGCCCAATCGGGCGACATAAACCGGCCCATCCGATTGGCCACAAAGCGGGCGCCGAAATAGTCGTTTCCGGACTCGACGTCGTGCTCTTTGCCGGTGGAACGGGACGCCAATAACGAGCACGATTGCGGATCATGTGGAATGCAATCGTAGTTGAAGTCGGTCTGCATCGTAGCAGTGTGTCACCCTCGTTTTCTCAGACGGATACAGTAATTCTGCTCTAAGGAACCCGGATACGGGTGCTCTCCACCAAAGTCCCCCAGTTGACCACGGCGTCATATGGGTTGTGTTTGCAGTTACTGTTTGAAAAGCGCTTCGCCTCTTCAACCACGGTATTCGGTTCTGATCCGACCGCTATCTTGAGAGAGACCTCACCGCCCGCCGTCTTTTGCATTTCTGCGTCTACGAAATCACCTTCGATTACTCCACCACTTCGTATGAACAGAAGAAGAAGTGGGGCCACTCTGTTAGGTGGGCAACTCGGAGCCCGGGCTATGGGACTTGTGTCGAAGATTAACTTCCCAGGACTGTGTTCGATGTTGTACGCCGGACCCAGCAGGAAAAAGTTGTAGACGTAAACACCATCATCGGAGTTGTTTGTCAGCTTCCAGTGCAACATGCCCGCATCTTTGGAAAGCCGCGTTATCTCGAACTTCATTTTGTTAACGTCGGGTGGCATAGTTGCGCTACGCCCATTCGAGACCGCGAACAAGAGGACTAAACAGACGCAGACAGCACGTTTCATCGCTAACCCACTTTCTTCAGTTAGAATTCGGATCCCGAAGCGGGAAACCCTGTTCTTGCCGCAAGAGATTCTCAATTTGACGAGCGTTTGTTTCACTATGATCCCACCCCATGATTCCCGGATATGCGTGACCAAATGTTTCATGGCCAGCGATGATCTGGAAGGGATTTGTGATTTTTTGGCCGTCCATCCCCCTCAGCGGACTGAGCGTATCCACTGCAGTCACGCCCCGACTCAACTGCACAGTGGCCTAGCTTGGTGACTGATAGGACGTTCTGTTGGTGTCCGCGTCTGTCATCTCCACAGTGATGGTGCCCTTGGCACTGATTGCTCCAGTGAGCAAGTTGTAACCCGCCGAATGCTTTCCGTCGTAACCGGCCGCCGCATTCTTGTCCAAGGTCAAGGTTGTCTTCCCGTTTTTGTCGGTTGTCTGCTTGAAAAGAGATGACTCCTTAACTCCATTTTTGTCCGTTTTCGATGCGTTGGCCGCGATCCGCTGCTGTTCAGCAGCCTTGTCTTTGTCGCTCCCGGTGAGGTCTATTTCGTGACCATCTGCGTCGGTAAATCTGAGAGGATTGTTGCCAACGTAGGCATACAGATTGAGAGTCTGAGGATCATCGAGCTTGGAGTACGGCACTGGCTCAGCTTTCGCCGCCCAATCGGGCGACATAAACCGGCCCATCCGATTGGCCACAAAGCGGGCGCCGAATAGTCGTTTCCGGACTCGACGTCGTGCTCTTTGCCCGTGTAGTGCAGATCTGGAGTATCGGCTGGGCCCGTGTTGCAAGGCTGGTAGTTGTTGCCGAACGCCAGGCTCGTCCAGCAGTTGTACTGGCTCCCATCTGCGTTCGTTGTTACTCGTCTGGTTCCCAGCCGGTCGTTGAAATGGAAGAGGGTCATCGCTGGAGTGTAGGTCGCGAGAAGCTTTCCACCTGCGTACACATTCGAATACTGCCACGCACCCGCACCGTTGAATTCCGTCACCTGCTGTCCGGCTTGGTCGACTACGTAGGCTGCGGTGAGGGCAAATCCATTGTTCGCGATATCGCAGCTGAACGTGGTAAGGTTCCCCTTCGCTACCCGGTTTCCCGAGGCGTCGTATACATACTGGATGGCTCCGACCGAGTTCTTGACCGCACAGATTTGCGAACCGAAGATGAAGCCCACCCTTCGCAAGGGCGCGAAGGATGGGGCACCCTACTTCGTTGTTCTAACAGGGTGGACCACCCCCCTGCTGAACTTGATTGATATTGGAGCACCGGGCGGGAATTGAACCCGCGAATACTGGTTTTGCAGACCAGCGCGTTAGCCACTTCGCCACCGGTGCTCTTGGCGGAGGAGTTGAAGCCACACTCCTCCGGTTTGTCCGCGGCCTACTTCTGGGTAGGCGCGAGATCTTTCCTGGAAAGATACCATCTCTCGACCGTAAGGCCGGCGCCGCCGCCGTTGGTGCGCTTCGCTGCGTCCTCTACGGTTGCGGGTGCAGGTACGATGACTTGCTGACCTGGAAGCCAGTTCGCCGGCACGGAAACAGCGTTGGCGTCGATGGTCTGCAGACCCTGGAAAACGCGAATGAGTTCGTCGATGTTGCGGCCGAGTTGCTGGGGATAGTAGATGATGGCGCGAACGGTCTGCTTTGGGTCAATAGCGAAGACGGCGCGTACCGGGGCGGTATCGGAGGCCGAGGCGTGAATCAGTCCGTAAGCCTGGGCGACCTTGGTGTCGAGATCGGCGATGACCGGGAACTTCACTTTGACGCCGGCTAATTCTTCGATATCGCGGACCCATGCGATGTGCGAGAAGATGCTGTCGACCGAGACGCCAATCAGTTGAACATTGAGGGCGTCAAACTCGTCGCTGCGGCGGGCAAACTCAACGAACTCGGTGGTGCAGACCGGGGTGAAATCCGCCGGATGAGAGAAGAGCAGCACGTACTTGCCTTTGGCGGTGTAGTCGCTCAGCTTGATGACGCCATGAGTGCTCTTCGCCTGGAACTCGGGGGCTGGTTCGTTGATCAGCGGGATGCGGCTTTGTACATCGATACTCATCAGTTTCCTTCTCTCAAACTCAAATTCGCGTTCCGTGTGACTGCAGAGGACAGAAATGAAAAAACCCACGCCGGCAATCACTGCGGGTGGGTCGGGTGTTGGAAGTCTGCAGGCTGATTCTGTCTAGACACACACCCGAGCCGCGAAGCTGCGACAGCAGCAACACATGGCGAACGGGATGTGGATGATGTGTTTCATCAGCATGCTACCGAATCTGCCGGAACACTGCACAGGCGGCACTCGGTTTATTGTTGAAAGAATAAAGCGGGAGAAAGGGGAGTGTCAACCGATGAGTTCTCGCCAGGAAGGCCGTTCTCTCCCGTTCCGGACTTGCGATGTATTTACCACGCGTTCGCTGAGCGGCAATCAGTTGGCCGTGTTTGAAGACGCCGGCGCGTTGACCGATGGCGAGATGCAAGCGCTGGCACGCGAGATGAATTTGTCGGAGACCACCTTCATCGTGCGGCGGGATCTTGCCCTGGAGCGCGCAGAGGGCGTGCGGGTACGCATCTTCACGACCGCGGAGGAACTGCCGTTTGCCGGTCACCCCACGCTGGGAACGGCAGCGACGATACGCAGGTATTTTCCGGAGCACAGCGAAAGCCAGGCGATCACCCTCGATCTGAACGTGGGCAAAGTGACCGTTCAGTTCGGTGAGGTGGATACTTCGGCGCTCGCAATTTATGGAGAGATGACCCAGCCCGATCCGGTGTTCGGCGCATTGCACGAGCGGGGCGCGGTTGCGCGGGCCCTGGGGCTGGAGCTTGCACGATCTGGATACGCAGTTGCCGATTCAAACAGTGTCGACGGGGTTGGCATTCTGCATCGTGCCGCTTGCGTCTATGGCTGCGTTGAGCGGCTTGCGGAGTTCGCCGAACGTGTCTGCCGCCTATCTCGAAAAGACGGACGCAAGATTCTTCTACTGCATCGCCGCGGAAGATGCGGCTGAACTCAGGTGGCGCGCGCGCATGCAGTTCTACAACGGAGAAGATCCGGCAACGGGTTCAGCGGCGGGTTGCGCGATCTCTTATCTGGTGCGGAATACTCTTGTGCCGTCGAATGCACGAGTGCACCTGCGACAGGGCGTAGAGATCGGCCGCGAGAGTGATTTGTATGTGAGCGCGAAACGCATCGAAGGGAAAGTGAACGAAGTGCGCGTAGGAGGCAGCACAGTTCCTGTAGCAAAAGGCCTTGTTTTCCTTGAGTGATTCACATGGTTTCAACAGGCGTGATATCGCGTATCGCCAGTGAATACGGTACGACTACACATCTGTTCGGATTTCCAGCAGAAAATGAATTTTCGCTTCGCTCTCTGTTCCCCATTTACACGGCGAAACCGAGTTCGTACTCTTGGCAAGCGTTCCCAAAAGGGATGTAATTTTCGCCTACTGAATCACAACTTAAGTTAGAGCAGAAGTGACCGCATGTGTGCTCGTTGCGGACTTCGAGGCCTGTCGCTACCTGTGAATCTTTCAGGCAACGGAGCAGGCCCGCAGCCGTAGTGTGCGCTGGCAACCATGAGATTGCTTTGTGCTCTTCCGCAACCCATGCTCGTGGGTGAAAGCGGCACCGTTGAATGCGGCCAGTGAGCGTGCGTGCTCACCAAGTCGTCTTTCCATGGAGGGTGCTCTGTTTTCTCATCGGGCTGGGTTGCGGTTACCAGCAAACCTTTGCGGGTGTGTTCGCAACCTTGTTTTTAGACGCCAGGACCTGAACCGGCATTGCCCCACGCAGCCATTGCGCGAGATAGCCATGGGCATGTCGGCCAGGTTCGCCACGACGCCGGAGAACTATCGTGCGTGCAGAAACCCGCAGCAGCGGCTCCTCGCAAACTAGCAGGAGCAGTCAGGAAAACCATGCGGCCAAAGAAAACAATTTTGTGCGTAGACGACAACGAACAGGCTCTCTCGGTACGGAAGTTCATGCTGGAAACGCGGGGCTATCGCGTCGTGACCGCGAAGGATGGCCAGGAAGCTCTGGAGCTGTTTCGGAGCCAAAGCGTGGACCTGGTGTTGAGCGACTTGATTATGCCGGTGATGGACGGCAACGAGCTGGTCCGCCAGATGAAGGAGATTGCGCCAGAGGTCCCGATGATTTTAATCAGCGGCAGTGTCAAGTCGTTTGAACGTGCATTTCGCGCGGACGCGTTTCTGCCGAAGGGGGCCTGCACGCCACTCGAGGTGCTGGAACGGATTCGGGTCATGATCGCCCGCAAGCGGGGACCGAAGAAGCAGGTGCCTGCACTGGCGCTGGGCGAAGAAGCGCTGCGCAACGAGTCGCATTTGTTGGCAAAGGCCATGGCCTCTTAGGTTTCATAGGGCTGCCCGGATGTCGGATGTCCATCGCCCGGGTGAAGTCGGCGCAGCAGATTACAATCAGAATGTGCAGCCTATTATCAGTGCCGACAAGCTTGGAAAGACCTACCGTGCCGGGAAAATCGAAGTTCCGGCGCTTCGGAATGCGACGTTTGCGATCGAGCGCGGCGAATTCGTCAGCGTGGTGGGCCCCTCCGGCAGCGGCAAATCGACGCTGTTCTACATACTCGGGGGCCTGACGCGGGCCACCTCTGGAAGCGTGAAGATCGATGGCGTGGACTTTGCCACATTGAACGACGCCGAGCGCACGCGGATGCGGAAGTCCAAAATCGGTTTCGTGTTTCAGAAGTTCAATCTGCTGCCGACACTCTCAGCACTCGCAAACATCGAGATTGCCTATGACATCTCGGGCAGAACAGAGCCGTTGGACCAGGCTTACCTGGCGCACCTGACCGACCTGTTGGGAATCGGCGGCCGATTGCAACATCGTCCTTCGGAGTTGTCGGGCGGAGAGCAGCAGCGCGTGGCGATTGCGCGCGCTCTGATTACGCATCCCGCGATCGTGCTGGCCGACGAACCAACGGGAAATCTGGACTCCACGAATTCGGATGTCGTTTTGAACATGCTGCGGCGTTCGAACCAGGAGTTCCACCAGACAGTGCTGATGATCACCCACAATCCGGAGGCTGCGCGGATCGCAGATCGCATTCTGCACATGCGGGATGGACAGATCGTGGGAGTGGAAAAGGGCGATGGAGTGGCGGCGGATTTGCGGCCTGCCTGATTGGCGCGCTGCCAGGGGCAGGAGCCTCGTCTTGGCCAGCGGCTGGAGCCAAGTTGCCCAGTTCGGGAGCTGGCAGAGGGTTGCAGCCGTTCGGGTCAGCCTTACGAATTCGCATTCGCCTGGTGATTCGCGCCTGCTCGCAGCTTTCGGCATGTTCCGGTCGGGACAGCGGCGGCAAAAGAGGGTCGGAAGGCGCGCGTTGACCTCAGGCTTGGCCAATCGCTATACTCGGTGAGTACCGTCGCGGGAGTAGCTCAGTGGTAGAGCATCGCCTTGCCAAGGCGAGGGTCGCGGGTTCAAGTCCCGTCTCCCGCTCCAGTCTCTGCAAACCACGAAAGTTGGGCAAGTGGATTGAAGGGCTGGCATCCAAGCGCCGCAGTGACGGTTACATTCAGGCGCGGTACCCAAGCGGTAAGGGAGAGGTCTGCAAAACCTTTATGCGTGGGTTCGATTCCCACCCGCGCCTCCACTTCTCTTTCCTGGATCACATCCCATTCTGCGCACGGCACGGCACCCTCGGCCCTTGCCTTCATGTGACCTTGCTTCCATGTGACAAAGGGTATCCTCATGCGGCCCAGCCGTAGACCATGCTGGGCACGATCACATATCAACGAGGCGTTCGAGCCAGATTGGGCCCTTCCCTGGTGTCGGGGAGCGGCGGCAAAACGACTCCAATTCACATACTCCGCCTGCAGCAGGTAGTAATCGCCATGTATGCGCCACCCAGCAGAGTCATAGCCACCTGTGACTCCGTTGGTCGTGACGAACTGCGGAGGCGAAATGGTTATTCCGGCCGGAGACAATGATGACGCGCACAGCACATACGTTGAGAACGAGGTAAACGTCCCGCTACCCGATATGTGGACCTGAGTACGGCGCAGCACAGAACTGATCGATGTCGGCCCTCTCCTGTTCGTTGAGCGAATCGGTTGGCGAGACGGGCCGGCTAGAGCCAAAGCCCTTCTTCGATACGGCATACTTTGCTCCAGCCAGCCACGAATGAGGTTTCAACAGCAGGTTCTCAACGAGAGCCGTGATTCTCTCTTGATAGGCTGTAAGTCTGGCATCGTCTTGGCGTGCGTTGTACGCGTCAACAAAGGTAGCCGGCTCGTAATTCGCGCAGGTTGGCACTAAGCCGCTTGCTCCCATGCGCAGAGCCTTGGCTGCGTGCCTCTCGGTGCCAATCAATGCGCGCAACCCAAGGGGACCGGCCTTAGAGAGCAGCGCAGCAAAGTACTCCATGTCTTCTGAACTGTCTTTGCAATAGCGGATCCAGCCGCGGCTGGTCATCTGACACATAGCGTCAATGGGGATGACGAACCGGCACACGAAGGAATGTTATAGGCGATCATGTTGATCGAACCCGCAGCCTCTTTGCACGATCCGAAGAGGCGAAGGTGTTCGTCGACAGACTTCAACTTCACGTAATAGGTTGGGACGATCACCACGTGCTGATAACCGAGCGACTTCAAAACATGGATTCTCTCGATGACTCTCGCTGTCGAGGTGTCGCTCGCATTTCCGAGCAAGGGCACTTTGCCATCGCATTCTTCGATTGCGAAGCGGCACATCCGTTCCCACTCCTTGAAGGTGAGCAGCGGACCTTCGCCTGCCGTGCCGCCGACGAAAAGACCATGGACACCTGACTCGATGAGAAAGCGCAACTGCCCGCGGAAAGCCGCCTCGTCCACTCTGTCTTCATTGTCGACCGCAGTCGTTACCGGGACGATGACACCTGCCAGTTCGCTCATCTTGGGGATTTTCCTTTTCACGGAGTTCTATGCCGATCGCGTCGTCCGTCTACGGAGACGATGCGAGGTGAACCAGTATCGCGAGATTCGTCGGCGGTTCGCAAGAACCCGTTCAGCTAGTTGAACGACCCGTTGGTGTTTCACGGGCGCAATGATCCGGTTGCGCATTTGCGAACGCTTCAGTGGCAACAGGTATGGAGAGCGCCGTCGCAGAATCGCCGCCAGGCGATGTCAGATCTGAGAGCAGTCCAATGGGCTTAGATACAGATTGGAAATGTTACTCACGAGTTCGGCATCCGCATACTGTGGTCGATGCGAAAGCTCCTTCCACTCTGGGTCAGAAACAAACACCTTCCACTTTTCATTCAGGTCCGCGACATCTGCGAAGGTCAACATGTAAGTCAAGTTAGGCAGGAGTGAGCCGATCAAGGTATCGCCGAAGAAGACGGGGGCGAGCCCAGTCCGCGTGAAGATAGCAATCTCAGCCTCATTGAACATCTGTATCTTGCGAAGGTGGCCCGCATAGCTCGGGCTCTCATACGTTCGAAGCTGGAAGATTCTCTTGGCGTTCTTTGGAGCGACGAGCTTTGGCCAACCAGTGAATGCCGATAGGAGCGTGCTCTCAACACGGAGGAACGCCGGAGCTGCGGCGGGAGCCTCCCAGAACGCGGAGGACGCCTTGGCAAAATCCGGGTCGGCCATCAAGAGAGTGTCGAGAGTTGCGAGCGTCTCGGCCGATGTGGAAGGGATGAGGAGATAGTAGGTCGGCGTCTCAGGACCGATATCCAACCTGAAAGCACCTACGGGCTGAATCGACTTGCGATTGAGCGCCGGGATGAGAGCATGCTGGAAGTAATCCTGCACCAGGGACAATTGTGGTCCCGTCCGCAACGAGTACTTCCTGAGCAGGTAGTACTCCCGGGATGATGCCGCCGCCAGCGCACGCGGTTCCGTACCGCTCACTGCCGCGCCCGCCATGGCAATCGCCGATGTCATAAATTTGCGCCTCTCCAAGGAAAGCCTCCAAATGATTGCTCTGGCTGTGAACCAGGCGAGGGACCATTGTACTGGCGCAGGCGCACTCCCGATTTTTCCGGCAGATGTATGCTCCTCGCGCCGCTTGACTCGCCTCGGTGGAGGAGCCGAATTCTTCGATGCGCCGAAGTTTGTGAAGAGAGTGACCAAGGCCCTATATGGATCGAACTTCGGCCCGTTACAATCTTTGAAGACTCATTGGAGAGCCGGCCCCCATTTATGTTGGATTCCGTAAGGAAGTTTGCACTGCAACTGCCATTCATCAAACGTCGCTTCCTTTTTGCGATGGCCTGGATGCTTCTGGTTTCCAGCTTCTCATGGGGACAACAACCTGTGGCTCAGCGCTGGAGCGGGGTGCTCCACGACGCTGCGGGAAGGCCGCTCGCCACCTGCACCGTAGTGCTTTCGTCAAAGGCGGCCAAGTTTCGCGCGAACTGTGGAGAGGACGGGGGCTTCGGGTTCGCTGCGCTGCCGGCCGGCCACTACTCGCTTTCCGCCACTGTGCATGGGCGAACGATGGAATTGCCCGCGGGTATAGACCTGCCCGGTGCATCTGCAGTGCTGATCCTGAACGAAGAGAATGTGCTCTCAATGCAGTCGGCAGCGCAGCAGGCGACGGGCGGAGAACAGCTGTCAAGCAAGGCGGTCTCGTCGTTGCCGCTGAACAAGCGCGACTTCAGCCAGCTGCTGCTGCTGGCCGCAGGCACCATGACAGACGCCAACGGCGCTACGAATTTTACCCAGCAGTTCGCGATCAACGGGCAGCGTGGCGTGGAGGCAGTGTTTGCGCTCGATGGCGCCGACGTGAGTGATCCCGAAATGGGCGGGGCCACGTTTTCTAACTTCAACGTGGACGCAGTCGAAGAGATTCAATCGAGTTCCGGCTGGATGCCGGCGGAGATCGGCCGCGGCGCTGCCGGGTTCACGAACATCCACACTCGTTCCGGCTCGAGTGGTTTCCATGGCTCATTTTTTGAATTCATTCGTAACTCGGCTCTGGATGCGCGCAACTACTTCGATCACCCTTCGATCGCGGAGCCTGGGCGCATACCGCCGTTTCGCAGAAATGAGTTTGGGTTCACAAATGGAGGTCCCGTCCGGCTGCCTCACATTTATGACGGCTCCGGAAAGACTTTTTACTTCGGTCAATACCAGGGCTTTCGACAGGTGCTGGGAACGACGCAGGTCATTCCAGTGCCGACCACCGAGGAACGATCGGGAGTCGACACCACGGCCTTTGCCGGGGACACGCTCGTGGTGCCGGTCGACCCTGCCATCGCGGCCATTCTGAGCCGGTACCCGCTGCCCAATAACCCGACGGGACCATACGGCGCGCATACATATGCCACCTCGTCCAAAGTCACCACGATCGCGAACCAGTTCTCCATCCGCATCGATCACAAGCTTACCGATAAAGATCAGCTGCTGTTTCGTTTCAACTATGACAACCTGACGGGCCCGACCACCAATCCCGATCAGACAGTTCTGGATCCTTCGTTTGGAGTGGAGTACCAGGATCGTCAGCGGAACGGCCTGGTGAGTTATACCCGCACGGTATCCCCTAATTTTTCATTTCAATCTTTGTTGAGCGTCACGCGCACCACGCCTTCATTTCCCACGCCCAACCGCACTGACCCCGCCCTGAAATTTAACGACGGGCTGTATGAGGCATTCAATTCCGCCGCTGGATCGGTCATGGGTGCCTTCGGAAACCTGTTCGAGGCGCAGCAGGGCTTCACGCTGTTGAGGGGCGGCCATACATTCAAATTCGGCGGCGAGTTTCGCACCAATCGCGACACCACCTACTTCGGCACCGCGGTCAACGGCGAATATTTCTTCGGTGGCGGAACCGCGTACTCTCCGGTCGAGATTGCCTCGGCGAGCGGCACACATGACATTCACGCCGGTGATCCACTGCCGGACACCTTAACGGGTCTGCTTACAGGCAGTCCTTTTTCCTATGATGTCGCGGTCGCGCCGCCATACTCCTCAAACGGAACCCATATCGGTCCCGCGGCCATTACTCGCAACGGGGTGGCTGCCTATGTTCAAGACACGTGGAAGATGAACAGCCGCTTCACCCTCGACTACGGACTGCGGTATGAGATCTACACTCCCATTTCGGAGCGGGCCCGGCGGACGTCGAGCTTCAAATATCCCAAGGGGCTTCATGGCGGCGTGCAGGAATTTGTGATTAATCCTCAGCCTCGATATCGACTCAACCTGAATGGGCTGGATCCGCGCGTGCAGCTGGCGTGGGCGGCGCCGAAAGGAATGCGCGTGAACGTGGGCGGCGGCATCACGACCATTCCGCCGAACATCTGGCAGGATAACTTCCTTACCGGATCCACGCCGTATGTGGTGTATCCGCGACTGGCGGCGGCGCGCGGAGCGCAGTTCCACTACGGATTTCAAGTCACGCCGGCTCAATTGCCGCGCGTGTATACGCCAGCGGGTGAAGACATCTTCGCGCACCGCAGGCCCAAAGACGTTCCGGCCAACACGATCATGGATGTGAACCGGTACGAGCAGGACCTGGCAGCGTTGCTGCCCGGGCACCAGATCACGCCATTGAACCTGAGCGCGATCAACCCCACGTTTGGCAACGCGACCCTCTTCACCTGGACGCTTGGGCTCGAACGTCACTTCGGCGGCCTCGATGCGAGCGCCGCGTATGTGGGAACAACGGCAGAGAAACTGCCCGCGATCGACTATCCGAACGGCTATACCGGAGCCTCGCCGGAGTTTGCGCCCTACACGCGTTTCGACGCGAATGGAAATATCATCGGAGGGTTCGGCACGGAATCTGTCGTGAACAATCGGTCGCACTCCAACTATCATGCTCTGCAAACGTCGCTGCAAGGCACGATCGGACGTGGAGGCCCGGGCATCCAGGCCAGCTATACCTGGTCCAAATCTCTCGACGATAGCAGCGTAGTCATTGGCGGGACAGGTTCGACGGGCGCAATCTGCGAACGGATCTCCGCAGGATCCCAGAAACATCCGCGCGGAAAAAGGTCCATCGAACTTCGACACCACCCATGGTTTTACGTTGAGCGTTGCGCAGGATCTGCATGGTGATCAGATCGAGTTCTTACGCGCTGTACCTCGCAAGCTGACCGGAGGATGGGAACTGCTCAGCATTACCAGTCTGAGCAGCGGAGCCCCTTTCACTATTTACTCAGGCGTGCAGCAGACCGGGGCGGGGGTGAGCGGTGCGGACCGGCCTGACCAGATAGGCAAACCGCATCTATCGACGAACCACAAAGTGCGGGCCGACTACTTCGGACAAGGCGCGAGCAACGCGGCTTACTTCTACATCCCGATACAATTGCCCGGCGGCACTGGGCCGAATGAGGGACGGTTCGGAACGCTGAGCCGCAATAGCTTTCGTGGTCCCGCATTTCACGATTTCGACTTCAGCCTGATTAAAGACACTGCGTTTGGACGGCGCGCATCGGGTGCGGAGAGAATGGACCTCCAGTTCCGCTCGGAGTTCTTCAACATCTTCAACATCGTGAACTTCGGCCTGCCCGCAAATACAATCCGCGGTTCAGGCTTTGGTCAGATCAGCCGCACCTCGGGAAATTCAAGGCAGATCCAATTTTCACTGAAGCTGATCTACTAAGAGGCATACGACGGGTGACGATCGCGTTGCCGTCAAGCCATACCGCAGATGATCTAAGGGCGCTTTGTACCGCAGACACGAGGTTCCCATGATGTACCAGTGTTGGCACCGCTGGTTGCCGAGGATCGTAGCCGCCGCGCTGCTGACGACTGGCGGCCTGGCTGCACAACACAACAGCTCGCCGCATGTATATTCGCTGTCTGGCGATTACCAGGGCACACATGATCCTTCGGTGATCAAAGCGGGCGACACGTGGTATGTGTTTGCAACCGGGCTCGCACCGAAGGGTCACATGGCCATCCGCTGCTCAAAGGACCTGGAGAACTGGAAGATGTGCGGCCAGGTGCTCACCGAGATTCCTGCATGGATCAAGAAGGAGAGCCCGGGGACCAGGGAACTATGGGCGCCGGATATCTCCTATTTCCACGGCAGTTTTCACCTCTACTATGCTTACTCCTTGTTTGGGAAAAATACCTCGGGCATTGCGTTGCTTACGAACAAGACTCTCGACTCCGCCAGCCCGGACTATCACTGGGAGGATGAAGGATTGGTGCTTCGTTCGACCGAGCAGGATGATTTCAACGCAATCGATCCGAACCTGGTGATCGATGCCAAGGGCCGCGGGTGGCTCGCGTTTGGAAGTTTCTGGAGCGGCATCAAGATGCGCCGGGTCGATCCCGCTACCGGCAAGCTTTCAAACGACGATACGAAGCTTTACGACCTGGCCAGCCGCGAACGTCCGGAGAACGCCGCGCCGCCCCCGGCGGGATTGCCACCCGATTGGGAAGCGATCGAGGCCCCTTTCATTCTTCACCACGGCGGTTACTATTACCTCTTCGTGTCGTGGGATCTCTGTTGCCGTGGATTGAAAAGCACCTATCGGACCATGGTGGGTCGCTCGCGCGAGATCACCGGCCCGTATGTGGACCGCGCCGGCAAAGACATGAAAAAGGGCGGCGGCACCCCCGTACTGGCTGCGAACCATCGCTGGCTCGGACCCGGCGGCGAGTCTCTCTACTCTGGGAAAGATCAGACCATCATGGTCTTTCACGCGTATGACGCCAGGACGGGGAAGCCCGCACTGCAGATCTCGACAGTGGCGTGGAACGACGGCTGGCCGCAGGTGGGGCTCTCAGACGTTGAGCCTGCGAGGTAGCTCCAGGCGGTGGGCGGCTGCTGAGATCGAGGGTGTGTTGGCCGCCGCCCCCGGGGCCGCATTCCACCTCCCCTAAAGCTCCGACTGTAACGTTTGGAAATCTTCCGACACTATCTCTGCGAGACACGCACGTTTGCCTACGCTGCCGGTTCCCCAGTCGCAGATAGGCGCCACCCAGTTCGCTTCGATTTGACAGGAGCAACTACAGGGGAGACGTGCACACGTCGTTGTGGAGGCTTCGATGGGACAGTTGATCGCATTGCCCAAGCAGATGACCCCGTTCGCTCTGACCGCGCTGCCTTCTCCTGCGGGTCAAATCTCGAAATTTGTACTCACTGCCACGCCGTGGAACTCGGACGAGCCTTCGATCTTTCGTGGATTTGTGCACGTCGAGGATCTGCTCGAAGAATTGGCCGACCTGGGCACGGATGAAGAATCGCGAGAGGCCGTGCGCCGCTCCCTGTTGGCCGGGGCTGCGTGCACGCTTCCCAGAGTATGGCTTGATCCTCCGCGGGCCGAAGCGCTGAAAGCCGCGGGCCGCACTACGAATTACGCATCACAACGGAGGCAGCCGCTCGTGCTGCCGCTGGCGACCAGTTTCGCGCGTTCGGCGCAGCGGCGTTAGGCGCGATCCAGCGCTTGCCTCCGGCCTTGCTCCTGCCACGAAAATTTCTGCTGAAGCCTAGCCATCCGGCGGATGCGCGCTTGACTGGTGACTGCCATGATGATCCTCAAGTTGGAGGATCACAGTGGAAGAGCACAAGCAGGCGAATGAGATTTGGGCAGGACTTTCGAGCGAGTTCGCACGAACCGCAGACACATTTCAAAACAGCGTGGTCGCCGTGCATGCGGGCGGCCGGGCGAGCTCGAGCGCAATTGTTTGGCGCCCCGACATTCTCGTAACCACGCGACACACGCTTCGGCGCCGCGAAGGCATCGAGGTGATCCATCCTTCCTACCAGGGGCCAGCGGAACTTGCAGGCGTGGATGCGGGAACCGACCTGGCGGTCTTAAGACTCAGCCAATCCTCTCTTCAGCCGGTGTCGACTTCCTCTGCTGCGCGCATGGGAGAGGTCGTGCTGGCGATCGGCCGATCGCGACTCGGCGACCTCTCGTCGAGCGCAGGCGTGATCGCCAGGCGTGGGTGCCGCATGGCGCACCTGGCACGGCGGAACGATCGACCGGCTGATTCGGCCGGATGTGCGCATCTATGTTGGGCAGGAAGGCGGCGCGCTGGTCGACAGAAACGGGCACGTGCTGGGAATGAATACGACCGCACTGGCCCGCAACGCAGTAATCACCGTGCCCGCGGGGACCATTGACCGGGTGGTCGATGCGATCCTCGAACGCGGCCATGTTCCCCACCCTTACCTGGGGCTCGCGATGCAGGCAGTACCTGTCCCTGAAAACCTGCGGGGACAGCTTCCGCAGGAAATAGATCAAATCCTGCTTGGTGATGCATCTGGAACCAGCAGCACCCGCCGCCACAGGCGGAGTGCAGGTGGGGGACCTGGTGGTGTCGGTCAACGGTAGCCATCTTCAGCATGTATCCCAATTTCAGCGCCGGCTCTCGGCCATGCAGATTGGCGAGACGCTCGCGCTGCAGGTCTTCCGCGGCGGCGCTGAGGTGGGTTTGAGTCTGCAGGTGGGGGATCGTGACTGATTCGGGCATTGCGTATGGGTCGTACGAAGTCGGAGGGTTAGCCTTCCCGCTTACGCCGACCCGTGCCCTGCCCTGTCTCGCGGACCACGAACAGCGGAATCGATTCGAACACTTTCATTCCACTCGGGAGGTTATATGGCTTCCCGCCACAGGACGTGCTTCCCTCGAAGGAGAGGTAAGAAAGCTGGCGCCGGACGTCTTGGTGATCGATGCTCGCGCGCTTCGACCGTCGGATTGGCTGGACCGGGAGTGGTGGCTCGACGCAGCTCAAAGCATCCCGGCCATTCTGCTTTTTCCGGATGCAGGTGAGACCGCAGAACGGAACGCTGCACGAATCGGCATTGCTTCCACGTTGCCGATAGATGCGACCGATGCGCAGTTGCATGCGGCCGTGGTCGCGGTTGGAACAGGTTTGGCGGTCACGATTCGAGACCTGCACGGTGATGACGGCGAGTCTTTGAACGACACTGACCTGGACGTCCATCGCGGACGCAGAGCCTCGTATCAGAACACCTGACACCCAGAGAAGCGGAGGTCTTGCGCCTGATGGCGAGCGGGCGCACGAACAAGCAAATTGCGAAGCCGGCTGAACATCTCTGGGCACACAGTTAAATTTCATGTGAGCTCAATTCTCTCGAAGCTCGGAGTCAGCTAGTCGTGCGGGAGCGGTGAAGATCGGCATCAGCCGCGGAATCGTTGCTATCTGAACGCGTGATGCGGGGTTGAATCCAGCGAGGCTCAGCCAGCATCCCTTGTCGCAGCACGCGAAAAGGAAATCCCAAAGGAGATCCCATGGACTGGCAAACTTCGTTCTATCTTCATTGGGAACCACTCCCGATCAGCCATCGTCAGGTCCGTTGCAGGAGAGAAGAGAGGCTGCTCTGCTCGACGCCTACTCCACCGCGGTAATGCGCGCGGTCGATCGAGTCAGCCCTGCTGTAGTGAAGATCGATGTCAAGCGGAGGGTCGCGGCCGAGGCTCCGGGTCGGGATTCGTCTTCACTCCGGATGGTTTGGTCTTGACCAACAGCCACGTCGTGCATGGAGCGAAAGAAATTCAGCTGACCTTCAGCGACGGAATGCAAGCAGCCGCTCGCCTGGTGGGAGAGGATGCCGACTCCGATACCGCGGTTCTTCGGACGGATGCTCCTGTACTTACGCCAGCGGTTCTGGGGAGTTCAAGAGGATTGCGCGTGGGCCAGATTGCAATTGCGGTCGGCAATCCGTTCGGGTTCCAGTTTTCAGTCACTGCAGGGATCGTGAGTGCGCTGGGGCGAAGCATGCGGTCGGCATCGGGTCGAATGATGGACGAAATTGTGCAGACGGATGCTGCGCTGAACCCTGGGAACTCGGGCGGACCTCTGGTCAATTCATTGGGCGAGGTAATTGGCATCAACACGGCTACAATTCAGCCGGCACAGGGCCTCTGCTTCGCCATCGGTATCGATTCAGCCAAATTTGTCGTGTCGCAATTGCTGCGTTATGGACAGGTGCGGCGCAGTTGGATTGGCGTTTCCGGGCAAAACGTACCTCTGCCTCGGCGACTCACGTATGAATATAAGATCGCCGCGAAGACAGGCATGCTGGTGGTTGCGGTCCAGACCAACAGCCCGGCGGCCCACGGCGGCTTGCGCGACGGCGACGTGATCGTCCGATTTGCGGATCAAGCCGGTTGAGAGTATCGACGATTTGAACCGCTTGCTGATCGCGGACGACGGTCGGTCGGCCATCGCTCGTGCAGGTGCTGCGGGGAGTACAGCTTCTCTCGTTCACAGTCGTACCGGCGCATCGGCCTTCGGCATAGTTTCGGATCACTCAACGGAATCAGCAGGCCGGACGATATCGGCTTTGCGCTTTGTACCTGTTCTCCTTGACAATCTGAGCTATGCGCATCCGCAGTTTCTGGTTGGTCCTCTTTCTGGTGGCCTCTCCGCTGCCGGGGCAACAATTGCTGCCTCCGGCTGACGAGCATTCTCCCTACAGGCAAAGCAGGCTGCCGATAGAAGAGCGGGTGAGTGACCTGATCGGGCGCATGACGATCGAGGAGAAGGCCCGGCAACTCGACATGTATGCCGGCATTCCTGACCTGGTCGATAAAGCCTCAGACAAAACGCACGCGGCGCCGGATGCGAGTTTTCGCGCGGACGAAGCAGAGAAACTATGGGGGAGTCTTGGCGTCGGCAGCATTCATGACCTGTATCCCTCCGCCGAGCTTACCAATTCCATTCAGCAGTGGGTCAGGGCGCACTCGAGGTTGGGCATTCCTGTGCTCTTCATCGAAGAGGGGTTGCACGGCTACAGCGATGGCACGGTCTTTCCTGCACCAATCAACCTGGCCGCAACATGGAACGCCGATCTCGCGCAGCGAACAGGAGCAGCGATTGCTTCCGAGGCGCGCGCGGCCGGCGTAGGCATGATTCTCGCCCCAGTCCTCGACCTTGCGCGTGAGCCGCGATGGGGACGCGTCGAAGAGGATTTCGGCGAAGACCCGTATCTCACCGGCCAGCTTGGACTGTCGTATGTGCGCGGCGCGCAGGGCGAGTCGCTTGACTCGAATCACTCGGTGGCGGCCGAACCGAAACACTTCGTGGGGCATGGCTCGCCCGAGAGTGGACTCAATACTTCGCCGGTTCACATGGGCGAACGCGAGCTGCGCACGCATCATGTTGAAGTCCTTCGAGCCTGCCATTCGCGACGGGCACGCCATGGGAGTGATGGCGGCTTACCACGAGATAGACGGCGTACCGGTCATCGCTGATCCCTTTCTGCTGAAGCAGGTACTTCGCCAGGAGTTGGGCTTCAAAGGATTTGTCTTATCGGATCTCGGTGCGATCATGCGCTTGTTTGAAGATCATCGCGTCGCTGCGACTCCGCAGGAAGCGATTGTGCAAGCGTTGAACGCAGGCGTCGATATGCAGTTTTACGACTTCGATCACGCGACGTTTCAACAGGCGATCGTTGCGGGAATCAAGGACCATTCACTGTCGATGGATTCACTGGACCGGGCGGTCTCGTCGGTGCTTCGGGTAAAGTTCGCGCTCGGGCTCTTCGATCATCCTGAGACGGATCCTTCTCTGACAGCGCAGGTAAAGCGAAGCAATGATCACCTGAACCTCTCACTGCAATCAGCCAGAGAGTCCATGACGCTGCTGCGGAATGAGGGCCACTTACTTCCTCTTCCGAAGACGGTGCGGCAGATCGCCGTCATCGGCCCGAACGGAAACGTAGCCCGGTATGGGGACTACGAGGAAGAAAGCCATGGGCGCCACATCAGCATCGTCGACGGACTGCGAACTCTCTTGCCGCATGCCCGAGTGGATTTTAAGGATGGAGCCGATATCAGCGCTGCCGTCGCAGCTGCCAAGGATTCTGAATTCGTGATCCTCGCCTTGGGAGAAGGTCCGGGAATCTCCGGTGAAGGGTCTGATCGCTGGAGCCTTGACCTGCCCGGAAACCAGGAAGCCTTGCTCGAAGCCGTTGCGGGTACGGGGAAGCCGGTGGTGCTGGTTCTTCAGAATGGCCGGCCGCTTACCATTGGCTGGGCCGCACAACATGTTCCCGCGATTCTTGAGGCTTGGTACCCCGGGGAGTTTGGCGGTCAGGCGATTGCGGAGACGCTCTTTGGCGATAACAATCCGGGAGGCAAGCTAACCATTACGTTTCCTCGGACTGTCGGCC
The DNA here is from genome assembly GCA_963748555.1 of uncultured Acidobacteriaceae bacterium. Lineage (GTDB taxonomy): Bacteria > Acidobacteriota > Terriglobia > Terriglobales > Acidobacteriaceae > CAWKKW01. The sequence continues at coordinate 160,820 of CAVVJK010000008.1, forward strand.
AGTTACCAGCCTTCTATAACTTCGACCCATCCAAGAGTAGTAAGTACATCGAGGGTGACCGGAGCCCTCTCTTCCACTTTGGATTCGGACTGAGTTACACCACGTTCAGCTTCAGCGAACTCACCGTGACTGCTCCTGATGCCGGAGCTGCGACCGACGTCACTGCCACTGTACGAGTTACAAATACCGGCGATCGCGAGGGAGACGAGGTCGCGCAATTGTATCTACGCCATGATGTAAGCAGCGTAGAGGTGCCTGACATTCAACTGAAAGGATTTGCTCGTGTGCATTTGAAGCCGGCGGAGAGCCGGGTGATTACGTTCCGAATTCCGCAGAGCGAGCTGGCGGTTTGGAACGCAGAGCACAGGTGGCAGGTCGAAGCGGGCGGCTATACCGTGTTGGTCGGCGATTCTTCAGAGGCTGCCTTGAAGGCCGTATTCAAAATCGCTAAAGAGGCGAAGAAGGAAGACGCCAACCAACCGCAGAGGATCGGTGGCTCAAGGCTCCGCTGTTGCAGGTGGAGGGCACGCCCACGGTGGACCTCTCTGCCGCATATCAACTTGCGCTGCGGGTGGTGGAGTTCAATCTGAGGCACGGGCTGCTGGAGGCCGGAGAAGGCTACGGTACGTGGACGCGGGATACAGCCATCAATAGCTGGAACGCGAGCTCGCTCCTGATCCCCGAGGTGGCGGAGCGCAGCCTATGGCATGAGACGGAAGATACGCCTGCGGGCCCGGTGGTGTCTGGCCAATATTGGGATAAAGCGATCTGGATCATCGCGGCGAATCACCAGGCACTCATTACCGGCGATCAACAGTTCGCTATGAAAGCTTACGGGACCGCGCTTCGAACCCTGTCGCATTTGCGGGAGGAGCAGTTCAATACGCAGGATGGTCTCTTTCGCGGGCCTGCCGTATATGGCGATGGAGTGGCTGCTTATCCTGATCCGCCCTTTGATGATCAGCGCGGCGACAACGTTCGCGACTATGCCGAGGCGCGGCAACTTGAGGTGCTTAGCACCAATAGCGTGTACTTCGGTGCGTATCGCGCGGCTGCTTCGCTGGGCAGAATCGCCAAAGTTGCCAGCGCTGAGACCACTTCTCTGGATCAGAATGCTGACGCGTTACGCGCGAATATTCAACGGCTGCTGTGGGTCCCGAGCCTGCATCGCTTCGCCTATTTCCGCGATGGCAGCGGTAAAACAGATTTGACGCAGGAGGGGTTAGGCGAAGCGTTCGCAATGCTGATGAAGATCGCCGATGCTCGACAGGCTTCCGAAATTGTGGAGCACGCGCACGAGACACCATGGGGAATCGCATGCACATGGCCGCCGTATACCCGCTATCAAGATGCGACCCTCACCAGCTTTGGCAGACACAACGGAACCATCTGGCCCTTCATCAACGCCTTCTGGGCCAACGCGGCTGCGAGCGCGGGCGAGCCGCATTTTTTTGCACGAGAATTTCGCTACGTGACCGAGCTCGCACTGCGCTCCGGGGACTTCCGCGAGATCTATCATCCCTACACGGGGCAGCCCTATGGCGGAGTGCAGACGGCGAAGACCTGGGACTCGGTTCACCATCAGACGTGGTCGGCCACCGGGTATCTGCGGATGATCTACTCCGGATTGTTCGGGATGCAGTTCAAGCCGGATGGTTTGGAATTGCAGCCCACCGTGCCCGCCGAACTAGGGATTCGCCATGTCGTCTTGCATGACCTGATGTATCGCGACGCCGCTCTCACCATCACCATTGCAGGGACCGGTACCCGAGTGCAGCGTGTGCAGATCGACGGCGTGCCACAGGCAACAGCTTTCGTTCCCGCGACACTCAAAGGCCGCCATGCTATCGAAATCACGCTGGGAGGCTCTGCGACGCCGCGGCGCGCGCTGCCGAAGCCATCGAGGAATTCTGCCTCCAACAGAGCTGAGTAGCTGGCAACCTGGTCACAACATTTGAAGGCCGGCCCTAACGCTCTCGCAAGCAAGCTTTGTGGTAACTTGGCAGCGGAGAAAAAAGAAGGATGCATCTGCTCTCATTTCGATACCACGTCGCTGCACTTACTTTAGTTCTAATGGCTACAGGTTCTGCGCAGGCCTCAAACCCACTGCAGGTGAAAACCGACAACGGCAAAGTGGAAGGCGCTCTCACCACGGATGGCAAGGTCGTCGCGTTCAAGGGAATTCCCTTCGCGGCACCGCCTGTGGGCGACCTGCGCTGGCAGCCGCCGCAACCGGCAGCAAAGTGGAAGGGTGTCCGGGCTGCCAAAGAGTTCGGCTCTCACTGCTACCAATCGGTGAGTTACAAGGATATGGTGTTCCACGACCCGGGCCCAAGTGAAGATTGCCTCACTCTGAATGTGTGGGCTCCCGCCAAGGCCAAGCCGGGCAGCCTGCCAGTCATGGTCTGGATCTACGGAGGCGGATTCGCGGCGGGTGGAACCTCTGAGGGTCGGCAGGACGGCCAGTTCCTCGCGCACCGCAACGTAGTGGTTGTCTCAATGAACTACCGGCTGGGTATCTTCGGCTTCATGGTTTTGCCGGAACTTACGGCTGAGTCCGCTCACAAAGCTTCGGGTAACTACGGCCTGATGGACGAGACCGCCGCGATCGAATGGGTCAAGCGGAACATCAAAAATTTCGGCGGCGATCCTAACAACGTGACCATCTTCGGCGAATCGGCCGGATCGTTTGCGGTGAGTGCTCAGATGGCCTCGCCTGTTTCGAAGGGGCTCTTTCAAAAGGCGATTGGCGAGAGCGGAGGCGCCTTCTCAAGCGGTGGCCTCAACTTCGAGGCTCGCGAAGCCCGCGAGAAAACCGGTGCGGACTTTGCCCAGACAGCCTTCGGCAGTTCCAAGCTGGCGGATCTGAGAAAAGTGTCCGCGGAAAATATTCTCAAAGCCGCAACTGCGAAATCCACGCCGCCGCCACCGCGCTTTGGTCCTGACGTAGATGGCTATTTCCTTCCGCAGCCCATCCCGGATATTTACGCGGCCGGCATGCAGGCGCATGTCCCGCTACTGGTGGGTTGGAACGCCGATGAAGGTCGAGCTGGAGTAGTCTTCGCCAATCCGAAACCCACGACGGCGAGCTTTGCTGCTGATGCTGAAAAAGAGTTCGGGCCCGATGCGAAGGAATTCTTGAGCGTATACCCCAGCACGACCGATGCTGAGGCACAGACCTCGGCTGGAGACTATGCAGGGGACCGCTTCATCGCGTTCTCTACATGGCGTTGGGCAGAAGCGCAGACAGGAACCGGCGGAGCTCCGGTGTATCGATACTTCTTCGACCTGGGCTCGCCCGGGGATGACAATCACCCTGCGGCGATGGGCGCGTTTCACTCAGATGAGATCGAGTACGTGTTTGGAACCCTGGACTCTCGACCCGGCGCTGTATGGAGGCCCGAGGATCGCAAGCTCTCTGACGAGTTAGGCCAATACTGGACTAACTTCGCGCGCAGCGGCGACCCGAATGCTCCGGACCTGCCTAAGTGGCCCGCGTACAACGCAAGTACCGGGTGGCAAGTTATGCATTTGGACGCGAATCCTGAAGCGAAGCCGGACAGCTATCGTCCTCGGTATCTGTTTCTGCAAAAGGCCGCCGCCAAGCCGAAAGAGTAACTACGGCCTGAATACCCTTAGGCACCGGAGGTGATCGAGCGATGAGAAAATACTGGCTCGTTCTCGCGGTGCCTTTCGTCTTGTTCGCATCCTGCTTACTGCCGACGAGAATGCGCGCTCAGACCGACGCATCGATAGACCAGTTACGCGAGTCCTTCAACCGACCGCCTGATGATTGCCGCATCATGATGCGGTGGTGGTGGTTTGGCCCTGCGGTCACCAAGCCTGAGTTATTGCGAGAGCTCCAACAGATGAAGGCCGCAGGAATCGGCGGGGTGGAGATTGCTACGCTTTATGCGCTAGACCTTGACCATCCGGGGCTTCATAACCTGACTTATCTCTCGGACGAACACATTGATAATCTGCGCTTCGCCGCAGAGGAGGCGAGGAAGCTTGGCCTTCGCGTCGATATAACTCTCGGCAGTGGATGGCCTTTCGGCGGACCTGAAATCGACGTTGACCATGCGGCCGGTATGCTCCGCGTCGTGAGGGTCGAGATTCCTCCCGAAGTCCAGACTGTTCCGGTTCCTGCTATATCGAGTGGAGAATCGCTGATTGCGGCTTTTCTTGAGCCTTCTACCAATGCTTCCGCGGATAAGCACCGGCAACTTACAGACATTCGGGATGGCCGATTGAGTCTGCCGGACGGCTTGCGCGGCGAACATACAGTCGACTTCTTCATCTCCAGCCGAACCGGGATGATGGTGAAACGACCGGCAGTCGGGGCCGGCGGCTTCGTTCTTGACCACTACGACCACCAGGCGACCGCGGCTCACCTCAAGGCAGTCGGAGATCGCCTGCTCAACGCCTTTGGCGCGCATCCGCCGTATGCGGTCTTCAGCGACAGCCTGGAAGACGACGGCTCGAACTGGACGCCGAACTTTCCTGATGAGTTTCGTCGCCGTCGTGGATACGATATTCTTCCTCATCTTCCCGACCTTGTCTCTGACGCGGATCCTGATGCGGCCGCAGTGAGGCACGATTGGTCGAAGACCCTGACCGAACTTGCTACTGAGAACTTTCTAGAGCCGATGGAAGCCTGGGCGCACGAGAAAGGTACGCTCCTCCGTTCTCAAAGTTATGGCACGCCGCCGCTCACACTCGCCGGCAATGAGCACGAGGATCTGCCCGAAGGAGAGGGAAAGGGGACGCTACTGATGTGGCGCCAGTTCTCGGATACACGATGGGCCGCCTCGGCCGGGCACCTCTTCGGGCATCCTGTGATTTCCTCCGAGACCTGGACGTGGCTGCACTCCCCTGCCTTTCGGGCCACGCCGCTGGACATGAAGGCGGAGGCAGATCTGCATTTCCTGCAGGGGATCAACCAACTGGTCGGGCATGGCTGGCCTTACTCGCCGGAGAGCGCGGGCGAGCCCGGCTGGCGAATGTATGCCGCGGGCGCGTTCAACGATCACAACCCCTGGTCCTTCGTGATGCCCGACCTGACACGCTATCTTCAGCGTGTCAGCTTTGTACTTCGGCAGGGGAGACCAGCGAATGATGTGGCGATCCTGCTGCCGAACGATGATGCGTGGGCCAGCTTTTCCGCGGAGGTGAGCACAGCGGCTTCCGTTTCAACGGCAGGCACGAACGGTGATGACGCGAGGAACGTGAGTATCGACGAGTGGATGGCGGCGAACCTTCCGCCTCAACTGATCCCGCGGATTCTCGATGCAGGTTATAACTTCGATTTCGTCGATCCCGACACTATCGACAAAGCGGGGATTCCCTACCCCATACTCATTCTGCCTCGTGTACAACGGCTGCCTTCCAAAACCATGAAGCGGATTGCGGACTACGCGAGCCATGGCGGTATTGTGATTGCCACAGGAGTTACTCCATCGCTGGCGCCGGGACTGCTAAACGCCAGCCAGGAAACTGCCGACATACGCCAGACCGCGCAGCAACTCTTTCAAGGAGCTTCACCCGCCGGTCATCTTATCAAGGATGAGAGTGAGTTGCCCGACTTACTTCACAGGTATCTGAAACCCGATCTCACGCTTTCGCCGGCGGCGCCGGAGATCGGCTTTATCCATCGTAAGTTGACGCATGGAGATATCTACTTCGTCGCAAACACAGGCAATCGGCCCCGCGAAGTCAAAGCGAGCTTTCGAGCTGCGGCTTCGCATGGTGAATATTGGGATCCTTTCACGGGTGAAGCCTCAGCAGTCGAAAATCCCTCGGAGATCCATCTGATGCTTGAGCCCTACGAGTCGCGAGTTATCTTCTTCTCTGATTCAGCACGCAGCAAGAACGTGGCAGACGCGGTTCGCGAGCGAGCCTCTACGACAGCTACCTACGGACCTATCGAAGAACTGGCGAGTCAAGAAGGACGGGTCTGGAGCGAGCTACCGCGATGGAGAGCCTGCATTCGTGGAGTGAAGACGAAGCCTTTGAGGTATTACTCCGGAAGCGTAACTTACTATAACTCGTTCCTGATACCCACGTCGGAGTTACACCAAGGCCGAAGACTGCTTCTGGATTTCGGCGAAGGCACACCGGTGAATCTGCCTTCGCCGCTGCCGGGCTTCAATATGCGGGCCTATCTTGATTCGCCGGTACGCGAAGCAGCGGAGGTATTCGTGAATGGGGAAGACGCCGGCTTTGTGTGGCATCCTCCCTTTCGGCTGGATATCACGCGATTTCTAAAGGCCGGCGACAACCAACTCCGTATCACCGTTGCGAATACCGCGATCAATTCCTTGGCTGGTCAGTCCTTGCCCGACTACCGATTGCTCCGAGCCAAGTATGGCAATCTCTTCACTCCTCAGGACATGCAGGATTTGCAGCCGCTTCCCTCGGGCCTCCTCAGTGCTCCTAAGTTGCTTGTCGCAGACCCGGATCCTTCGCACTGAAGTCGTAGCCCAGTCCACAAGCCAGAGGCGCGGTTGCGTGATGTTGACGGCCTATGCTCGAATACCTGCATGAATCGAAGAGACTTCCTCCGCGCTTCCATGCTCGTGTCTGGAGCGGCTTCCCTCAAGGTACAAGGCTGGTCGCAGGCTGCTGACGATCGAGCTACAGCCAGAGTCAGCCTTGACCCAAAGCAGACTGGAAAGCAGATAGCCGCTGACTTTACCGGCCTAAGTTATGAGTCTGCTCAGCTAAGCGACCCCGCATATTTCTCTGGTCAGAATTCGGCTCTCGTTGGCATGGTTCGGCGTCTGGGTAAACAAGGAGTGCTGCGCATCGGCGGCAACACCAGCGAATATTGCTTTTGGAATCCGCAGGCGACGAAGGCTGAAGAAGAGGCGGCGAAAAACCAAGGACCCATGGGGCCCGACCCGGGACACAAGCCGGCCGTGGATCGCAAGATCACTCCACTCGCCATTCGCAACCTTCGCGACTTCATCGACGCGACCGGTTGGACTTTGATTTACGGTCTAAACATGGGCAAGGGCACCGCAGCCGATGCTGCGGACGAAGCTGCTTACGTGATGAAGACGATCGGAAAGGAGAAGCTGGTTGCATTCCAGCTCTGTAACGAGCCGGACCTCTTCAGCCGAAATGGGATTCGCAAGCCGGATTACAACGCGCAACAATTCAACGACGAGTGGAAGCAGTTCTTCGACGCGATTCGAGCACGCGTTCCGAACGCCCCGTTTGCCGGCCCGGATACTGCTTACGGCCAGGATTGGCTTGTGCCCTTTGCGTCGCGATTCAAGCGGGACGTGAAGTTTCTTTCCAGCCATTACTATGCAGAGGGGCCGCCGACCGATCCTTCAATGACCATTGAGAGACTGCTGACAAATCCCAAGCTGAAAGAGCAGTTCGAGGGCATGCAACACGTTCTCAAGGAGACAGGTCTGCCGTTTCGCCTCGCAGAAACCAATTCCTGTTATGCAGCCGGGAAACAGGGAGTGAGCGACACGTTTGCATCGGCGCTCTGGGGTGCTGACCTGATGTACCAGTTGGCGCAGTCCGGCGGAATGGGAATCAACTTGCATGGGGGCGGCTACGGCTGGTACACGCCGATTGCCGGCACTCCGCAGAATGGTTTCGTTGCGCGCCCGATCTATTACGGCATGCTCCTCTTTGAACAGGCTGGGCCGGGTACCCTCATTGCCACCACGATTGGCCCCGGCGTAAACGAGAGCTTGAGCGCCTATGGATTGCGGAGCACCGATGGCAAGTTGAAGGTTGTGTTATTCAACAAGAGCCTGGATCGCGCTCTGCGAGTCAAGATCGCGCCGGGCCAACCTGTGGGTAGAGCCACGTGTTTGCGCCTCTACGCCCCGAGGATTGAGGATACTGTGGATACGACGCTCGGGGCGGCGCAAGTCGGCAGTTCCGGTGCGTGGTCGCCTTTGCAACAGCCGTCGTTACCAATCGAGAGCGGGGAAGCATCGCTTGAAATGCCCGCGGCCAGCGCAGCTCTAGTTACTTTTAGTTAGCTGCGATTGTTGAGTTAGAGCAACCATCAACGGAGTCAATGGGTAGCTTGCGGCCGGACCTTCAGAATGATGCGGCGGTACGAGGTGAGTTGCGGCGACCCTTCATCCGTAACTGCCAGGATGATATGGGCCACGCCCGGACCGGAGCATGGCAGCACGTGAGGCAGCCATGCCTCGTGACACACTGCGGTCGGGAGTGACACTCGCTTTGATGCTTTCCGTGCCGGTCATAGTTACAGAGGATAGATTCGATGCCGGTGCCACCCGCCTCAGCATAGTGGAACCAGTGATAGTGGAGCTTCTGGCCATCGGGATCGCGAGTTCCAGTCGCGTCGAGCACAATCGGCTTACCCACTTCCGCGTCTATCAAAACAGGCGCCGTCCCTTCCGATCCGTTCACCTGCACTACGGGATTGTGGTTGGCATGCGCATAGTCTTTGATGGTCCAATCCATCCGCGCGGCGAAGTCATTCTGAAAGGCATCTCGCCAACGCCAGATGGTCGCCTGGTCTGAGGTATACGTCCTGCCATCGATGCCTGCGACGGTGTCCTGCGAGGTGACGCGCGTGAACAAGTCTCCGCCCTGCGTCCAAATGGCGTGCGTTTCTCCATACGGCTGGCGGTACACGTAACGGCCGCTCCAACCACCCCAGTCGGGCCGACGATAAGACTCCAGTCCGTTGGGGATCAAGCCCAGAAAGGATGGCGTGTCGCCCTCCATGATGAACGCGAATCGCGGATACAGTTTTCCTAAAGGACCCTTGCTGCGAATGTTCTCATCGAGCCATTCATTCGTAACCGTCTTAGTATCTGCGCCCGCTCCGTTCCGGTAATAGACGTCGCCGCTGATGCCAGTCCAGGTGGCGTAGTAATACGCTCCGCCATCGGGGCTTGATGGCTGGACAATGTACAGCAGATCGGGGAACTCCCGCCGAATCCAGGGCCCAGCATCATCCTGATCCGATATCGCAGAGACTCGGAGCTTTGAAATAAACTTCGCCACCTCCGATTGTGAACGAGTGGCTCTGACCTCGATCAAAGCTTCGGCGAGCGTGTTCGCGCCACCCCACAGACAAATCCAGAGCGGACGAGGATCGTCGCGATCCACAGCCCGGATGATGGCTTTCGAGCCATCGGAACTCTGATCGAGGCCCGTAGCCTTCATTCCATAGGCTGGTTGCCCGGCGAAGACCCGACTGTCCAGTTCGTCCGCAGCGGGCCAGCCCTTCGCATGAAGAAGAAGATTTGGCCGTACCTCGCCATAGGCCCGAATGAGAGATCGCATCGTCTCGGGGTGCACGGCACTCTTCTGCCAGGTGGAAGTAGCAGCGATGAGAGCTTCCAGGTCCAGTTCGTTGGAATAGAGAAGCAGACGCACGAGCGACATCTGATCATCCGGCTCATTGCCAATGTCGCTGATAATTACGAGGCGAGGATGCCCGGCGAAGTCGTCGATGTGCGCCGAGGGAAGATCTTCCGCGCCGACGCAGCAGGCGGTCGTAAAGACGACTGCGAGCAGAACCAGGCGCTTCCAGAGAACAGCCAGGAAGCGTCCACAAGAAAGTGATCCTACTAAGTCGCTTCTTAGTGCGCGAGTCATGACTTACATCCTGACGGAAGTTCTTGTAGCACTGGGTCGCTGACCAGGCGCATCAATCGACGACTATCGGCGCTTGTCTTCAAGATTGTAGCCCTCAAGAACGATGCGAGGCGTTTCTCCACGCGTGTCTGCATCCTCTAATTGAACATGAATGGTCTTTCGTTCTCCGGGCATGAGCGCGATGTAGTTTTCGTCATAGATCGCCGGCAGGATATGATCTCCTGTCTTTTCCCTGACGGCCTTCACGCGGAGCATGAGCGCGGGCGTCTGGCTGAAATTGTGCAATCGCGTGGTTAGCGTCCATTGAGCGCCCCGCCGTTGCCATTCCGCGGTAGGCATCGTAATCGACGAACTGCGCGAAGCTCATCCACTCCCGCGAGACTCGTCGCGCCTCCGTACTGCTGCTCGATGGCGGCGGTAAATGGGTTATGCGCATGGAAATCGTGCAATGGCCATTGGCTACTCTGGGGCCACATCGCAGATGCGGGCATAGTGCGAGTGAGGCTATCCATCTCGACCACGTTGGGCGAGCCCATCTCGCTGTGAAACTTGGTGGGCGCGTTCGCGAAATAAAACTTCAGCGGCTCGACGCGGTACGGTCCATGCCCGCTGACCGGCCCGTCGGCGGAACTGGAAATATAGTGATGCCCGGGCGCAAGCGTGGACACCAGGGAGCGTAAGCCCTCGTCAATCGGCTGTGGAGGGAACCCCTCGTTGCGCCCGCAAAAGAGACCCACGAGACGCATGGTTGCGAATGCGCAAGATATAGTCCCTGGCATTGTCGAGGAAGAGATTCATCGTCGTCCGGGTCTGGTCCATCCCATGGATTGGCGAGCCAGAAATCCTGCCACACAATCACTCCGTTGCGATCGGCAGCATCGTAGAAAGCTTCGTCGCCAATCTGACCAACCCAGTCTCGAATCATGTTGAAGTGCTCGTCGCGGTGGTAGCGAAGAGCTGTTTCATATTCTCGGGAACGGTATCGTAGCATCGACTCGGAGAAGCCCCAGTTTCCTCCGCGTGCGATCAGACGTCGCCCGTTGATCCAGATCTTCAGGACGTCGCCATCTTCTGAATAAGTGAATTGACGAATGCCAGCTTGGAAAGCGGACTGATCAGAGACTGCGCCGTCATTGGTGACAAAGCTCAGCTTCACAGGGTAAAGATTGGGCGATCCGTAACCCACGGGCCACCAGAGTCTGGGATGCTCGATCCGCAGAGCCGGCGCGTTTGATGGATTCAGCTCAATTGTCTTGCTTGCGGAACCATCGAGGGTTACTGGGAATCGACACTGATACTGTGCCAAATTGTGCGTGGAGTGTTCCCGTGACTACTTGAGGTTCCTGGTTGTGCAGGGTAGCCTGGATCGCTACATCCGCACGTGTCGGTATTGGGCAACGGAAGAGCGGTCGTGACGAGGGGATTCTCAATCGTAACTGCGCCGGTAGTCGTAAGCGACACGTCACTCCAGATGCCAGTGTCGCGCCCTCGAATCGTGGAGATCCAGTCCCAACCGGCAGTCGCGTGATAGGTCGGGTTGTCTCGTCCCAGGGCACCGCCGTTCAGAGTCATGCCGGCCTTGTCTTTGGTCGACCCGGGATTGTCGTTCGTAAGGATGCGCACTGCGAGTACGTTTTGGGCTCCGGGGTGCAGCCAGCGAGTCACATCGAAGCGGCCTCGCAGGAAGCCGCCGTCGATGCGCCCCACCTCGCTTCCATTCAGGTAAACTTCCGCCTTCCAGTTGATGCCGTTGAAGTGCAACCAGAAGTGTGGATTCGAGCCTCTCGCAGGCGGCGCGGTGAATTCGTCTCGATACCAGAAGTCGGCGCAAAAGAAGGAATCGGAGATTGCATATTGATTGTCGCCGTAGTCGGGATTGGGGATGGCCTCATCATTGAGGAAGCTGGTAAGCACCGTGCCTGGCACAGTAGCTACGATCCAGTCGTGGTCTTTGTAGCTGGGCTGCGAGAGCTCTTCACCGCTTGCGGAGACGAGGGACGCGCGTTGCAATCGCCACGCTCCGCCACTCAAGTTGAGCCGCCCGCCAGCTTCTGCGGCAGGGGCGCGCTTCGGCTTCGGCACGGGTCCGCCGCGGCCGAATACCTCCAGTTCACTCAGCACATAACTCCCGGGCTCGGCGGGTTTGGTCATCCATACGCGAACATACCGGGCATGCGCCGCCTGCTGTAAGTGAATATCCTGGCTGAGTGACGTTCCTGTTGGCAGCGGTTGAAGGGTTCTTCCATTCAGAGGCATCACTTGAAATCTGGATTGAGCCCTCGCTCGCGCGCCGAATCCAAGAGAGGGTAACCCGGTCGAAGGTGCACTGTGCGCCAAGGTCCACGTAGACCCACTCTTCACCGGTGCCCGCGCTCATCCAGGCGCTCGAAAAATGATTTGGCCCCGCAATTCGGATCTCTCGACCTTGATCAAACAAGTCGGTTTCGGCGACTTGCCACGTGTGCATGCCGGCGGCCGCAAGATTCACGCGATAGTAACGATACCGAGAAGGCTCGTTGAACGCGATGGTCTGCTTGAAGCTAGGACCTGCGTCATTCATCGGGGCCCACGTCGCTCCGGACACGCTGCTGAGTTCTTTCCAGGTGACATGGTCATCGGAGCCTGAGACGACGTAGTGCCAGTCTCCCGGATGTTTGTAACTGATGCTGATCGGGTTTTCGCAAGATATAAGTCGATGCGATCGAGTTCGGGAGGCGTGCGCCGTCGATATCGAACTCAACCCAGGCGGATTCTCCTTCCACGGTTACCGCTGAGACCACATTGCCGTCGAGGAACACCTCGCGTTCATTCTTAGGAAGCACGCCGCGATCACTGGTGGAGGTCGACAGAACCCAGCCGATGTCCTGATCTTTGACGCCATCTGTAATCAGCTGTGCGTCAAGTTATAGTCGTACGCGCTCGACTGGTATGCAGGCCGGTGCAGCGCGAGATTGCGGTAGGTGTTCGCATCGATCTGCATCGAGGGTCCCACATATTCCCTGGGGTCACCAGGATAGACACCGACACCTCGTGTATATACCTGGGCTGCGCACATGGAGGAAGACAGAAAAAGTAACAATAAGAGGCACGATAACTGTGTATCCGAAACGAAGAGACCCACGGGCAGCGTCGCCAGACGGTGGTTGTACATCGAGCGCCTTTCCAAACAGTTAGACCCTTAGGACATCGTGTGTTGTAACGGAGAATGATACTTCAGAAGGTGCGCTTGAGACCAACGCGGATCAAACTTGCAAAGGAGGGGCTCCTGCGGCGACTCATTCGACGAGTTTGTCGTAACTGCGGGTTCGGAATAGCGATTGCGGCTATTGCACAGCACCCGCGAGTGGAGCACTCTGCCCTGCTATGAGGCCGGAGATACTGCTGGCGAGTTGCGGGTTATTCATCACGAAGAACATTCCGCCTCGGCCATTCTGGCTCGCCGAACAGTTGGTGCCGCTGATCGACCCTTCCTGGTTCATGTCGCCAAAGATGGCGTAGCTCGTTCCTGGTGCGGTAGAGGCGCCAATCTTCGCGTGGTTGCCGTTGGGATTCACTCCACCCTTCAAGCCGAATTCGATATTCGACCAATGTCCGGTAGTCGCAATCTCCACCGCACCGGGATTGGCGAGCGATTCATCCCAACATCCCATCTTGGTGTCCGCCGTGGTGGAAGGGAGCGCATCGGGATTCATCCACCAATTCGCGGTTCGCAACGAGACCCCTCCCAGGACAGAGGACACCAACTGCCACGGCGGCACGGCCAGTTTGGAAGGCTTCGAGATGAGCTCCGCGCCTGTGGAAAGCATTCCCGTCAACACGGTCGAATTGTCTGACTTAGTGCCGAGACTGTTCACAAGCGCCTGAACGTCCGGCGGTCCTCCATTTTGGACGATCTGCGGGTTCTTAGGGTCTGTGACGATGCTGGCGTTGTTGAGACCTTGAAGGACCAGTACGAGATCCTCCTTGTTGAGGCGAAGGGCAAAGAAGTGCTGACTTACTTCTATGTCGTTATCTCGAATACAACCAAGGGTATTTCCGTCCGTCTTACGCGGAAACTTCGCCGATCCAGAGAGGGGCCACGAGGGAGTGGATACCTGCATGACGAATCCCTCACCCGCATCGTTCCAACTGACCATTCCTTTGGAGTGACCCCAGGGAGCGCCGCATCCACTGCCACTGCATACGCCCGGAGGGTCGCCGTAAGGCTGATCGTTCCAGACGACATAGTGATAGGCGCCGTTGTAGACCTCATCGAAGCTCGCGCTCACAGGATCGGAGGTGGTGGTGCCGAGACAATCTTTGCTGCCATCCTGCAGTGTTGCCGTCTCGCTGCTCGCGTAGATATATCGTTGTCCGTAGTTGTGGTAGGCCGGCGTATTCTGCACCGTGCCTCCGAAGAGGCAGGTTCGCGTATCGGAGGCGCCGCACCCGGGAAAGCTTCCGGAGTTAAGCTTGAAGACAAACCACCATGCGACTGGATGCCCTTTCTGCAGCATCGGAAGAGGCGCGGTGCAAGGCGGAGAGTCGGGCGTGCCTGCGCCGCAGCTTGCGATAAGACCAGCCTGCATGGTCGCTATTTGTTGAGGAGGCCCCGGCACGACAGGCTTTGCGGAGGGGCCGGTGAGTGCACCATGCAGCAGTGCGATGCCAACCGGAATGGCTGGACCGATCGTCCGGATCACTCGGCCAGGCGAAATGGTCTTCTGGTTCCGCGTAGTCTCGGTCGAGGCCATTTGCTACTTTCCTTTCCGACACGCCGCTCAGAAGTAAGCTGATGAAAAGCGGCGAGAGGAGCCGAGCCAGTTAGTTGGTCGCCCCGGTTGACGCTGTTCCAGCCGGTGTAACTACCGACGAAGCTCCGGTGGCGGAGATGGCTTGTGCCGTGGCCCTCACGCTTTCGCGCTCTTGTGGAGTTGTAACTCCCTCGTCGCGGCTGTAAGAGATTCCCTTGCCTACCGCGTACGTACTCGCGCTAATTCCAAGCAACGTCAGCACGCCTTCGGGAATGTCGGGGAATTTGGTTCCACGCTCTACCAGAATGAAAAAGCTGATTGCGATGACAAGCGTAAACACGAGCAATTGAAATCTCGACATACTCGCCTGTCCGTTCGACTCCGAAAGCAGGCTGGAAAGGTTGATCTTACCCGTCCAGATCATCCATAGGAGTGTGGCGCAGAGCAGCCCCATGAAGAGGCACACTCCATAACCGCATATTGTCTGCATCATCGTCATAGGTCGTCCTTATGATTTCCTGGTCAGTGTTGTAATTGCCTTCACCGAGGCGTAGATTCCGCTACTCCCGCCGAATAGGTACAGCCACTCACGACTCACTTCCGGCATCGTTCCCGTAGTTCCATGAACAACCGAACCCAGATACTTTGCACTCACCGCCAGGGTTGCGAGCAGTAACTGCACTCGCTCAGGACTTACCCGGGCCGCGTCCTCTTTCCGGTTAAGCAGGCCAGCCAGTTGTATCTTCCTGGTGAGGAGTCTGAAGACAAGAATGGCAGCTAGTAAGATCAGGAACGCGTGTAACTCGTGTTCGAGCAGAGATACGGGATCCATAGATCGTGAGCGGGAGTATAGCAGCGCAGAACTCAAAAACAACCCTATATTTCGGCATTTCGCAAGTGGAACTTACTCTGCATACTCCTAATGGAGACACGAGGTTCGTGCGCGGTGCTGCTAAGGCAAGGCCCACCGCGCCGCGACGGCCCGGGAAGAGAGTTGATCAGGGGACGGGCGCCGGCGGCCCAGCGCCCTACGAAAAGCTAGACTTTGACCTCCCAGCCCTTCTCGTACTCACGCGACCAGAACTTCATAGCCTCAGCATCGTTCTGCACATGACCATTCCTGGTATCCAGATGCAGTTCGCGATTGACGAACCATGCGACATTCGACAGTTGCAGCATCGTGACCGCGACGTTACCGACCTCAATTGGCGAGCGGAGAGGTTCCCCGCTTCGAATGCCGTCAATCAGGTTTTTGAAATGGGCGTCGGTCATGGAATCGCGGCTGAGCAGGTCGCTCGTAGCTGTCTCGTGGCCGGTTTTGAATTCATCCGTCTTCTTGCCCGATCCGTCGTAGACTTCGTATCCATCACGGTCGATGAGAACTGTGCCGGTGGTGCCGTGGATGGTTGAGCCGCGACTGCGCCCATAGCAGAGCATTCCCTGGCAGCTTCGCCCCTCCCAGGTGATCATCTTGTCCGGATACTCGAAGTTGGTCACCAGGGTGTCATAAAACTGCCAGTCGTCCTTGTACTGATACCGGCCGCCGGACGCGGTCACCCGCTCTGGATACTCCGCCTGCAAAGCCCAGCGGCAGATATCCACTTCGTGCGTGCCATTGTTCAGCGTCTCGCCAGTTCCATATCTGCGCAGCCAATGCCAGTTATACGGATGGATATTGTCCTTGTAAGCGCTTCGTGGCGCGGGCCCCTGCCACAGGTCCCAATCCAGCGTCTCCGGCACAGGAACCTCTTTGCCGATGCCCATCGATTTGCGAGTATTCACGTACCAGGATCGAGCGAGATATGGACGGCCGATGAGCCCATCATGGATCTTTTGAATGATGGTGATGGTGTGAGGAGAAGAACGTTGCTGGTCGCCAACCTGCACCAGCTTTCCATACTTTTTCTGGGCCGCAACGAGCAGTTCCCCTTCGCGGGGATTGTGGCTTGAGGGCTTCTCCACATACACGTGTTTGCCCGCCTGCAGGCCAAGCACCGCCATGGGCGCGTGCCAGTGATCGGGTGTGGCAATGGTAATGGCGTCCACATCCTTCGACTCGAGAACTTTGCGGAAGTCCTTCTCGGGGGCGGGCGCGTAGCTCAACTCTTTCTGCGCCTCGGCAGAGAACTTGTCGAGAATCCTGGAGTCCACATCGCAGACATGAGAGACGCGGGCCGACCCACTGTTCGACTTCAAGGCAGAGAGGTGTGCGTACCCTCGGCCGTTCAGGCCCATGATGGCGAAGTTCAACCGGCTATTCGCGCCGACAATCTGCGCGTAACTGCGGGCCGTCGTGCGCATCGCCGCGCCTGCTACTCCTACCGCTACTCCATCTAAAAACGTGCGCCGAGAAATCATTTGTCCCCGTTTCCGGCCGGCAGGCATGCCGGGCCAGCAGATCTTCAATGCGAACGATCAGGTCTTCGCGGCTCCCGAAGAGACGCGCGCTCGCACCCGATCGATATTCCCGCTAACCCTTATACACGGGTTCCGTTTCCCAGGTTGGCCCGGTCCGCAAGACAGTTGTGTCGATTGAACATGTCGTCCTACTGCGACAGGCTGCACCTGCCGAGCCGGCGTCGCCCTTCTTGCATCCGGCCTGCGGGTGGAGACTACACTGTGTAAAAGTGCAACTGTTTGTGACTGGTCAAATGTTTTCGAAAATAGACAGCAAGTCCTCGCGCTATCGCGCAATGGCCCGATCCCTGGGCCGGATTGCGTGCGCCCTCATTCTGTGTCTGATGACGGGTCGCATATGGGCGCAAAGCAACACCCCACATGCCTCGAGTGATCTGACGGCTCTGCCGCCCGCGCGGGATGAAGAGCTTGAGACCGGCCGCACTCTGCTCAAAGCGGGGAAATTACAGGAGGCTGAAGCCGCGCTCCGCAGCTATGTATCAACCATCTAAACTCAGCGGAGGCGCATTTCCTGCTGGGGCTAGTGCTGTTTCGAGAAGACAAGCCGAAAGACTCGCTCAGCGAATACACCAGGGCGCGCGGTTCAAGACGCCTTCGGCCGGCGACCTCAAGGTGGTCGGCCTCGACTACGTGCTGCTCGACGACTACGACGACGCCAACAAATGGCTGACACAATCGACCGAGCGGGACCCTCTGGATCCAACGGCCTGGTACAGCCTCGGCCGCGTGCAGTACAAGCTCAACCTCCTGGTTGGAGCGATGCATTCGTTTGAAAAGGCCATAGAACTGGACGCTCAGAATGTAAAGGCTGAAGACAACCTCGGGCTCACACTGCAGGCACTCAACCGTCCAGACGAAGCGATCGTGGCTTACCGAAAAGCCCTGTCGCTGCAGGAGAATAGCCCCCATCCGAGCGAGCAGCCGTTTCTAAATCTTGGCTCTCTACTGGTGGAACGCAATGAGTTGGAGGAGGCCACACGCTTGCTCGAAAAGGCTGTGGCGCTCGCCCCGAAAGATCCGAAGGTACATGAACAGCTGGGCCGCGCTTATCTTCTCCAGAATCAGTTCCGCCCAGCGGCAGACCATCTCGAACACGCAGTGGCCTTATCGCCCAACGACTCCCGGCTGCACTTCCAGTTAGGGCAGGTTTACCGAAAGCTCGGACTCGCAGACAAGGCTAAGGCGGAGTTCCAGAGAACGGAAGCTCTCAACGGAACCCGTTCCACGCCGCAGTAAACCAACCAGCGCAAGGTCGTACCCATAGTGAACTGAGCTTGGAAGCTGCGCGTTGGTTTACACCCCGAGTTACAAATCCTGAACCAACGAAACCTTCAACTGCAAAATTGGCTTCGCTGCCCGCTCTCGCAGGAAGCAGAAATATGCGAACGGCTCTCCAGTTTGTTGCGGAGTTGCGTAACGTTTCGCCACGATCCCTCACTGTATCCATAGGCCGCGAAACTTCAGCGGCGCAAAACAGCAGACGTCACATTCTTACGCGACTCGGCCAAGACAGGCCGTTCGGCAACGTGCGACTGCGGAGGTCTTAGGATGCCAGCGTCCGAACTCATTCACCTCGTGGCAGAAGCGAAACCCCGGATCCTGCGCGTCTTCGTCAGTTACGCCAGGGAAGACGAGAAGATCGCTGTCGCTGTTTTCGATGCAATCCGAATCGCCCTTGGCACATTTGCCGATGTTTTCATCGACAACGCGCTGCAATTTGGCCTGAGCTTTCAGGACGAGATCCGCAAGCGACTGGACCAGACCGACCTGCTGGTGGTGATCTACTCCTCCACTCTCAAGCCCAGCCACAGCTTCACCGGCATGGAGCTTGGATACTTCATCGGGGTGATGGAGCGGGACCAGGAGCCGGAGCGTCGCCGCAGGATCGTTCCCATCTATTTGGATACTCCGCCTGATGTCCTAGCAGGAAACGAAGGCATCAACATCGGGATTTCCCGCGCGACTCTGGAACTCTCTTCGGAGGATTATGCGGCATCCCTGAACATCCATCTGGAAAACCGGATGGTCAAATTCCTGGCAGAGTTTCAGGAGATCGTCGACAAACTGCGCGAAGAGAACGGCTTTCCCAAGGTGATCAAGCGGCCGGAGGAAGACGACTTGTGCGGGCTGGTTCGGAAGATGCAGCTCTCCATCTTCAACCAGCTCAAGACCAATCCCGAGTCCACCCTGAAGCCGCAGAAACAGATCACTATTCGCACCAGCGACGCGGCGCTCGCGAGCACTGTCGCAAGCCTGCCGAGTGACGCTGTGATGCTTCCGGTCGGAACCGGAAGTCCGATGTCCATCTTCGGGCTTCCCAGTCAGGAAATCACCTGGGGAGATTTTTGCAAGCTCACCCGGAGTTCAAAGTTTCGGGACTCCTGGGCCGATGCCATCACCAGCGTCGTGAGCTCTTCGCTGCAGGGCCAACTGGACGTAGACAATAGTCAGCTTATCGTCTCGAACGATGAGAGACACGCCTTCCGAGTCATTCTCACCACTGGGACCCGGTACTTCAACGGAGTAAGAGAGTTCAACCTGTATTTCGTTGAATATCTGCGTCCCCGCGAGTTCGGAGATCACTCTACGACCCTGGTGCTCAAGGGACTCGAACTTTGCTGCCGATTCCGGTTCCTGTTCCTCGAGAAGAACAGCGAGTTCTCTCACATGAATATCCGAATCGCGCTGCCGAACACGTTTCATGACCTGGTCAGGAACATAGAACGCGAACTGAATCTTCTTCGCCGGGATGCGGTCGAGATGGGCTTGGACAAAGCAAACGTCTGGGCAGACTTTGTGGATTGGCAGCATCTGCAGAAGATGACCGAGGAATGGCGGCCGCTGGAGACAAGAATCCGAGACATCTGTCTGAAGGCTCGCGCAATCCCGGAAGACTCACCGGAGCTGCCGCGTCTCCGCGACTCTCTTTCGAGTGTCGTCGAGGAATTGGAAACCGCGATTCGGCCATTGAACACTTTGCTGGTTTGCGGGCTTACGGAAAGCCTCAAGCGCTTCTGTTCCTGCCCCTGACTTGTTACGCGCGGCAGCTGTAGGCTTTGGGAGCTTGTATCTGCTGTAGAAATCGGCGCCTTTGAGGTCAGTTCAGACTATAATACGCGGCATCTCGGCGGTGCAGCATGACGGAAAGAGGACCGGGCAGGCAATCGGAGCCGCAGTTATCACCCGACGTGCCGGCGGCCGCCGATCTCGTTACCACCAGCCTCTACCAGGAGTTACACCAGTTAGCGGCTCGCAAGATGCGTGGCGAGCGCCCGAATCATACGTTGCAACCGACAGCGTTGGTCAACGAAGCTTACCTGAAGTTAGGCGAGGCCTCCAGTTCTGTATGGCAAGACCGGGCTCATTTCATGGCGGCCGCAGCGCGTATCATGCGCCATATCCTGGTGGACCATGCCAGATCTCACAACGCCGATAAGCGAGGAGCGGGAGCCATGCAAGTCACGCTCGATGAGAATATCGTGTCCACCCACAATTCGGCCTCCGAAGTCATTGCCCTCGATCAAGCACTCGCAAATCTGGCTAAGTTCGACGCGAGGCAGGCCGAGATATTGGAATTACATTTCTTCGCCGGAATGACCTTCGAAGAGATTGCTTCAGTGCTTCAGATATCGGTCCGCACTGTAAAGGGCGACTGGAGCATGGCACGTGCGTGGCTTCACCAGGAATTGGCTCCCCGATCATGACTCCCGAACTCTGGCAACGGCTCAAGCCCCTCTTCCTCGAAGCGATGGAGAGGCCCGCCGGGGAACGGACCAACTATGCAATGCAAGCGTGTGGTGGCGATTTAGAATTGCGCACCGAGTTAGTGGCGCTTGTCAGGGCGAGTGACGAGCAGACAGGCGAGACGCAGGTTCCGTTGCTGGATCTTCATGGCGTTTCACCGATGCGCGGCAATTTCTCCCCCGGCGAATTGATCCTTGAACGCTTCCAGATTGTGCGTTGCCTAGGCAGCGGCGGCATGGGAGACGTGTACGAAGCGATGGATCGAGAGCTGCTCCAGCGAATCGCGCTCAAAACGATTCGTTCAGACATCGCTCGGGACGCCGCCATGCTGGCGAGGTTCAAAAAGGAAGTGCAGCTTGCACGCCGGGTAAGTGGGGCGCATGTTTGCCGTATTCACGAGCTCTTTGTTGTGCCGCCCACTGCAACGACCCAAGGCTCTTGTTTCCTGACCATGGAGTTCCTGGAAGGGATCACGCTTGCTGAGAAGATACGCCTCTCCGGTCCGACCGCGTGGCGAGAGGCGCAGCAGATCGCGACCGAGATTTGTGCCGGGCTATCGGCGATTCACGAGGCCGGAGTGATTCATCGGGACCTGAAGACCAGAAACATTATGATGACGCCGCGCGGAGGTCGCGAATGCGCTGTGGTCATGGACTTCGGTTTAGCGCGCGAACTTGAGCCCACCAAGCTGGACGACCAGGCCGGAATGACGCGGCCGGGTGCGGTCCTCGGCACTCCCGAATACATGGCTCCCGAGCAGTTCGAAGGAGCAGAGGTAACTCGGGCCACCGACGTGTATGCGCTGGGCGTCATTCTCTACGAACTGGTCACCGGTAAGCAGCCATTCGCTGCATCCACTCCTTTCGCCGCAGCGGTTCGTCGCGGCCGGCGGCCACAAGCAGCCTCGACCCTGCAGCCCGGCCTGCCTCGCCGATGGGACGCGACGATTAGTAAGTGCCTCGAATACCACGCCGGTCAACGTTACCAATCTGCGGGCGAAGTTGCGCAGTCGCTCACCAGAAGGACGCCTGACTTCGCAAGCTTTCCACGCAGGTGGTCTAAGTCGGTGGCCGCCGGCGTAAGTCCGCTGCTCTTGCCGCTGTTACTGCTTATTCCATCCATGCGCGAGAGAGTACAAGGCATTTTGTACGCCGACCCGCAAAAGCATATCGCCGTCCTGCCGTTTGTCTCTTCGGGTGGCAACCCAGACAACCAGGCGCTCGCCGATGGACTGATGGATGCGCTATCCGGAAGGCTGTCCAATCTAAGTTCCCCGAACCAGTCTCTATGGGTTGTGCCTACCAGCGAGATTCGAGGTCACGAGGTCACCAGTCCATCTTCTGCTCGACGCAAGTGCGGAGCCACCATCGTCGTGCAGGGCACCCTGGAGCGGAACCACGAAACGTTGCATGTGAACCTTGCAGTGATCGACACAACCAAGCCTCGCCAGATAGGCGCTCTCGAACTGGAGGACAAGACCGGAGATCTGGCTACGCTTGAGAACGACGCCGTCATCGGCATCGCGCGTCTGATCAATGTCCCTGCTGGCGATGCTGGAGGCGAGGGCAAGACGCAGTCCGCAAGTCCGGCCGCGTATGAGAACTATCTGAAGGCCTCAGGATACCTGCAACGCTACGACAAGCGGGGAAACTTGGACTTGGCCATCTCCGAGCTCCAGGCCTCGATCAAGACCGATCCTAACTTTGCGCTTGCCTATGCCAGCCTGGGTGAGAGTTACAGGCTTAAATATCAACTCGACCACGATCCTGACTGGCTAAAGACCGCCGCGGCGAACTGCAGGAAGGCCGCCGAGCTCGATAAGCAATCTCCAGCCGTCTACGTGACGCTTGCGAAAATCCACCAGAGCAGCGGCCAAAATGAGTTAGCGCTGCAGGAACTACGACACGCGCTGGACCTCAATCCAAGAGACGCGGATGCTATCTCTGGACTGGCCCATGCCTACGATACCGCCGGGCAGACGAGCGAAGCTGAAGCAACTTACAAACGGGCTATCAATCTGCGCCCGGACTACTGGGATGGCTACGAGGACCTTGGAAACTTCTATGACGGACATCGCAGGTCAGTGGATGCCATCCGCCAGTATGAGAAGGCCATCGAGCTTTCCGCGGATAATGCTCAGCTTTATCTCAATCTGGGAGGGGCATACGTAAATTCGGGTGATCCTAAGTTGATGGTAAAGGCGGAGAGCGCCTTCAAGAAATCTATCTCGATCGATCCGACGTATGCCGCGTATGCGAATCTGGCTTACCTCTACAGTGTCGAGGGTCAACGCGCGAGTGCAGTTATAGCTGCAGAGAAAGCTGTCGAACTGAATCAAAGCGATTATGTCGCCTGGGCCATTCTCGCCGATGCCTACCAGTGGGTGGGTGCGAAAGACAAATTAACCTGGGCCCGCGCTAAGATGGTCCCGCTGGTGTTACAAGCGATTCAACTCAACCCGCAGAACGCCGAAGCACAATCCACTCTCGCCGTTCTGTACGCAGATCAAAATCTGAGGGCGAAGGCGATCCCGCGTATTCAGGCTGCAATTGCGATCAGCCAGCAAGACCCCGTCGTTCTTTCAAACATTGCTTGTGCTTACGAATTACTTGGTGATCGCCGGGCTGCAATCGAGTATATTCGTAAGGCTCTAAAGAAAGGCTATACCCTTTCTGATCTCAAGGGTGATCCCAGCCTCCAGGCCCTCTCCGGTGACCCCAGGCTCACCGTTTCCCCAGTCTCCCCGAAGTAGTCGGAACGATCGACCACAGCTTCTCTCTCAAACCGCGAGCCCTTAAGGAGCCTTCGATGAATACCGATGACGATTACAGACTTACAGTGGATGATAAGAAAGTTAGAGAAGACGATTGCAAAGTGATAAGGGTGCCTGACGAGGGTGGCACCATCCAAGTCGGACTGAACGATTGTATTTACCTGCAGTTCACGCATGCTGGCTTCTTCACCTGTTCCGACAAGGATAGTTTTTCGCCTCCTCTTCCCGATGCGCAACATGTGTCTGCCGGCAGGTGGGGCCCCGCAACGCCGAACGCGGACTACGATGGAGCAAACATCAAGTACGACCTTGGAAGGGGCGGGGATGATCTGGTCGATGGAAGGCCGCTCGCTTTGGCGATGACCAAGGGGGCTGGTGGTGTAGTTGGCGACACTGCCGGACATATCATTCATATTGGATCGAACACCTTGAACCTGCTCTTTCTCCTCCACCGAGACCCGCGCTTTCGACAGGCTCTGTTTCAATTCTGGCCCGATACTAAGATCTTCTTGAATGTGCTGTTGAATGCGGAGAGTCTCTCGATTCACGAAGACCAGAGGAGATTTCTACGGTCGTTGATCGCGGCGGGCGACAAGGCTTATGAGCGGAACCCGTCGTCGGAAGAAATGGTATCCATTTAGTCCTAAGCATCTCAGCGCCACCGCAAACGCTGATAAGGCCCGGAGAGGAGACTCTCCGGGCCTTTGTTATCAAGTATCATCTTCTGTTACTTGGCAGCGACCAGCACTTCGCCGGAGTTCTGCAGCCTGGCTTCCTGGTAGCGAGCCTTCTTCTCAGACTTGCTCGGCGGCAGATACGCATTCATATCGGCGGCGGAGCAAACCACTTCGCTCAGGAAGTATTCGTCACCGTAACGGTGAAATACCAGTTTGCCCTGGTGGTTCTTTTCGCTGCTGTGGCCGGCAATGGTGGTAACCAGAACCCGGCTGTTTCCGTCGCTGCCCTGGATCTTGATCACTCCATCGGACGCGGAACTGATGATGTAACTTCCCGAGGGCAACTGCTTGTTGCCGGCCGTGAAGTTGAAGGGGACGTTTGCCGACACTGCCTCATCCCAAGCGAGAGCGTTGCTGGCAGTAGCGAGACTTGCGATGGCGAGAAGGGCGATTCCTGCGAACTTTTTCATGACGTGATCTCCTTTTTGGGGTGAAGGTTGTTTGAACCGAGATGCCTTCACTCTCTAAAGCGGAGAACCGCCGAGATTCGTGCAAAAGATTTTTCGCCGGGGCCTATTTGGAGCCCGATACGTCACATGTGGATCCAATGCACCTAAGTCCCGGTTCACGAATCCCAGCTCTGGAACTCTTCCTGAACTGGCACTCCTGATGACTTCAAAGACCGATCCCTCCCTGATCTTGCGCGGCCAGGCAGCTAGTCTGGATACAACGGTGAAGAGGAAAGGAACGATTCGTGCCTCACGCAAGCGGCAATCCCACTTCGGCTATGGCCGAGCCTCTAATCGACGTCCTGGGCCGGTATAAAGCATGGGCCTCAACACAGCGATCCGCCCGGGTGGGACCTGTAGAAAGACTCGACCCCGGCGCTCGTGAGCTCTCCTATGAGGATGCGCTGAAGGCAAACCGATACCCAGGCTACACGACCGCTGCCGGATTCCAAGCTGCACCATCCTGCCACCACCAATCCCGATCCGGCCATTGAGCACGAACATCGGAGTTCGCCGCCGAACGCGAAAGAAGCAGCGCGGTGCGGGCGCAGCCAGGCCAGAGCCCGAACCAAAGCAAAAGTCAGGGAAGCGGCTCGTGTCCCGAAAGCAACTCCAACGAGGAAAAGAGCACGCCCCCAAAAAGCCAACCACCCGACCAGGGCGCCCGAGTTCCGCGACGTTCTGGATCGCACAGTGGCATTGTCGAACTCAGCGCACGCATCTGTTCGGCCTGAAAAGTCAGTCTGGCTTTCGCTTCGGGTCAGCGCCTCAGAACAGGCAGTAGTTCAGGCGAGGGCGGCGGAGGCGGGGCTCTCGGTGTCGGCCTATCTTCGCCAGTGTGCCTTCGAAGTAGAGTCTTTACGCGATCAGGTCAAGCGCGCACTCGCAGAGCTTCGTGCGCCGGCGTTGCCCAGCGACAAGCAGCCGACTGCCCAGCCATCCACTCCGGGAGTATTGGGTGGGTTACTGCGCAAGGCTGCCCGATTGTTCAGCAGAGAAGCGCGCTTTTCCGCGACCGCTTAACCCCACGTGCGACCTCGCAGGATCAGTTCTCGTTATTCAGCTTTAACCTGTGTGGCCTTGTCGTTGGTGAAGTCCACCGTCACTTCTTTGCCCGGCGTGGTGGTGTAGTGCACGGTGCGATTCCCATAGTTCGATGAATCGGACTGCTGCACATTGCCGAGCGCCATGGTGACCTGCAGTTCGCTCATACCTGGCTTGGCCTGGTGCGCGTCCACTGCCTGCCATACGTCCGCAGGCCAATGCTTATAGAGCTGATGCGGATCGTCGTAGTAAAACAGTTCGTCGCAGGAGAACTTCGAGTCGTCGCCCGCGAGATAGCCAACCGGGGTCGCGAAGGTCTTCGGATTGCCGGGCTCCTTGAACACTGCAAACACCTGGCTATCGCCATGCGGAATGCGATTCTGCACACTCTCAGGCGTCTTCTGCGTGACTACGTCTTCAATCTCGAGAGCTTGAATGCTGGGCAGTACTCCCGCCTTATGGGCCAGGTCGACACGATGGCCGGTGTAGGGGTAATAGTCCATCTCGTTGCCGGCTTGCATCCACACCGTCTTTCCCTTCAGGGTGCGTGCCGATTTCAAATCGTCGATGTAGAGTTTTCGCGGCTGCACCACTTCGTCGGCAGTCAGGTTGCGTTCTACATACTTCGGCTTGACCATTCACTGGTGCATTGCGTTCTCTCCAGATGAAGTAAAAGCGGACACCCCCGGCGATCAAAACCAGCAGCGTAATCAGCCCGATAACTTTCCAAGGTTTCATTCGCAGCTCCCTCATCCGGCCATTCGGCAGCCGGGTCTGACTCAAGTCTTCGTACTCTGATGCAGAATCGCTCCATGATCAGGAACGAGGAAGAATTAGCGGGTGGCGCCCGACTGGCTGCGGCGCTTCTCTGCCAATGAGCGATTCGGTGGTGAGGCGATCCGCTCCGCGAAGTTCTGGAAACAGCACGCTCCAAAGCCCGGTGACTACCAGCGACCCGATGCCACCCGCCACGACGGCGCGCACGGCTCCCCACCATTGCGCCGTCAGGCCGCTTTCAAATTCGCCCAGCTCGTTCGAAGCGCCCACGAAGAGGGAGTTGACCGCACTCACACGACCTCGCATGCGCTGCGGCGTGGCCAATTGCAGGACCGAGGAGCGGATCACGACACTGACCATGTCCGACGCTCCAACCAGCAGCAACGCCACCACAGAGACCGCCAGGTTCGTCGATAAGCCAAACAAAACCGTAGCTACCCCGTAGATCGCGACGCAGATAAACATGATGGGACCGGCCTTGCTTTCGATGGGCTTCAGCGTCAGCCACACGGAGACGCCGAGTGCACCCATCGCGGGAGCGGCTCGGCAGCATCCCCAGCCCGCGCGGTCCCGCATGCAGTATCTGCTGAGCAAAATCGGCATGAGGGCGACAGCGCCACCCAGCAAGACGGCAAACAGGTCGAGCGAGATGGAGCCGAGCAGCATGCGGGTCTTGCGAACATAGTGGAAGCCCGCCAGGATGACGTCCATCGAAATGGACCGATGCTCCATGCGCCCCGGCCTGGTATGCAGGCGCCGTGAGCAGGATCAAGTAGCCGATCAGCGTAAACACGGTGAAGAGGAAGACCACCGGGGCGCCAGCCCAGCGACCCGGCAATGGGAGGGTGAAAAGCAGCCCTCCCAGAGCGGGGCCAGTGATGTTGGCGATCTGAAAGATAGTGGCGCCCCAGGTGACGGCATTCACGAAGTGTTCCTTGGGAACGAGGTGCGGAATGAGCGCCGAGCTTGCCGGACCGCTGAACGCCCGGCCCGAGCCGATCAGAAAGAGCACCGCGTAGATCGGCAGGACCCGAGTGCATGCCCACGCCAGGCGAACGCAAATAGCAACAGCGAGCAGATAGCCTGCAGCGTATAGCAGACGCGAACCACCTGCCGCCGGTCGAACCGGTCCGCCACATGGCCCGATGGCAGAATGAACACCAGGCCGGGCAGGAAAAGTGCCAGACCCGGTATACCCCAGGTCAATGGCCCGATGAGTGATCTGGTAGACCTGCCAAGCCACCGCCAGAGCCTGCGCTTCGGAGCCGATAATGGCCATCACTCGCGCCATTTGGTACAAGCCGAAAATCGCGGGATTGGAAAGCCGCGGTACTCGTTTTTTTTTCGCTCATGGATCTCTATGTTTATAACCTGCTAACGTCCCGTCCCAACTTCAGAAACTCTACCCGAAGGTGCTCCGCTACGGAACCACCCGGCCGTAACGTGAAAAACAATTTAGTCTGGGAGGTGAATTCTCCCTCAAATCTCGATCCGGCCGATGCCTCCGATGCGCCGGCGATTGAAACTCAACCGCGAGCATTGAACGGCCACTTACGGCCGACCGTTCTATAGGGATCGGGCCTGTTTTCAGCGTTCTGGCCGTCTTCCTTTGCGGCGTCTTCGCCTTCATTGACCTCTACGCAACCCAGCCGCTGCTGCCTCTCCTGGCCCGAACCTACCATGCCTCGAAGGCGGCCGTCGGCCTCACCGTCAGCGCTTCGACCTTTGGGGTTGCTCTCTCGGCGCCCCTGTTTGGAGCCTTCGCCGAACGGCTGAGCCGCAAACGAGTCATCGTGCTCTCCATCCTGTCGCTGGCTGTTCCAACTCTGCTGGCCGCGACAGCAACGAGCTTGCAGATGCTGATCTTCTGGCGCTTTCTACAGGGCCTGATCATGCCCGGCATCTTCGCCATCACCATCACCTACATCACCGAGGAGTGGCCCCGCCAATCCGTATCCGTGGTGATGAGCATTTACGTCAGTGGCACCGCTCTGGGCGGCTTCCTCGGCAGGATGACGAGCGGACTGGCCGCTCACTATCTCAACTGGCACTTCGCATTTATCTTTCTGGGCATCCTCACCCTGATCGGCGCTGCCGCGGTTGGGAGCTGGCTCCCTCGCGAGGGCCGCCTCCCGGTCGAGCCGAGCGGTTCCGGCTTGCGGACGCAGTTCAGACCCATGCTGGTTCACCTCAGGAATCCGCGCCTGATCGCCACCTATGCGGTCGGATTCAACGTCCTCTTTTCCCTGGTCGGCGTTTTCACCTACATCACTTTCTACCTGGCCGATCCGCCCTTTCGCCTCTCGACCGTCGCCCTGAGTTATCTGTTTGTTGTCTACCTGGTCGGGCTGATCGTCACGCCAGCCGCGGGCTGGGCTATCTCGCGCATCGGATTGAAACGCGGGATTGTGTTTGCCGTCGCGTTGTCGATGGCCGGTGTCCTCACCACCCTGATTCCTTCTCTTCCCGTCGTAGTGCTTGGACTGGCCATGGTCTGCACCGGAGTGTTCATCTCTCAGTCGACCGCAAGCAGCTATTTACAGGACGCCGCTCCGGCGGGATCGCGCGCCTCTGCTGCTGGTCTATACCTCTCGTTTTATTACCTGGGAGGAACGGCTGCGGGAGTGGTCCCAAGCTACTTCTGGCACCTCGGCAAATGGCCTGCGTGTGTGGGTTTTATAGTGGCTCTCGAGCTGCTTACGATGACCATCGCGCTCATCGGGTGGCGAAATGAACCCGGGAGAGCGTCCCTGGTATAGACGCCAGGGGCTCGCCGCGGGATGCGGTGCAGGGTGAGAAACTTGGAATATCCGAGACAGCAGGCGACCATCGCCGCCGGTTCCGGTCACACTCCAAGCCTGCAGCTACTGGGTTATCGACGCTTTGCGGGCTGCTTCGAATTCGTCGCCCGCATTCCAGGTGATCGGGCCAGGCGCTGCCATCGCCCTCCAGCCCAGGTCCATGCCAAAGCGGATCATGCGAGCGTTGCCCTGAAAATCCCAGTCGGGATGATAGTTGTCGCTGAAGTTGTGGTAATCGTGCTCTTCAAAATCCTGAAACTTCGCGACACCCCAGCTACGGTCATGGCCTTGATACAGGGTTCCAGACTCGATGGAAAAGGCCGGTATACCCACACGCGAAAGAGAGAAGTGATCGGATCGATAGTAGCTGCCAGCCTCCGGCCGCGGATCGGAAACGATCGCCAGCCCGAACTCCTTGGCCGTCTGTTGCACTGTGGGGTAGAAGCTGGTTCGCTGCGCTCCGTTCACGTTCACTTCTTCGGGAACGCCAATCGGCAGAACCATGTCGTAGTTGATGTCGAGCGCGATCTGCGAGAGTGGAATCGGCGGATGCTGGCCCAGGTACTCCGAACCGAGCAATCCCTGCTCCTCCGCGGTTACCGAGGCGAAGATCACCGAATGGGGCGGCTTGAGTTCCGACCATGTTCTGGCCAGTTCCAGAATCATGCCCACGCCGGTTGCGTTGTCAGCGGCGCCGTTGTAGATATTGTCCCCGCTCATGCCCGGTTTCAAACCAAGATGGTCGTAATGCGCGCTGTAGATGACAGCCTGATCGCGCCCGGACTGCGTTCCAGGAAGAATTCCGACAACGTTGGGTGATTGGAAAGGACGGACGTCGCTCGCGACATGGGCCTTGAGCCGGATCGGCAGCTCGACGGCCTTAAAGCCTCGCTGTCCTGCCGCGGCAAACTCCTTGTCAAAGTCCATACCCGAAGCGGCGAAGATCTTCTTTGCCACTTCCAACTGTACCCACGAAGCGGCCTGGAGACGGGCGTTCTTATCGTCTCGCAAGTAGGTCTTTTCGCCGGCGTTCGAGTTCTTCACCACGTCCCAGCCATAGCTGGCAAGATCCGTTCGGTGAATGATCAGCGCTCCGACCGCACCCATACGCGCCGCCTGCTCAAATTTGTACGTCCAGCGGCCGTAGTAAGTCATTGCCTTGCCGGCGAAGAACTTGGGATCGCCCGAGGGGGGATCGCCGACGATGCAGAGAATCACTTTCCCCTTTACATCCACGCCCGCATAGTCATTCCAGTCGTACTCCGGAGCCGTGGCCCCGTACCCTACAAACACGATGGGAGCATCCACGTCGGCAGTCGGAGTGAGAGTCTGATTCGATACCGTGTAGTCGTCTCCGAACGCGAGCGGCATCGCGTCGCCCTTTGCCGGGATTAGGCTATAGCTGGTTTCCGCGGGCTTGACCCGCATGCCCACGAAATCGATGTTCTGCAGATAGGTGCTATTGTCCCCGGCGGGCTTGAGGCCGTAGAGGGCAAACTGTGTGGCGATGTACTCGGCTGCGAGTTGCCCTCCCCGCAGACCTGGGTATCGGCCTTCCATCAGATCGTCCGCGAGAAAACGGACCTGCGCGCGGATTCTCTCCGGGTCGATCGAAGCTTCCGCCGATTTCACTGCCGGGGGCACGCTCAGTGGCGCGCTCATTTGCCTACCCATCTGCCGGGGCAGAGTCATGACCTGACTGGAGCTTCCATAATTGGGCGAAGTTGCGGCGGGCGAGCCAGTTTGAGCCAGCGCAACGGCTGGCGGCAACATGAGGGAAACAAAGAATGCAAAGCGAATGTTCAAGGCCACTCCTGACTAGCAGAAGTATAAGGCTTCAGAATGCAGACCGCGGGCGGTAGCAAGCGGCTCCGCTGCTATTTGCCGCCCTGCAGGTAAGTCTTGTACTGGGTATCGACGATGCCTAAATTGCGGGCGAGCCCAAGCTTGGCCTGGTTATAGCGATAGATGCTCTGCACGTATTGCGTCTCTGCGCTCGACAACGCCTGTTGCGCCTGCACGACCGGCAGGTTGTCCTCGACTCCAGCCTGGAATCGGTCTGTGGTCTGCTGGAGTGCGGTCGTGGCCAGATCTACATTGCTCTTCCCGACTTGAACCAGCTGCGCCGCGGCCTGCACATCGAGGAGACTATCCCGGAGTTGCGCCTCGATGCGGGTGCGCAGATCGGCAAGCTGCGACATCGAGTCGCTCAACTGCGATTGCGCGACGTCGCGATCTCCGCGGAACTTCGCTTCCTGAAAGATGGGAATCTGCAGTTGTCCCTGCGCGGCCATGGTCCCGTGAAAGACCTGGCCCGATACTCCGGTGACTCCGTAGTTACCACCGAAGCTCAACGACGGCAGCCGCTCATGTTTCGCCGCGCTGAGTCTCAACTGCGCCTCGCGCAACTGCGCCTGCATCGACTGGTAGTCCTGGCGATTCGCGTAGGCCTTCTGCTTGGCATCCTCGATCGCCATTGCTTCGAGTTCCGCGTACGGCGACGTCTCGGTTAGCTGAATCTTCTGGCCCGCAGGGAGTCCGATCTCGCGTTCAAGCGCGATCTTGGCCTTCTCAAA
The DNA here is from genome assembly GCA_963748555.1 of uncultured Acidobacteriaceae bacterium. Lineage (GTDB taxonomy): Bacteria > Acidobacteriota > Terriglobia > Terriglobales > Acidobacteriaceae > CAWKKW01. The sequence goes on from CAVVJK010000008.1 coordinate 192,484, forward strand.
ATTATTTTGGGCGTTGATCAGAGTCTGCTGCTGCGACTGCAGCTGAACCCGCGCGCGCAATTCCTCCAGGTTGGCAACCGTCCCCGCCCTGTGCTCTTCGACGGCTTGGTTCAGTAACGTCTCGGCAGTCTTCACCAACGCCTGCGCGAACTGCACCTGCGCAGCATCCGCTAACGCCTGCAGGTACGCATTGCCTACGTTGAGCACGACCAATCCGCGCGAGGATTGCATGTTGTAGAACGCGACCCGCTCTCCCTGTTTCGCCGCCCGGTACTGGTCGAGCAGCGACCAGTTGAAGAGGTTCAGGGACAGATTCACCTGGGAAGTGGTCACCTCTGCGCGGGTGATCTCGGAGAATCCGCCCGGGGGCAGATGAAGCTTTTGCGCAAATTGTGCGCCGACTTTCGGACTGAAGCCCTCCGCAGCCAGGTTGTATTCATGGGCTCCGGTCTCAGCCTCCAGGGACAGGTTGGGCAACAACGGATTCAACGACTCAAGCCGCCGGGCGCTGGCGATCTTCTCATCCTGGCGGGACAAGGTCAGCGCGAGATTGTTCTTGATCCCCATCGCGATCGCGTCATCGAGTGATAACGGCAGGACCTGGTCCGTGGGTGCCTGTGCCGTCACGCTGCCGTAGTAGGGATTGCTGGCAGAACTCTGATTCGCGGTCTGGATGCTTACATTTTGGGCCGGCGACATCCCGGCTTCCAGGCACAGTACCAGGATGATTTCGGCTCGTGTGTACTTCCTCATGTGCGCAGATGTCCTTGCTTTCACCCGTTTAGATCGATTTTTCGGCTTGAGGTTGCCGGAATTCTGCGGGAGATCTGCATTCAGTGTCGCAGGCAGCCGATCAGCTCGTCCAATGACCGCCCTTGGAAGGGGGTGCCCGGCACATCGCCTGCCCAGAACTGAACAATCAAGTGTTATTTATGTGGCTAATACACGAGAGTGCAGCGGAAGTGCAACGCCCATGCAACGGGCAGAGTGAGGGTCACATCGTACCTGTGTCGCCTGAGCAACAGTGTACGTGTCTCTGCTCAAAGTGAACTGTCACAGAGGCAAACCGCCGAATCTGGATCCTGAATGCCCTTCGCGATCCAGATTCGGCGGAAGAGCCCGGGGCAAGTCTTTGACTTCATCGTAAGGAGTGACTCACCCAGCCGGTCTCGATGCTCGTCCAACATCCAGCGGTCGGGTGCGTCCGCTTAATGCTGTTATGAAACCATCTCCGCCAACTCGAATTCTCGTTGTGTGCAGTCAGCCAGACCTGGTAAACGCAGTCCGCGAAGAAGTCTCCAGAGCGGGCATCAGTTTAAGCCTGAAGCACGCCTCAAACCAGGAGCAGTTAATCCGCCAGCTGGGCTTCTTTCGTCCTTCTATCGTGTTGCTCGGGCGATCCGGGATGGAGGGCCTGTCTGTCGATCAAGCCCTGAAGACCCTCGATCTGATCGATCCCGGTCTTCCTGTCGTCGTGCTGGGCGACAGAGGCCGCGAATCAAACGATCTGGCGATCGCGATGCACGCCATCCGGGGTAGCGCCGTCCGGAACCAGGAGTCAGAAGTGGCGAACGACCGCCTCCGCTACGAGGTGCGACAAGCGGCGGATGTGATGCGGGAGAGCCAGAAGCTGGTGACCATAGGCCGGCTGGCCGGTTCGATCGCACACGAGATTAATAACCCGCTGGAGTCGGTCACCAACCTGTTGTATCTGCTAGGGATGGATGAAACGCTTTCCGAGCGCGCGCAGGGATACCTTAGCCTGGCCCAGAAGGAATTGGACCGGGTCGCGCAAATCGCCAAGCAGACGCTGAACTTCTACCGGGATACGCTGCAGCCTGTCCGCGTGCAGCCGTCGGAGTTGCTTGAGGAAGTCCTGGTCCTCTATGCGCGCCGAATCTCAGAGAAGCAGATCACGGTGACCAAGGAGTTTGATACCGACCGGTTCATCACCGTCTCCCCGGGCGAGATGCGGCAGGTTTTCTCCAACTTGATCACCAACGCCGTGGATGCTTTGGATCGGGGCGGGAAACTCCATCTTCGTGTGCGGGATTCCAGGCAGTGGTCGGGCAACGCCTCACGCGGCCTGCGAATCAGCATCGGGGACACGGGTTGTGGCATTCGCCGCGATGTGCGCCAGCGCCTCGGGCAGCCATTCTTTACCACCAAGGGCCAGCGCGGGACCGGCCTCGGACTCTGGGTGACCCAGTCCATTGTGCAGCGCTATGGTGGCAGGATGCAGGTTTCCTCATCCACCGAGCAAGAACATCATGGAACCGTGTTCAGCATCTTCCTGCCCGTAAGCCCACGGCCTCAATCGGTAGTAGCCATTAACGAACCTCACGGCGGCTTCAGCGGCCCTCCGGGACCGCGGAACACCGGCACCGGATCCAATGGTGGTACCTCGCAACCCCGGTCAGAGAAATACGGCACTGGCGCATCTTGAATCCTTCTCAAGCGGAGTAGCGATAGTGTGCAGTTTTGCCTCAAAAGTCTCCATTTTCCTGGCCGGCAGGCCACTCGATTTGGAGCAATGATGGGTCTCTGATAAACAAGGAGAAGCGGAAGGCCGGAGTCTAGCGGCTGCCACGAGGGGGTTGCGCCATGACGCTGCTGCTGATCCAGATGGCCGTCATCCTGCTGGTGACCGTGGCCTGCGGCTGGTTGTCGCGCAAGGTAGGCCAGTCGCGCGTCATCGGGGAGATTGTCGGCGGCATTCTCATTGGCCCTTCCGTGTTTGGGCGGTTCGCTCCCGCATCCGAAGCAGCTCTGTTTCCGAAAGCCTCGCTGGGCTCACTCGAGACCCTCAGCACCGTAGGCTTGATCCTGTTCCTTTTTCTTGTCGGCCTCGAACTGGATTACAAGCAGCTCTATCGGCAGCGAAAGACGGCCGTCTTCGCCAGCGGCATGAGCATCCTGCTGCCATTCATCATGGGAGCCGTTTTAGCGCACTCGTTGAGAATCCGGTTTGCTCCCCACGGTATCGGTCACATACCGTTTGTCTTGTTCCTGGGCATAGCGATGAGCATCACCGCCTTCCCGGTGCTGGCGCGTATCCTCGAAGAGCGCAATCTCCAGAGCACGGCCCTGGGCACGACGGCGATTCTGTGCGCCGCGGTGGACGATGTGCTGGCTTGGTCGCTGCTGGCGATTGCCCTGGCCATGATAGGCGCGGGCGGCGGCCCATCCTCGTTGCCGATGAGGCTCGCAGGGCTGGTGGTCTACGTGGTGCTCATGGTAGGCGTGCTCAAGCCGCTGGGCGCGCTGGGCGGCCCGTCGGCGGAAGAGCACGGAGCTTTCGCTCGAACTGCTTGGAGTCGTGGTCGCGTTTATCTTGTTTTCGGCTGCTGCGACAGAAGCCATCGGAGTTCACCCGCTGTTCGGCGCGTTTCTCTCAGGGGTATGTTTCCCGCGCGTGGAGGCATGGACGGTGGCGTTGCGCGGCCGTCTGGACATGATCGTTTCGGTTTTGCTGCTTCCCTTGTTTTTCGCGCTCACCGGATTGCGCACCCGCCTCGACCTGCTCAATGACAGCACCATGTGGATCTGGACCGGCGTGGTGCTGCTGGCCGCGGTCTTCGGCAAGATGGGCGGCGCGGCCATTGCGGCGCGCATTACCGGCCAGTCCTGGCGCGATGCTGTCGCCCTGGGCGCGCTCCTCAATACCCGTGGTCTGGTGGAGTTGGTGGTGCTGAATATCGCCTACAACGTCGGAGCATTTACGCCCACCCTGTTCACCATGATGGTCGTGATGGCGCTGGTCACGACGATGTCCACCACTCCGATGCTGAACCTGCTGGGAATCCTCGAAAACCGCAAGCGCGCGCTGAACGACTCCAAGGCAGTCGTCACCTGAGCCAAGCTCCGTCTCATCCGTCTCACCGCGGGTGGCCGGCAGGTTGCTCAGGCATTGATTACGCCGCGGTATGAGCCCCGAATCCACCCATGGGTGGACGCAAAAACCATCCCTTTCGCCCAAGACACACCATGCTGCATTTCGTATTCTCATCCTGTCACAAAGATCTAGCACCCCTCCCTCTTCCCCGATTTCGCCCCCCGAATTCGGGGATTTTCTTTGCCCGAAATACTGCCGCGATCGGCACAACGACGACGGGCGCCGCTGGTTGACCCAAACGGCGCCCGCATGCTGCGACTTGGGAGGAGCGCTACTCCTCCTCGTCTTCCTCCGTGTGCTTCTTTGCCGAAGCCAGGATCTTGTCCGCCACGAGTTGCGGCACCACATCGTAGTGATCCATCTCCATGCGGAAGCTGCCGCGCCCTTGCGTCATCGCGGTAAGCGCAATGCCATAGGTCAGCATTTCGGCCATTGGCACCTCGGCGCGCACTACGCTGGTCTTGCCACGGCTGTCCATGCCCTGCACTCGCCCGCGGCGGCCGTTGAGATCGCCCATCAGCGCGCCGGCGAACTCCTCCGGGGCCTCGATCTCCACCTTCATCACCGGTTCCAGCAGACAGGGCTTAGCCTGCTCCATGCATTTCCGGAAGGCGATCCGGCCCGCCATCTTGAACGACAATTCGTTCGAGTCGACGTCGTGGTAGCTGCCATCAAAGACCGTCACCTTGAAATCGACCACCGGGTAGCCCGGCCAGATAACCGCGTGCTGCCGACTCCTGGATTCCCTTCTCCACTGCCGGAACAAATTGCCGCGGAATGGCGCCGCCAAAGATGTCGTTCTCAAATTCAAATCCGCCTCCACGCGCCAGCGGCTCGATGCGGATCTTGCAATCGCCAAACTGGCCGTGGCCGCCCGTCTGCTTCTTGTGGCGACCCTGCGCCTCGGCTCTGGCGCGAATCGTCTCCCGGTAGGGCACCTTGGGTGACTTCAGCGTGACCTCTGTGTGATAGCGGCGCCTCAGCTTATTCACGATGGCCTCGATGTGAGGCTGGCCTGCGCCGGCAATCAGAAATTCGTTGGTCTGCGGATCGCGGAAAAAGCGGACCATCAGATCCTCTTCCATCAGCTTGTGCACCGCGGGCGCGAGCTTGTCTTCGTCGGCGCGGGTCTTCGGCTCGATCGCATAGGTCATCGCTGGTTCCGGCAACGATACCGGCTCGAAGAAGACGTCATGGCCCTTCTCCCCCAGCGTGTCGCCGGTCAACGTGGTCCGCAACTTCGCCACCGCGCCAATGTCGCCCGCATGCAGCTCTGCCACTTCCACCGCTTTGCGGCCTTGCATGATGGACAGATGCACGAAACGCTCCGTCTCCTTGCGGGTGTAGTTGAGCACGCTCGCATCATTTTTCAGCGTGCCGGAGAAGACTTTGAAGAACGAGATGCGTCCGGCGAATGGATCGGTCATCGTCTTGAAGACATACAGAGAGAGCGGCTCCTTGTCATCGACATGCCGCATCACCATCTCGGTATTGCCATCCTCCGATCCCGAGTTGCCGTTCTGGGATGATCCATTCGTGCCCACGGCCTGCAACACGGCTCGAGCTGCGATCGGAACCCGCTCGGTGGGCGCTGGACAATAGACTTTCAGAAAATCCAGCAGGTGGTCGGTGCCCACGTTGGTCAGTCCGCTGGCATAGAGCACGGGGAAGATCCGATCTTCGCGAATCGCCTCATGCAGCGCGGTGATCAGGTGCTGCTCGGGGATCGTGCCCTCGGCGAAGAACTCCTCCATCAACTCGTCTTTTCCTTCGGCGACCAGTTCCACCAGCGCCTCGTGCGCGGCCTTTGCATCGGCACGCAGGTTGCCGGGGACTTCGCCGATCTTGCCCCGGCCATCTCCGCCCGGCGTGTAGTAGAACGCCTCCATGGTGACCAGGTCGACGACACCCTGGAAGCCCTTCGCATCGACGATGGGCAATTGCACTGGCACCAGGTGACGGCCGTAGCGATCTTTCATGTCTTCGAGAATGCGTTCGCGCTCGATGCCACTGTCAGCGCGCGGATGATCCAGTTGATTGATCACCATCACGCGCGGCAGGTTGAACTCCTCTGCGCATTTCCATACGCGATCAGTGATCGATTCCGCACCTATCGTCGCATTCACCACCACCAGCGCGGCCTCGACGGGCAGCATCGCGCATTTGGCTTCGTGCGCGAACATGTGGAAGCCCGGAGTATCGATGAAATTCACCTTGACGCCGTTCCATTCAGCGAAGGCGACCGCGGTCTGCATGGTGGTGCGGCGCGAAACTTCTTCTTCGTCGTAGGCGGTCACAGCGGTGCCGTCTTCCACCCTTCCGAGTTTGTCAGTCATCTTGGCGGCATGCAGCAGAGCGGAGATGAGCGTCGTCTTCCCACTGTGCGCATGCCCTACTACAGCTACGTTGCGGATCTCACTTCCCAAATACGATTTCATGCGAATGTCCCCTCAGTTCGTTGGCGAAACGATGCTTTCTGGACTGGCTGGAGGCGGGCGTTCTGAGACGACACGCACGCTGCGAGCCAGCGCTTCACCGGCGCGGGGAGTTCATCGGAATTTCTGCTTGGAGAGAAGCGCCCCAGCAAGGGCAGGGAATATCGCTCCGGCGTCGCTGGCGGCGTCGGACTGACGAAAGCGCCAGCCGTCGAACTCCGAATCTGCCGTCCTCATCGTTCATTGAGGTGTCTGGCACTGCCCGGACAGGGCAACTGCGCCTGCCCAGCTTCCTCGATCAGCGTCAGTCAGGCTCGACCGGCTTTCGCAAAGGGCAAAAGCGCGCCTTTCCAGGAACCACGGATGCTAACACACGGCACCGCCCGCCTCAATGTGACGGCCCATACGCTTGTGAACTGAAGTATTTCGGGCGGGAACCTGGAGGACCGGGCAGGTGTCTACCTCTGCATGAAAGGCCTTAGACGGCGATCAACCAGAAGCCCCGGGTGGGTGGACCGTTTGCAGGCCATGCTGGCAGCCCCGCTCGCCAGCCTTTTCCTCGTCCTCGCAGCGCTCGCCGCCACATCCTTACACACGAGTCACGGGTACGATTTCACGCTTACCCATGTCGTATACCCGGCCACTGGAGACTGCGGCGAGAGCTCGGTTTTCTTGGCTGTCCTGCTGCCTCGCAGCCGTGCGCTCTTGAACAACGAAGAAATGAGCCTTGTACGGATGCAGACCCGGTTGGGGCGAGCCTACACTACGCGACCAGAGCGGGTTCTTTTGCTCGATGCCGATCCCGAACTCGGTTTGGATGAGGTCATGGAAGCCGTTGACGAACTTCATGCCCGGTCTGAGGACCTTCACATCGCCATGCTCTCGGGCGAGGCTCGCGGATCGTTGCAGGATCATGCCAGGCTAAGCTGCATTCGAATCGCGAATTTGGCTGCCCCTCATGGGAGGACCTCCGCAACGTATCTGCGATAGTTCTGGCTCTGGGATTCAGGTGGGTGACGGGACGCGCCGAACGTGCGTCCCCCTTCACTGGTTGGCGCCGATCAGGCGCGGGTGTGGTGGTCGGCCCAGGCTTGCTGAAGGCGTTCTGCCGCGACCCTTGCCGGAACGACTGCTCGCGACCTGCCAAAGGTGAAGCCGCCTGAATTGCCGCGCAGCATCAACCATCCAGCCAATGCCACTAAACTACCGCCGACTAACGAAACACGACTCATGGACACATCTCCCTCGTGGTCAAAAACTTCACAGTAGGATGCGTTTTCCGGCCATGCCGGGGTCTCCTCCAGGGAGCGCGATACGCTCTGTGATCAAAATGTTCGGCATTCCACGTCGAATGCTTATAGTTGGTGTTTGCACCATCGAACAGGCCCGGCAAGTTCACACCGGAGTGCTCAATGGACGCGAGGACCTACCATGAAGTTCTTTTTCGCCATGCTGTTGCTGGTTTTTATCTGCGTATCCACAGGAGCGGACTACCTATGGAAACGCTGGGTCGCGCGACAGCGGGAGCATCGCGAAGCACACCCGGATGAGTACCGGAAGTAAGCGGTCTTGCGTCTTTGGAGGCTCTGTAGGCCGGGGCCGGCCCGCGATTTTCGCAGCCTTTAGTACAATTCAACGAAGGATTGAGTCTAACCAGCATGCACGTTTTCTCGCGCCTCAACCGTCTTTTGGCTAAGTCTGCGCTGCCTGTTCTGCTGGCAGCTTTCGTCCTGACTGGGACTGGTATGGCCCAGTTCTCCAGCCCCCAGTCCTCCGGGGACAAGTCCCTGCTGCGGCCGCCTCCGGGAGCGCGCGTCGCGATCTATGAGTTTGAAGATATGCAGTGTCCGGACTGCGCCCGCGCCAACCCACTGCTGAAGGAAGCGTCGGAGAAATACCACATTCCCTGGCTGCGGCATGATTACCCGCTCCCCCAGCACAATTGGAGCTTCCAGGCGGCAGTGAACGCCCGCTGGTTCGACACCAAGTCGAAGAAGCTCGGTGACGACTATCGCGATGCGGTCTTTGCCAATCAGATCAGTATCGAAAATCCCGACGGCCTCCGCGCGTTCACTGACAACTGGGCCAAGGGACACGGCATGTCGATTCCCTTTGCCATCGACCCTCAGGGCAAGCTGTCCGACCTGGTCAAGGCGGATTCCGCGCTGGGTCAGCGCATCGGCGTGGAGCATACGCCCACCATCTGGGTTGTGACCAACAAGGCGGGCGGCGGCGCGCCTCCGTTTGTCGAAGTGGTCGACCGCACCAAGCTGTACTCCATCATCGACCAGGCGCTGGCCGAGACCAAGCCAGCCGCCACCCCCACCCATGCCAGCACCAAGCCTGCGGCCAACACGCGCGCAGCCGTGAAGCACTGAAGCCACGCAGAACACAGAAAGGCCGCAATTCCAGAGAGGTAATCTCCGGGATTGCGGCCTTTTTGCTGGATTGCTCCGTGCAGCCTGAGGTCCTGCGCTATTGCACCTGGAGTGTCTGCAGATACCGAGACACGTTATTGGCGCGCTGCATCGCCTCGGTTGGATTGGACTTGTGTAGAGAGCTGAAGATGGGTCCCCACACCGGCATGGTCGCGTTCCCATGAGCCGTGGTTTCCGTGCCAAACTTCAACACGTTCACTACGTGGTTGCCGGGAAACTTCCCCCCGTTCTGCTTGGCCAGCAGCGTCAGATCAGGAGGATGATTTTTCAGGGCTGGGACGGCGGGGCCGTCGCCTTTGGCGGTAGCGCCGTGACATACAGCGCAATACTGGTGATACATTTCCTGTCCCGAAGTGGCGGAAGTGTATTTCGCGGTTACAGTTTTGATGGTTAATTGCTGTGCGAATGCAAAGAATCCAGAACTGAAAAGACATACGAGTACGACTACATTTCTCACGGTTGGCATCTTAATGTGCCTCCTTACCGCAGCAAATCCTAGGCCTATGCGGAAGGACAGCTCTGTGACGGGGAACACGTCACCTTTATGTGGGAATTAACGGCCTTCGGAGCGGGCTTCGCATGGCTCGGGTCGCCCAGATGGCAATTCCGCGAAAATCATGCCGTTACGGGCTAGGCGGCAACCGGTGGGAGGTGATACTGGAAAGTGCTGGCGTAAGGTCGGGCTTTAGAGCTGGATGTTGACCAGCTCGGGAGAATTCTCGGCGTGACCGCCCGGAGTCGAATGCGAGGTCTGCGGTGCCCGCCAATGGTCGATGTAGGAGATCTGGTGTACGCAGGAGACGGTGCAATTGGGCGCGCAGCATTTTTCCGAGAGGAATTCGCGGGCCAGGTCGGCCCGGGTGTAATCGGCAAGGGGAACGCCCGGCCATCCGCGCTGCTGCGAACAGTAGTGCACCAGCCCGTTTTCGCAAACGTACAAATATCGTGAACCCGCGCGGCATCGCCAATCGTTGGGCTGGCCGTTGGCGATCGCGATCTGAAACTGGTTGAAGCGGGAGTAGTTTTTCTTTCTAGGTCGCGCATCTTGAAGTAGACCTCGCGCTCCTCATCCTGCAGCGGCTTCAACTGGCCGTCGCCATCGTGAATGATGCCGATGGTCGAGGTGAATCCGAGTTCCAGCGCGCGATGGCCGATGGTCAGCGCATCCTGCGGATTCTTGATCCCGCCGCCGACGACCGAGTTGATGTTCACGTGAAAATCGGCATACTGCGACGAGAAACTCGAGCTTCTTGTCGAGAACCTTGAGGCTCTTCTTCGAGATCTCGTCCGGCTGCACGTTGTCGATCGAGATCTGCATGTGGTCCAGACCGGCCTTGTTCAGCCGCTCAATGCGTTCCGGCATGAGCAGGTAGCCGTTGGTGATCATGCCGGCGATGCGGCCATGATGCCGGATGCGGGCGATCACCTGGTCGAGATCGGGATGGGTGAGAGGCTCTCCGCCGGAGATGGTGATGATGCTGGTGCCAAGCCGCGCGAGATGGTCGATGCGCCGCAGCATTTCATCGATCGGCACCGGCTCTGAGACCTTGTCGTACTCATTGCAGTAGGCGCAGGAGAGATTGCAGAAGCGCGCCGGCACGATCTGGGCCATGACCACGTGCTTGGTCGACAGCAGGGCATGCCCCACCGTGGCCAGTTCCCTCGCCTTACGGGAGGCGGCTTTGAAGCGGCGAGCGAGCGGGTTGGGGCGAGCGACGGCCATGCTTAGGTTATTGAACCATAAGCCGCGCGCATTCTGCGAGTCAGCGAGGCACGAAAGGCGCGGCTGGACGGCTGAAGCGTGCGGAACGGGGGTTGAAACACAAAGGGCGCCCGGCTGGGGCGCCCTGATGGAAATGCTCGCGAATTTAGCTTTTTCTCTTTGGCTCGCCCGCGGTCATGGTGAGGATCTGCTCTTTCTTGTTACGAACGACCGTCACCTGTACCTGCTTGCCTTTATGGCTGCGAATCGCGTGCAGCCAGTCGTTGCGGCTGACCATGGTGTCGTTATTCACCTTCAGAACGATGTCTCCCGCCTTCAGTCCGGCAATGGCCGCGGGGCTGTTGTCATCCACAGTTCTGACCAGCAGTCCTGCTCCGTCTTTCACGCCGAAGTAGTCGGCCAACTGGGCCCCCACCGGGTCGAGCACCGCGCCGACATACAGAGGGTTGGTCGTGAGGGAGCCGAAGAATCCGGAGCCGAAGCCGCTACCTGACTGCGAGGGCAGGGACCAGGATTCTTCCTGCGGATTGCTGGCGGGCTCCGGAACGGTAAAGCGGTTCTTGATGGCTTCTTTCTCTACCTTGGCTCTGTCCGCCAACTGCACGCTGACATTGACCGGCTGGCCATCGCGGCTGAGGACGAAATTCACTGTCTTGCCTGCGGGCGTCTCGTGCAGCATATGCCGCAGCTGATCAATATTGTCGACGGCCTGGCCATTCATCTGCACAATCACATCGTGCAGCCGAAGGCCCGCTTTGCCTGCCGGCGCGTCGTGGTCCACGGTGATGATCTCTGCCCCGCGGGCATCTTTCAGCTTAAGAACGGTTACGTGATCCGCATCCACATCGCGAATATCGATACCGAGGTAGCCCTGCGAAGAATTATGTAACAGCAGTGGGAGCGAATCCTGCCACTCCGCCATCACCTGCACTCCGCTGCTCTGGGCACGCAAAGCAACCGGAACCAGACCCGCGCAGCCAATCAATACAAGCGATCCCAGCCTCGAAAGGTAATTCACTGTAGTCCCTCTTCTTATGTGTTTACTGCTTGACCTACCGATGGTCTAGACGGCTGCCGAGGCGATTGGTTACCGGCTCGAGCCGCTCTTATTGTATTTGCGGCAGTTGATCGAGCACCTGCTGGGAAACCGTCCGAATATGAGGATTGTTATCCCGCGAGGCGACTGTGTGCAAGACCTCGCGCACGCTGCTGTCCCCTTCGACCGGCTCCAGCAGGCTGATCGCCTGGGTCCTGACGGTCGCATCGGGATCGCTCATCAGCGCTTCAAGCACGGCGTCCCGCACCCGCATGTCGGCGGCAATGTAGGGCTGCAAGCCTTCCAGGGCCTTCAGCCGGACGGCCGGCTTGCGGTCGTACCGCAGGGCCACCAGCAGAGCATCGCGAATGGGCCCATTGTCACACTGGTGGCCGACGCGGCACTCCTCTGCCAGCAGGTCAAGGGAGCGATCGCTCACCCCCGGATTGATATGGCTCTGGGCGGCGAGCAACAGCATCTGGCGCACGCTCGGGTCGTCGAGCGAACCCTGCATGGTCTCAGGAACCAGGCGGTTGTAATGGATCTCAACGTTCTCCGAGTTGGGCTGCTGCACGATGCTGGTCACGTTGGCTACTTCGGAGGGCTGCGTATCGGGGGTCACCTGGGCCGTTTCCGCCGCTGGCTCAACCCCGTTTTTCTGGCCGGCGTGGTAACCCACCAGGGCGCCTGCCCCCAATCCAAAGGCCAGGACCGCGGATGCCATCACCGGCGCGGATTGCAGGCGACCGGCCCCGCGCAAAAAGCTTTGCAGCAGGCGATGCAGCCAGCCGCTATGAGGAATGGTGTCGAGCGCCTCTTCGAGCTTCATCCGGGCCCGGGTGACCAGGTTGGCGGAAGGCTCCTCCACCGGGTGAAGCGACATGGCACGGTGCAGAGTCTGTAGAGCTTCCAGTTCCCGTCGGCACGGTTCGCACTCTGCTAAATGATTTTCCAATTGATGGCGGGCGTCGTCCGCCAGTTCGTCATAGACTGCCAACGCTATGTTCTGCTGAAACCCTTCGCAATTCATCGCAGTTCCTTCTTTTGGAGTCGTCTGCCTGTTGCCTGGGGCCCATTTGGGTTCATCCGTGTGCCACCTGCCTGGGGAAGCATTCTCGGAACCCTGATGATTTAGACGTACAGGACAAACTCTCCGGCCTACCGCAAATTCGCCAAATGTGTTCTTAGTTTTCTAGTCGCGCGAAAGAGCGTGTTCTTGGCGGTCTCTTCCGTCGTGTTCAACATTTCACCGATCGTTCTCAGCTTCAGGCCCTGGTAGTGCTTGAGTTCAAAAACCATGCGTTCCCGAGGCGTCAGCGTTTCCAGTGCCGCGCTGATCTTTTCGCCCAGAAACTTGCGTTGCAGCTCCCGGTCGGGATTGGCCATCGAGCGATCGTCGGAGACATTGCTGAGCAAGTCCATCTCTTCGCCCGACGAGTCGATCACGATGGCCTGATCTTCGCGGCGAGACTTACGGCGCCGCAGCAGATCGAGGCACAAGTTGGTCACAATCCGATAGATCCAGGTGTAAAACGAGCATTCAAACCGGAAGTTTCCCAGGTACCGATACGCCTTGAGAAACGCCTCCTGGTGGATATCCTGCGCATCCGCTTCGGATCCCGTCAGGTGAAGCGCTAACCGGAGTACAGCCTGATCATATTGACGCACCAGGGTGTCAAAGGCTGTTCTGGATCCTTGCTGTGCCTCGCGGATCAGTTCATTTTCACTTACACGTATGCGAGGGTCGCTGGCCATGCCTGAGGTGGATTGTATTCCCGAGGCTCGGCGACGCGGCTGGGATACGGCGTCATTGGGAAGAGGTAGTGCATCAGCAGGCATTCAGTCGCTCCAACGGGTGCGGATGCTATTGCTCCCGTTGGACGAATGAGTCATCGATTTGTGAGCAGGAATCCAGCGAATTTGAGCGGGCTCGGGACCCAGGCCGGGAGTCGAAATCCGATACACTCGGCTGATGGCACCACGGAAGGAACAAGAGACCAGCCTCTTCGGCTCTGCCGAGTCCGGAGACACCTGGATCACGGCGTACTGCGACGGTGGATCCCGCGGCAATCCCGGGCCGGCGGGCTTTGGCGTTTACATTCAGGACCAGCGCGGAGCCGGATTGGCCGAGCTGAGCGAGTTCCTGGGCATCCGCACCAACAATTACGCCGAATATTCCGGGCTGCTGGCTGCCCTCAACTTTGCGCTGGAACAGGGGCATCCGCGACTGCGGGTGGTCTCCGATTCCGAGTTGATGGTGAAGCAGATCAAGGGGCAATACCGGGTCAACAGTCCCGACCTGAAGCCGCTCTACGAAGAGGCCAAGCGCCGGATTGGACGGCTGGGGAGCTTTCGTATCGAGCACGTGCTGCGGGCGAAGAACAAGGAAGCCGACCACCTGGCAAACCTGGCCATGGACCGCGGCATGGGCCGCGCTGGCTCCCCAGCTGCGCCCGCTGCCCGGCCATTGGCGCCTGCGGCCCAGCCATTGGCAGCCAAGGTCGCACCCCGGCGACCCGCGCCCGTGGCGAGCCCTTCAGAGCCCACAGCGCCTATTCCCATCGTGCGCGTGAACCGAGATGGGGAGGAGACGGAGCACCGTGCTTCCAAGGCGCTGCGAGGGTTTGTGAAGGGTGGAGTGATTCACCTGCTGGACGGAGCACGGCTGCCCGACGGAACCTTCGTCAAAGTAACCAGCGAAGGCTAAACCGTATCCGGCAAAGCTCGGGCCTCAGCCGGCGGGGAACCCCAGAATTGCTATTCCGGAGTTGCTATTCCGGCACCTGCCAGCCTGCCATCGTCTGTGCCAGGGTCGCTTTGTCCTGGGCGTCGCCGGACAGGTCGGTGCTCATTTTGGGGAAGGCTTTTTTGACCTCGGCGGACTGAGCCCATACCGGCACATCTTTCACGTGATAGTGGTAGGTGACCAGTGTCTCGAGAAAGCCGTTTGCCTTGGCCGGCGGAGTGAAGTCGTCGATGCTGGTCACTTCGCGGTGACCGTAACAGAATCGTCCGCTGGCGCGACTGCCGGCCGGGGTCAGTGAGAACCGGACTGCCTTGATGCTGCGGTCTTCCTGGCGCGAAAGCATCTGGGCATTGGCCAGGGCCTCGAGACCGGGACGCTCGTGCTCGGGGTCATTCTGCGTGCTCACTTCGTAGGGAAAATGAAGGGTGTGGCGAAACAAGCATTCGTCATGCTGGGAGTAGTACTTGTTCAACGCGGCAGTGAAGTTTTCCTTGGTAGGCTTCACCGCGGTGTTGCAACCACCCAGAACCAGGCCCAGACCGAGTACGACAGCCGCGCATCGCTTTCCACGTACCATAAACCCTCTCCTCATACGTTTGCCTCGCAGTCGTAAGAAGCGGCCTGCAGGGAAATCGCCGTATGGTTTCTTTCGTTTGCAATGCTTGTCAACGGTTTTCGATGGGCAAGTGCATGGCGACACTACCCGGCCAGTTCCGCCTTGACCATGTCACTCACCTGCTTGCCATCGGCGCGGATGCCCGCAGCCTGGATCTTGGCTTGAACAGCCTTCATGGCCACACCCATGTCCCTGGGACCGAGTTTGGTACCTCCGGCGGTCAGCTCGGCGATCGCCGCCGTCACGATTTCGCGTATCTCCGCCTCGCCTGCCTCCTTGGGCAGATAGGCTTCGATCTGGGCGATTTCGGCCGTTTCCTTTGCGGCCAGTTCCGGGCGGTTTCCCTTGGTGAACGCCTCGACGGATTCCTTCCGCTGCTTGATCAGCGTCGTAAGCACCTGCACCGCTTCTGCATCGGTAAGTGGCGCGCGCTTCTCGATCTCCTTGTTTTTGAACGCCGTCTTCACCATGCGCAGCGTAGACAGGCGGTCCGCCTCTCTCGCCTTCATTGCCGCGACCATATCCTGAGAAATCGTATCGACCAGACTCAATGTGCCCATTCACCCCAAACCACCATTATAGGAAAAACTCTCGATCGGCCGCAGTAGGTACAATCACTTAAAGGGAAACTGACCATGATTCGAAAGACACGGCTCTTCACGCCTGGCCCAACGCCGCTACTGCCGGCCGCTCAATTCGCAATGGCTGCTGCCGACATCCACCATCGCACGCCGGAGTTCCGCGCGCTCTACCAGCGCGTTCTCGAACAGCTCAAGACGTTCGTGGGGACCAAGAACGACGTGCTGCTGCTCGCTTCGTCGGGAACCGGCGCCATGGAGGCTTCGGTCTCGAACCTGACTTCTCCGGGCGATCGCGTCCTGGTGCTCTCCGCCGGTAAGTTCGGTGAACGCTGGACGGCGCTCGGCAAGGCATTTGGTTGCATCGTCGACGTGGTGACGGCCCCCAACGGGCAGACGTTTTCGCTCGACGCCATTCGCGAAGCGATCAAGCCGGACACCCGCGCCGTGTACATGCAGGCGACTGAGACCTCTACCGCCGTGCGTCATTGCGTGCAGAGCGTAGCCGAGTTGCTGAAGAGCCTCGGCAGTGAGGCGCTGCTGGTGGTGGACGGAATTACCGGACTGGGGACCACCCACTTCGACGTGGATGGATGGGGCGTCGATGTATTGATCGGCGGATCGCAGAAGGCAGTCATGATTCCTCCAGGACTCGCTTACCTGACGTTGAGCGATCGTGCCTGGCAGCGTGCCGAGACCTCGAAGAATCCGCGCTACTACTTCGATCTTCGCAAGGAACGCAAGAACGCGCAGAAGGGCGAGTCGGCGTACACGCCCGCAGTCGCTTTGATCGCCGGGCTGGGTGCGGCGCTCGACTATATCGCCGCGCAAGGCGATGGCGATCTGGCGAAGGGCCGGTTCAAACTGGTAGAAAACGCCGACACCTGCGCCGCCATGACCCGCGCCGCCGTGCAGGCGATGGGCTTGAGGCTCTTTGCTCCCGATGCCCCTGCTGCTGCCGCAACGGCTGTGTTGCCGCCGGATGGAGTGGATTCCGGGGTATTCGTCAAAGAACTGAAGAGCCGCTTCGCTGCCGTGATCACCAATGGGCAGGGCGAGATGAAAGGCCAGATCTTCCGGATCGCGCACCTCGGCTATTTCGACTACATGGACACCATCGCCTTGATCGGCGCGCTGGAACAGGTAGTGGTGCAGGCGCTCAAGCTGCCCGGTGTGGAGTTTGGCCAAGGCCTGGTTGCCGCGCAAAAGCTCTTTGCCACGCGCGATCCCGAGGCGCTGAGTCATCAGTGTTCGTGCGGCCGTCCAGCCGGACACTACGCCTTGGCGGAAGCCGCCTCGACGCGCTAACCACGTTACTACCATCAGCGGCCTGATCCAGCCGTTCACCAGTTGCGCTCTCGAGTGCAGCTGTGTGAACGGGGCAGGCTGGATCAATTCAGAATGCCCGTTGCCAAAGGAGACAGATGAAGATCGTCCTCGCGGAGAAGGTTTCTCCCGCCACGCTCGCAGTGTTTCAGCAGGAATCCGGATGGAACGTCGTCACCCACGACCAGATCAAGAATGGTTTGCCGGCGGAGCTCGCGGACACGGATGCTTTGGTAGTCCGCTCGGCCGTGCAGGTGGATGACACGCTGATGGAGTCCGCGCCGAAGCTGCGCGTGATTGGACGAGCCGGTGTGGGCGTGGACAACATCGATGCGGAAGCAGCCACACGCCGCGGCATCGTGGTGATGAATACGCCGGGAGCGAATTCGGTCGCCGTAGCAGAGTTGGCGATTGGCCAGATGCTCGCGCTAGCGCGCCAACTACCGCGCGCGAACGCCACGATGCATAGCGGCAAGTGGGAAAAGAAGTCTCTGCAGGGAGCGGAACTGCGCGGCAAGAAACTGGGCATTCTCGGCCTGGGCCGCATCGGCCTGGAAGTCGCTCGGCGTGCGCGCGCCTTCGGCATGGAGTTGCTCGGCCACGATCCTTTCGTCTCGCCCGCGATCGCCCGCGAGAACGAAATCCGCTTGGTCTCGGTGGAAGAGCTATTTCGAGAAGCGGATTACCTCACTCTGCATGTGGGCCTGACTCCGCAGACGACCGGCATCATCAATCAAAACTCGATCGCTTCGATGAAGAAAGGCGTGCGCATTGTGAACTGCGCGCGCGGCGAACTCATCGTGGAAGAGGCTCTCGCTGAAGCGTTGAAGAGCGGCCAGGTTGGTGGCGCCGCACTCGATGTCTTCACCCAGGAGCCCCCAAAGAATTCTCCCTTTTTCGGACTCGACGACGTGATTCTCACGCCGCACATTGCTGGCTCCACCGCGGAAGCGCAGGAGGCCGTCGGCATTCAGATCGCGCTGCAGGTGCGCGAGTATCTCAAGTTAGGAGTGGTGCAGAATGCGGTCAACATGACCTCGCTCAGCCACGAGGAGTACGTCGAACTGTCTCCTTACATCACCATGGCGCAACGTCTGGGCCAGTTCCTGGGACAGGTGCCGGGGGGGAACATTGAGAGCATCCGGCTGTCGTACAGCGGCCGCCTGGCGGAGCGCAAGACCGAACTGATTCGCAACAGTGCGATTCAAGGCGTGCTGGCGCACTCTGAAGTGGTGAACCGGATCAATGCGGCGTCGGTCGCGGCAGAGCGCGGAATCCGAATCTTCGAGGAGAAGAAGGAAGCGTCGTCGGGCGGCGCAGGCAGCGTGCTCCACCTGACGCTGCACACGCAGTCCGGAGATATCTCGGCCAGCGCCACGGTGCTCCATGGCAAGTCGCCGCGGCTGCTCAGCTTCGATGGCATCGATATTGAAGCGCCGCTGCAGGGAACGCTGCTGTCTCTCCGCAATCGCGACATTCCGGGCGTAATCGGGCGTATCGGTACCATTCTCGGCGAACACCAGATCAACATCGCGAACTTCGCACTCGGCCGCTCAGATCGCAGCCCGCGTGTGCCGCTGGGAAATGCGCTCGCAGTGATTCAGATCGATGGCCCAGGCACCGAGGCAGTGCTGGCCTCGTTGCGCAAGGCCGAAGGAATCACTCAGGCCCAACTCGTCCACCTGGATCAGGCGTGACATACTAATCTTCTGCTCATGCGCAGACTTAGTTTCAACTTAGAGGTGTAGCTTTGCCGCTCTACGAATATCGGTGCAAGAATTGCGGACATCAATTTGAGAAAATCCAGAGCTTTAGCGCTCCGGATGAGAAGGAATGCCCGGTCTGCCAAGGGGAGCTGGAAAGACTGATCTCGGCGCCTGCCGTGCAATTCAAGGGCTCTGGATTCTATTCGACAGACTATCCCTCGAGGAGCAGTAAGGCACCGAGCAACAGCGAAGGCGGCGACTCTTCGAAGAGCAAGAGTGGAGAGAGCGCGGGTACGTCGGACAAAGGCAGTGGGACCAGCGGTAGTTCGTCCTCGAGCGACACTTCCAGCGCATCCTCGACCCCTGCTTCGCCGCCGGCCAAGAAGGACTAACATTTAGCCGCGATAAAGGGCTCGACTGCTACTTGCTCGAGCCTCTTCCGGATTTCTTCGCGGACGACTTCCTGCTTTTCTTAACTGAAGATTTCTTAGTTGAAGATTTCTTTGCCGACGTTTTTTTCGCCGAAGATTTCTTGGCAGTTGACTTCTTAGCAGAGGACTTCTTTGCCGACTTCTTTTTCGCGGACTTCTTCGGTGACGGCGGAACCTTTGCGCCCTTCTTGCGCGCTTCTGAAAGCCCAATGGCGATCGCCTGCTTCGGGTTAGTCACTTTCCTTCCACTTCTTCCTGACTTGAGTTTGCCGCGCTTCATTTCGTGCATCTCTGTCTCGACCGACTTCGAGGCAGCAGGGCTGTACTTCCGGCCGCTACTCTTCTTCGCAGTTGCCATGCGATTTTCCTCCAGCAATTGGGAAGCTCTCAAGTAAGTTGAGGTTGCGCGACCGAGAAAAGATCCATGGACTGACTTGGTACACCGCAAGGCTCATTGCACATCGCCAATCCTGTCGAGATGGCGCGGCCTACTCCGGAAGACGCGCAAGGACCGCACGCAAGCGGAACAATACTACGAGCAGAGCGGCCATCATCAGAGTCCAAAGAGCGAGCACCATGTGAACCACCCAGGCCGGAGCTGCGCCGACACGCTTGAGCAGAAACGGCAAAAAGTTCCAGCAGGTGATGTGCACATAGTCCCATGGATCTTCCGTCATGGCGTGCGTGTTCAGGTGCCACGCATCCATCTTGCCCAGTGCGAACGCCGCGATGTTTTTGAAGCGCAGCGCAATGACAAACGTGGGATGGCCAAAGGTCTCCATCTGATAAATCTCGAGCGGAAGCCAGAAGACGAGTGACGCGATCTGCACGACGGCGCTGGCGCAGATCAGGCTCATGCCGATGGCCCAGACGGGGCGCGCGAGTTGGCGGCGATGACGCATGAGCAGCGGCACCGATATGAACGCCAGCAGTTCCACCACGCTCGAGACGTACCGGTCCCCCCACGCGAAGTCTCCGCTCCATACGGTGTATCTCGCGTAAAAGCAGATATAGGCCAGGAGTAACAGCGCAATCGACGTTACATAGGCTCGGATTACTGGGGAGAAGCGCTTCCACGCCATAGCAGCGACCAGCACGAGCAGGATTAGAAGCGGATCGAAGAGGAAGATGGATTTCTCGGGAGCGAACAGAGCGCCGAAAAAGCCGACATGGAAAGGAGTTTCGAACGGGTAGGCAGGCGGATACCAGGGATGAAGCTGCTTCTGTTCGCGAGCGATGATGCTCACGTAGGTGTTGGTGAGTGTTCCAAAGCGGTGGTATTGGTAGATGCGATCCAGAATGCCGAAGAAGATGTACACCGGGATCGCGATCTTCACGTAATCGAGACAACGCTGCCAGAGTGCGCGGCCGCGCATCCCCTCAAACCAGAAGATCAGCAGCACGAGCAAGCCGCCCGCGAGTAGGTCCATCCCGGTAGTAAGACGCGTGAGCAGGTTGAGACCGAACGCGGCTGAGCCGACCAACAGCGCTCTTCGACTGCCGCTGCGCAGCCATTCATATTGAAATGAAAACCCGGCCATCGACAGCAGAAAGATGTAGTTGTTCTCCATCATGTTCTGCGTGTAGTGCAGATGCGTGGTCGCCAACATCAAGGCCAGGGCCCCAGCAATGGATTGCTTGACCGTGAACTCAAACTGCCGCAGCAATCGAAAGCAGAGCAGGGTGGTCAGGAAGCTGATCAGCGTGTTGACGGAATACGTAACCACGATGTCGCGTATCGTCGGATCGGTTCCGTTGTAGTTCTGGAAAGTGGGAATCCTTTCTAGGAATCCGCCCGCAACGTCGAATGGCAGCAGGAGAAGAGACTGGCCGATTCCGTACCAGCTTTGCAGAACGCCGCCGCGGCCATGTACACCGAATTCAGGAAATTCATTGGGAAAAACCTGCGGCTCACCGGTCCAGAAAGAATGCGCGGTCTGCAGACGATGCATGGTGTCGGCGGTACCCACCTCTCCCGATTGCACGACCACAGCGACCAGGCATGCAGTCAAGCTGAGAAGAAATACCGGAGAGCGAAACCACGTGCTGATCTTCTTACGCATTTCACTCGATGCTAAAGGAGTGCGCGCTTCGTTCCAAGTTGCGTATCGGGTTCGAAACTATTTCGCGTGGCATTCGATCAGCAGGTGTGATCGCTGAATACATCTATCTGTACCAACTCAAGTGCGGTAATTCGTCTAGTTACTAAAATCGATGGCTGAGAAATCGCAATTCTTTCGTAAAATAGAGAAGCCTGATCACCTGATGGGCAACCAAAATTGAGGAGACCCCCATGAGCAAGCAAGACGCAGTGAAGACGCCCGCCGAAAAGAAGCCGCGAAAGACAGCGACCAAGAAGAAGGCGGCATTGACGCCGGTTGCCGAGTTCCCGCCGGCTGCGTCGCACGCGCCTAGCCGCGAAGAGATTGCACGTCTGGCGGAGAAGTTCTGGCACGAGCGCGGCCGCGGTGATGGCATGGCCGAGCAGGATTGGCTGCGTGCCGAGCACGAACTACGCGGACGCGCCTCGTAACAACTGGGAATCAATGCTGAAGCTGCGCAGGTCAGGTTGAGACTCGCGGCGCCTGTTTCCAGCGCTGAAGAGAGATTCAGCGCCCGGCGGTGACAGGCAGTGCAGTCGCAGGCAGAATGTCTTCCACGTCGATCCACTCTGTCGGATAAATACCCGTATAGCAGGCGGTGCAGTAGGTGTTGCCTTCACCGCCGTCGCACGCCTGCTGCAATCCTTCGAGAGAAAGATAGGCAAGGGAATCGGCCTCGATAAACTGGCGAATCTCCTCGACGGAGCGATTGGCGCCGATCAGCTCGCGCTTGCTCGGCGTATCCACTCCATAGAAGCAAGGCGAGATGGTTGGCGGACAGCTGATGCGAAGATGCACTTCCTTCGCGCCCGCCGAACGCACCATGCGCACGATCTTGCGACTGGTTGTGCCGCGAATGATCGAGTCATCGATGAGGATGATGCGCTTGCCTTCCAGCAGGTTGCGCACCGGGTTCAGCTTGAGCTTCACGCCGAAGTCACGCACCCGCTGTTCGGGCTCGATAAACGTGCGCCCGACATAGTGATTGCGGATCAGTCCGAAGCGAAATGGTATGCCGCTCTCCGCGCCATACCCGATCGCGGCCGTGACTCCGGAATCCGGCACCGGCACCACCAGGTCCGCATCCACATGTGACTCGCGAGCGAGTTGGCGGCCCATCTGTTCGCGGCTGTCCTGCACCCAGCGACCATAGATTTTGCTGTCGGGCCGAGCGAAATAGACGTGTTCGAAGATGCAGCTCGCCTGGGTGACGCCGCTCGCATACTGACGCGAGGTGACGCCATCGCGGGTGACCATGACGAGTTCGCCGGGCGCTACGTCGCGAATCGTACTTCGCGCGCAGCAGGTCGAACGCGCAGGTCTCTGACGCAAAGACGATGGTGTCAGGGCCGTCAGGGTTTTCAATGCGGCCCATCGAGAGAGGACGAAAGCCGCGTGGATCGCGCGCCGCGAAGATGCGGTCGCGGGTCATCATGACGATTGAGAATGCGCCCTCGACCTGGCTGAGTGAATCGGCAATCGCGTCGACCAGCGTGTTCTCATGCGAATGCGCGATGAGTTGCACGATGATCTCGGAGTCGCTGGTGGTCTGAAAAAAAGCGCCGTCGCGCTCCAGCCGAATTCGCACGTTGCCCAGATTTACCAGGTTGCCGTTGTGCGCGATGGCGATCAGGCCCTTGGTGGAGTCGACCCGAATCGGCTGCGCGTTGAGCAATGCAGAATCGCCAGTCGTGGAATAGCGCGTGTGGCCGATGGAGAGTTCGCCGGGCAATTTGGCGAGCACATCGTCGGTAAAAATATCCGCGACCAGGCCCATGCCCTTGATGTTGGAGAGATTTGTGTAGTCGGCGGTTGCAATTCCGGCCGACTCCTGTCCGCGATGCTGCAGCGCGTACAGCGCGAGGTAGGCCTGGCGCGCGGCATCCGGATGGCCGTGAATGGCGACCACGCCGCATTCTTCGCGGAGTTTGGGGTCTGAATCTTCTGAAGTATGCAATCCCACCCTGGCTTCGCCAGAGTGGGGCACCCGCCCGGAGTCTGAACGATAAGAGTCGGCGCGGATCAGAAGCGACTCATCCGCCATGCCCTCCACGCCTTGGTAGAGCAGACGGCTCATGCCGTCACCTCATCGTGCAGCATGGATTCGAGGGCGGTACACCAGGACGTCGAAGGTCGTCGACGGAAGTGTCGATTACTTTCGCCTGTGGCGTTGATCGCTGTACCTGGAGCAAGACGGATCTCCACGCGGTTCTCGGCAGTCGTACCGATGTGCAGCCCGGTGAGATCCCCATAGCCAGAACTAGCCTCCTGCATCGCGCCGCTGGCCTGCGGGTCGCAGGTGACGAACCACGGTGGACGAGGGCTCTCCGAACAGACGATGCACGCGACAGGCGCGTCCGCGATCGGAATGAGCTCGACTCGGACCCCGATGGAGTGCTCGAACGAGGCTTGCGCCAAGGTCGCTGCAATGCCGCCGTCGGACACGTCGCAAGCAGACTGAAGCAATCCTTCCTCCGCGAGTTTCTTCAGGCACTGATGCAACTGCGCCTCGTCGGTCAGCGAGAGATAGCTCGGGGTTCCCCAAAGACTGTCCCAGGACGACGTTCGCATACTCCGACGAGCCCAATTCCTCCAAAGCGAGTGAGGCGACGTTCGCTCTCCTGCAGCCGGCATTAGGAGCAATACTGCATCCCCGGCCTGCTGGAAATCAGCAGGCACGGCCTTCGTCACATCATCCAGAATGCCGACGATGCCGATCACGGGCGTTGGATAGATTCCTTCGCCACGTGTCTCGTTGTAGAGCGAAACATTGCCGCCGGTAATCGGCGTGCCCAGCGCGACGGAGGCTTCAGCAGATGCCATCGATCGCGGCGGAAAGCTGCGCCATAATTTCCGGCTTCTCGGGATTGCCGAAGTTGAGGCAGTTGGTAGCTGCGACCGGAGTCGCGCCCGTACACGCCACCTTGCGGGCTGCTTCCGCAACGGCGAGCGCGGCGCCCAGCTTCGGATCGAGATAGCACCAGCGTCCGTTGCCGTCGAGCGCCATGGCCAAACCGCGTTCGTGGCCGGGCGTGCCCGAGTCCTTAATGCGCATCACTCCAGCTTCGCCACCGGGACCCTGCACCGTGTTGGTCTGCACCATCGAATCGTATTGCTCAAATACCCAGCGCTTGGAACAGATATTCGCAGACGCGAGCAGCTTCTTCAGATCGGCGGTGTAGTCGCGCGGCTTGTTGAGTTCCGCCAGCACGTCCGCGGGCGGGTCGAGCGGAACCTTGATCTGGTTTGGACGCTTCCATTCGCCGACCGGCCGGTGATACAGCGGCGCATCGTCGGTCAGCGACTGGTTGGGGATATCGGCGACCAGCACTCCATGATGCAGAATGCGCAAACGCGGCTCGCCGATTACCTCGCCGACGATGACGCCATCCAGGCCCCACTTTTGAAATACGCGCAAGACTTCGTCTTCACGGCCATCTTCGGCGACCAGCAGCATGCGTTCCTGCGACTCGCTCAGCATGATCTCGTAAGCGGTCATGCCGGTTTCACGCTGCGGCACTCGGTCCAGTTCCACCTCGAGGCCCACTCCGCCACGCGCGCCCATTTCGCAGGTGGAGCAGGTCAGCCCGGCAGCCCCCATGTCTTGAATACCGACCACCGCGCCCGTCTGCATCGCTTCCAGGCAGGCCTCGAGCAGCAGCTTCTCCATGAAGGGATCGCCCATCTGCACGTTGGGCCGCTTCTGCTCTGAGCCTTCTTTGAACTCTTCGCTGGCCATGGTGGCGCCGTGAATGCCGTCGCGGCCAGTCTTCGCACCAACATAGATCACCGGGTTGCCGATTCCCGATGCCTTCGCGTAGAAGATCTCTTCGCGCCGAACCAGCCCCAGGGCGAATGCGTTCACCAGCGGATTGCCGGAGTAGCAGCTTTCGAAGCGTGTCTCTCCGCCCAGGTTCGGCACTCCGAAGCAGTTGCCATACGAGGCCACGCCACCGACCACACCTTCCATGATGGAGTGATTCTTGTGAATCACCGCGGTGGGCTCGGCGTTTCCCTCCGGCGTGATGGGACCGAAGCGCAGCGAATCCATCACTGCAAAGGGCCGCGCTCCCATGGTGAAAATGTCGCGCAGAATGCCGCCGACGCCGGTCGTCGCGCCCTGAAACGGCTCGATGTAAGAAGGATGATTGTGCGACTCGATCTTGAACGCGCACGCCCATCCGTCGCCCACATCGATGATCCCCGCGTTTTCGCCCGGCCCCTGCACGACGCGATCGCTCTTGGTCGGCAGGCGCTTCAGGTGAACACGGGAGGACTTGTAGGAGCAGTGCTCGCTCCACATCACGCTGTAGATCCCAAGCTCGGTGAGACTTGGCGTACGCCCCAGCGCACTCAGTATGCGTTCGTATTCGTCAGGAGTAATGCCGTGTTGAGCCAGAAGCTCACGGGTAACGGTGGCGGATTCCGGAGCCACAGGTAGCGATTCTGGTGTCATAGCGGTTAGAACTCTATTGTCGCATGGGGTCAGCCGGCTGGGCGAGAAATGGCCCGGTCTCGTTTGAGCGGGTAAATCGGCGCCTAAGCAAGCACGGCGCGGATAGCCCGGATATCGTCCGGCCCGGTCCGACAGCAGCCGCCGATCGCCTGCGCCCCAGCCTCGAACCACTCCCGGGTCCACGGTGCGAATTCACCTGCGTCGCCCAGCCAGCAGCGATGCTCGGCATCCCATACCTCGCCGGAATTGGGATATGCGACCAGTGGCTTGCCCGTGGTGCTCTTGAGCTCTCGAATGAGAGAGGTCACCCAATGGGGCGCCGTGCAATTGATACCAACGGCAACCACCTGCTCCTCGTTTTCAAGCAGCTTGCCGCAATCGGCCAGGAGTTCCCCGCGGGCGACATGCCTGCCGTCTCGGCAGGTGAAAGACACCCATGCGCCGATCGCCGGGAAACGATGCAGGGCGGCCACGATGGCGCTGGCCTCTTCCAGAGAGGGGACAGTCTCAAACGCGATCAGATCGGCGCGGGTGTCTTGAAGCACCGCGATTCGCCGCGCATGAAACTCGACCAGGTCCTGAAAGGAGCAGGCATAGTTCCCGTGGTACTCCGCTCCGTTGTGCAGGGCCGCTCCGAAGGGTCCGAGCGAAGCGGCTATCCAAACGGGCCGCGTTTCGCTCCGGTGGAGCTGTTCACGGGCCTGATCGGCCAATTGCACCGACCTCCGCAGCGCTGCTGCCGCATCTTCCGGCCGCAATCCAAGCTCCTCATACCCTTCCGAGGACACCTGATAGCTGGCGGTCAACAGGCAATCGGCGCCCGCTCGCAAATAATCGGCATGAACCTGTTCGATGATTTGCGGGGACTCGTCCAGAGCCCGCGCGGACCAAAGCGGGCCAGAAATATCGCAGCCCCGCCGTTCAAGCTCGGTAGCCATGGCTCCGTCGAGCACTCGTAGACCGGAGAGATCGAGTTGTCGCCAGTGGAGTCATGCTTGTCCGGTCATCTTGGCGCAATCACGGTGAGTTTCGTGCGAATCCGGGAAGCTCGATTGACCCTACGTGCAATAGAGCCAGTGGGATCGCGGTCACCGCCGAGTTTGTGATTACGAGTCGCAGGCGGCGGCACGTATAGAAGAACCGCCGCTTCTGGTACACTCAATTTTAGCTCGCGGGCAGTCAAAGGCCATACCAGGATGCCGGGTCGCGAGTTCCTTCCACACACGTTCGGGGAGTGGCTCAGCCTGGTAGAGCACCTGGTTCGGGACCAGGGGGTCGGAGGTTCAAATCCTCTCTCCCCGACCATTCATCGTTTCATCCTTTCTTCTGCTCCTGCAAATCGATATTCGCCTTGCAAGTTGTTCAGTATGCTTGACTCGTCGGCAATGCCTGGGCCCAGCTGTGCGGGGGTGGTGCGCGATGGACAAGGGGCTTCTTCCGGGCTTGATCTCTTCTGCGGTCGCCATCGGGGCGGCCGCCTTGGCAGTTTGGGGACAGCTTCGCGTGAAGCGAGTGGAAGCCCGGCTTGCTCTGCAAAATGCCGAAGCAAGCCGCCGAGCGGAAGTGGAACAAACTACGCGGCGATTTCGCGAGCCTCTCGGACGAGCCGCGTATGAGCTCCAGAGCCGCATCTTCAACATTGCGAAACGCGGCTTCTTCGAAAACTATCTGACGATCCGGCGATGAACGCACCCGTTCCTATGCTGTCCATCACACCGTCTTTGTCATCGCGCAATACTTTGCATGGACGGAACTGATCCGCCGCGAAATTCAGTTCATCGATCTGGGACGGGACGAAGAGACGCGCAAACTGGCCCAGCTGCAACACAGAATTTATGCCTGCTGGCAGACGGATCGCTATGACCCGCTGCTTCGCGTTTTCGGCGGCGAACAACACGCTATTGGCGAGAGAATGATTGATGAAGCACCGCGCGGGCCCCAATGCGTCGGCTACTCCTCATTCCTCGATTCGCTTGAGAGCCGCCCAGCTCCCCTTATCTCGGCTCTCATGGCAGACGTGAGGTCCTTAGAAGATTGTCTTGCGGTCGCTTTACCGCGGCTGGCCGAACTGCAGAATGCGCTCGTCGACCTGGTCGCTTTTCTGGACCCTGAGGCAGTACGCTTTCCGGAAAAGAACCGGACCAAAATCCGGCTCAACGCTGCAGGGAGCGCTGCGTCCTGATCTGTTGAATCACCTCGGCCCGCGCGGATTGCTGGTTACCTGAACAGAATGAGACACGGGCATGGCGCCCATCCCCTCAGATCAGCCGCCTTTCCTGAATCGTTATAATGAGAGCAGTACCCGTTTAGCCGATGAACACTGGGGTCGAACGAGATCGACCACATCCGGCAATTTGAATGGAACCGCGACATACCTGGGCTGCCAGACGGCCGGCCAAAGATTTACATCCCACAGATTTACATCGGGGAGACATGACAAAGGCTCACCAACATCCTCTGGAAAAGATTCTTGACAGCCGCATCGCCATCATTGATGGCGCCATGGGCACGACCATCCGCACGTATGGCATGAAGGAAGCGGATATCCGTGGGGAGCGGTTCAAAGACTCGACTAAGGATCTGCTGAACAACGGCGATCTTTTCACCCTGACGCAACCGAAGATGATCTCTGACATTCATCGGCGCTTTCTCGAGGCCGGGGCAGACATCATCGAGACGAATACGTTCGGGGCGACCAGCATTACGCAGAGCGAGTTTTTCGTAGACGATCCGCGCGAGCAAGGCGGACGCAAAGATCCTGCGTTCTATCAGAAGGTGATCGAGGATCCGTTCCTCAACGACCTGGCCTGGGAGATCAACGAGCAATCCGCGCGGCAATGCCGTGAGTGGGCCGACCGCGTGGGAACGGCGACTTCTCGTCAACGATTCGTTGCGGGAGCCATTGGGCCCTTGACGGTATCGCTCTCCAACTCGCCGGACGCAGACGATGCGGGCTTTCGCGTGGTCACCTTCGATCAGGTCAAGCAGGCCTATGCTCACCAGGTGCGCGCACTGATGGCCGGCGGTTCCGATCTGCTGCTGGTGGAGACTATCTTCGATTCGCTGAATGCCAAGGCAGCCCTGGTCGCCATTCGCGAAGTATTTGATGAGGACGGCAAAGAACTGCCGGTGATGATTTCAGCTGCGGTAGGCCGTGGCGGTGAGACGCTGATCTCGGCGCAGACGACTGAGGCGTTCTGGAATGCAGTGAAGCATGTGAAACCTTTATCGGTTGGCCTCAACTGCTCGCTCGGCCCCGACCTGATGTATCCCTTTCTGGAGGAGCTCTCGGAGAAGGCGGACGTGGCGATCTCGTGTTATCCGAACGCGGGCTTGCCGAATCCTCTCTCTGAGACCGGGTTCGATCTGGGGCCGCAGGATATGGCCCGCTATCTTGGCGGGTTTGCGCGCGCAGGCCTGATCAATATCGCCGGCGGTTGCTGCGGCAATACTCCCGAACACATTGCGGCAATCGCCAAGGCGCTTGAAGATCAGCCTCCCCGGTTTTGGGGCGGTGCGCATGATGCGCAGTGGGAATCGCAGCAAAGCGAGATCCGCGCATGAGTTTGCCGCAAAGCGAAAGCGTGGTTTCGGCCACGCAGCCTAAGCCGTTGCGTCTTTCTGGATCGCAGCCATTCACGCAACAGCGCGGCGTCTACATCATGATCGGTGAGCGGACCAATGTGGCCGGTTCGCCGAAGTTTGCCAAGCTGATCAAGCAGGGCAAGTACGAAGAGGCGGTGAGCATCGCGCGGCAGCAGGTGGAGAATGGCGCCAACGTCATCGACATCTGCATGGACGAGGGAATGATTGACGGCGTCGCCGCGATGACGCGCTATCTGCAGTTGCTGGCGAGCGAGCCCGAGGTCGCGAAGGTTCCGTTCATGGTGGACTCCTCCAAGTGGGAGGTCATCGAGGCCGGACTGAAATGCCTGCAAGGCAAGGGCATCGTGAACTCCATCTCGCTTAAGGAAGGCGAGGAGAAGTTCCGCCAGAATGCAGCGACTGTTTTGAAGTATGGCGCCGCTGTTGTGGTGATGGCTTTCGACGAGCAAGGTCAGGCAGCCACCTACGAAGAGAAGATTCGTATCTGCGAACGTGCATATCGGATCCTGGTGGATGAGGTGGGGTTCCCTCCTGAAGACATCATCTTCGATCCCAACATTCTCACCGTCGCGACCGGCATGGAGGAGCACAACAATTACGCTGTCGACTTCATCAACGCGACCCGGTGGATCAAGGCCAACCTGCCGCATGCCAAGGTAAGCGGCGGCGTCTCCAACATCTCCTTCAGCTTCCGCGGCAACAACAAGGTGCGTGAGGCCATGCACTCGGCGTTTCTGTATCACGCGATCGGCGCGGGTATGGACATGGGCATCGTCAATGCCGGGATGCTGGAGGTGTACGAAGAGATCGAACCGGACCTGAAGGTGCTGGTCGAAGACGTGTTGTTAAATCGCCGTCCCGACGCTACCGAGCGCCTGGTCGATTTTGGCGAGACGCTGAAGAGCGCCGGCACCGTCGTAAGCGAGAAGAAAGCCGAAGAGTGGCGCAACGGCACGGTCGAGGAGCGTCTCTCGCACGCACTGGTCAAGGGAATCGACGCCTACATCGAGATTGATGCCGAAGAAGCTCGCATCAAATTGGGAAGGCCCCTGCTGGTGATCGAAGGCCCGCTGATGGCCGGCATGAGCGTCGTTGGCGATCTGTTTGGAGCCGGCAAGATGTTTCTGCCGCAGGTGGTCAAATCTGCGCGCGTGATGAAGAAGGCTGTTGCTCACCTCACCCCGTTCATGGAAGCGGAGAAGGCGGCCATGGTTGCGTCTGGGCAGGAGGTCAAGGCGCAGGGAAAGATTGTGCTCGCCACGGTGAAGGGCGACGTACACGACATTGGCAAGAATATCGTTGGCGTCGTGCTCGCCTGCAACAACTACGAAGTGATCGACATGGGAGTGATGGTCCCCTGCGAAAAAATCCTGGAGCGCGCCAGGGCGGAGAAGGCCGACATGATCGGGCTGAGCGGACTGATCACGCCATCGCTCGATGAAATGGTGCACGTGGCCCGCGAGATGGAGAGGAACGGGTTCAAGGTACCGCTGCTGATTGGCGGCGCCACCACCAGCCGCGCACACACTGCCATCAAGATTGCCCCGCACTATAGCGAACCGGTGGTCCACATACTGGACGCAAGCCGCGCGGTGCCGGTGACGACCAGCCTGCTCAGCGACGACGGCAAGGCAGATTTTGTGGCACAGCATCGGGCCGAGTACGAAGCGCTGCGCAAGGCTCACTCCGCTCCCCGGCAGAGTGTCGTCTCGCATCGAAACGGCTCGCAAGCGCCGTACCCCGATCGAGTGGCGGGCGGAAGATCTTGCTGTTCCTGCCTTCACCGGCGTGCGCGTGCTCGACAACTTTCCGCTCGCCACGCTGCGGGACTTCATTGATTGGACGCCGTTTTTTCACGCATGGGGCCTGAAGGGCATTTACCCGCGCATTCTCGAACACCAGGATCACGGCGGGCAGGCACAGCAGCTTTTCGCCGAGGGCCAGGCACTGCTCGACACCATCATCGAGAAGAAGCTGGTGACCGCGCGTGGCGTGTATGGAATGTTTCCTGCAAACGCGGTTGGCGACGATGTGGAGCTCTACACCGACGAATCGCGCACGCCAGGTCCTGCAGCGATTGCACTTCCTGCGCCAGCAGGCGAATCGGGAAGGCAACGAGCCCTGCCGGTCGCTGGCTGACTTCATCGCGCCCAAAGAGACGGGGCTGCGTGACTCGATCGGCGCATTCGCAGTGACCAGCGGCATTGGCCTGAAAGAACTGTGCGATCGCTTCCGCGCTCAGCACGACGACTACAACGCGATCATGGCGGAGGCCCTCGCGGACCGGCTCGCCGAAGCGTTCGCGGAATGCCTGCACAAGCGCGTTCGCGATGAATGGGGTTACGGTTGCAGCGAAGGTCTCAGTACCACAGACCTGATCCAGGAGAAGTATCGCGGAATCCGACCAGCGCCCGGCTATCCTGCGTGCCCCGACCACACCGAGAAGGGCTCGCTGTGGAACTTGCTCGACGTCGAAGCCAACACTGGCATGGTCATCACGGAGTCGTTCGCAATGTGGCCCGGGTCAAGCGTGAGTGGCATCTACTTCGCGCACCCGCAGTCGCGCTACTTCAGCGTGGGAAAAATCGATCGTGACCAGGTAGTCGACTATAGCCACCGCAAAGGCATGAGCGTGGCCGAGGTCGAGCGGTGGCTGGGCCCGAACCTGAACTACGACCCGGCAGGGTAGATCGCTGGTTCATGGCGCCTAGGTTCCTGTGGCTTTCTTCTCCCAGTGCAATCTACGGGTGAACAATTAGGGGAAGAACCGCTGTGTGGAAATGCAACGAGCTGCAAATCTTCCTTCATGCCTCAAAAGAAGCCATCACGAGGAGGCTTCAACCTTCACGTCATCTTATAGGCGCATCGGTGGGAGTTATCGTCGTCCTGCTCGTCTTTATGGGGCGTCGGCGGCACCTGATCCATTACGTGTCTCAGGCTGCGCGGACTAGCTCGCACATTGGACACTTCATTCACGTCGCAATCAACCTCATTCCAGATTTGGCTTTTTTGCTGCTGGCTGTAGCTGGGTTATCGCATCTAGCACCTGACTTGGTCAGGAAGTTAGAAAAGAAGCCAGTTCTGCGCGGGCTTCTGATTGCATTCTTCATCCTGGCTTGTGTTTTAGCCATGTTCGTTAATGCCGTAAATCGTACCGACCAGGAGCAAAAGGCGGCGGACCAAAATATGTTGATGGGTATCGTCGAAAAATCAGTCACAAGCATTCAAGACGCCCTACGTCCGAGAAACTCCCCGATGACAGAGTCGGAGAGCGTCGCGCACACGTAGCATTTGCCCTGCGGGACGAATACATCCTTTCGCATAATCCAATTGATCCCGCTATGGTCGCTGGAGTTCGAATGCCTC
Source organism: uncultured Acidobacteriaceae bacterium (assembly GCA_963748555.1). GTDB lineage: Bacteria > Acidobacteriota > Terriglobia > Terriglobales > Acidobacteriaceae > CAWKKW01. The sequence goes on from CAVVJK010000008.1 coordinate 224,944, forward strand.
CTACTGGGTGGATGAATAAGCGCCTTCAGGAGTCCGGGGAATATGGACTATGTCTGATTTAGGGAAAACCTGCGGAGCGGGCATCAATAGAAGGACCGCTTGAGACGGACTACGAGAATTCAAGGCTTAATGGCCAGATAGTAAGAGTGCTTTCAGTCTCCGGAGTTTTCCATCCATTAACTTTTCAAACCCGAAACCTCGGGGAGAACGCTGCCAACAACCTTTCAATTCGTCTGTACTTCGATGGCCCAGTAACTTATGTTCCGCCCAACCGGACGTTAGCAGTTGGCTCAAGGTAGACAGTGACTTGCCTCAGTATTCAAGTGCCTTCGCTCTAAGCGGCTCGGAGTCGGCCTCAATCAAGCCTGGAGCTGTCAAGGTGTGGCCTGCTTTTTCCGGGCGCGTATCTGATTGGATTAGTCGAAAGGAAACAATGAGAGGATTCTTACTACTTCGATCTGGTGCGCAAGATCTGGAGTCTTCTAGATTTGTGATTAGGAATATGCCATTTGACGACGGTCGCTAGGTGAACAGGGGGCGTTCCTGGAGAATCGCCCCGCTTCGTAGACGGGTGAGGTGTAGCTCGCGGGGTAATGATCGTTTAGCGTGGTAGCCACAACCTTTGCTAGGACGGATTTCTCCAGACGCGCACGTTGAGCGTCTGCGTCCTATGCATCCCCCTCTTTCCGCCAGAGTTTATCGCAAAGTAGTCATTCCAGAAGCAAATCGCTTTAAATGAAGGCGATAGGCCGACTCGCCAGAGTCGTATCGTAGGCGAGCAAGAGCGCAAGACTCTTCGTGGGACGGCGGAGGCATACGTCCGAGATGCCGAGCAGCGGAACGCAAATGAGGCCGCAAGCCAGGCCCGTCAGGTGACAGGGGAGTTCATAGCTCTGGTCAGGAAGACTTACGTCGACGAGATCGTCAGAGATGACGTTTTCCGCTTCCACGCGGCGCTACGAAAGCGTGGATGTGAAGATCGGATGGTATCTAATAAGCACACGAGGATGGCGTCGTGGCTTCGATCTGCCGGTATCGACAAATCAATAGCCTGCCGCCGGTACCAAAGTTTGACGAGACTCTCCCGACTGTCTACAGCGCGGATCAGACAAAGGCCCTGCTTGACGCGGCAGACCCGTACAACCGAGTACTAATCCTGTTAAGCCTGAAGTGCGGCCTGCGAGAGCAAATTGCCCATCTCGAGTTTAAGGACATTGACCACAAGGATAAGATCCTCACCGTCAGATCGAAACCTCATTGGGGATTCAAGATCAAGAACTGGGAACAACGGCAGGTGCCCCTCCCTGACGACGTGCTCTCTGAACTGGGCAAATGGGGGCGGGCGAAGGAGGGCCGATCGCTCGTTTCAAGACTCGAACTCATCGACGGGGAACGCGGGAGCGCGATCGGCTCAAACGTCTGGCGAGACGCGCAGAGCTGAACTGTGGTCGATGTCATGCATGCAGAGAGCGGGACGAGTGCGAGGAATATACGTTGCACAAGTTCAGGAGAACGTACTCACGACATTACTGAGGAACGAAATCGATTGGAACCGTTCAGGCTTATGCCGGACACAAAGACCTTGCGTCCACGATGCGGTATCTTCGACCGGCGACCGGCAGTGAAGCCCAAGCCAAACTGAATGCTGTCAAATGGTGATAAATCAAGCTGATGTAGACGATGGGCCGGGATCACTCCCGGCCCACCGTGTTTAGGCTGCCATTACGGTCTTCTCGCGAAGCCACTCGGCAATCGCATACGGATCGAATCTGATCGAGGAGCCGATGCGAATATGTGGAATGCGGCCAGAGGCTACCATCTCGTAGATGGCACTCCTGCCCATTCCGATCCAGGGAACTAGCTCGGCTACTGTCAAGGCGTGTCCGATGCGTTCGATTGTCGATGCCAAATCGTTAGGCCGATCGGGCATGGTAATGAATTGCATATGTTGCAACTTCCGGCCGGCAAGGACACCCACGCAGGTCACGCCTAGTCGACG
>CAVVJK010000009.1:0-458052 GCA_963748555.1 uncultured Acidobacteriaceae bacterium
CCATCGAATCAATCACTGGAAGTTGCATTCCATTCCATTTGCAGTCACTCTAAGCAACTGTCTCCCCTTCCATCGCTTCTATGAAGGGATGCGATCTCTCCGCTTGCGCGGCGAATTGCTTTGGCACGGAGCAGGGTGGAGTTAGCTCCTGCAACTGTCTTCCAAATCTCTAACGGGTAATCAACCGCATGGAAGGATCTAATGGCGACGCAGATCAACGAGCGGCATAAAATCAGCAACGAAGAAGTAATCAAAGAACTGCACTCCGTAATCGAAACCTTGATTGACGGACAGGCTGGCTTTCAGGAAATCGGCGAACATCTCAAGGACGACACCCACAAGCGCTTTTTCATGGCGGAATCGCTGAAACGCGCACAGTTCCGGGGCGACCTCGAGACCATGCTCCACACCGAAGGCGATCACGACGCGAAAGAAACCGGAAGCGTGAGCGCCAAGGTGCATCGCACCTGGGGCGATTTCAAGGCGAAGCTTGGCGGAGGCGATCACACCCTGCTTGAGACCGCGGAGCAAGGCGAGGACGCAGCCAAGAAGGCCTACAAGGATGCTCTGGAAAAAGATCTTCCGCAGCCGGTAAAGGCGCTCCTCGCGCAACAGTACGCGCATGTTCAGATGGCTCACGATTACGTAAAGGCGGCGAGGGACAGCAGCAAATAGCCGACGTTGCAATTCGTGAAATGCTACAAAGAGGGCCCGGGACATATTCGTCCGGGCCCTCTCTGTTTGCGCTAGTTTCACTCTGAATTGAGAGTGCCGCGTTACTCTTGTCCCGGACCGAGTAATCCGACCATCCACCCTACTCCAAACCGGTCAGTACACATACCGAAGAGCGGCGACCAGAATGTCGGAGCCATCGGCATCTGCACCGTGCCGTCTTCCTGCAACCCTTGGAAGATGCGCCTTGCCTCGTCCTCGTCTTTGGTCTCTATCGAAACTTGAACTCCGCTGATGGACGCCGAGTGTGCGTTCGGTGTATCGCAGCCCATCAGCAATCCACTGCCGAGCGGAATCGACGTGTGCATGATCTTGTCGTTCCAGTTCGCATCCACCGGCGAGCCCTGCGGCGCCTCGCCATACTTCATCACGAAGGCATCCTTGACTTGGAATACCGACTTATAAAGGTCGAATGCTTCTGCGCAGTTTCCCGGAAAGTTCAGGTGCACATTCATTTTCATCGCTTGGCTCCCTGTTGTTCGCTAGCTTCCGATTCTCCTTCGGTTGCTGAGAGCGAGTCAACCGGAACTTGATTGCCAAGCGCGGCCAAAGATTCACGTCAGCTGAAGAGTCACGGCCATTCAGTCAGCGGTGGTTTCTCCTTGACAGTCTAGGAGAGCCGCTGTAGTGTCTCTCCTAGACGACCAAGGAGAGCAATGTCGCCGGCGAAGGAACCCAAGCAAAACGATGTGTTGCAGGGAACGCTGGATCTGCTGATCTTGAAAGCAGTGTCCCTGGGCCCGTTACATGGATACGGCGTACTTCTGCGCATCCAGCAGATCTCCGGCGAGGAACTCGTGATTCAACAGGGTTCTCTTTATCCCGCGCTTTACCGCCTGGAACATCAAGGCGCCATCGCGAGCGAGTGGGGCGAAAGCGAGAACAACCGTCGGGCCAAGTACTACAAGCTCACCAGGGCAGGCCGCGAACGGCTCGGAGAGGAGACGGAGAAGTGGCGGCGCATGGCAGGAATTATGGAGAGCATTCTCGGGGCGAAGGCGGAGAGAGCATGAGGCGAATCTGGGCGCTGGTTTCACGAAAGCAGACGGAGATCCGCTCATGGTGGATGGCAACCACGCGGCGCGGCCGCCTCGAAGCAGAGATGGAAGCGGAACTCTCAGACCATCTCGAGCGCCTGACGGCGGACCTCATCACCGCGGGGCATTCCCCCGCTGACGCTGCTCGGCGCGCTCGAATTGCGTTTGGCACACCGGCTGTTCTCAAGGCAGAGATGCGCGATGCCCTTAAGCCTCACGTGGCTCGATCAACTCAGTGCCGATCTCCGCTTTGCTGTTCGGCTGCTCGGCAAAGATCTCCGATTCACGATCATCAGTGCGGCTTCTCTCGCACTCGCCATCGGGGCCAACACAACGATCGTGGCGGTTGGCAGGGAACTGCTTCTGAGTCGGCTGAGTGTGCCCCATCCCTCCGAACTCCGCATGCTGCGATGGACTGGCGACGGCAAGGAGGTTGTTCACGCGATGTGGGGAGACTTCGATGCAGGCCCCAACGGTGAAACGATCGCCTCGGTATTCTCTTACCCGGTGTATCGCCAGTTACGAGGGACCAACCGGGCGCTGCAAGACCTGATTGCGTTCAAGGAAGATGGGATGAATGCCACCATTCGTGGCCACGCCCAAAGAGTCAATGCGGATCTGGTCTCCGGAAACTTCTTCGCTCAACTCGGTGTGCAGGCTCAAGTAGGGAGAACGCTGCAGCAGGCCGATGATGCGACACCGGGTTCCGGCATGGTCGCCGTAATCAGCGATGGTTTGTGGCAGCGAGAGTACGGGAGATCGCCTCGGCGCACTTGGTCAGGCCATTACGCTGAATCAGACTGTCTTCACCATTGTGGGTGTCGCGCCTCGAGGGTTCACAGGCGCTAAAAATGTTCAGCAATCGCCGGAGATATTCGTTCCACTGAGCACGCAACCGGTGATCGATCCCAAGGGGAAGACATCGCTGCTCACGGATCCGGATCTTTGGTGGCTCAATGTCGTCGCGCGTACCCGGCCCGATGTCGACGATGCGCAGGCAAGTGCCGCGTTGAACGTTGCCTTGGCCGCGGCTGTGCGGGCCACCATGACGATCAAGCCCGGAGACACCATGCCGCATCTTCAGTTAGTCCGATGGCAGCCGCGGCTTGCATTTTAATGATCTTCGCTTTCAGAAGCCAATTTACATCCTGTGGGCGCTTACGGGTTTGGTCCTCTTGCTGGCCTGTGCCAATGTTGCCAATCTGCTGTTGGCGCGCGGCACGCAGCGGCAACGGGAGATGAGCGTGCGGCTCGCACTGGGCGCGGCGCGAGGCCGTATTCTGCGCCAGCTTCTTACCGAGAGTCTGCTGCTGGCCTCACTCGGCGGAGCGGGCGGATTGGTGCTGGCTATTTCGGTCGCAGTGTCTTGCCTAAGCTGCTCGCCAATTCGTGGGATGGGACTGATTACCGCGTTCCGTGGATTGGCCTGTCTTCGCATGCACCGCGATCGTCGTGCTGCTGACGGGAATACTTTTCGGGCTGGCCCCGGCATTGATCGCGACGCGAGTTCCGATCAGCAGCAGCCTCAAAGAGTCCGCGTTGCAAGCGACCAGGCGAAGAAAGGGCTGGAACGGAAAAGTGGTGGTCGCGTTTCAGATCGCGGTGGCGACCGTACTCGTGATGGGCGCAGGATTATTCCTCCGAACTGTATGGAGCTTGAATTCCATAGATGTAGGATTCAATGCGGATAACCTGTTGCTGTTCGAAATCAATCCTCCGGCGAGCCGCTATTCTGCAGGCAAAGACGTGCTGTTACACCAGCGAATCGAAGATCGGATCGCCGCGATGCCCGGTATTCAATCGGTCACTCTCGGAGCGCTGCCTTACATCGCGGATAATCTGTCCAACTCGGATTTCGTGCCCGAAGGCGAGGTATTCGATCCGCAGAAGGCTCAGGCCGAAGACTTCAACGCGGTGGGAAATCACTTCTTCGAGACGATGGAAATTCCGATCGCCGCCGGGCGCGGCTTCAATGCGGAAGACACAGCCACATCGCGCAAGGTCGGCATGATCAACCAGAGTCTTGCACGCAAGCGATTCCCAAATACGAATCCGGTAGGCAGGCGATTCAAAGCCGACCGTGAGGCGAATGCTCCCTGGATCGAGATCGTCGGCGTCTGCAGAGATACGCATTACATGAATCTTCGCGACCAACCTCCACCGCAATTTTTTCTGCCTTACGTTCAACAGACTCGGGTGGGTGGAATGGTGTACCAGGTTCGCACGCGACTCAGGAGTGGAGATTTGATGCCGCAACTGCGTACAGCTGTGGAGCAAATCGACCCTGACCTGCCAATCATCAACGTGCGCACGCAGCGCGAGCAGATCAATGCCAATGCTTCGATAGAACGCGCCTTTGCAGCGCTCACGTCTGGGTTCGCAGTGCTGGCACTTGCCTTCGCCGCAGTGGGAGTTTACGGCGTGATGGCGTACTCTGTGGCGCAGCGCAGAAACGAAATCGGGATTCGCGTCGCTCTGGGCGCGTCACGTTGGCGCGTAAGTCGCATGATCCTGCGGGAGAGCTCATGGATCGCGCTGGCAGGCACTCTCGCGGGTCTTGGTACAACGCTCCTGCTCACGCGCGCAGTCCAGTCCATGCTCTACGGCATCGAGCCTTACGATCCCATGACCCTGTGCCTGTCGCTGTTCGTTCTGCTGGCGATCGCCCTCGGGGCAAGCTGGATTCCAGCACAGCGCGCAGCCAGCATCGATCCGATGCATGCGCTGCGCCATGAATAGTTTGAAGGCTTGTAAGTATCCACTAAGTTGGACGAAGTCGTGAGCTGCTTGCATAAGCAGTTATTCGCAACTACGGCGTGCCCATCCACCACCGCCAGGTGTTTCGATCCGCAGGGTGTCCCCGGCTGAAAGGTTCAGGCTGAACTTTCCCGGCACCTCCGCCTGTTGGCCGCTACCCGCGCTGGTGATGGAGGCCTGACCGGCTGCTCCATCTTCTCCGCCTTGCAATCCATAAGGGCGAAATTTTCTTCGGTCCGCGAGCAGCGTCACCTGCGCATCGGCGAGTAACTCCACTTCACGGATCAATCCATCGCCGCCTGTGAATTGCCCTGCCCCACCCGAGCCGGACCGATAGCCGTATCGACGCACGCGCAAGGGATAGGCATACTCCAGTGCTTCGATGGGTGTATTCAGCGAGTTGGTCATATGCGTTTGCACGCCGGAGATACCATCGAGCCCGGGGCGCGCGCCCATTCCACCTGCCGCTGTCTCGTAGTAGGTGAAAGGCTCCCGGTGCGCGGGTCTCGGCCGCCAATGTCAAGTTGCTCATCGTTCCCGCACTGGCTGCGGGCACGCGATCGGGAATGGCTTTGGACAACGCGCGCAGCAGCACGTCGACAATGCGCTGTGAGGTTTCCACGTTACCACCTGCGACAGGCGCGGGCGGCTGCGCGTCGACGATGCTGGCTGCAGGCGTTTGCAGCGTCAGTGGTCGCAGGATGCCGTCGGTCGCCGGAGCATCCTCAGAAAGCAGACAGCGCAAAACGTAAAAGCAAGCCGAGAGCGTAATAGCGCGAACTGCATTCAAGCTGCCGGAAACCTGCGGTGAAGACCCTCGAAATCGATGTGAATGGATGCAGCCGCCGGGTCCAGCCGCAGCCGCACGGCAATCTTGCGCGGCGAATCTGTAACACCATCGTCATCGAGCCAGTCTTCCGCAGTGAAGTCTCCGGCCGGCATCGCGCGAAGTTCTGCGCGGGCCAGCCGCTCGGAGTAATTCAGCACCGCCTCGACGAGTCGCTCGAACCCAGGTAAGCCGTACTTATGCGCCAATTGCAAGACGCGGGCTTCGCCAACACGACACGCTCCTATCTGTGATTGCAGGTCGCCTTCCCGTTCTGCCGGTGTGCGAACGTTCAGGAGAATCAGATCGAGCATCTCTCGATCGACGATTCCGTTCCGCACAATCCTGACCGGAGGGATGCGAATGCCCTCCTGAAAGATCTCTTTTGCCGGCCCCATCGATCCAGGGAACATGCCGCCAACGTCGGCATGATGCGCCCGATTGGAGACATAAGCAACCGGCCTATCCTGTGCGACGGTAAAAATACGGGCAACACCATGGTGATGTCAGGCAGGTGCGTGCCGCCCGCATAGGGATCGTTGAGGATGGCGATGTCTCCGGGCTGGAAGGCAATCGCTTGCACCGCAGCCTGCACAGACATCGGCATGGAGCCGAGGTGCACGGGCATGTGATCCCCCATGGCGATGACTCTGGCTTTCGCATCAAATACCGCGCATGAGTAATCGCGGCGCTCTTTGATGTTTGGCGAGAGCGCGGTTCGTCGAAGTGCCGCTCCCATCTCTTCGGCTATCGAGTGCACCTCGCTTTGGAAGATGGCCAGTTCGATCGGATCGATGGCAGGATGCTCATGAGCGTTGTCTCTCGACCCAGAGAATGAGATTGCCGAAGGCGTCGACGCGCAGGTGACAGCCGAGTGGCAGCAGCGTCGCTGACGTGTATTCGGTAATGAGAGCAGGGCCGTCAAACGAATCGCCGGCTACGAGTTGTTCGCGGCGATACACTCGTGATCGGTGAAAGCGCTTGTCGAAGTAAATATCACGCTCGCCGCAGAAAGCAGCGTCTCCATTTCCCGAGACGAGCTCACTGCGAACAGCCGAGTACGGCTCTCCGGCCGCCACCATCCGCAATCGCAAATTCACGATCTCGACCGGCTTATCAAGGTTTGAAAATCCATAGCGTTGTTCATGCATCCGATGGAATTGCTCAAGTGCGCCGGAAGGCGACTGCGGATCGAACAGAACGTTCAATTCGTAACCCTGCCGACGGTATCGCAGATCCAAAGCATATTGCGGCGTGCCCTGCAGGCCTTCGGCAGCAAATTCGGAGAACCCGCGCGCCTTCATTTCGGCAAACATCGGGCCGAGTTGTTCAATCGAGTCTCCCGGTAGCATCACCGTTCGCGAGTAATCGCGCACCGTATCGGCCAGCAGAATGCCAACGGCGGACAGCGCGCCCGGCATTGCTGGAATAAGCACCGTCGGGATGCGCATCGCCTGGGCGAGAGCGCAGGCATGCAGCGGGCCTCCGCCACCAAAGGCGACCAGCGTACATTCGCGAGGATCGTGGCCGCGCTCAACTGAGATCACTCGCATCGCCTTCTCCATCTGCTTCTCCACCACCCGAACGATTCCGGCAGCAAACTCAAGCGTGGTTGGTATCGCGCCCTTCTGCTGATCCAGAATCTTCTCTGTCCGGTTTGCATCCAACGCGACCTCTCCCCCGAGGAAGCTTTCACCATCGAGCCGTCCGAGCAGAAGGTTGGCATCGGTCACGGTCGGCATGGTCCCTCGGCCAAAGCAGATCGGACCCGGTTCGGATCCAGCCGACTCAGGGCCGACACGCAGCATGCCGCCCGAATCGAATCGCGCAATCGAGCCACCACCAGCGCCCACGGTATGAATGTCGAGCATGGAAACCGCAATCGGCACACCGGCAATTACAGATTCACGCGTTCGCTGCGCGCCGCCCTTCGCTTCGTCAGCGAGAAATACGTCGGTGGATGTTCCTCCCATATCAAATCCGATAATGCGATCGAAGCCGGCCGCTTGTGCCATGCGGCAAGCGCCGATGACGCCGCCCGCCGGACCCGACAATACCGTCCGCACCGGCTCCTGTGCGGCGAGGCGCGCCGGGATGATGCCGCCGGAAGACTGCATGACATCCACACGACCGCCTGCATGCTCTGCACGAACCCGCTTTTCGAGATCCAGCAAATACCGCTGCATCGTTGGGGCGAGATAAGCATTGACCACGGTGGTGGAGGCCCGCTCGTATTCGCGAAACTCCGGCAGGATGCGATGCGAGGTGGAAACAGGAAGCCCGAGGCTCCGGAGGGCCGCTTCGACGCGCAGCTCCGTCGTCGGATTCGCGAACGAGAATAGCAACGAGATCGCGACGGCTGCTGCTCCGCTGTTGCGGACCTGCTCTACGAGCGCCCCCAATTCCTCTTCGGTCGGAGCCCGCAGAATCGTTCCCTCGGCAGTCACCCGCTCCGGTACGCCGAAGCGCAATTCTCGGGAAACGAGGCATACCGGCAAGGGGGCGAACCAGTCATAGAGCCTGCTCCGCGTCTGTCGGCCGATGGCCAGGGTATCTTCAAAACCTGCTGTTGTGACGAACGCGACACGCGCGCCCTTTCGCTCCAGCATGGCGTTTGTGCCCACGGTCGTGCCATGCCGTACCTCCACCGCTTCCGCGGCGTGCAACTGCGCCAACGCATTGAGGACTGCCTCGGATGGAACCGCTGGAGTTGAGGGAACCTTTAGAACCTGAAGCGTGCCATCCACCAGGTAAACGCAGTCCGTGAACGTGCCTCCAGTATCGATCGCTATGCGCAAGTTGATCGGCTCACTATGGTAGAGTCACGGTTTGCTCTCTCCACCTATCTTTGCACTCTCAAACAAGAGGAGTCTATCTGACCGGGATTTACTCATGGCTGGTCGAGGCGGATGGGAGTCAACGACGCACGCTGATCGCTGCATCGCTCGGCTGGATGCTCGACAGCATGGACGTGATGCTCTATGCGCTGGTGCTGGGCCAGGTACAGATCGCGTTGCACATTTCTGCTGCGGCGAGCGGAGCGATGATGTCGGTCACGCTCCTCTCTGCTGCCCTAGGAGGGATCGCCTTTGGCTGGTTGGCAGACCGCTATGGGCGGGTCCGCATGCTTACCTGGAGCGTGCTGGTGTATTCAGTGGCTACGGCACTGTGCGGGTTTTCCCAGAACGCGACCCAGTTGCTGATCTTTCGCGTGCTGCTGGGGCTCGGCATGGGTGGAGAATGGGCTTCGGGTGCCGCACTGGTCGCGGAGACGTGGCCCGCACATCATCGAGGAAAGGCCCTGGCATTGGTTCAGAGTTCGTGGGCCCTCGGCTATGCGCTAGGCGCCGCTGTCGTCGCGGTGGTTTTGCCGCGCTTCGGATGGCGCGCCGTTTTCTTTGTCGGCATTCTTCCCGCCGTCATCACTCTCTGGCTTAGGCGGCGATTGCGCGAACCGGAAGCGTGGCGCCGTGAGCGTACTCCGCAGGTCCATCCTGGCCGTCTGTTTCGCGGCAGCTTCGGCTACAGCATGCTCATCTGCGCCACCATGAATGCCGCTACGCTCTTTGCGTGGTGGGGACTGTTTACATGGGTGCCTCGCTTTTTATCCATGTCGATCGCGGAAGGCGGTCGCGGCCTCAGCATCGTTCACACGTCCGAGTGGACCATCGTGATGCAGGTAGGGACCTTTCTCGGGTACATCGTGTTTGGCTACCTTGCGGATCGCTTCAGCCGTAAATATACCTATATCGGTTATCTCTTGATCGCCGCTCTGGTGGTGCCCATGTTCGCCTACGTGCGGAGTCCGGCCGCTCTGTTGCTGATCGGGCCGATGGTGGGGTTTTTCGGAACGGGCTACTTCAGTGGATTCAGCGTGATCGCGAGCGAGCTGTTTCCCACCTCGCTTCGCGGCACGGCCATGGGGTTCGTCTATAACATCGGAAGGATCTTGAGCGCTGCCGCTCCGTACATCGTCGGTCACGTCTCAGAACACGCGGGCATGAGTGCGGCCCTGTGCATCACCTCAGCGGCGTTTCTCATCGCAGCCATCATCGCAACCCGGCTGCGCCTGCCAGCGGACGGAGCCGTAGCTGTATAGCAGGTCCCTCGGCGAGCCCGTTCGGCAAGCCCCACACCTAAGAGACTAAGCTGGGATCATGTGGCGGCCACAGCATACCTTGGCTTGGCCCGTCGCATCCTAAAGCAGTACTCTTCTGATGGGGAAAGCCATGAAAAGACGCTCGGTTCAATTCGCCATTGGCCTCGCTGTGCTGGTCATCATCCTTGTTTTTCTCATTCCGCTCTTCATCAATGCCGACACATTCCGCCCGATGTTAGAGAACCAGCTCTCCACCAGCCTGGGGCGAAAGGTCACGCTTGACCACCTAAGCTTTTCTCTTTTCTCCGGCAGCCTGGTGGCTGACAACGTGACCGTGGCCGATGATCCGGCTTTCAGCGCGACGCCGTTTCTTGAGGCCAAGGCGCTTCATATCGGCGTGGAAACAGGTCCGCTCATCTTCCATCGGCAGGTGCGGGTTACCGATTTTGCTGCTGATTCCCCTGCGATCAATCTCATTCAGGCACAGAATGGCACGTGGAATTTCTCGAGCCTGGGCCGCAGCGCGTCGAAGCAGGATCCAGGCACCGCGAGCACGATCCCGAACATGACGGTCAGCGAAGTGAAGATCAGCAATGGCACCGCGACCGTCTCGACCCTGCCCGCGACCGGCAAGCCTTTTGTCTACAGCAACGTGAATCTTGCGATTCAGCAACTGTCCTTTGCCAAAGCTTTTCCGTTCCAACTGTCCGCTGCGCTGCCTGCCAACGGGTCAGTGAACGTCAGCGGCACCGCCGGTCCAATCGCACAGAAAGATGCGTCGGAAACGCCGATGAACGCCACTCTGCAGTTGAAGCACTTCGACCCGGTCGCATCTGGAGTAATCGAGCCCAACCAGGGCGTCTCCATGCTGGCCGACGTCAACTCCAAACTCACATCTGACGGCAAAACGCTCTCCAGCAACGGACGAATTCATGCCGACCGCCTACAGCTGGTTCGAACCGGAGCACCGGCGCCTAACCCTGTCGATGTCGACTACGCCGTCAGCTACGATCTCGACGCTCGGACCGGCCAGGTGCGCGATGTTGCCATCAATACTGGATCTGTTGCCGCGCACGTGATTGGGAGCTTCCGCCTCACCGGGCAAGATGTGTTGCTCAACTTGCACCTCGCGGCACCGAACCTGCCGATCGATGCCCTGGAGCAGTTGCTGCCGGCCTTTGGAGTGCGCCTGCCCAGCGGTTCTGCTTTGAAGGGCGGCACTCTTACTGCAAATCTCGCGATTGACGGGCCTGCCAAGGCGACCGATATCGCAGGGCCGGTAGAGATCAACAACACGCGGCTCAGCGGATTTGACCTCGGCTCAAAGATTCAGGGTCTTCGGCCCGCAGGGTCGACGGGTGGCGGCACCGAGATACAAACTCTTCGTGCGAACGTCACCTCCTCGGCGCAATCCACACAGTTTTCAAGCATCTATGGGTCCTTGCCGCAACTTGGCACGGCGACGGGAAGCGGTACCGTTTCACCGGCGGGTGCGTTGAACTTTCACCTGGTCGCAAAGCTCAACACGTCCACCGGAGTCGGAGCCATCGCCGGAGGAGCCATGAGCGCGATCGGAGGTGTGCTCGGCAACTCCGTTCACACCGCCGCCACAAACGGGATACCGCTGAATATCACGGGCACGACCAGCAATCCATCTATCCAGGCAGACCTGAATAGTATCGTTAAGCAACAGGCGGGCGGACTGCTCGGAAAGCGAACAGGCCAGCAACAGCCCAATCCTGCATCGATCATGCAGAAGATCCTCGGGAAGCATTGAGAGGGGCGATCCCCAAGGCCTAAGCACATTTATTTTCGCAACACAAAAGTCTTGTGACGAACTCCTCTTCTCAGGTGACGGGCGCAACCCTGAAACGGGGTTTTGCGTCTAAGCTGGTCATAGTTCAGAATCCACTCCTCATCCCATTTTGCTCCGCTGCAATTTGCCGAAGTGTATCTGCCCTGCAAGTGCTCGACAGAAACCAAAACTTTCGACCGATCTCCCACTTCTGGAGCCCGGTGTGGTGCATTTCTTTGGAGGCATAGTATGCAGTTGTTCCGGCAGATCGCAGCATCGCTGTTTCTACTCATCTTTTCCTGTACCGCCTGGGCGCAAACATCCACGACCTCTCTGCGCGGAACGATTACCGACCCGTCCGGGGCGGTGGTGCCCGGTACGCAAGTGGATATCGAAAATGCTGCGACCGGATTCAAGGGATCGCAGACTGCGAACGCGAGCGGTGACTATCAATTCCAGCAATTGGTGCCGGGCACTTACACCATCACGGTGTCCGGAGGAAACTTCGGAAACCAATCGAAGAAGGCCGAACTGCTGGTCAACCAGCCCGCAACGGTAAACTTCAAACTCACCGTGCAATCCGTAGCAACCACGGTAGACGTGAGTGCTGAGGCGCAGACCCTCAACACCTCCGATGCCACGCTCGGAAACTCGATGAACAACGCCACCATCGAGGCTCTTCCGATGGAGGGCCGCAATGTCCCCGATCTCCTGAGCCTGCAGCCTGGCGTGCTGTATCTCGGCCGGGGCATCGATCAGACCAACGACAGCCGGAGCGGCGCGGTTTCGGGTTCTCGTTCTGACCAGAGCAACGTGACGATGGATGGCCTGGACGATAACGACCAGAATAACGGCTTTCCATTTCGCGGCGTGCTGCGCTCGACCCTCGACTCGGTGGAGGAGTTCCGGGTGACAACGTCGAACGCCAACGCGGATGCCGGGCGCTCTTCGGGCGGCCAGGTGAGTATGGTAACCAAGGCTGGTACAAATCAGTTCCACGGTGCCGTGTATGAATACAACAGGACCTCGCTGGGTCTGGCAAACGACTGGTTCAACAAGCAGGCGCAATTGTCGTCAGGTCTGCCGAACAAGCCTGGGAAGCTGATCCGCAATACCTTTGGGGCTGCGGTTGGTGGTCCCATCAAGAGAGACAAGTTGTTCTTCTTTGGCAACTATGAAGGCCAGCGGACAGCAGAGAACCGGCAGGTAACCCAGGTCGCGCCGACTGCTTCCTTTCTTGCTGGAAACGTGACGTATCTCAGTAACGGTTCGCCGGTGACGTTAGGGCCTGCCCAGATCGCGGCGATGGATCCAGGCTGCACCGCCAATGGCACATGTCCCTGGGGACCCGGCGTCAACCCTAACATGTTGGCTCTCTTGAACCAGTACTATCCCGCAGCGAATGGCGCGTCGCAGGGGGATGGATATGACTTAGGCTCGTATACCTTCTCATCGCCAAATCCTGCGACACTCAATACCTCCATCGCCAAACTGGATTGGCTTCCAACCAGCAACCACCGTCTTTTCATTCGCGGAAACTTGCAAAAGGACAATCAGGCAGGCGTGCTGCAATTTCCAGGACAGTCCCCCTCAACCACTTTCAAAGATAACTCGAAAGGGCTGGCCGGCGGTGATACTTGGACCATTCACAACAACCTCATCAATGATGTTCGCTATGGTTTCATCCGGCAGGGTTATAGCAACCGCGGCATTGGGGCGGGCGACTACGTATCGTTTCGCTTCATATCCGACCCGGTCGCCGAAACTCGCAGCACGGTCATCAACGTTCCCATTCACAACGTGGTCGACAACCTTAGCTGGACCAAGGGCAACCACAATCTGCAGTTCGGAGTGAACTGGAGATTGATTCACAATAACCGTGCTTCGAACGCTAATTCATTCAGCAATGCAAACACCAATGAATATTGGTTGGCGAATTCGGGAGACATCGCCGGTACCGGAAGCAGTCTCGACCCAGCCGCATTTGGGTATGCGCCGGTCGATGGCGGCTTCGCGAATTCCTATAACATCGCGATCGCGTTGCTTACCGGCCTGGTCCCGGAATCGACGGGGCAGTATAACTTCCAGGTGTCGAAAGACGGTACGACAGGCTCGCTGCTGCCGGACGGTTCCTTTATCAACCGCCACTATAAGGCCAACGAATTTGAGTATTACCTGCAGGACTCCTGGCGCGTGATGCCAAGCTTGACCCTGACGTTTGGCCTGCGGCATACGCTGCTACAAACTCCGTATGAAACAGGAGGACAGCAGATTGCTCCGACCGTGGATACTCATCAATGGTTTCTAAAGCGCGGCGAGGCGGCGGCCCACGGCCAAGTCTATGAGCCCGACCTCAGCTTTGCTCCGGTCGGCCAGGCACGGGGATTAAAACCCTATTGGCCGATGAACTGGAATAACCTCGCGCCGCGGCTTGCTCTGGCATACTCTCCCGCTCCCAAGACTTCAATCCGAGCCGGATTCGGCATCTACTACGATCACTATGGAGAGGGGATTGTTAACTCCTTTGACCAGTTCGGCTCGTTTGGCCTGACCACCAGTATCGAAAATCCTGCGAGCACTTATTCGGTGGATACGGCTCCACGCTTTACCGGTCTCCACGATGTTCCCGGGCCGTTGCCCGGCGCCGGACTTACATCCGTCAGTTACCCCTATGCGCCACCCGATGCGTTCGCCATTACCTGGGGCATCGACAGCCACCTTAAGACCCCGTACTCGATCGCGCTCGACTTTTCTGTGCAGCAACAGTTACCCGGCGGTTTCCTGCTGGAGGCTGCCTACGTCGGCCGCAATGGCCGGCACTTACTCCAGGAACTCGATCTTGCCGAGCCTGTGAACTTAGTCGACCCAAAATCCGGAATGGATTACTTCACGGCGGCCACCATGCTGTCGAAGCTCGCTGACCAGAACAATCTCGATCCGAACGCGAGCGTTCCCGCCATTCCATACTTTGAAAATCTCTTTCCAGATGCAGCGGGCGCCGATGCTGCAGGCGATGGCCAACCTGGTAACTCGGCCACCCAGAACATCTATACAGATACATGGGCATCAAGCCGTGGCAACGAAACCAACGCGCTGGCCAACATGGATGAGGGCTGCTATCCGGGATGCGGTGGTCAGATTGGCCGATATTGGCAACAGCAGTTCTCGTCCTTGTATGCGTGGTCAACCATCGGAAGCAGCAGTTACAACGCAGGCCAGCTGATTTTGCGGCACGCCATGAGCCATGGCCTGCAAATGGACCTGAGTTATACGTTCTCGAAGTCTATCGACATGGGCTCCGATACCGAGCGCACCAATGAGTTAAATAGCGGTGGCTTCAACTCGAGTCAGGCTAACAACGAAATTCAGAACAGTTGGAACCCTAGTTTGAACCGGGGCGTCTCTGACTTCGATACTCGACACCTCATCACTCTGGATTGGGTCTATCTGCTTCCCTTTGGTCAAGGCAGGCAATTCGGCGGTGGGGTCAATCGCTGGACCGACGCACTGATCGGAGGCTGGCAGTTCTCCGGCCTGACCCGCTGGAGCAGCGGGCTGCCGTTCAGCATAACGGAAAACGGCTGGTCCACCGATTGGCAGGTCCAAGCTTTCACTGTGCAAACGGCTCCGGTGAAGATACACAAGCACCTCGACGCAAACGGTATACCGCAAGTGTTCGCAGATCCGGCAGCAATCAACAATGGATTCAGCAGTGGATCGCCGATTCGCTTTCCGTACCCTGGCGAGGCCGGACAGCGTAATAACTTCCTCGGCGATGGCTTCTTCAACATCGACTCGGGTTTGAGCAAAATGTGGAAGATTACCGAGAATCAAAGCGCCAGGCTGACGTGGGAAGTATTCAACGTTACTAACTCGGCTCGTTTTGACACTAGCCCGATCAACACCAGTGGCGGACTGAACGGCCAGGCTACAAGTGGAACGCTGGGCAGTTACAGCTCTACGCTGACAGTTCCGCGGGTGATGCAATTCTCTCTGCGTTACGCGTTCTAGTAGAATGTGGCCTGCATGGCTCTGCAGGCCGCACTCTGCTTTCACGCCGTTCTGCAACGCCGACTCAAACCGCAATTTCCGAGGAACATGAGAAGACACAAGTTATTAAGTGGAGGGGCGCTTGCCGCGCTCTTTGCCGCGGTTGTGCAATGCCTTGCTCAATCCGCCAAGCCCACCATCAGCCTGGACGAGTTCCTGAACACGACTGAGATACGGGATGCCCGGATTGCACCGGACGGCTCTGCCGCGGTGATCGCAACGAGCGCGCCAGACTGGAAGCTGAACCGGTTTAGCGAAGATTTATGGATATGGAATAGCCGAAATAAGAAAGCCGTTCCGCTGACTCGAACCGGCCACGAGAGTTCCCCGCAATGGTCGCCGGACGGGAAGTGGATCGCCTTCATCTCCGATCGAGAACTGCCGGAGGATGTCGATGGTTCTGATGATGATGCGGTCAAATCAGGCGGAGCCGAAGCAGAAGGTGCGAGTCGGTTGTGGTTGATCGATCCAAATGGTGGGGAGGCTTTTCCTGCGTACCGTGAAAAGGTGAATGTCCACTCGTTCGGCTGGGCGCCGGATAGTGCGACCCTGTATTTCTCAGCTCCAGAACCCTTATCCAAAGCCGAGAAGCAGACGACCAAGGATGAGTGGAAGGACGTGATTCGTTGGCGCGAGCAGGAGCGCGGCGATGTCCTGCTGCGGATTGCCCTCGGCGACATCCTGCGCGCCGACCAACCTCAATCTCGAATGGAGCACCCGCGTGATCCCAGGATAGCTTCCGACGTCGCCTATCCAGCCGGCGCATCGGTTATTACTCGGAGTAAGTACGAGATCGAGCAAGTAATCGCTTCGCCGGACGGAAAGCAGATCGCATTTCACACCCAGTCCATTTCGCACCGCCTCGAGCGGCCTGAAGATTACGAGATTTACATAGCCGCTGCCACCGGCGGCGAGGCACGCCAAATTACACACAATCAGGCACTCGAGAAGTCGTTACGTTGGAGTCCTGATGGTCGAAGGATCTACTTCTTAGTCGGTGCTGCTGGCGGGTCGGCCGAAGGAGCATACCAGGACGTTCAAGGACGACTCTACTCGGTCGATGCGAAGAGCGGCAGCCCCGAACGGCTTGGGGACGAATTTCAAGGATCGTGGGAGAGCTTCGAACTTCTTCCCGACGCCTCGTTGCTGGCAGTCGGGCTGCAGGGGCTTGAGGCGCAGCTATATTCCGTGAGCGGAAAACATTTCGAGAAGCAATCAGGTGTATCGGGCACTTACAGTGGGCTCGCTACCGGGCTGCATGGCACACGCATCCTGTTGGTTCATTCCTCCATCGATCAACCTGCACAGGTATACATAGCCGAAGATACGCAGCATCTGACTCAGGCAGAACAACTGAGCGATTTCAATCCGCTCTTTCAGCAGCGAGCGATGCCTCAATGGAAGCCTTATAAGTGGCAGGGGGAGGACGGTGCATCTGTAGAAGGCGTGCTGTTATATCCGCCGGGGAAGTTAGGTCAGCGCAACCTAAGGATGCTGACGCTGATTCACGGTGGCCCCGCAGATGCGGATGGCAACCGCTTCGGCGCGGACTGGTATGACTGGGCCGGGCTTGCGGCGGCGAACGGGTGGTTAGTCTTTCGTCCAAACTATCGTGGATCCAGCGGCTATGGTGACCAATTCATGCTGCAGATCGCTCCCCACTTAGTATCTCAACCGGGCAAAGATATCCTGGCAGGCGTCGACGCGCTGGTCAAAGATGGCATCGCGGACCCTCACCATCTCGCCATTGGTGGCTACAGTTATGGCGGATATATGACGAACTGGCTGATCACACAGACCACCCGCTTTCGCTCGGCTGTAACTGGAGCGGGTGCTGTAGAGCATGCGGCGAACTGGGGAAATGACGATCTGACTTTCGACGATGCCTGGTATCTTTCTGGAACGCCATGGCAGAAACCCGAGCTGTTCCAATCAGAAGCTGCCTTGTTCCAGTTCGACAAAGTGAAGACGCCGACGCACCTGGTCGCGGGCAACGCCGATGTGCGGGTGAGCTACCTTGAAGCAGTGCTGATGGAGCGAGCCCTGCAGAAGCTGGATATCCCCCATAGCCTGCTGGTATTTCCGGGAGAAGGGCATCCGCTCGATAAGAACCCATGGCACGGCTACATCAAGGTGCGGGAAGAGCTGAAGTGGCTGGAGCACTACGACCATTGAGGGCAAGATCTGAGTTATGAAATTCGCTACTAAGTAGCAGGCTTCGCGACTTACTTCACCTGGGCCTGGTGCATGGGATGAGGAGCAGTAATCGCGCGCCGGATGGCGGCGAGTGGAGCCTGCTCATCGAACGCCACTTGGCCGTTCACAGATGTAACGCCGAGTTGCTTCCATAGCGAGTTTAGATCAACAGCCTGGGCATGTTCGCCCATTGAATCGAACAGTGAGATGAGCACCGACGTCCCCGTTGCCTGATCTCCCAGCTTGAGCGCTTGCGCTGGCGGCCAATCATGGTCGATGGTCCCCGAAGCCGCGATCACGCCGCGAAGAGCGTCTTGCAGGCCCTTGCGATTGCCGGTCTGCTGACGAATCTTCACATCGGCCATAAGGCAAAACAGAGCGCCTCCCCAATACGTACTCGCCCACGTATGCGTATGATTCAGCCCTTCTCCAGCAGGCGGAGGCTCGCCCTTCGACATATCCCGGTACATATCTCCCCAGATCTGTTCGGCTGTCAGACCTCCGGCTTGAACCCTCGCGATCGGCTCCACGTAAGTAGCCAGTCCCTCTTCCAGCCAATGGTAATCGTCGGGAAGAGATGGGAAGCCCATGTGCACCAGCTCGTGAGTCATTGTCCAATCCGTGGCAAGGTCGTTTGCGGAGGTGTGCTGGCCGAGTCGCATTCTGGTGAATGCAGGGTAGCCGCCGACATCTCCCCAGGTAGTCCCGGTCAAAACTCCACTCTTGTCTGCGATCGGAACGATAAGTATGCGCGCCCGAGTTATCGGGAATTGTCCGAAGTAAGTTGAGACGGCCGTGGCCGCGGCTTCGATCCAGTGCAGGATCTCTTCGCGCTTCAGATCGAAATCACCGGGAGCGAAATCTACCTGGATGGTTGCGCCGCCAATCTTGAGCGTCTGACGGGACGCCACTGTGCCCGCCCACGGAGGCCGATGCTCCTCATTCGATTGCGCAGCTCCCGACCGGGCGGAGAGGATCAGAGGCAAGCAGAGCAGGAGCGCGGTCGGTCGCAGGTATTTCACTGGCTTCGCGCCTACCCTTTCCACTCAGCAGACACTATATCTCTGATCACCCCGATAAACTTCAAATAAGGCATACGAACTGGAGCTGCGAGCTCGACTGAGCCACAAGGGCAGTGAGGCCATCGCTGGGATGGCCCCAATCTACGCTTTGGCCGAGAGTGGCTTGCTGATCTTCTCGAGCGACTGGCCCTCGGCTGCCACGCCTGCGTTCCACTCCACCGATGCAGCCGCGATCATTAGAAGGGCGGCCGCAAGGTAGCCCCATAGCAGATGTTCTCGCGAATTCGACTCGATGAGCGCGCCAAAGAGAGCAGGTGCACCCACCCCACCGATCAGTGTTCCAATCGCATAGAAAATGCTGATCGCCATCGCGCGCACCTCAAGAGGAAACACTTCGCTCACGGTCAGGTAAGCTGCACTTGCGGCGCTCGATGCTACAAAGAAAATTGCAGTCCAACATACCGTCTGTGTCACGGCGGTGAGCATATTCTGTTCGAAAAGCCAGCCCGTGATGGCCAGCAGCACCCCGCTCAAAGCGTAGGTGAGCGAAATCATCTTCTTCCTGCCAATTGTGTCGAAGAGTCGCCCAATCAGCACGGGCCCGAGCACGTTTCCAAGCGCGAAAGGGAATATATAGTACCCGGCTTTAATGGCAGGCACATGATAGAACTTCTGTAACACCAGAGCGTACGTAAAGAAGATTGCGTTATAGAAGAAGGCTTGGGCAATCATCAAGCTGAGGCCGAGCATAGATCGGGAGCGGTTCTCCCCCGCCATGGCGCCCCATATTTCCTTGAGCGAGGTATGGGTTCGGGTGTGAATCTCTACCGCGTCTTCGTCGGGCTTCGATAGCTCTTTACCTTGTTTCTTCGAGATCGTGTCTTCGATGCCTTTGACGATCTTCTCAGCTTCATCGTTCTTGCCATGGATGACCAGCCACCTCGGACTCTCGGGTACGAAATGGCGGAGGAACAAGATGCCGACACCCAGCATTGCGCCGAGACCGAAAGCGAAACGCCAGGCTATCTTCTGATCAACCAGATGGCCGTTCAGCAGAACGATGGTCGCCGCAGCACCGAGCGCAGCGCCTAACCAATAGGTGGAGTTGATGACCAGATCTGTCCGGCCCCGCACTCGCGCAGGAATCAACTCGTCGATCGCGGAATTGATGGCGGCATATTCCCCACCGATTCCTAAGCCGGTAATGATGCGGAAAACGGAATAGCTCCAAAAGTTCCAGGAAAACGCCGTCGCGGCTGTTCCAAGCAGATAGACGAGAAGCGTGATCGTGAACAGCTTTTTCCTTCCCAGCCGATCTGTGGCCCAGCCAAAGAAGAGCGCACCGATGACGGCACCGGTCAGGTAAAACGTAGCCGACTCGCCCACCTGTGCATCGCTCATGTGAAGACTGTCTTTGAGCACGCCACCGATCGTTCCAGCCAGCGTTACTTCCAGTCCGTCTAAGACCCAGGTTATGCCCAGACCTATTACTACCAGCCAATGCCACCGCGACCACGGTAGGCGGTCCATACGAGCTGGAATGTAGGTTTGTATGATCTCGCTCATATGCGGAGTAGGATGCGTCAAAATCTCTGGGTGTCGTGCGACTAATGCGCCGTCAAGTTAGCTTGTACTTACAACATGTGAGTTACAACGCGGCTGCGTGGTTAGGTGTGCGCATGCTCCGCACCGTCGCGGCGCGCACTTGATTCCATTGCAGCTTCGCAACAATCCAACTTCCATCCTGTACGCATCCAACACTGTTGAAGGACAGCACGCATACAAAGGCAGGAGTAAAGGAATGGCAAACATGCTTGCATTGGTAACAGGTGCTTCGAGCGGCATCGGCTATTCGCTCGCGAAGGAGCTCGCCAGCCGAGGATATGATCTGATCGTTACGTCTTCAGGGGAACGTCTGGCTGGCGCGGCCGAAGATTTTAGTTCGTCCGGCTCTCAGGTGACGGAAGTACAGGCGGACCTCGCTTCGCCCGATGGCGTCCAGGAACTCTGGAACAGGATTGCGGAGTTCGGTCGACCGCTTGACATAGCCTGTCTCAACGCCGGCGTCGGCGTTGGCGGCCTGTTCTGGGAGACTGACTTGCAGGCCGAATTGAATATGATCCGGCTGAATTGCCTGAGCACCGTGCATCTGGCGAAGTATATCGTTCGGCAGATGAAGGGTGTAAATGCCGGCAGAATCCTGTTTACAGCATCGATCGCGGGCGAGATGGTAGCGCCGCGCGAGGCAGTCTACGCCGCTTCCAAGGCTTTTGTACTTAGCTTTGCGCACAGTATCCGTTACGAACTCAGAGATACTCCCATCACCGTGACTGCGCTCCAACCTGGTCCTACGGACACGGACTTCTTCCATCGAGCCGGCATGGACGACACGGACGTAGGTCAGAAAGGCAAGTCCGAGAGCCAGCCCGATGACGTGGCCCGGCAAGGCATCGAGGCGCTGCTCGCTGGAAAGGACCATGTATATTCAGCTTCGCTAAAGACCAAGGTCGAAGGCATGTTGGCGAACGCGACGCCTGGCGCGGTCAAGGGCGCCATGCACGAGAGCATGGCAAAGCCAACCAGCGAGAAATAGTCCTAAATCCCGGCAAGGAAAAGGGGCGCCACGGAGGCGCCCCTTTTTACTTGTAAGTTGAGTTACTCGTCTTACTACGCGACTAATCGAGGGCGCAACGGTTTCTTCTCGAGCGCGTTCGCTATCCCAGTCCGTGAGTGAGACCACGGCTGCTTCGATTGCCGAGTTTGACTCAAAGATCTTTGCCGCAACAGTGCCTTTGAATCCGAACAAGGCCGGTACGATCCATGAGGCTGAGGCAAAACCTCGATCCATCGTGCCGTGCACCGCAAACGGAATGATCCGCTTCACGCCGAGCGGGTAGTCGGTGAGCATGGACTGAACAAGAATGAAAGCGCCGGTGCCGAGTGCTGCGTACGATGCGGGCTTGTTGCGCTTTCCACAGACAAGGGCGAGGCCGAAGAAGAACGCGGCGTGAGCATAATCGATCACGCCGTGCGCCTTCGGGCTGATGATCTTCGGAGCATTGGTTAAGTTAAAAGGGGCCATAGTCAACTCGATTCCTGGTTGAATAATTCGGTTTAAGGTTCAGTTCTAAGTTCCGGCGAAGTGCACTTTAAGCAGCCTTCGACTTCTGCCCACGGGTCCAGGACAACCTTGGTGCAGTTGTCCTTCTTGTCGCGGAACATGCGATACGCTTCCGGGGCCTCGTCAATCGACACGTGATGACTGATGACAAACGAGGGATCGATGTCTCCGTTCTGCACCCGCTCCAACAGCGGCTTCATGTAGCGCATCATGTGGGTTTGCCCGGTCTTCATGGTCAGGCCCTTGTTCATGAAAGCGCCCATCGGGATCTTGTCTACAAATCCGCCATACACGCCCGGGAGCTGATACCGTTCCGCCCTTGCGGCAGGCGAGTATAACTTCGCGAAGCACAGTAGGACGGTCAAACGGAGAGGCGTAGCGCCTGCTTAGCCCGGTCGACCGCGAAGATGGCTCCGTGTCCCCATGCTTCCATTCCCACCGCATCCATGCACGAATCGGGTCCGCGATTTCCGGTCAGATCGTGAAGCGCGTCGATCACGCTGTCGACCTGGTTCAAGTCCAGGGTCTCTGCTCCGGCTTGAGCGGCCATCGCTAGCCGCTCGGGAACATGATCAATGGCAATCACACGACCCGCACCCAGCATGAACGCGCTGCGGATGGCGAACTGTCCTACCGGCCCGCATCCCCAGATCGCGACAGTATCGCCACTGCGAATGTTACAGTTCTCCGCGCCCATGTATCCGGTCGGGAAGATATCCGATAAAAATACCACCTTGTCGTCAGACAGCCCTTCAGGAACTTTGATCGGCCCTACGTCCGCGAAAGGAACGCGAGCGAACTGGGCTTGCCCACCGGCGTAGCCACCCAGCATGTGGGTGTAGCCAAACAGCCCGGAGGGTGAATAGCCCATCAACTTCTCTGCGATATACGCGTTGGGATTGGAGTTATCGCACAGGCTCCATAGCTGTTCCTTGCAGAAGAAGCAATCTGCCGCATGCAATGGTGAAGGGAACCACGACACGGTCGCCCACGTTTAGCTTGCTCTTATCGACGCCCGGCCCGACCTCGACCACTTCTCCCATGAACTCGTGCCCGAGAATATCGCCCTGCTCGAGAGTCGGCACGAACCCGTCATACAGGTGCAGGTCTGACCCGCAGATACATGTGCTCGTGATCCGTACGATGGCGTCACGGGGGTTCAGGATCTTGGGCTCAGGCACATCATGCACCTGCATCTTTTCTTTGCCCATCCAACAAACAGCCTTCATAAGTAACTCCTTGACGTCGTAGGTGTAAGTACGTTTCTTGTTAGGCGGTCCGGCGTTCGGGTTCCTGCATCGGCGGGGTGGGAAGGTTTTGCGCCTCCCGGAAGAGAACCCGCTCCACAGTGCCATGCAATCCACGAGGACCATGCGGCTGGCCAAGAGTGGTCGGCACCTCGCCGGTCTCGATCAAAGACTTGAAACGCCGCGCATCTTCGCGAACGGTGAACTCCGGGTCTTTGCCAAGCAGAGTAGCTGCCGCCTTCCCGATGGCTCCTGCAGGCGGTAGATACGTCAGTTCCACGGTGACCCACGTTCCCGCGCCCATCCTTTGAGGGAGTGAATTCAACCGATCCGCTGTTCGGTATCTGCGAGCCCGGCAACGAACGCCAGGCGATTCGCCGGTTTTCGGTGTCTTCCGTAGTTTCGGCTCTCCACTGGAATTCCTGCTCCAGGGGACCAAGCGCGACCCACTCCGACTCCCGCGGCCCTGTGACGCGCACCGACTTCAGGTGACGCATAAATCGCGGCAGGTTTTCGAAGTTTTTCCAGAATTGATACGCCGTTTCCGGACTGGTCTCAATGGTGAAGGTCGCTTTTGCGGTGTACTGTGCAGGTTGCGCCTGGTTGTAGGTCTTGGTGATCGCCAGAATGCTGCCCGCTGCTGCCATGGCCATTCCGGTCTTGGAACGGCGGGTGATGCCATAGATGGCGAGCGCCGCCCCGCCTAGCATCAGCGCCATATTTCCATTGGAGGCGTTCTGCAATATGCCTTTGCTCCGAGGATTATCTCCGTTCGTTTGACTCACAGGCGTGCTCCTTATTTGCTTGGAAGGGTTGCCGCTAACCGCGCCTCGCAATCGGGCGGGCAGTGGCTTTAGTCGATACGAGCAGATGCAGCCAGCTGCCGATAGTGCCGGTGCCGTGGAATGCGATCCGCCGATGATGAGGGCTATGGTCGGCGTCGGTGTGGGAATCGTCCTACGGTTCCCGTGGCTTCAAACGCCGCCTATATGTAGTCGGAATGGAGAAGTGCAGAAAGCGTTGCCATGCAAATTGAGTGACCCTGAGTCAAACCACCGCCCGGCCAAATGCTCCCAGAGATTTCGTCGCAAAGCTGCATTGCCTGGCTGCCCTTGGAGTTTTCGCGGCCGGTGCCGCACACCCGTCTCAGGCGAGTGAAAGGCTCGCAGCGGTCTTTGAAACGAAATGTTCACGTCACGCACCATCTTTGTTATAGAGTGCTGGCATACATCCCTGGAGCGAGTTTCAGATTTGGAGGCATTTAATGGGGGGTAGGGTTTTCCTTTATCACGCGCATGGTTTTGCCCTGGGCGGAACCATCACCAAGCCGTTCAAGGCCGAGCTCGACAGCCACGCGGCCACTACTCTGCCCGTGGTCGGCGGTTACGCCTCCGCGAAATCGGAGAACTTTCGGTTCAAGGAGATGGTTTCCTTCAAATCTGCCCATACCTATATCTCGGGGATCCGGGGTGATGATGCTGTCCACAGCACCGTCGTCAACACCCTCATCGAAGGATTGAACATCCTGGATGTAATTACCGCCGACGCGATTATCGGTCGCCTGTCTTCGAAACACGTAGATGGCAAGGAACCCGAGATCATTCCGCTGGGCAGCTCTTTTGAAAACCTCAGAATCGCCGGTCAGCCTGTGGAGATCGATCTCGACAACGACCTCTTCCTGAAGTTCCCCACGTACTCGGCGCTTCAAGGACACTTGACCGGCCGGGCTCATGCGTCCGAGCACAAAGCGAAGAAGAAACCCAGGTACTTGTGGCAGCGAGACAGTGAAGATCTGCCGCCTGAACTCGAAGCAGGTATGATGGTGCCGCCCGATACCGGCTACCACCATTCCAAGGGCGTGCTGCACAATTCCATGGTCAAGCAGGTTCGACTCACGGGAAAGACCGGTGAGGCAGAAGAGCGCACCTATGGCTACGCTATCCGGATTCCGCAGGTTGGCCGTCTGTATCTAGGCGAAGTCTTTACCTCGGCAGACACAAAGCGGCTCAGCATGCTGCGGCTGGAACTGGGAAGCCCGGTCACCGGCACCCTGGCTGCCGCCGGTCCGGTCTCCAATGGCAGCTGGTATCCATAGATTCTCGATCTCTTCGGCTCGCGCTGCTTCTGTTCTGCGGCCTGGCGATCGCCGGCTGCAACCGATGGTCACCGTTCGATTCGCAGCGCCGAGTATCAGCGCGCCGAGGCGAAGTTTGAAAGCGGCGATCTGAAGCAGGCGCTCGTCCTGACAGATCACGCTCTCGGCCGGGTTTCCGGCACAGACGTAAATACGGTCTGGCAGTTTCGCCTGCTCAAGGCGGAGATACTGATCTGGCAGGGGCTGAGCAAAGATGCTCTGGCTCTGCTTACGCAGCCAAACCAGTCTCTTCCTGCGGCGGACAAGCTGCTCGCCCGCCGAACTGTGCTGGTGAGCATCGCAGAGAGCAGCCTGCAGCAACTGGATTCCGCCGAGCGCATGCTCGCGCATGCCAGGCAAATGCCGGGATCAGATGCTCCAGACGTGATGGGCGACCTGCTGCTCTGTGAGGGCAAGATCGCTGTGCTACGGCGAAACATGCCACTGGCCGAGTTGCGATTCAAAGAGGCACTCCAACTCGCACAAACACACGGCCTGACATTCCTCGCCGGCAAGGCTCTGGGCAATCTCGGCATGTTGCAAATGCAACAGCATCGCTACGCGGACGCCGTGGACGAGTTCAACGCAGCACTGGTCGTCGGCCAGAGACTAGGCGCGCAAGCCTCGATCGTGAAGACAACTGGAAATCTCGGGTGGGCCTACTCCCAGATGGGGGATCTCGATCGAGCTGCCGACCTGTTTCGCGACTGGGAGACGAAATCTTCGCAGCTGGGAATGCTTGCCGACCAGGAAGCCGCTCTGATGAACATTGCGGGGCTCGATCTGGTTCGGCACGATTACGATTCCGCCGAGAAGCACTACCAGCAGGCGCTCGAACTCGCCCGTCGACTTAACAATCAGCAAGACGTTGCCTTTGGCTTCACGGATCTCGCGCTCACCGCGATCGAACGAAAACAGTTCGATGTGGCGGAGAAGTACAACCTGGAAGCGTTCAAGGTGGAGCAGTCCATTGGAGACCACGAGACGGAACTCTATTCCAATCTGAATCAGTCCCTGATTGCCTCGGGTAAGCAAGACAACGCCACGGCGCAGCGTCTCGCCACGGACGTCATCGAGCATGCCGGCTCCAACTACACACTGCGAGCCGAGGCTTTGTCTGAACTGGCAAAGGTGGATGTCCGCCTTAACCATGTGGCAGCCGCCAAGGCCCACTACGAAGATGCCCTGGCGGCTCTGGAGAAGGGACGTATTTCGCTCGGCCGCGAAGAGTTCGAGCTGTCGTATCCGACCAATGGCAAAGGGATCTATGACGACTACATTCAACTCCTGGTAGATCAGGGAACTCCCGATCAGGCCTTTACCGTTGCCGA
Source organism: uncultured Acidobacteriaceae bacterium (assembly GCA_963748555.1). Classification (GTDB taxonomy): domain Bacteria; phylum Acidobacteriota; class Terriglobia; order Terriglobales; family Acidobacteriaceae; genus CAWKKW01. The sequence goes on from CAVVJK010000009.1 coordinate 26,348, forward strand.
GCTTCATCGAGCGCGAACATTGACCGAGGGCCTCGGTTTGCAGCGCGAGCTGCGGGCCCAATCCGTGACCGTGGAAGGTGCGCGCCGAGCCGCGGCCCGTCTGAAGCGAGTCGTCCTTTCCTATTGGCTTGGGCCTCAGAGGAGCTATCTCTGGATTTTCTGGCCCGGCGGTTCGCAACTTGTCACGCTTCCAGGCGAGGACCAGATTCGCCCGAAAGCCCAGCGATACCGGGTACATCTGACCGGCTCCTTTCAATCGCAGGAGATTGCCAATGAGGACGGGGAGGATCTGTATCGAATCCTGATCGGTCCGGCCCAAAGCTATCTTCCACCTGGGTCCCAGGTTACGGTCATCCCGGATGGGGTCTTATGCGGGCTCAATTTCGAAACCTTCGTCGTGACTGCTCCTAGCCCACACTATTGGATTGAAGACGCTTCCATCACCAACGCGAGTTCCGCCGTTCTGCTGTCGCGATCCGGCGAGGCGCAGCATCAGGCGTCAGCGCCCAAGATGCTGCTCCTCATCGGCAATCCCCAACAGCCTGGATACTATCCTTCTCTGCCCCATGCAGGGGCGGAGATTGGCCTCGTGCGTGGCCATTTCAACCCGGCAGATGAGACCGTGATCTCCGGTGCAGAGGCTACTCCGGCGGCTTATTTCAAGACCAAGACCGGAGAGCTACGCCTTCATCCACTTCGTCGCACATGGCACTGCAAGTCGCGCCAGCCCGCTGGATTCGGCTGTCGTCTTGTCGGAAGATGGCAGCTCTCACAACCTTTACGCGCGCGATATCGCAGCCAGCAAATTACATGCACGGCTGGTTACGATTTCCGCCTGTGACAGCGCCGGGACGCGCATCTATTCCACCGAAGGCCTGGTAGGTCTGTCATGGGCCTTTCTGCGTGCAGGAGCGCAGCGGGTGATCGCCGCCCTCTGGGAAGTCAATGATGCCTCGACCCCTCAGCTGATGAATCGGCTCTACTCCGGAATCGCGGCCGGGGAAGATCCTGCCTCGGCTCTTCGCGCTGCCAAGCTGGAACTGCTGCACTCCAAAGGCCCGCAGCGGCGGCCATACTACTGGGCTCCATTCGTCTTGTACGAGGGAATATGACAGCGAGTTCATGTTTTCGTCATGGGGTTATAATCTGGGCGCGCCCAAGCAGATGAAACGATTTACGTCGAGTCGTCACTACTAACATGTAGGCGGGGGACTACGGCCATGAATCACACTGAGGCAGTTCAAACTCAGGCAGTCGAGAAGTACCTGTTAGGCGAGTTTTCGATAGCCCAGCAGGACGAATTTGCCGAGCACTATTTCGGTTGCGCCGAGTGTGCCAGCGATCTTCGCCTGACCTCCTTATTCCTTGAGACGACCCGGGACGTCCTCGGCCAGCAACCGCAGACGGTGGGCGCGAAGCCAGCCAAATGGTGGAATCTTCAGTGGTTGCCCGCGTCCTATGCGTTGGCGGCTTCGATTGTCTTTCTCGCGATTCTTCTGTACCAGAACACGGTGATGATTCCACATCTGCGGAACTCCGCCGCTCCCCAGGCACTCGCCTCCATCTCGCTCGCGAATCTTGGTTCCCGCGGCGCGGCAGAGACAGCCATCCATCCGCCCCAGGGCAGTCCTTACATTCTGCTGCTGGACATGCCGAATCGAGAACAGTCCTCGGACTATCGCTGTGACATTCTCAATCAGCGCGGAGACAAAGTCGTATCTGTGGATGTTCCAGAAGCCCTCGCCGATCGGACCGTTCCTATATTGGTTCCGGCATCTGGCCTGGCTCCCGGTTCGTATACGCTCGTCGTTTCCGGCCGACCCAAAGGTGACTCATCGTCCTACAGTGAACTGGAGCGGCATCCACTTCAGGTCATGTAAGTTGCTCTGAAGCCGGCGGCGGAGCTTCCCTCAGGAATCGTAACTGTCTCCTGTTTTATATCCCCGTGCGCCTCGACTTCGCAGAGGCCGCCAAGCTGGAGCGCCTTGGCCCCAAGGCTGCCTCCGCGAATGAGGACTTAAGTTGTATTCGCAGGTCGCTGGCAGCACGCTATGCTCTTCCAGTTAGCGGCTCCATGCGCGTGTTTGCTGCTGAACGGGGATCCCACGGCACTCCTATGGAATCCTCTCTCAGGCTAGCGCGCATGGATACGTAACTGTAAGCGACCCTTTCATGACGAATCTCAATTCCATCTCTGATCCTTCGAATACTGGCGGCGAGTCGAACGGCTCGGAGTCTCCGGTGATCCGCGTTCTGCTCGTCGATACCCAGACCATCTATCGGGTCGGCATGCGGAACATCTTCGCCGTCGAGGACAATATCCGGGTGGTCGCAGAGGTGGAATCTCCGGTACACCTGCAGGCTGCGATTGACAGGTTCCCAGCCTCGCTGGCAATCGTCGAAGACAAGCTTGTCAACTCTCCGGATGCGCTGGCGACCATAATTCGAATGGCGCCGCAGATGAAGATCGTAGTCGTCGGCGAAGTTGCCGAGAAAGATGCGATTGTGGAGTTTTACCGGGCCGGCGTTCGAGGCATGATCCTGCGTTCCATCTCGCCCGATCTGCTGGTGAAATGTGTTCGCCAGGTTGCGGCCGGAGAGACATGGATGGATCAGCGCACCATCAACTGGGTGCTCGATGCCTACAGGTCCAACAGCGGAGTTCCCAGGGCCACCTCTGCCGCCCGGCCACACCTGTCGCCTAAAGAACTCGCGGTAATCGCCCGCGTCTCCGAAGGGAAGCGTAACAAAGAGATCGCTTACGAACTCGGCACTTCTGAGCAGGTGATCAAGAACTATCTCCGCAAGGTCTACGAAAAACTTGGCGTATCCGATCGTGTCGAACTTGCGCTCTATAACCTCGACCAGCAGGCTCAGAAGCGCGCGAACGGCTGATCACAGGACCTTTGCTCGTCCCATCCCGCCGCTGATTCGATGCCCCTTCCTGAAGTCCTGTTCGCGAAACCCCGCTCCACCAGTTCCTTACTCCTCGCCATGGAGCGCCACCAAGATTGAGATTGACAGCAGTTCGGGTATCATACCCAAACTGCACCCTGGCGGTTGGCGCCCGCAAGCCACCGCGGCATGCGCCGTCTTGGCCCCCGCCTCGTGCAAACACCCTCTTTGAGGAATGCCGAGTGTCGAAATTATCTCTCCTGTGTGGCCGCGCTCTTGTGTTGATTGCAACGATTCTCACCGGCTCTGCCTTGCAGAGCTATGCGCAGGATGTTCCCAGCAGCTACTTCAATGATCTGAAGTGGCGTCTCATCGGACCCTTTCGCGCCGGACGTGTGGTTGCGGTCGCAGGGAAGCCGGGAAGCAGCACGGACTTCTTTTTCGGATCTGTGGATGGCGGCATCTGGAGCACCACCGATGCGGGCACCGTTTGGAAACCTCTCTTCGACCAACAGCCGGTTGCCTCGATCGGAGCACTCGCCGTGAGCCCTTCCGATCCGAAGACCCTGTATGCAGGAACTGGAGAGTCCGACATTCGGTCCGACCTCGCCTCGGGCGATGGAGTTTACAAATCTACCGATGGAGGCGAGACCTGGAAAAATGTTGGGCTGCGCGACTCCCGACAGATCAGCCGCATCCTCATCGACCCTCAGGACGCCAACATCGTCTACGTCGGTGTGCTCGGCCATGCGTACGGTCCGAACGAGGAGCGCGGTGTTTACAAAACTACAGATGGAGGCGCGACTTGGAATCGCGTGCTCGACAAAGGTCCGAACGCCGGCATTTCTGATGTGGCAATGGCCACTAGCAATCCGCGAGTCTTGTTTGCCGGAACCTGGACCGCCCATCGGCCGCCGTGGGTCACGTATGCGCCGGTCGCTGCGCCGGGAAGCGGGCTGTATCGATCGAACGATGCCGGTGCGACCTGGGAGCAGATCTCCGGTCACGGTTTACCGAGCGGCGATTGGGGAAGAGTGGGAGTTGCCGTGTCCGCTGACGGCAAACGTGTGTACGCCTTGATCGACACTAAAAATCAAGCCGGTCTCTACCGCTCCGATGACGGCGGCGACACCTGGACTCTGGCGAACGCGGATCCTCGACTGACAAGCCGCTCGTGGTACTTTAACTGCCTCACCATCGATCCGCAGAATCGGGATGTGCTCTACATTCCCAACGTTGCGCTCTACCGCACGGAAGATGGGGGAAAAACCATCTCAATCGTTCGCGGTGCGCCCGGCGGCGACGATTACCACCAGGTGTGGGTCGATCCGAAGAATTCTTCACACCTGATGTTAGGCGTAGATCAGGGCGCAACCTTGAGCCTCGATTATGGAAAGACATGGACGACCTGGTTCAACCAGCCAACCGCGCAACTCTATCACGTAACAACCGACCATACCTTTCCATATACCGTGTATGGTGCGCAGCAGGACAGCGGCGCGATCGCCGTTTCCAGCCGAACCGATCACAAGCAGATCACGCCGCGCGACTGGTTTGAGCCAGGCGGCAGCGAAAGCGGCTATATCGCCATCGATCCTCTCGACGAGAACAATATTTACCTGTCGGGCGCATACGGCGATGTGCAGCGGTTCGATCGCAAAACCTCGTTCAGCCAGAATGTAAGCCCCTGGCCCGTATCGGTCTTCGCCACGGAAATGACCAAGCGCAAGTACCGCGCACCGTGGACGCCGGTTCTTGTCTTCTCGAAGGCAGACAAAAAGGCTTTGTATCTCGGAACGCAGTTTGTGATGAAGACGGTCGACGGCGGACTACACTGGCAGCAGATAAGCCCCGATCTTACCGGAGCAGACAAAGGGACCAGCCTGGCCGGCGGGCTCACTCCTGAAAACGCGAAGCCGCGAGGATATGGAGTGGTCTATACCATCGCACCCTCGCCAGTGGACGCGAATGAGATCTGGGCAGGTACAGACACCGGACTGATTCATCTCACGCGCGACGGAGGCAAGACCTGGTCGGATGTCACGCCAAAGGGTCTTTCGCCCTGGAGCAAGATCGCGGTGATCGAGGCATCGCACTTCGATCCCGGAGTCGCCTATGCCGCAGTCGATCGGCACCGCCTCGACGATCAGGCGCCCTACTTATTCGTTACACATGACTTTGGAAAGAATTGGCAACCAGCGGTGGAGGGCATCGGCGCGCACTCCTTTGTTAATTGCGTCCGTGAAGATCCGAGGCAGCGCGATCTGCTCTTTGCAGGAACCGAATTCGGCATTTATATCTCCTTCAATGGCGGAAGGCGCTGGCAATCCCTTCAGCAGAATCTTCCCGTCACTTCCGTCCGCGACATCGATGTGCATGACGATGATCTGGTGGTCGCGACCCACGGCCGCTCGTTCTGGATACTCGACGACATTTTGCCCCTGAGACAGATCGCTGCATCGCAGCCCGATACGCCGGCCTGGCTCTATAAACCTGCGCGCGAGATTCGAGTGGATAACGACGCGTTCCTCGGCACGCCGCTCCCTCCTGAAGAACCGACGGCAGAGAATCCGCCCGCCGGCGCTATCTTCGACTACGTTCTGAAAGCGCCTGCACAGCAGGTCTCGCTCGAGATCTACGATGCCAATCATGTTCTCGTCCGCCATTTTTCGAGCGGCCTCGTTCCGCCCGCACATCCGCCGCTCCCGATCGCAGAGCGTTGGTTTCCAGCGCCGCAGACTCTAAGCACTTCGCCCGGACATCATCGCTTTATCTGGGATCTCTCGGCCGGAGAATCAGCCGCCGGCAGCGATCTCGATGACGATGAGGCAGCAACCCCGCCGGGTCCTCGCGTACCACCCGGGCAATATACGGCGAAGCTCACTGCCGGAAATGAAACATCGCAGCAGAGCTTCGAGGTCGCCATGGATCCGCGCGTCTCCGCGACCAGCGCGCAGTTGAAGCAGCAGTATGATCTCGCGCTTAAAATCTACTCGGATACTCTTGCCAGCCGTAAGGCGCTTGCCGAATCGCAGTCGGTGCTCAAAGAGCTTGAAGGTGTGAAAGAGCAGGCGGGTGTAGGAGAGGACACGAAGACCCTGGTCCGGAAAGCGGCTGCGGATCTGAAAGAATTGCTGGGTGCGGACGACGCATCGAACGGCATGGAAACAGCCAACTCCGAACTGGGAACTTCTCTAAGAGCTGTTGAGAGTGGCCATCGCGAAGCGCCTGCGCAAGCCATGGAGTTGTATCAGTCTGCCAGCACCAGCGCGAGAGAACGCGAGCGGCAATGGGCTAGATTCAAAACGGACCAACTCCCGGCGATCAATGAAAAACTCCGACAGGCAAAACTGAAGCCGATTCAGATCACCGAGATCGAGCAGCAGGTGGACTATCTCATGACTCGTTGATTAGTGCGCGACTCGCAACGAAGCACGAGCAAAGCGCCGTTGCCTTTCAGTAGGGAAGCGGGCGGGCCTTTAGTTCTTCGGCGGCCGCCCTTACACTTTCGGGCTTCCCAAGGTCGCGCCAGTATGCTTCGTCCTGTTGCACGCCCACGATGGTTTCTCCCATAGACGCGAGACGAAGATAGCAATCGACAATGGAAAAAGCGCCCTCTTCCGTCATCTTGCCGAAGATTTGAGGGGACAAGACATGGATGCCGCTGAAGGCCAACGCCTGCAACGATGCGGCACCCCGAACGATTTCGTCCTGCTTCTCTTTTGGAGACCGCCGTCCGCAGAGTTGCAGTTGCTCATCAAACAACAGGCACCGAGAACTGCTGCGATGCTGCACTGCCAGTGTGGCCAGCACCTTACGCGCCGAGTGCTCCCGGATCAATGCGCCAAGGTCCACCGTGCTCACCACGTCCACGTTATGGACCAGGAATGGCTCATCTCCCGCAGTCCGCATGAAGAAGCGGGCTGCCTTCTTGAGACCGCCTCCGGTATCGAGCAACGCATCTTCGCGCGAGATTTCCAGACGCATGCCGAAGTTGTGATTCGCACGCAGATACTCGATGATGCTGTCCGCAAACGAATGCACGTTGATGACGACGTCCCAAATGCCCTCAGCACGCAGCCGCGCGAGGACAATCTCCAACATGGGTCTGCCATTGATTTCGACCAGCGCCTTGGGGCGGTCATTGGTGAGCGGTCGCAACCTCGTCCCCAGGCCCGCGGCCAGAACCATCGCCTTCACTTTGGCCAGAACTCCCTCTCGCGATGCTGCAGCTCGACCTCGATGCCGTCTCGTTCGCGCAGATGCCGTGCCACCGCTTCGGCCATGTACACCGATCGATGCTGGCCGCCGGTGCAGCCAAACGATACCATCAGGTGCTTGAAGCCGCGCGCCTGGTAGCTGTCGACACTCTGATCCACGAGGGACCGTACGTTCGCGAGAAACCGATGCACGCTCTCTTGATGGTCGAGATAGTCGATCACCGGCTGGTCTCTTCCCGTGAGCGGCTTGAATTGCTCTTCACGGCCAGGGTTGGGAATGCTGCGCGCGTCAAAGATGAAACCGCCGCCGTTGCCTGAATTGTCCTGGGGTAAACCGCGATGGAAAGAAAAGCTAACCACCCGCACCGTGAGTCTTTGGGGTTCGCTTACTGCCAGCGCGGTCAACTTCGCCGAACCCAGCATATCTTTGAACGCATTCATCAGTGTGGGCAGAGCAATGGGCAACTCCACATTGTGCTGAAGCCAGCGCAGATTCTTCATCGCGTAGGGAACGCTCTGCAGGAAATGCGCCTTACGTTCGTAGAAGCCCCGAAATCCATAGGCGCCGAGTGCCTGTAGGATCCGCACGTACACATACGCGTAGTAGTGATGCATGAACGCTTCGCGGTCGAGGCTGATGAAGGTGGCCAGCGTGTCGAGATAGTGATCGAGCAGTTGCTGCCGAAGGGCGGGCGGCAGATCGGCCTTCGCATCGTAGAGCATCGAAGCGATATCGTACTGCAGCGCGCCTCTGCGGCCACCCTGGTAATCCACGAAAAACGGCTTGCCATCCCGCAGCATCACGTTGCGCGATTGGAAGTCCCGGTACAAAAAGTAGCTGCGCTCGGCGCTCAGGAGAAACTTGGTGAGCTGCGCGAAATCGTCTTCCAGCCCCTGCTCATTGAAAGGAATGCCGGCCAGCCTGAGAAAGTAGTATTTGAAATAGTTCAGATCCCATGCAATGGACTGGCGATCGAAGCTCGCGCGCGGATACGCAACCTTGTAGTTGAGATCGCGACCGCCGAGGACTTGAAAGCGCGGCAGCACAGCCACCACATCGCGATACGCCGCGACCGCCTCAGCGCCGACCTCCTCCCCGTCTCGATGCTTGGAGAGGAATTCGTACAGCGTCACATCCCCGAGATCCTCTTCAAGGTAGGCGCCCTGATCCAGGTCTGCTGCGTAAATCTCGGGAACCGGCAAGCCGAGCGAGCGGAAATGTCTTGAGAATTCGAGGAACGCAACATTCTCTTCGCGCACATCATAAAGAATGCCGATGGCGCTCGTGGTTCCATTCGAGAGCCGCAGGATGCGTCGGCCTGAACCACCAAGCTCCCCTTGCAGCGGGATCACCTGCTGCGCTGGGATGCGGAAATACTCTTCAAACAGCTTCTGCAAAACGTCCATGGATTCGGATTAGCTTTCGACTTCAATGGATCAAGGGCTCGCGTCTCTACCATAGCGCAAATGGTGAACAGGTTCGCACCAGGTTCCGCCAGTAACAACCTGCACGGTTTACGATTTCCAACGGCGTTCACAGCCCGCGTGCGAGTAGTCTCCAGCCATGCGACGAGGTACGGCAGGTCTTGCAAGGAAGTGGGACCTGTCGTTGCCATGCCGACCGTGCGGCTATCTCATCCAGCCCCGCGAGATTTTACGCGTGGACGGCATGCGCGTCCGCTGCCCGGCGTGTCATGCTGAATTTCAATACAACCAGAAAGATGGTCCGAAGACCGGGCCTGCGGATTGAGCGCACGTCGGGAATGATCTCCCCGGATCGAGCCTTTTATGGCGTCGCGGCGGCGGCTGATTTCGCGAAGGGGCGGCCCTTCACTACGCCTTGACCTTCCCGAATTGTGACCAACTGCCCAGCCGCCAGTCTCGGGTACGTCTCCTTGGTTCCCGCGGGCCAGTGAATCTCGATGTCCGCAGTGGTAGCGTTGCCCAGCCCGAAGTGGAGACGCGGGTCGTTGGCCGACAAAAATCCGGATTGGCTCACGAGTTCCTGGGACTGCACTTTCCCGCCGTACTTTGCGATGACACGAGCCCCGATCGCGCTTCGATTGCTCTTCGTGCCTTCAAGGCGAATCTTGAGCCAGTGATTTCCCGGGGGAGCGTCATTGCGCAGCAGGGAAGGCGGCTCGTTCACGTTCATGATCAGCAGGTCCAGGTCGCCGTCGTTGTCAAAATCGCCGAAGGCTACGCCACGGCTGCAGTGACGCGCGCTGATGCCGGGTCCTGTTTCCGCGCCCAGTTCTGCAAAGCTTCCGTCCCGCTGGTTGCGAAACAGGATGCGTGGGCTCCGTGCCGGGAATTTCGGAGAGACGTGGTCCAGCTCCGGATAGACCGTTCCGGTCGTGACCAGAATGTCTGGATAGCCGTCGTTGTCAAAGTCGCTCATCACCGCGCCGAAGCTGATGTATCGAGTCTCCTTGTTCAAGCCACCCGGCACCGTCACGTCTTCGAAGTTGCCTTGTCCATCGTTGCGGTACAAACCCGTCGCCTGATTCTGAAAGTGGGTTTTCACCAGGTCGGTATGCCCGTCGAGGTTATAGTCACCCACGCCCACACCCATCCCGCCTAGCTGTACTCCTTCGCCGCTCAGGGCGACTCCGCGTGTCAATCCTTCTTCGCGAAAGGTGCCATCGTGGTTGTTCATAAGCAGCAGCGAAGGCGTCGAGTCGCAGGCCACGAAGATGTCAGGCCACCCGTCCTCATCGGCATCCATCCCGATCGCGGTCAGTGCGAATGAGCCGCGAAACCCGGCAATGCCTGATTCCTTGGACACATCCGTAAATGTGCCATCGCCATTGTTACGATAGAGATAGTTCTGCGCTGCCGGCAGCCCGTTTGGACCGCAGTTGACGGGGACGCCCTCATAGTTGCAATTGATCACGGAAAGCGACGGCCTGGGCGCGGTCTCCAGGTCGATCTGAAGATAATTGGAAACGAACAGATCCAGGAGTCCATCCCGGTTGTAATCCACAAAAGTACAGCCGGTGCTGAACCTCCTCGTCGGGTGCAGCAGTCCGGCTTTAGCGGTTACATCAGTGAATGTGCCATCGCCGTTGTTACGATAAAGTTTGTTCTGTCCGTAGTACGTGACGAAGATGTCCTCGAATCCGTCGTTGTTGTAATCGCCCACGCAAACGCCCTGCGCCCATCCGGTATCCTTCAGCCCGGCCTTTTCGGTTACATCGGTAAAGGTGCCGTCACGGTTGTTCTTGTACAACCGGTTGCTCGCATCGGGCGGAGTGTCCTTGAGCCGCTGCCCGCCGGGCATGAAGATATCCAGCCAACCGTCGTTGTCGTAATCGAGAAATGCGCAGCCGCAAGCCATGCTTTCAACGATGTATGTGAAGCTGTCGACTTCCCCATAGACCACGATGCGGTTGAGACCCGCCTGTTGCGCGACATCTTCAAAGTGCGAGAACGGAGCAGTCGTGGGGGCGGTTGCAGCCAAGGCTCGAAGACCGGGCGGAGCGATCGCCGGCAACAGTGCGGCGCCCGCGGTTCCCAGAAGCCGTCGGCGCGTCCAATTTGCGGTCTTGCGAGTCGTCATGGCAGAAACCTTTCAAGCGCTTCCGTACGGCATCTCAGTTCTGGTTCTGTGCGCTGGCCAGTGCCTGGCTCAGTTGCTGCGCCTCTGCATTGTTGGGTTCCAATCGCAGAGCATTGGCGATCGCGGCCTTCGCATCGTCGATTCGGCTTTCCATGCCCAGCGTGGCCGCCAGGCTGATCCATGCCTTTGTATACCCCGGGCGCCGACTGCAAGGCCAGCTTGAAGTATCCCTCCGCCGCCGCGGTGTCTCCATTGCGCGAAGCCAGATAGCCCAGTTGGTCCTGGGCCAGCGCCAGATCCGGCTGCAGTTTCACCGCCTGTTCGAGCGTGGTGCGTTCTGCCTCCGTGTCCCCAACCTTGTCTAAAGCCAGCGCCAGTTTGTAGGCGAGCACCGCGTCCTGCGGGGTTGCGTCAAGCGCTTCGCGATAGAGAGCAACAGCCTTCTGCGGATCGCCGGAAGAGTATTCGCTGGCCGCCTGCCCCGATTTCAGCGCGGCGACGGTGCGATCTTTTTTCGCCTTCAGTTCCTTCTGATACAGTCCGAGTTGCTCTTTGGCAGCATCCGTCTCGCCCAACGCTCGCAGCGCGCTCGCTAGATTGAATCGAACTTCCGGTTCAAACGCGCCGAGTTGGAGAGCCGTTTCAAATTGCTCTTTCGCCCCCCGTGGATTGTTCAACTTCGCTAACGCCAGCCCGAGGTTGTAGTGAGAGTTGTAATGCTTGGGATCCAGTTGAATCGCCTCTTCGAGATGCTTGCGCGCGGAGTCGTATTCGCCGGCGGCGTTCTCCAGCACTCCACCGAGAAAGAGGAAATCGAAGTTGTGAGGATCCGCTGCCAACAGTTTCTTCGCGATCGGCTCGGCCGTCTTCGAATCGTTATTCAGCACCAGCACTCGAAGATACAAAGCCTGCACACGCAGATCGTTCGGATACGCTTGGGCTGCGCCTTGAGCCACCTTCTCCGCGTCCACATACCGGGTCTGCTTCACGTAGACGGTCACCAGCGCATTGATCAGCTCCATGTCCTTGGGAAATTGCTTCAAGGCAGTCGTCAAGGTCGCGCCCGCGTCCTCCAACATGCCGGCATTCCCATAGGCTACCGCCAGGTCGAGCGCTAACTTCTCATCCAGCTTCACGCCTCGCAAAAGCCCGATCACCGCAGTGGAATCTCCTTGCGCCAGCAGCGAGTTGCTCTCCCCATCGAGCGCCGCTGAGGACGTCGGATCGATTTTCAAGGCTGCTTCCCACTGCGCCTCGGCCTCTGCATTTCGATTCAGTTGCTCGAGAGTCTGACCCAGCAGCAGGTGCGGCTTCAGCACATCGGGTTCCAACTCGATAGCCTTCTGCAGTTCAGCAACCGCTTGGTCAGCGTGATTGTTTGAGAACAGGCCAAGCCCCACCAAGTAATGCAGGCGTGCGGAGTTTGGATCGTATTTGAGCGCGGAGCGGAAGGCATCTGTCGCGCAAGAATACTGGTTGTGGTCCCCAAACCAGTTCCCCAGCGCAGTGTAGGCCGCAGCCCCCGGGTGGGCGTGAATCGCAGCCTGCAGCGACTCCGGGACCAGTACATGCACCGTGGGCGCCTTGCGATCGCACCTGCAGCGGCGGCGAACACCAGCCCGATTCTCAGCATCATCGGACGAAAAGACATCCTGTCGATCTGCCTCCGTGAACCGGCGGCAGGCCGGCTCCTCCGAGTCGGAGCATACTTGAGCGGCATTAGGCCGGGCAAGCAGTTCCCGTGCTGTTGTTCGGAATCGCAACAATCCTTTTGAAGAACTGCGACCCGGCACGTCCGAACTCTTTCAGATCTCATTGCGTGGCGTGATCAAAACTACAGACGATTTGGAACCGGGCATGTAACCCCAGTTCTATGCGGACCATCCCGACCTGCTGGCTCTCAAGCAGGCGAACTACGTGACCGTGAAGGTCAACGTCAGCTCCGAGAACGGGAACCGCGCCTTTCTGATGCCGTATCCCAAATTTCAGGGCGTTCCTCATATGTTCGTACTCGATGCGGATGGCAAGCTGCTGCAGTCCCAGGACACCGACAACCTCGAAAAGGGTAATGGCTACAACGCTGACCGTATGCGCGATTTCCTGACAAAGTGGAAGCCTAGCTAACTGGATTCAGTCGCAACTCAATCCGGTGCCGGTGAGCGCACGTGTCAGTTCGGGTACGGATCTCCCGGCTTCACGATACGAATCTGGTGATCGGTAAACCGCAGATGACCGGAGGGGAGATTCACCTTCGGCATGTGGCAGCTGGCGCAATTGGACTTTGCGACTGGGCAGGCCTTGGCTTCCGTGGAACCTGTAGCGGCCCGATGAACCGAAGTCGCGTGGCACGCCAGGCACTTCGCATCGTACGCGGCGGCTCCGCGAACGACATCCTGATGCGGATCGTGACAAGCAACACAACTGATGCGCGGGTCGGCTCCATTGAAGCACTTACTGTTTGCCAGCCGGTAAGGCTGGAATCGCACATTCGCCTCGCCTCGCAGCCGATTTCTCACCACCGTCTCCCACGTGCGGTGACACTGGCCACAGAAATTGGACATATCTTCTGACGAATAGGTCTTCAGGCTCGGCGGCGCCGATTCAAAGCTGCCGAGTTTAGCATCGCTCATGTGTTCCAGGGCGCCTTGGTGGCAGTGTTCGCAGGCCACTCCCGCCTTAAGAGTATTGAGAGTCAACGCACCCTTGTGCACCGCGTTGGTGGCGTGGCAATTGAAGCAGGTCCGCGTGTCACTCGACGATAGCTCCCGTCCCATGGCTTGCTCGATACTGTTCGGAACAATCACTTCGTCCCCGGTGGTCGTATCGAGTCCATTCGATAGAAGGGTAGTAACTCATCAGGCTTTCGTAGAACTTGCCGTTGCGCTCCAGAACCCAGGTCTGCGCCCCGGCTCCAAGCGACCACTGGATGGGAAGCGAGATCGTGCTCGTGCCATCGCTAACGGTGTAGGTGGACTGCTCGCCGCGCGTCTCCACCGTATAGGTGTAAGCCCCTTTTTGAACGGCAAGCCTGGGATGCTGCGCCAAGACCGTGTTTGAGCCGGGCAGCTCCGTGGCGTGCGCCATCGGGGTGAACGGCTGGGGCAAAGCCTGGCTTTTGTGACACCCGCCACACGGAGCCGAATTGGCTGCCGGGCGAACCTGAGCGACTCCAGGAACCACCGCAAACCAGCCCAGGACGAGCAGGAACAACTTAAGGCTGCGCAACCTGCGGCGCCTCCCTGCTCGCGCGCTGAAGGCACTCCAGGCGCTCGCGCTGAGCCTCCTGTGTGCGGCCCGCTTTGGAGTACGCCTTCACCAGCGCAAGATGCGTCTCCAGGTTGTCCGGCTCGATCTGCAGCGCTCTTTCGAGGTGCGGCATGCCTCCCTGCACGTCCCCGGTTTCGACTAACGATCGGCCTAATACCAATTGCGCCGTCGCCACGCCAGGTTCTTCTTCCGCGGCCTTCCTGGCGTTCGGGAGAGCTTCGATCAGGATCGTCCCCGAGCAGGGAGGCCCACGCCAGCAGCGCATGCGCCGTTCCATTTGCGGGAGTGACCGCAAGCTCCTGCTGGAATTGCGCGACGGCCTGATCTGGATCTTTGGCAAACAATAAATAGCCGTATAGAAGATGGGCGTTCGCAGCCGCCGGAAACCGCTGAAACAACGACTGGAACTCGCTTTGCGCCTCGGATTCGTGTCCCGCCATGAATTGATAGGCAGCGCCGCCCGCTGCAACATAGAGATCCCGCTGATCGGGCGGAAGCTGGGCAGCAAGCAATGGCTTGCGCAGGCCCGCAAGCCCCATCGCAGCGAGCATCTCCGGATTGGGCTCGAACTGCCGCGCCATCGTCGCATACACGCCCAGCGCGTCTTCGAAGCGCCCTGCCTCTGTAAGCAACTGCGCCTCGTGAAAGTACAGGATCTGGGCATTCCGGGGTTGATTCGCGGCGCCCATCGATAGTCCGCGCTGAAGGTCTGCCAGTGCCTGCGCGTGATCACCAAGCTCGAATTCGCAAAGCCCTCGCAACGCGATCGCCGGCGCGGCGGTCGGCGTCAACTCGATGTAATGGGTGAACGCGTCGCGCGCTCCGGCGTAAGCGTCTGTCCCGTATTGCAGCAGTCCAAGAAACCACCAGCCGTCGGGCCACTTTGGATTGAGCTCCAGCGCCTGGCGGTATAAATCCAACGCAACGGGAATCTGGTTCTGCTCTCGCGCAGCCTGCGCGCTGGCCACCAGGTCGTCGAACTTCGATGGGCTCTGCTGGGCGATTGCCGCGCGAGATAGGAGCAGCAAGATCACCATCAGAAAGAGCCGAACCCCAATCCTGCCCCCTCTGACTTGGCTGACGCCGGTCCTTGCGGAGAGTCTCGCGCCTGTGTCCAACCTGGTCACTCCGATGGCAAGCGTTGAAGGCTCTGTCACTACGCGAAACACCTATTCCGGAGAAAATCGCAGTACTCGTCCACTGTCTAGCCGCAACCCGCACTTCACGCTGCCGCTCCGCTTTCAGTATATGAGCTGTGACGAAGCTCACAGCGGGTAGAGCTCAATCTACCTAAAGTCATTCCATCTATCCACAACCCTTCGCACGCCGGACCGGTGCCGCGGTGATCTAGCGTGTTCGGTTTCAATGTGGCTAAAGGAGATTGCAATGAAACGCTCCCTCGTCGTGCTTGCGACGATCTTGATCGCGGCCGGACGCCAGGGTGGGAGCCAGCAAGGACTTTCGGGAAACGCGGCCGTGCGCATGCCGGCGCGATCGCTAATTTCGACTGTATCCGCAGCCGATACTTCTGGGCCGGCTGTCATCACCGTCAACTATCCAAGCGAAAACTCGATTTTCCCTGCTGACCTGGCGCCGCCAACCTTTCTATGGAGCGACCCAGTTGCCGCCGCGACTTCCTGGAGAATCGAAGTTGTCTTCCAGGGCCGCGGCCCGCACCTTCAACTCTGGGTAAGGGGCGAGAAACTCCAGGTCGGCGAACTCGATCTGAGCCTCACCGGGTTTGTGCCGCCGACATTGAATCCAGAAGAGCAGGCGGAGCATACATGGAAGCCTGACCTTACGACCTGGAACACCATCAAGAAGCACTCGTTGCGAGGACCGGCCACGCTGCGCATCAGCGGCTTCAGCGGCCTGAACGCCACCAACCCCGTCTCCCGCGGCCAGGTGATCTTTCAGACTTCGCCGGATCCCGTAGGCGCGCCGATCTTCTATCGTGACGTTCCGCTCATACCGCCTCCCGCCGATCAGGGAGAGCGAGGCGTGATCAAGCCCTTGCCCGACTCCGTGCTCCCCAAAATTCAATGGCGGCTTCGGAACGTCTCCAGCCCCTCCAGCAAAGTAGTGATGCAAGGCTTGCCCACCTGCGCGAATTGCCACTCCATCTCTGCCGACGGCAAGACTCTTGGCATCGATGTCGATGGACCGCAAAACGACAAGGGCCTCTATGGACTGATCCCGCTTCGCCGCGTCAGCACGATCAGCAATGAGTACGTGATTCGCTGGAGTTCGTTCACCGAGAACGGCTCTCCCAAGCGATTCGGATTCATGTCCCAGATATCGCCGGACGGAAAGTATGTGGTCACCTCGATCGGAGTTCCCGGCGCCCATGGCGCTCGCGTCGTGGACCGGCTGTATAACGGCTTCTACGAGAACTACGGGTTTGGCCAGGTGTTTTTTCCCACCCGTGGCGTGCTGGCCTGGTATAGCCGGGAGAATGGCAAACTGCAGACCCTGCCCGGGGCCGATGACCCGGACTATGTGCAGACTGGCGCCTTCTGGAGCCGCGATGGCAAATGGCTGGTGTACTCCCGCGCCAAAGCGAAGGATCCTTATGCTCCTGGCCAAAAGCGCGCCCAGTATGCCAACGATCCCAACGAAACCCAGATTCAGTACGACCTCTACCGCATTCCCTTCAATGACGGCAAGGGAGGCACGCCCGAACGAGTCGTAGGCGCCTCGGAAAACGGGATGAGCAATAACTTCCCCAAGCTAAGTCCTGACGGGAAGTGGATTGTGTTTGTGCAGAACAAGAACGGTCTGCTGATGCGGCCCGATAGCCGGCTCTTCATCGTTCCTTTCGCAGGCGGAACGGCGCGGCCCCTCCGTTGCAATCAGCCGGTGATGAACTCGTGGCACAGTTTTTCTCCCAATGGCCGCTGGTTGGTTTTTTCCTCGAAGAGCCCATCGCTCTACACCCGTATGTACCTGACTCACATTGACGAGGAAGGAAACGACAGCCCGGCCATCCTTGTCGAGAATGCAACTGCCGCGAATCGCGCAGTCAACATTCCCGAGTTCATGAATATCAGGCCCGACGCTTTGGAACGCATCGACGCGCCGGCCACGGAGTTTTACCGGCAGTTCGATGTCGCTGTTCAATTCGCGGAGAAGCGGCAGTTTGTTGCTGCCATTCCCGCCTGGCAGAAGGCTATCGAGATGGATCCCGTCGATCCTCGCGCGCATAACAACCTGGGCGTCGCGATGGTGGAGATCGGCAAGACCGCGGAAGCGATCGCGGAATATCGAAGGTCTCTGGAACTGAACGCCGACAGTGCACAAACTCACAACAATCTGGGAAGCGCGTTGGCCGAATCGGGAAATCTGATCGAGGCGATCGCACAGTTCGAGATGGCTCTGAAGCTGAATCCCGACAATGCCGCTGCCCATGTGAACCTTGGGAACGCCTTCGCCGCACAGGGCGGACACACGCAGGAAGCCATCGAGCAGCTGCAGCAGGGACTCGAGCTGCAACCGGATTCCGGGGATGGACACAACGGGCTCGGCATCGCTCTGGCCAAAGCCGGGAAGCTGGAGGAGGCGGCTGCGCATTTGCAGAAAGCAGTTACCCTCGTACCTCAGTCTGTCGGTTACCGCTATAACTTGGGTCGTATCTACGCTGCTAAGGGCGACTACCGGCAAGCCCGAGTCCTATTTCGGGAAGCCGCTGACCTGTCGCAGATGCAAGACCCTTCCATTCTCGAAATGCTTGCCGCGATGGACTCTGAATCCGGCGACAATGAGCAGGCGGTGAGCGTCGCGCGGCAGGCTTTGGAACTTGCAACTAAGCAACGAAACTATGAGTTAGCAGCCAATTTGAAGATAAGTGTAGATCGCTATCTGGCTCTGTCTCGTAGCCGTCAAACAACACAATAAATTCAGGAATTCATAGAAATTCTGTGAGATTGCGGAGAGACAAAATGCGAGTTGGTAAACACGAGCTGCAACGTTTTACTAGCTGCCTTTTTTTCTTGACAGCCGTATTCCGCAAAGCGTATCAAACGCTACGACTCTCATGATAACGGTATCAAGTGCCCCTGATGGGAGCGTTGGAAGCCAAGAAAAAGGGCGGCACTCATTTTATGTAGTTGTTACGACTTGATAGGGGGGCGTAAAGCTATGAACAAAGCCGATCATTCGGCTTCGAGAAGTCTTGCGAAGCTGAGAACCTTACGCACGATACCTAGTCTGCTATTCACTTGCAGTCTTGGTACTCTTAACAGCGGTATCCGTGAGCACAGCAGCTCACAGGAACCTTGGACGGCACCGTCTACGATCAATCGGGTGCGGTGATTCCCAAGGCAAAAGTGATTGCGAAGAACGACGCCAGCGGCGATATTCGTACGACGGTTGCTGACGGATCGGGTTACTTCAGCCTCACGGCGCTGCAACCAGCTACCTACACTGTAACGATCTCTGCCGAAGGATTCACGACGTGGCAGCAGCCCGGCATCAGCATCAGCCAGGGCGACTCGCGCACGATGCCCAACATCAAGCTGAAAATTGGAACCAACACCACCGAAGTGCAGGTTGTTTCTGGCGCGGATGCGGTGGTTCCCGTCGACACAGCGGAAGTAAGCACGACTCTGAACCAGCAAATGGTCCAGGACATCGTCCTGGGTGGCCGCGATGCTGGCGAACTGCTCAAGATCATGCCCGGCATGGCAGTCTCCGGTTCGAACGGCGCTGGCTTCAACGGCAAGGTGGTTGGAACGAACAGCGGCCCGGTGGGCAGCTACTCCGCCAACGGTACCCAGCCTAACGGCGCCATGGCGTACATGCTTGACGGCGCGAACCTCATCGATCCCGGCAACATGGGCACCCAGATTGCCAACATCAACCAGGACATGACCGCCGAAGTGAAGGTTCTGAACTCCAGCTATGGCGCGGAATATGCCAAGGGTCCGGTGATCTTCCAGGCGTTCAGCAAGAGCGGTGGATCGAACTTCCACGGCGAAGGCTATCTGTACGCCCGCAATAGCACATTCAACTCGATCGAGTCGTATTCCAAGAGCCAGATCGCTTCCAAGTCACGTCGCTGACCGGCGCGGGTGAGTCACCGGCGCAGGCGCGCAAGGATGCGCTGGCAGCGGCTCTCCCGGACGAACACTACTACTACATGGGCGGCAACGTTGGCGGCCCGGTTATGCTGCCGTTCATCGGCTTCAACAAGGATCGCCGGAAGCTCTTCTTCTGGGCTGGTTACGAGTACATGAACCAGCATCCGGCCGGAACTCCGGTCAACTACAACGTTCCGACTACCGCGCAGTTGGCGGGCAACTTCGAGCAACTCCCGACTGCCCTCGGGACTGATCGGCAGCAGCAACAGCTACGCGTATAGCACTCTCGCGACTGGAAACATCAATTGCCCGGGCGTAACTTCCACCTCGATTCCCACTAGTTGCTTCGATCCAGGCGCAGTCGGCGACTTGCTGAAGGCCGGGTATTATCCCCAAGCCGAATATTCGCCCTCGTCCGCAAATGGCTGGAACAACTACCAGTACATCAACACCAGCCCACAGAATCGTTGGGAAGCTACTGGCAAAGTGGACTATGCGATCAGCGACAACACCAAGCTGACCGGGTCCTACACGCGCCAGATCGAAAAGGACCAGCACCCACTGTCCATTTGGTGGGCGGCTCCCTGGACCTTGCCCTATCCTTCCGGAGTCGTGGCCAACACAACTTCGAACGAAGTCATGAGCAACTTCACTCACGTCTTCAGCCCGACCACCACCAACGAATTCGTGTTCACCCTGGCTCGCTACATCAACCCCAACACTCTGAGCAATCCTTCCGCGGTCGATCGCAACAAGATCGGTTTCGCAGCCACTGGTCTGTTCGGGCACACCACTCCTCAGATTCCGAACATCGAGGGACCCTGGGGCGGAGCCTTTCCGAACATCTCAGAGCAGTCCTTCAATGGATCGTTCAACGGCGGCAAGACCTTCGGCGGTTTGAAGAAGGATCCTGCTTTCTATGACACCGTCAGCAAAGTGCTCGGACCGCACGCATCTCAAGGCGGGCTTCTATTGGGATCAGAGCGAGAACATTCAGTCGTCCAGCAGTGCGGAACAATGGGACGTACAACCTCGGCTGGGGCAACCAGGACGCCGGCAACGTCGTCGCCGACTTCCTGCTCGGTAAGGTCGCCAACTATCAGCAGGCGAGCTCGGTTCCGACCCAGGATGTCAAGATGAATCAGTGGTCCATCTGGGCGCAGGATTCGTGGAAAGCTGACAAGCAGCTCACCCTGAATTACGGCGCTCGGCTCGATCATATCGGTCAGTGGTACGGCAGCGATCTGCAGGTCTGGAGTCCCTCAACCTACGTTAATCTTCCTGCTGCGCAGGCCCCGGCCAACACTGGTCTGACCTGGCATAAATTGAACAGCTCCGTCCCGACGTCCGGGTGGTCTTCACCGCTCTTTTACTATCGAGCCGCGTGTTGGATTCGCCTATGACATCTTCGGCACCGGCAAGAGCGTGCTTCGTGGCGGCTTCGCAGTCTATCGCTACCAGGTCTCGGTCAACTCCGCGACCGAAGCTGGCGGCGGCCCGTTGGGTTCCTTTACTTGGACTGTCAATTATCCAAACGGCATCCAGGGTTATTCCAACGTGAATCAGGCAGCTGTTGCTAACAATCAGGTACCGCCGTCTTCCGTGTCACAGAACGGCGCAACTGTATACGCCATGCAAAAAGGCGATGATCGCACTCCTTCCACGATGGATTGGAATGTTACCATCAGCCAGGCATTGCCATGGCGGTCGGTCCTCGAAGTCTCCTATGTCGCCAACAAGAGCTCGAACGAGATCATCGATGGTGGCAATGGCAAGCTGAACGACCTCAACAACATTAATGCGGGAAGCATCTACTTCCCGAATCCCAACCCGACTTCCAATCAATTTGGCAAGTACGTCTCGCCCGGCAATCCAGCATGCGGAACGAACGACCCCACCGATCCGAAGAACAACTACAGCATTTACTGCGAGAAAGCACAGTCGACCTACAGCCAGACATTCACTTCCAACGATTGGCGTCCGCTCCATGCCTATCAGAATGGCGATGTCTATCTGCTGGCCCATGGCAGCTACGCCAACTACAACTCACTCCAGGTGACCTGGCAGAAACAATCCGGCCCCATCACCTTCGTGACCAACTACACGTTCAGTAAGGTTCTTGGTATTCGCGACGGTGAGACCAGCAACGGTGCAGGAAACGGCACTGCGGTCGATCCATTCAACCTGAAGAACAACTATGGACCGCTGGCGTACGATCACACTCACATCCTGAATCTGACGTACGTCTGGAACCTGCCCAAGCCCATCCACGGCAACGCGCTGCTCGCCGGCGCTGTGAACGGATGGCAGTTCTCCGGCTACACCACGTACCAGGCGGCGGACCGTTGCAATCTGCAACGGGCGGAAATCTCAATGCGACCTACCCTGGCGGCTTGAGCGTTCCGACGACAGCGTGGCCCGACTTGCCTGACTACAGCATCGCGTTGCCAGGCGTCGACAGCGCTGGAAATCGCCTTCGCTCGGTTGCAGTCAATACTGGAACCTGGTTCGGCTCAACTTCCTACAACCTGATTCTGCCGGTCGTGACCTGCAACCCTGAGGAAGCACCTGCAGAGCGGCCAGTACTTCAACCCGAACTGCTTTACGCCACCCGCATATGGACAGCAGGGAACATTCAACTGGCCTTACAGCCGTGTTCCAGGCTACTTCGATAGCGACTTGGCGTTGTTCAAGAATTTCAGGGTGACTGAGAACCAGAAGGTGCAGTTCCGCGTTCAGGCTCAGAATTTCCTGAATCATCCCTTGAAGCAGTTTGGTCTGGCGGGCAACAGCGATCAGCAACTCAACTTCGACGCTGTCAGCTACAAGACCGAGCCGGATCCGAATAACGCTGGACAGACCGCACAGGCTGCCATACACTCGCTTTCGCCGACCAACGTCAACCCATCGACAACCGGTAAACCGGCATTCTCCACTGGCCAGCGCCAGCTGACGTTTGCCATCAAGTACTTCTTCTAGACTCTCGGCGAGGTACAATCTGACAGGGGGTGGCTAGTCCACCCCCCGTCTTTTTCTTTATGACCATGTCTCGCTGCAACTCTTCTTCGTTCTGCAATCTGCTGCCTACTCTTTGCCATGGTCGGCCAAACTCCTCTAATCCGCAGAGGCGCCAAGCCCCATCCGCTTCGAGCTGAAGAGAATCCCCTTCCATCTTGAGAACGACATGACGCCGGCAAGAACGCGCCGGAAAGTATGGCCGGCGGCGTGCCGTGTTCGACTACAACGGCGACGGACGTCCGGACATCTTCTTCACCAACGGCGCAAACATCGCCACGCTTAAGAAAGACTCTCCGAAATATCGCAACCGCCTTTTTCGCAACGACGGCAACGGGGTCTTCACCGACGTAACCGACGCTGCTGGTCTTGCGGGAACAGGCTATGACATTGGGGTGGCCGTTGGCGATTACGATAACGATGGGCATCCCGACCTGTTCGTTGCCGGCGTTCACCACAACACCCTTTACCACAACAACGGGGACGGCACCTTCACCGATGTCACCGCCAAGGCGGGCCTCGATCAGTCGGTCGACCCGCAGTACGGACCCTTGTGGTCGGAAGCCGCCGTCTGGGTCGATGTGAACAACGATGGCCTGCTCGATCTCTTCGTCGTCAACTACATGCAGTGGACCTACTCGTCGCAGCCGCTGTGCTCATTGCAAGGAGCGGCCGATTACTGTCATCCGCGCTACTACAAGGGGCAGCCTAACCAGCTCTTCCTGAATAAGGGAGATGGAACCTTCCAGGATGTCTCCAAAGAATGGGGCATTCGCGATCACGTCGGCAAAGGAATGGGCGTGGGATGGCGGACTACGACCTGGATGGTCGTCCCGATCTATTCGTCACCAACGATGCTTCTTATAACTCGCTCTTCCATCACACTCGGCGACAAGTTCGAGGAGGTCGCCTTCGAGGCCGGTGTCGCGCTGCCGGAAGACGGCAATTTCATCTCGGGAATGGGATTGGATTTTCGCGACTTCAACAATGATGGATATCCCGACATAGCCTTCGTCGCGCTTAATAACCAGACTTTTCCGCTCTTCCAGAACACCGGGAAAGGCGAGTTCCGTGAAATTACCGGCGAGAGCGGAATGCGCGTGCCCAGCAACCAGATGTCGGGCTTCGGCGTTGCTATCTACGACTTCGACAACGATGGATGGAAGGATCTGTTCGTCACTCGCGGGCATGTCGCCTCTCTTCCGCTTCCGGGGACCAACATCGATCAATTCAACACCGTCTTCCGCAACTCTGGAGCCAGCGGGAAATGGACTGCTCTGACTGAGGAGGCCGGTCTGAATGCCTCTCCGGCATCGCGACACCGCGGCTGCGCATTTGGCGATCTGGATGGCGACGGGCGCGTGGATGTGGTCGCGACGGCCCTCGACCAGGACGCCGAAATCTGGATGAACCGAAGCCCCAAATCCGCACATTGGCTGGACATCTCATTGCAGGGCACGCGGAGCAATCGCGATGGCATCGGCGCCCGCATCAAGCTCGTAACTAAGACAGGCACGCAATATAATCACATGACGACCAGCGTCTGCTATGCGTCCTCGAGTGATGGCCCAGTCCACTTCGGCCTGGGCGCGGACACGCAAGCAGATTCGATCGAAATTCAGTGGCCTTCCGGCACCGTTCAAACTCTGCAAAAAGTAGAAGCCGACCGCGTGCTGAAAGTTACCGAGCCGCAAAAGTAGTCTCATACTGCTCGGCGCGAAGCCGTTCGAGCGCCCGCCAGCAAGTCAGAGTGGAAGCTCGCAGCAGAGACCCTATCGCTTGCCGGGCCCTTGGGTTTGTTGTTCCGCGGTGAGTTTTTCGACCGTCGCTCGCTCCTTCGCGCCATCTGCCGGCCGATGCAACTTGTAGTAGAGCGATGCAAGTTCGACGTGCGGTTCCAGCCAGTTCGGGTCTTCACGCACAACCTTTTCCAGTTGATCCGCCGCTTCCTGGTACTGCCCCGACGTGCTCTTATACATCGCGTTTTCATACTGAGCCATGGAGGAGCTGGGATTCAGTTGCAGCGCATGTTCCAGATATTGCTTGGCCTCATCCATCTGGCGCCTCTTATAGAGAATCGCACCAAGATAGAGATTGGCATCGAAATCGTCAGGATTGAGCTCAATAGCTTTTCGGAACGCAGGCTCCGCTTCTTTGGCATCTCCGGTCTTGTCGCGTGCGGTCCCAACCAGCGTATAAATGCCCGGAAGTTTTGGATTGAGCTGCAGCGCCTCATCCAGATCGTGACGAGCCCGTTCATACTCATTGAGCTGCGAAAGAGCCACACCGGCAAGCATGTAAGCGTCTGCACTTTTGCCCGCCATCGCCACCTTCTCGACACGGGTAATTCCATCGCGCAGGCGGCCTGCCTTGATCAGGGCTGAGCCCAGCACATACTCGAAATCCAGATTCTGCGCGTTTGCGGTTTCAAGCGGTTCCAGCATCGCGAGTGCGGAGTCTGCATCTCCAAGTTTGAGCTCGCTGTCACCTAACAGGATCGCAGTCCGTACGTCGTTAGGCTGCGATTTCTGCAGCGGCTGCAGCTGCTCGCGCGCGTTCTTGAAATCGCCTTTTTTGTAATACGCAAGCGCAAGGTTCAACAGCACGGGCCGACTCTGGGGAGCAGTCGTCAAGGCGGACTTGTACTCCTGCAATCGCGGCATCGTATTGGCCCAGATGGACCAGCGCAGCGCCCAGATTCACCTTTGCCAGAAAGGTATTGGGCTGAATTTCGAGCACCTTGCGATACCCGCGCACCGCTTCTTCGTAGTGACCTTGCTGTTGGGCATCGATGGCGGATTTCAGAAGCTGATCAGGGTCCTGCCGCTGAGCTGCGGCCAGAGTGGCAAACAGGGTAAACGTCAAAACGACACGGCGCATCGCTATTCAGGATAGCTCAATTGCCTGACGCAGTAGCGATGGTTTTACCGGGGTGGTCCGATGAGTGGCTCGGAGCCTCTTCAGCGATTCTCCGTTCCCGGCTTGGACCGCGCCGTTTATCGTGTGTCGTGAGTCACTCAGAGAATTCTATCCCTGAGCCTTACAAGAGGTGGATAATAGAAGGTGTGTTAGCAGCGATTTGCGAGGCCGCGATGAGATCCAGAGCTGTCATTTCTAATTTTCATTTCTGCACTGCTGGTGTTGAGTCATTCGCGCTTTAGGCCAGGGCATTCCAAAAGGTGGCGGTACGTCGACGGCCACGCGGCCCGGCTCAGTTCAAGACAGCGGCCCTATGGAATATTGGTCTGACATGGAGGCACAGGGACGCGCGGGCGGTGCGCTGTTCGGCAAGATCGTCGGTTGCAGGTGAGCCTTTCCTGTGGGAGCCCGTGCCTGTCTACATGACCTGCAGTGGAACTATCTCCTACACCACCCAGACAGATTCGAAGGGTAACTATCTTATCCGGCTCGATAAGATACCCGGCGCGGCTCCCAGCCTGCAGGGCGACACTAAGCGGCAGATGGAGACACATCTCGAAGGCTGCACCGTGCAGGCTTTCCTGGCCGGCTTCAATTCCAGCTCCACCACCATCACGCATCGCAATCTTCAGAGATGATCCCGAACTCGATTCGCTCACATTGCGGCGAGAGGCCGGCGCTTCCGGGACCGCGCTGAGCGGTTCGAGAGAGGCTGTTCCGCCGAATGCGCTCAAGTCCTATGACAAGGCTCGTTCGTACCTGATGGATCAGAAGCCGGACAAGGCAGAGCGTGAGCTGGAAAAGGCGGTGGAGGCGTACCCAGGTTTCGCTGAAGCGTGGTACCAGCTGGGCAAGCTGCAGACTGGCCTCGAATCCCCAGACTGCCAAGACAGTCGTTTGAGAAAGCCACGGCTGCGGATGCTAAATTTCGTCTCGCCGTATGAACAGCTGGCGGCCATCGCCGCGCAACAAGCCAAGTGGAAAGATGTCCTCGACAATACACGGCCGCGTCCTTGAGCTCACTCCGTCGGGTACGCCGCAGCTCTTGTACTACGACGCGCTGGCCAAGGTTCAACTAGGTAAGGTCGGAACCCGCCAAGGCAAGCGCGCTCAAGTCGCTATCCATGGATCCGCTGCATACCGTGCCCGGAACGGAACAACTGCTCGGCGTGATTCTGACCATGCAGCGCGATTATCCGGGAGCCCTGTCTCACCTGCGCAATTGCCTCACCTACCTGCCGGAGGGATCGAACGCCGAGCTGGTGAAGCGGCAGATCGCGCAACTGGAGCACCTCACGGCAATCGCAAAGTAAGTCGCTGCGGCGACACACTCGCACCGATTGCTTTCGTGCATCTCGTGTTCGTCTCGTGTCTCGCGTCAGGCCGGATCAGGCGATCTCGACAGCAGTCTGGATTGGCTGACGTCTTCAACTCCCGTTCCCGCATCCAGGTGAAGATCACCGGCGTAACGATCAGCACGTGAACCAGCGAACTGATCATCCCGCCAAGTACCGGAGCCGCCAGCGGCTTCATGAATTCAGCTCCGGTTCGCGTCGACCACAGCAACGGCAGCAATCCCGCAACCACAGTTGCCACGGTCATCACCTTCGGCCGCAGTCGCAGCAACGCTCCTTCCATCACCGCGGAGTGCAATCCCTGCAACGTAAGACGCCCGTCCTTGGCTGTTTGCCGGGCCACCGCTTCTTCGAGATAGATCACCATCACCACGCCTGTTTGAATCGCGGTGCCAAACAGCGCGATGAAGCCAACCCATACCGCGACCGAGAAGTTGTAGCCCAGCAGCTTTACCAGGAACACGCCTCCCGTGAGCGCGAACGGGACCGCGAGCAACACGTGGGCTGCTTCCTTGGCGGAGTGGTAGGTGTAATAGAGCAGCACGAAGATGATCGCCAGCACCAGCGGAATCACGAGTTCCAAGGCGCTTCTTGGCACGAATCTCGTTTTCATATTGCCCGCTCCACTCCACAAAGTAGCCGGCCGGTAACTGCACCCGACGCGCCACGGCTGCGCGTGCCTCTCGACAAAACTTCCCACATCTCGCCCTCTGACATTCATGATCACGGTGCCGCGCAACTGAGCCGTTCTCGCTGCTGATCATCGACGGGCCCATGACCATGCGGATATCCGCCACTGAACTCAGCGGAACCTGCACGCCGTTGTTTCCGCTCACCAGTACTTCCCCAATCTGTTGAGAGATTGTCGCGGAAGTCGCGCGCATAGCGAACTCGCACGGGGAAGCGCTGCCGCCCTTCGATGGTCGTGGTCAGAGCCTTGCCGCCGACCGCGGTTTCGATCACATCTTCTACATCCGCGACATTCAATCCGTAGCGTGCAGCGGCGGGCCGATTCACCTTGATCTCGAGATAAGGAGCTCCGCTGATGCGCTCGGCATAGAGATCGGCAGCGCCGGGAACACCGCGCAGCACGTCCGCAATCTCGGCGGACTTTTGTTCGATCACTCGCGTGTCGGGACCGAAGATCTTCACTCCCACCTCGGTTCGAATGCCGGTCGAAAGCATGTCGATGCGATTCCGGATGGGCTGGGTCCAGATGTTGGTGACTCCCGGGATATGCAGCTTGTCATCGAGTCGGGCCATGATGGCGTCCTTGGTGAGACCCGAGGCCATTCGATCCGATCTTTGAAGACCACCATGGTCTCTGCCATGTTCACCGGAGCGGGATCCGTCGCGGTCTCGGCTCTGCCGACTTTGCCAACCACCATCTCGACTGCAGGGTCCGCCGAAAGGATGCGATCCTGCTGGCGCAGAATCTCCGTCGCCTTGGTGAGCGAGATCCGCGGGTCGGTAATGGGCATGAAGAGCGCCGTCTCCTCATCGAGTGGTGGCATGAATTCAGTGCCGATGGTGGTGGCCG
Source organism: uncultured Acidobacteriaceae bacterium (assembly GCA_963748555.1). Lineage (GTDB taxonomy): Bacteria > Acidobacteriota > Terriglobia > Terriglobales > Acidobacteriaceae > CAWKKW01. The sequence goes on from CAVVJK010000009.1 coordinate 54,199, forward strand.
TGTACACTGCGCTTCCAAAGAGCAGCAGCGCAATGGCGATCGTGATGGCCCGGTGCCGCAAGGCCCATCGCAGGCATGGTTGGTAGATGGCGCGCAGCAGCTTCATCACCGGGTTGTCTTCTTCGCGATGCAGCTTCCCGCGAATAAGAAATGTACAGAGCACCGGCACCAGCGTGACGGCGAGAACCGTCGCTCCGATCATGGAGAATGTCTTGGTGAAGGCGAGCGGATGAAACATCTTGCCTTCCATGCCGGTGAGCGCAAAGACCGGCACAAACGCGAGAATGATGATGACCATCGCGAAAAAGATTGGCCTGCCCACCAGCCGCGCCGCCCGCAACGTGATTTCTCCGATGTGGTCGCGGTAGTTGCCGTGCTCCTTCTCGTAGATTTCCGCCTGCCGAATGACGCTCTCCGTCATCACGATCCCCGCATCCACCAGCACGCCGATCGCGATGGCGATGCCTCCGAGAGACATGATGTTCGAAGAAATTCCCGCGCCTTTCATGAAGAGGAAGGAGCCCAGCACAGCGAGTGGAAGCGGAAGCGTGACCACCAGGATGCTGCGGAAGTGCCACAGGAACACTACGTGCGCGAGGGTGACAAGCAGGATCTCTTCCAGCAGTGCGTGGCGTAGCGTATCGACCGCGTGGTGAATCAGAATGCTGCGATCATAGAAAGGAACGATGCGCACGCCCTTGGGAAGTGCGGGCCGGATCGTCTCCAGCCGCTCCTTCACCGCGCGAATGACCTCCTGCGCGTTGGCTCCGTAGCGGATCAGGACCACCCCACCCACCGCCTCTGAGCCGTTCTTGTCGAGCACGCCACGCCGGAATGCCGGCCCGAGTTGCACATCCGCAACATTGTGCAGATACACCGGTGTTCCGTTCGAAGATGGCCAGGCTGATGTCTTCCATGTCGCTGATGCCGCGCAGCAGCCCGATACCGCGCACCATGTATTCTGAGTCGTTCGCTTCCACCACTTTTGCGCCGATGTTGTTGTTGCTTCGCTCCACCGCGCCGATCACATCTTTCATGCGCGATGTTGTAGGCGCGCAGCTTCAGTGGATCGACATCGATCTGATATTCCCGTACAAAGCCGCCGACGCTCGCGACCTCGGCCACTCCGGGAACGGAGTTGAGTTGATAGCGGATGAGCCAGTCTTGAATGGAATGCAGGGTGCCGCTGTCGTAGGGGCCTTCGACCGTGTACCAGAAGACCTGGCCTACACCCGTCGCATCGGGTCCCATGACCGGGGTGGCTCCTGCAGGTAGATAGCTGCCGAAGCCAGATTGAGCCGCTCGAGCACGCGGGTTCGCGCGAAGTAGACGTCGACGTCGTCCTCGAAGATCACCGTCACCATCGAGAACCCGAATGCAGATGAGGAGCGTACGCTGCGCACGCCCGAGAGTCCCTGCAGATTCACCGTCAGCGGATAGGTAATCTGATCTTCCACTTCCTGCGGGCTGCGGCCCTCCCAGTCGGTGAAGACGATGACCTGGTTCTCACTCAAATCCGGGATGGCATCGATGGGCGTATGCAGGAGCGCCCAGTAGCCCCAGAGCGCGAGCACAGCGTACCCGGCGAGGATGAGCCAGCGGTTCTTCAACGAGACTTTAAGAATCCAGTCGATCATAGGTTCCTATCTGGCCGTCAGGTGTCCACGGGTGTTTGCCAGGGTCTGCCCCTGTTTCGTCGCTACAACAGTTACATTCCAGGATCCTGCCATGGGGATACGGCCCGACCCGGTATAAGCGTTCTGGCCGGCATTCCAGCGCAGATCGAACGAGTTCCGCATCTCCGGCATATTCATTGCGGGCATCGCGGGCATCACCAGGCTCACGGCGACTTGGGCATCCGTGACGGGCTTGCCTTGTGTATCCATCACGGTGGCTTTTATGGTGCAATCGGAGCCGCCCTTGGCTGGTTCAGGCTCGATCCGGTAACTGACGGTACCTTTGCCGCTCTCTGCCCGGAGCGCTGGTCTGCAGCGAATTCCTTTGAGCCGCCGTATAGGCCGGACATCCCGGAGCTAAGGCGGGTTTGCGAATCGATCAGGAAGTTCCCGGCGAGCACCACCTTGTCGCCAGGCTTCAACCCGCTCGAGACAGGGAACAGATCGTCAGAGGGCGAGCCGAGCGTCACCTCTCTGGCTTCAAACGCACCTTCCCCTTTGGCCACATAGACGATCTTGCGCGTGCCCGTGTCGAGAACGGCAGACCGGGGGACGACGATGCTCTGCTGTGGCGCTGAACTGAGTAGCTGTGCGCGCACAAACATGCCGGGCACCAGGCGCATGCCCGGGATTGGCAACATGCACATGCACAGGGACGGTCCGGGTGAGCGGATTCGCCGTGGGTTCGATGAAATCCACGCGCCCGTGGATCGTGACGTTCGGAATCGCATCCGAGGTCACGTCGACGGCTTGTCCGGCATGGACCTGGGCAAGCTGCGACTCGTAGACATCGGCCTTGATCCAGACGTGGCTCAGGTCTGCGACCGTGAAAAGTGTATCTCCAGCTGCTACGTATTGCCCCTGGGTCACTTTCCGATCAACGACGGTGCCGGACGCGGAAGCATACAGGGTCACGTGAGGGATGCCCGAAGCATTTCCGGTATCGACCTGTTTTGCAGACACGCCCCATAGCTCCAGCTTGCGCTCGCTGGCGGCCAGCAGCGCAGCCGATTGTGCGAGCGCCTCAGTGTCGTCGGAGTTGCGCAGCTTGTCATGGTATTCGGCTGCGAGGTGATATTCGGCGGCTGCGTTCGCCACGTCGGGACTGTAGACTTCGGCGATCGCTTGCCCGCGCCTCACCTTTTCTCCGGTGTACTGCACGTAGAGCTTATCGACCCGGCCCCCGACCTTGGCGCTGATGGCAGCGAGTTGTGCCTCGGGCTGCTCCACTCGGCCAAACGAATCGATGTTGGTCTGAAGTCTGGCCGTCTTCACCTGCGCGACCTGAACGCCTGCCGCGGTGATCTCGTCGGGCGTGAGTTCGACCCGCGCTCCGGGCTGGGTGTCTGCACCCTGGGTCGCACTGGGAGCAGGCGCGGGCGCAACCACCGGAGCGCTGGCAGCGGCCACGTGGCTGCGCAAGGGGTGCACCGCGTATGCGCCGATGCCGACCACCGCTATCAGAATGCCCGCGCCGGTTCCCGCCAGAAAGACGAACTTTTCATTCCGAGTCATTCTACTTGTCCTCCGCCGGTGCAGGTGCAACCGGCAACGGCGCACCGGTTGCACGTTCCAGCTCTGCCAATTGAGCGTCCAGTTCGGCAGCCGCCTTAAAAAAGGAGCTGCGAATGTCGAGCAGCATGTTCTGGCTGTCAATCAAGTTGAGAAAGTCGCCGCGGTCGCTCTGGTAGGCAGCGAGCGCGGCCTGGAAGGTCGCTTCGGCCTCGGGCGTCAGCGTGTCCCGATAGAGCTTCATGGTGCGCTCGGCGGCGCGTGCCTTGACCACGGCTTGCTGAATTTCGAGGAAGACTCTGGACTGCCGCTCTTCCAGTTCCGCGCGGCTCACTTCTGTCTGCGCATCCGCCTGCGCCGCTTCACTGTCGTGCCTCTGACGGTTTGGCCAGGGCAGATTCAGGCTCAGTTCGGCCATGTATCCGTTGCGAAAGGCAGAGCCGCTGGGCGACAGCATGTAGCCCGCCGCCACGGTGTAATCCGGCTTCGTCGCGAGCCGAGCCAGGCGGCTTTGCGCGCCCGCAATGGTCACCTGGGAGCGAAGTCCGGCCAGTTCCGGCCGATGCTCGATCGCGGCTCGCTGCAGGTCCGCGGTGGAGGGCAGGTTGATGGCACCACCATAGGTGCCGGAAACCTCGATGCGCGCGCCCGGGGTCCGCGCCGAGCAGCGTATTCAGTTCGGCGCGTGCGGTGTCGCGCTGCTGTTCCAATTCAATTGCGTGATCCGTCAGGCGCGCGAGCACGATTTGTGCCCGCAGCACATCCGACTGCGGAACTTTGCCGACCGTGTACTTCGCCATCGCGGCGGATAGCGCCTCTCGCAGCAGGGAGGCTTGCTTCTCGTGCAATTGCATCTCGTCGGCGTTGCGCAGCAGGTCGACAAACGCCTTCCGCACGCGGGCGGAGACGTCCTGCCGCACCGAGGCCAGCGCGGTCTTCTCCGCCTCAACCTCCGTGCCGGCGATGCTGGCTCGCAGGCTCCGCTTGGCGCGGGATGGGAACGTCTGCTGCACCATAAACATGTTCTGCGCCTGGTTGAGGTTCCAGGGCTGGCGCAGCGGTGTTCCCCAATCGCGGTAGGTGAACATCGGGTCATCCAGACTGCCGGCGGTTGACACCTTCGACTCGGCCATGGTCACACGCCGCAATTCCGCGCGAATTTCGAGGCTGTTGCGGTCGGCGAGTTGCCGTGCCTCTTCGAGCGTAAGTGCGGGGCTGGACGCTGGCGCAGGCGCAGGCGCGTGCGCTTCCTGGCCCACGGCTAAAGGGCCTGTGATCCCAAAACAGCATAGAAATAGAACAAACGGGACGTGCTTCACGCTCGACTCCATTGGCGAAAAACCATGGAAACTTTCCGGCACGCGCATGCGCTGACCGGCGAAGAAGGAGGGAAGAGGCGGAGCTAGATTCGGAGGACGGAGATGGTCGACGGCGGAGACGGCGCGAACGTAATGTTCTCAGCGGTGGATGGTCGCGCAGAGGAGAGGGAGCCGTCAAATGCCAACGAGTGCGCTCAGGACCAGCGGAGAGGGCGTATGCGCCTGGGTGCCGGTGAACGCCAAGGTAGGCTGGGGCGCGGAATCGAACTGGCAGCACGACGGGGCTGCGAGGCTATCAACGTTTCCAGTGGCCGCTGCGCAACACCCGGAACGAGCGGCCGGTGCGCTGGAGAAGCACGCGCAGATGGGGCTCAGGATCACGCCGATCAGCGCAATCGCGAGAACAACCCGTGGCATGATTCCGGTCTGCACGCCTTCTAGTCTACAGCAGCGCTCGATCGCGTCCGTGATTCTGATCACACCGCTAGGCGCCGTCCCTAGCCGCTGGTAACTAGCACCGCGAGATCGCCATAGAGGCCGGATCGAAGCAGAGGGCCCGCATGGAAGCCCGAAGTTACTTTTTCAGGTCGATTTTGTTGATCGCGGATTCGGGAGGCAGCGGACAGGCGCCGGTTTTCAACTGGTGTTCCGCGACCGCTCGTTCAATCTCTGAGTTGACTTCGCCCCCAAGCAGGATCATGACCCCGGTGATGTAGAACCACAGCAACAGGATGACTACCGCGCCCAGCGAGCCGTAAGTAACCGAGTAATTGTTGAAGTAGTGCAGATAGATCCGCAAGGCAATGGAACCGGAGACCCAGCCGAGCAGTCCGATGAGCCCACCGGGCGTGAACCAGCGCCATCTGCGATTCGGTACGTCCGGGCAAAGGTAGTACATGACCTCAAAACACAGCACCATGAGCAGGGAAGCCACGACCCATGCGACGATCCGCAGCAGGACGGAAACCTCGTATCCGCCTCGAAAGAGATCAACGACGTGCTTCGCCAGCAGATCGCCTGCCAGCAATGTGAGCAGCGAAAAAACAATGATGAGGGCGACCAGGATGGTCAAGCCCATGGCCTGGAGCCGAGCCTTCCAGAACGGCCGCGTCTCTTTGACCTTATAGACGGTGTTCAGCGTATCCTGGATCGCCGAGATCCCGACGCTGGCAGAGAAGAGCGCAACCAGCACTCCCAGGGTGACCTTGCCGGTGGTGCTGGCGCTGGTCGTCTGCCGAAAGGTATCTACCACCAGCGAAAATGCGGTGGGAGGGATGAGGTGGCCGATCCGGTCCAGCAGGTTGATGTACAAGTCCCGCGAAGATTTCGCGATCATGCCCATCAACGAAGACATGGCGATGAGCGCTGGAAACACGGCGGAGAAGAAGGAATAGGCCAGCTGCGAGGCGCGACCGAAGAGATTGTCCTCGTTGATCCCCTCCCAGGTCCGCTTGGCAATTTCTTTTTTGGACACACCATGCAGGTCCCACATCGAAAACAGGGGAGTGTGGTGGACGAGTGCCCAGACGTGATGTTCTAACTCGTGACCACTGAGGCCATGGACATTCGATGGGGTCGATGCTCTTCTTTTCCAACCTCGGCCCGGGCACCCTTGAGCCGGCCTGCTCTGCCATTCCGAAATCTCCCTTTTGCGCCTGACCTGCTCGCAGCTACTGCCGTGGCGGCACAGCGCTGCCATGAAGCCGTTGCTTGCTCCATGAGAGTAGATAGATTCAGAGGAGGGTTGGTTGGCCCGGCTTCCATTCATCGAGGTGTTTTGCAACCGCCAGAGTGAAATGGTCAAAAGAAGTTACAGGGATGCGGGGAGCTAATTCAGTTCCTGCGCCGAGCAGAGCCTGGCAGGCGGAGGTAAGTTCCAACCGGGGCAGTTACTGCCGATCAGGCCATCTGGTTTTGAGCGGTAATCTGGATCAACTCACAGGTAGAGGCGGTGAGCAGAGTCGGGTCGCATTCGTCATACCTTGAGCAGGAAAAGCATTGTTTCGGGAGTTTCCGGCTGAGGCTGGAGACGGTGGAGAGTGTGACTAAACCAATGATTCCAAGTGCCCAGAATCCAAATCCGATCAAGAGGATGCTCATGCCCGACTCCGTTTCCAAATGGCCGTGAACGCGTTCTGTACACCTTGCTTTCCCTTTGCCTCGGCAATGCTCCAGGCCTGACGCGCCGGACGGAACAGCCTTCGGACGTTTCTGAGAGGAGGTGTATAGCTATGGATTCTCTCCCACAGGGAAGACCCGGGACATTCCCCATTCGGGTGACCCACGTGGCCCATTTAGATCAGTCACAGTGGCAGATCGGGAGCTGCCTGGATGGACGCGCTGGAAATGCGCTAGCTTGCCACGTATTCGGGAAGGAAGACTTCAAACAGGGTTCCGCGATAGGGTCCGGAGGTTCGCGTTTTCAGCCGGACGCGTCCATGGTGCTTGGCAATGACCTCTGAGGTGAGCCAAAGCCCGATGCCCGATCCCTGCAGCTCCTTGGTGGTGTAAAAGGCATCGAAGATGTGCGGAATGGCTGAATCCGGAATGCCTGCGCCAGTATCGCTGAGCACCACTCGCACCCCTCTGCACTGCGAGCGTTGATCGACGGCATCGAAGCAATGCACGAGGAGCGTTCCGCCGTTGGAGCCGAGTGCATCGAGTGCATTCGAAAACAGATTGCCGAACGCCTGCCTCATCTCTCCCGGGTGCACGAGTACCAGGCGAGAAGATTGTATGCGCCTCACCGCTTTGACCTGGTTGCTCAGAATGCGTGCCCGGAACATAGCCAGAACGCCGTCGATCATATCGTCCACGCGTACAGGTATCGGCTGCTTGGAGTCCCGGTGATAGGCAAGCACCTGTTTGGTGATCTGACTGATGCGATCCAGTTCCGAGGCAGCTTGCTGCATATAGAGCTGCGTCGTCAAGTCCAGCGAGGTGTTCTGCTGCACGATGTAAATGAGGTTCGAGAGGGCCTCGAGCGGGTTGTTGATCTCGTGCGCGATGGTGTGGGCCAGGCGTCCGGTCGCCGCCAGCCGTTCGCTCATCTTCACCGTCTCCTGCAGCTTCTTATGATCCGTGATGTCGGTGATCAGCAGGATCGATCCGTCCTCGCGCATCGGGTCGCCGTGGATGCGATCGTAGCGGACCCGGAACCAGCTGCTGCCAAGGTACATCTCTCGCGGCTTGCCCAGTTGGTCCGGCGACGCAAGATCCGCAATCGGAACGCCGAAGCTGGCTTGAAATACATCGGCAAGGGATTTGCCTTCCACCTGAGAGTGATTGAGGTCCAGCAGGTGAAGAAATGCCCGGTTCACCCGGACAAGAATTCCTTCCGAATCGCAAAGCGCCAGGCCGTCGCTAAGTGCGTCGAAAGTCGTTTGCCACTGGCGTGCCGAGATATGCGAGAGGGCCTCAGACCTTCTCAGCCGCAACAGCGCGCTGACTTGAGCGAGGAGCACGGTAGGTTCGACGGGTTGAATCAGGTACGAGTCGGCTCCGCCCTCGAGCGCCTGAATCTTGCTCTCGTTGGAGAGAAAGGACGCGGAGATCTGCAGCACCGGGATACTGGAGGTGAGGGGATTGGCCTTGATGCGTCGGCACACATCGTAGCCCAGCATGTCCGGCAGATTCACGTCCGCAATGATAAGGTCGGGCGCGGTCATGGCCTTTTCCAGGCCTTCGGCCCCGGATTGAGCCTCGTCGATCACGTATCCTGCGCGTGTGAGCAAGCGCCGGAATACATAACGCGTCGTATCCTGGTCATCAATGACCAGGATACGTCCCTTGTATGGCACGTCAGGCGTTGGTTCCATTTTCGGCCCGTGAGTGCGAAGACAACGTGTGGATCAGATCCCTCAGCCGCAGGGCCGAGTCCGGAAGCGTGAGGGACTGCTTCGGGAAGATTGCCACGGAGTTCTCTCGGCAAAGATGCAGTTCGGCGTCGTCCAGCGTCTTGGTAGAGTGCAACACGATCGGCGTTTTTGCAGTGACTGCGCTCGCTCTCAGATCCTGTACGATTTCCAGGCCATTCAGGTCGGGCATATAGAAGTCGAGAAAGATGATCTCAGGCCGCAACTCGTGCGCCAGGCGCATTCCTTCCCGTGCATCCCGGGCTTCGAATACTTCAAACTGAGTGTCTGGAATGATGCCGCGCAACAGGTATCGCGACACCTCACTGTCATCGATCATCAACACACGAGGCCGCGAGGTTTCAATGGTCAGCCGAACAATCTCGCTGATCATCTTTTCCGGAGAGAAGGGCTTCACCATGAAGGCATCTGCGCCCAGGCCAAACACCTTGTGTTCGTCATCGGTGACGCTGATGACCAGCACCGGCACATTTTGGTAGATGGGTGCCGCCTTCAGCTCCCGCAGAAAGTCCCACGAGGTCTCAGATCGAAGCAGAATGTCGAGAATTACCGCCGACGGGCGAATTCTACTGAAGACATGTTTCGCATCCTGCACGGATGCGACGGTGTGCGTCTGAAATTGCGCATCGCCCAGGTACCGTGAATAGATAAATGCGGTTTCAGGATTATCTTCAACGATTAAGACCAGCTTCTTAAGGGGATCGAATTCCGGGAGCGCCACCTGGACGCGCGGCGTGATGCCGGGATAAGCCAATGGAACTTTGAGCCGAAACGTCGATCCAAGGCCCACAGAACTGCTCACCTCCACGCTTCCTCCCAGCAATTCGGCCAGCTTGCGAGAGAGCGGAAGACCCAGCCCGGTTCCTTTGACTTTGCGCTGCATTGCGCTTTCGACCTGAGCGAATTCCTCAAAAATGATTCTCTGGTCGACTTCTGAGATGCCGATGCCCGTGTCGGTAACTGAAAATTCAACCGAGGAGCCATCGGTCGTGGCGTAAACGCGAACCTCGCCTCGAGGCGTGAACTTGATGGCGTTCGAGATGAAGTTTCTCAACACCTGCGAGACCTTCTGCTCGTCGGTGAAGAGGGCGGGGAGTTCCTCGGCGGACTCGAAGACCAGGTTCAAAGAGCTCTCCGCAAGCAGTGGCTTCAGCATGCCGCGCAGCGCCCCGAATAAGTCCGCGATGACAAAAGCTTTGGGGTTTACGTCGAGCCGCCCGGCCTCCACCTTCGCCAGGTCCAGCAGGTCATCGACCATGTCGGTCAGCTCGCGCGCCGATTTCTGAATGAAGCGAATCTGCTGATCCTGCTCCGCAGTGAGGTCTCCGTCCATCCTGTCCAGAAGCATGCGGGTCAAGGCGAGCATGGAGTTCAGCGGTGTCCGGAACTCGTGGGACATGTTTGACAGGAAGCTGGTCTTGAGCTCCGAGGCACGCCGCAGATAGTCAGCCCGCTCATCGAGTTCCGCATAGAGTGCAACCACTCCCCGATTTGTGTCTTGAAGCTCTGCGTTGATGCGGTCCAGCTCGCTCTTTCGCTCGCGCAGCTCATACAGGGTCTTAAGCAATTCTTGATTCTGAATTTGCAATTCGTCGATTGGGGTGGCGGGGTGCAGCTTGGCCAGTTCACTGGAGAGCCGTGCCAGTGTGGTGCCGACAAGCGGAGGAGCATGCGGCGGCAATTGTTTGCCAAATTGGACAGACGTACCGCTGTCCCCCGTCTTGATGGAGAAGTCGTCCATCAGCCGGTGAGTGCCGAGAATGCCGCGTCCCATGCCGGTCGTCGAGCGGTAGGAACCGCCCAGCACCTTATCGAGATGTGGAATTCCTTTGCCTTCATCGACGACCGAGATGCGAAGCATGCGCTCTGCCGGTTCGACGGAAAACGAAACTGCGCCTCCCTGCGCATAGCGGAAAGCGTTCCTTGCAATTTCCGAGACGGCCGTCGCGATGCGGATCTGGTCGTGGTGGTCGAAACCCAACGCGTTCGCAATCGTCCTTGCCCGCTGACGTGCACTGACCACGTCTCGTTCCGTTACCAGTCTCAGAGTATGCAGTGGAGTGGTCACTGTCGGGCACCTTCGATCGAGGCCAGCAATACAGTAGCATCGTCCCGCTTCCGACTGAAGTCCCGATACAGCAAGCCGGCAATCAGCGCCGGGGGGCGATTCCGAATGCCCGGATAGCCGCCAAAGCTGCATTTGGAAAGGAGCCCGTCAGAGAACATCAGCAGCAGGGCGCCGTCTTCTACAGGATACGTATACTCCTGGATTCTGGGTAGTACGGCGCCCAGAGTCCCGTTCTGCGAAATCATGCTACGGGTGGCCGTTCTATTGGCCACAGAGGCACTGATGTTGCCGACGCCGGCGTACGTCACAACGGACCGCTCGTGGTCGACGATACTGATCGACATGGCCGCTCCCCGCGTCTTCCGCAGGGCGTCGTGCGTCGTGCCCATAATCTCGGTCAGGCTCGCCTGTGACGAAACTCGAACCGCCTTCACCGCCTCGCGAGCGGCCTCCGCTGCGAGCGGCCCGTGTCCCAGGCCGTCAACTACCATGTAGAGGGATCGAAAGGTTCCCGGCAAGGCCAAGAAAGCATCTCCGCACTCGACCTCACCTCTAAACGGAATGCTCAGTATGCCAATACTGGCCGTTGCGGCGGATTGGCGGGGACTGAAGCGACAGCAGAGCACCGTTCCCCGATCGGGAATGGAGTAAAGCGAGAGGGAGTCCGATAGCCGTTGCATGGCTCCCAGACCGTGGCCCGCAGTACCAATGGTAGAGACTCCATCTTCAAAGGCGTGGGCGATATCCCGGATGCCTTGACCGGAATCGACGGCGATCAAGTCGAGCCACGCCCTCTCCTCCTCCGCGATGCCGCAGACCAGCAGTTCCCCGCCTCCGCCGTGCAACAGAATGTTGTTGGCCGCTTCTGTGGCGACGATGCCGATGTCGCTGCGCCTGTGCTGGTCAAAGCCGATGGCCTGCGCGGCCGTGATGGCCGCACGCCTCGCCTCGCCGACCGAACTGCGATCGGTGACTGCCACGGATCTATGAGTTTGCTGCACGGCTGTCATTTCCAGCGGGTGATGGTGACGGTCGTGCCCCGCCCCACTTCGCTCTTGATATCGAATTCGTTTACTAGCCGCTTGCTGCCGCTCAGGCCGAGCCCCATGCCGTCGCCCGTGCTATATCCATCCCGAAGCGCCAGCTCGAGATTTGGAATGCCAGGACCATCGTCGTGAAAGGTGAGCCGGATCCCTCTTCTGGCAGTCACCTGTAGTACTTCGGCCCGCATGGTTCCGCCTCCACCATGCTCCAGCGTATTGCGCGCAAGTTCGCTGGTGGCCGTCACCAGCTTCGTCTGGTCTACCAGGCTGAATTTGAGCTCGGTGGCCAGGCCGCGAACGATTTGCCTCACACGCACCACGTCGTCCGCGCTCGCGATGGGGAAGGTCTCATTGTTCAGAGCCATCAGCCTCTTGTAACTCCGTGCCTAAATCCATGTGCTGTTTCAGTAACTCCATGCCTCGCTCCACGTTCAGGGCGGTCTTGATTCCTGGAAGAGACATGCCTAACTCGACGAGGGTGATGGCCACCGCGGGCTGCATTCCGGTCAGCACCGTCTGTGCGTCCAGAACTCTGGACATGGCCGCGATATTGGCCAGCATGCGACCGATGAAGGAATCGACGATCTCCAGCGAAGAGATGTCGATCAGTACTCCTTTTGAGGCATGCTTGGCAATCTGGTCGGTCAGATCCTCCTGCAGGGTCATGGCGAGCTGATCATGCATATCAACCTGAATTGTGACCAGGAGAAAGTCGCCCATCTTAAGGATTGGTATCCGCTCCATGGTCTAGAGTTCCCTCGGCTTGGCCACACCAGCGGAGATGATTCCGGGCTTGAGAGTGACGACGGCTTTACCCATCCGGTGAAGAGCAAGTGCGAAGGCGTCGGAAAGTTTCGCCTTGGTCTGCACGTCGATCAGATCAATCCCGAGGTGCACAATGGTTTGCGCGATGGCCGGACGGATGCCGCTCAGGTAGCAGTCCGCTCCCATCAGGCGAGCGGCCGTAATGGTCTTGATCAGGTGCTGCGCGACCAGCGTATCGACCGTCGGTACGCCAGTGATGTCGATGATGGCAACCTGGCTGTTCGTTTCGATGATGGCGGAGAGCAGCGATTCCATCACCACCTGGGTGCGCGCGCTGTCGAGCGTGCCGATCAGAGGCAGAGCGAGAATTCCATCCCAAAGCTTTACGACTGGAGTAGAGAGTTCCAGCATCTCCTCTTGCTGCCGGGCGATGGTCATCTCGCGGAACCCCATGGCCGCATCGACGGTGACCATCGCCAGCTTGTCGAGCAGGTTTCCGAGATTGAGTATCTCTCCCACCAGGTCGAGCGGATTCGACTTGTATGCCTCTCGCAGCACGTTGAAGATCGGCTGCTTGATCGACAGCACAAACAGGGCTATTTCGGCTGCGGTGAAACCCTGGTCCATCCGGGATTTTGCGGCCTCTTGCAGGAATTCCCTCAGAGGCGCAAACCCGTCGGATAGCACGTCGTTGGATTCCGGTGCTTCCGTAATAAGGTGCAGCAGTTCCGAGACCTGCTCTTTAAATTCCGTGGCCCCCATCAGATCGCTGCGACGGGTGGTGCCTGCGATTTCCGCCTGCCAGCCGGACAGAGATCGCCGGCTCATTGCTCTTGATGATTTGTCTGAATGAACTCATGAATTCTCGCTTCACCTTCCGGGTCCTGAGTTTCCCAATAGTACAGGAACGTTAGTTGGAAAGACTCTGCCATTCTCCGGTCGCGGCACTCGTCGCCAGCGTTCGCGGCCGTCATGGCTCAAGCAGTGGGGTGCAACCGTAAAATGGGCTGGGCGACGCGAAAAGGATGCGGTTGCGACGGCTAAGGTTTCGCTAAAACCACGCTCAATGATCTCTGTGAACGGACTGTCATCTCGCTTTGGAGCCGCGACTCGCGGCATCAGGTATTTCAACACTGCGGAAGGTCGAATCGGAAGGACGTACGAACTCGGCAAAGTCCGAAGCAAGGGCCCTGCGCGAAGGTTTCTAGCGAGGAGGCAGACAAACGTCTGACCCCGGGCGGGACCGGACACAGCAGGAACAGGAGTGCCTCTGGAAGCACGCTTCTTCGCGGAGGGGCGCTTCGCCGTTTCCGTCATCAGGATCGGCCCAGACCATATCAGTTAGTCCCAGACCATGTCAGATAGTCATGGGTCAAAAAGAAGGGCCGGGCGAGTCAGATTCTGATTGCTCTTATGCGGCTCTTCCGAGAACAATCGCAGGCGCCTTCGCCGCGACGATCTTTCTGCGATACATCACAAGCGAGGCGACCAGAAAGGCGCTTCCAACCAGTGCCACGCCGCCGAGGACCCGGCTCTCGCGGTCCAGCGAGCCGTAGGTGTCGATGCCGTCATCCAGTTTCGCGGATGCCGCGATCTGGACCTGGTTTTGAGTAGACAACGCGGCTCTCTTCTGATGATCGATCGAGTATTGAATTCCGACGACCGCGAACAAGATCCAGGCAGTTAGAAAAAGTTGCAGTGAAGCAGTGCGTTTCATAGACGCTCCTTACTGCAAGCAGCGTAGGGCTAGTAACGTTACCGTGGAATACAACTTTAGCTGCATTGTGCCCCCTGATTCACCATAGCCGGAAACACATGCTGTTAGTGCCAGCCGGACGGCAGACCCTCCGCGAAGCGATGCGAAAAGGCGCAGACAAGCCGAGCATGTGAAGTGTCGCGCGCATCGTCGCCACCATCGCTCTTCCACACGGAAAACCCTTCAATCCCCAGACAACTCGCGCCTTTTGCGCCTAATCCTAGTAAGCAACGGGAGAGAAATCTTCCAGAAGGAGAGAGTAGACTATGGCCTTCAAGAGTGTCGGTAACGAGACTCGCGAATGGCAGCGAGAAAACTCGGATAACGGATGTGATGACGGGAGAGTGAGGGAAACTCGGGCTGAGCTCGAACGGACTTCCTAGTTCCTGTCCACAGAAGTTGTAGCTGGTAGCCGAACCAAATCTTCTGAAAACTCGGAAAGTGTAAGGGGCGATCTCTCGAAAGAGGCATCGTCCCTTCGCTTTTTGGATCGAGTTACAATCGCGATCTGCCAGATTGTCCGCGTCAACCTCATTGACCGGTTCGTACGGGGCGCGCGGCATCTTTGCCGGCCACAGTCGTCCACTCACGAACGTACCAGCGCTTAACCAGCCCGTTGTTGACGTACGGATCAGCCTTCGCAAACTCCTCCGGGATTGCGGGAGAGTCGCACCGGAACAGAGAGAATCGCAAGGTCGGATGGGTTGGCCAGCGCGCCGCCTAATACCAGTTCGCCTCGATCGGACGAGGCCCACGCCCTTGCCAGGTGATCCTCTCGAAACTCCGCGCGCCGGGAGAGATAATCGTCGGCTACTTCGTAGAACAGAAGATAATGCATCGCCACATATCGCCTTTACACCAGGAAATATGCCGCTGCAGTTTGCAAGCTACACCTGAAGTTATACAGGACCTCGTGCTCCTCCTGCTCTTGCGCTTGCGGATGCGCGGGAGCGATCGTGAGGAAACATGGCCTGCACGGAAGGGTCAGCGGCACGCGGTATCATCCGGTCATGGGCAAACTCTCGATCACACGTCGCGATGCGGCCAGCTGGCAAGTTCCGCAACCAGGAACTGCTCCGGATCGCATACACTGACGCGAAAGGGACGGTCGCTTTGCCGCCCTCGAATGCCTGCAACTGGGAGGATCTGCAATTTCATCTCGCGCCGGTGATCTCCCGCAACCGGCTTCACCAGGCCGACCGGGACCTGCGCGCCACTGGAGCCGCGACCGTCGATGTCGATGAAGGCATCGTGGATGAGGTCTGGCTTCAGTCCTTCGTTCTCTCCTCTGATTAGAATTCCGACGCCACACGCTGTTGGCGTTAGAGATCAAGCGCTGTTACTTATAGGAACCTTCCGTGCCCTCCGGCAACATCTGGTAGCTCACGAAGGCTAAATGCTTACTGTCAGGCGCCCAGGAGGGAACGTTCATCGTCCCCGACCCGCCGATGAGATTGACTAACACTCTCACCTTCCGATCCTTCAACGACATGATCCGCAACGCAATGTGCTTTATTCGACGGGTGTCCAGTTACTCCCTTTTCGTAACTCAAGAAGACCATCGACTCTCCGTCCGGCGATACGTGCGGTGTCCAGTTGACTAAGTCGTCGTTCGTCATCTGCTCGGGTGCGCTGCCGTCTGCATGCATTCTCCATATCTGCATGGTGCCGCCGCGATCGCTGTTGAAGTAGATGTATTTACCATCGGGCGAGTAATCGGGGTCGTCGCTGATGCCGCTTCCCGTGGTCAGCGCTATCTCATCGCCGCCCTCGGCTGGAATGGCAAAAATGTTGCCGGAACCGCGGTCGGGGCGCGTGAAGGCGATGGTCTTGCCGTCGGGTGACCAGCTATGCCAATAGGAATTCGGATGCTCGGTGACCAGCCTCGGAGTTCCTCCCTCGCTTGGAACGATATACACGCGAGACTCCGGTTTGCCCGGCATGCTGCAGGT
Organism: uncultured Acidobacteriaceae bacterium; assembly: GCA_963748555.1. GTDB lineage: Bacteria > Acidobacteriota > Terriglobia > Terriglobales > Acidobacteriaceae > CAWKKW01. The sequence goes on from CAVVJK010000009.1 coordinate 70,165, forward strand.
GATTGCCAGCCACTTGCCGTCGGGCGAGAGGCCATGGCTGCCATTGCAGCGGGTGGCGTCTCCTATGTTAAGCGGCTCCGGTGTTCCGCCGGTGGCCGAGACCTTCAGTATTTTTCCATCACCATCGAAGTAGAGGGCATTGCCATCTCTGGACCAGTTGGGTGCCTCAAAGTGGCTTGGCCCGGTAAACACCACGGTAGCGCGGCGAAAATTCTCCTCGATCCCAATGGTCTGAAGCGTACTGTGAAGCACAAGTTTGGCAGAGGGAGACATCACCGGCGGCTCAAGAGAGACATGCGAGAAGACGGCCGTCTCTACCTTCTGCGGGTCATGCGAGCATACGCCCAGGCCAATATAAAACGGCTCAGCCAGGTGTAACTGAATGGAGGCTCCGACCTGATGGAGCGGCTCCTGGCCCGTGCTGAGATACATCGTGATCACGTCACCAATTTTTTCAAGCTTCAGGCGGCTCGGGGCGGCGATGTTGAGTTCAATATCCTGAGTGGTAGCACCGCTGCTCCGGCGATACTGCAGCGCCGTCATGCCTGATCCATGCTGGGCAGCATCCACATACGCCGCATCCGGCGCAAGACTCTGCCGCAGCATCAGCACGGCCTTGCGGTGTGGACTGTGCTCTCCTGCAGTATCCGGGAAGCCGATATTCGCGGTCAGCGCTACATCTCCCGTCGCTTTCTTCCACACAAAGTGAAAGCCATCGATGGTCGACCACAAGTTCGCGCCTGCCGCCTTCACGGTGTAACTCTGGTCCGTCTCGCGAAAGGCGGCACTGCCTTTGGGAGTTACTGTCCCCACATCTGATTGACCCTCGAATATGCCCAGCGCTCCGGTAGCCTTCGGGGCAGCGAACAAAGTTCCCTGCACACACATTGAAAAAAACAGCACCCCAACGACTGCGTTCCAACGGGCCAAACCTCCAGCCATGCAGACAGCCTCCTCAGGATCCGATCGGAATCTGACAGCTCCGAAAGGATCTGAGGACAAACTATAAACCTTTGAGTGAAGTTGAATTTGGCTGGAAGCCGAAGCTCGTCGCGAAACGCGCGCAAGCCTGCCTGGTTGCTTCTTTGGCGTTGGTGTTTTGTAAATCGGGGTGCGGCAGGTCGATGCCATCTTGCGTGGGCCGTCCACTAAAAGCTTAGCCGAGCGGCCCGCGCCTGTTCAGTGGCTTCTCGCGACTCACCTGCTGACGGCAAAGCCGAGTTACAGCAGACCGAGTTGAACATATTTCTCATGCATGACCGAGTAACACTCACACGCCGCCTCTTCCAACCCTTTGGGATTCGTGATCCGCACATGTCCACGAGAGTAATGAATGAGCCCGGAAGACTGAAGTAAGCCTGCTGCCACAGAGACAGTTGTCCGGCGCGTCCCCAGCATGGTCGCCAGGAGTTCATGGGTAAGCGCCAGGTTCTCTTGCTGCACTCTCTCGTGGCACATCAGCAGCCATCGAGCAAGACGATGTTCCAGCTGATGCACCCGATTGCATGCTGCGATCTGGGTTGTCTGCGCCAGGTACGCTTCAATGCATCGTTGCATGCTGAACCTGAGATCGGGCGAACTCGCCGCACAGTTCGCGAAGGATTTTCGCGTGCATGCTAAACCCCGATCCGGCGATCTGGATCCAGCTTCGAACGGTTGTGCGGCCGGAACCCAGGTATCCGGGTACGCCGACAAATCCGTCGCGGCCGACCAGCCCGACTTCTACGCATCCACCGTTCTCCAGGTCCACAACGATAGAGCAGAGACCCTCTTCAAGGAAGTAGACATTCTCAACCATGTGCTGCGGGTCGTGTAGCGTCTGGCCAGTTGTGAAAGAAGACCGGCAGTAGAAATGGACTAACACGCTGGATATCAGATGGGGACAGCGAGGCTAAGACTCGATTATTGAAAGCAGCATGAGTTACTGACGTTTTCATTGGTGGCTCCCTTAGCGTCCTGGGGACGGAGGCGCTCACCGGAATGCGCTAGAGCTAACTCCTCCGACTAAGTGGATCGCTAGCTCGCGTATCTCGATCTGCAATGGATAATACTCTGGATCGGTAAGGGGGATACAAGGAACAGGCGTAATTAACAAAGAATATCGAGTTAGTGTTCGACAAGCGACAGACTGCACGCACGAATTAGGTTACTTTAGTCTCACTCGTTCACGAGCTAACCAGTGAGATTCGCCGGACTTGTGACTCAAGCCACAACGTGCCGTTGACCACTCCTTCGCAAAGCTGTGCCCGCTTGCGGAGATGAGAGGAGGAGCCATGCTCCTCAAAGTCGTTTTGATCGTTGGCAAAGATGCCAGAATTATAGAAGCCAAGGCGCTCATCCTGCGTGCGGTCGGATGTCTGGTTCATTCGGCCGACTTCGACTACTCAAGCCCTGTCCACGTTCGCAACGGGAGAATTTCGATCTCGTCATTCTGAGTCATTCGCTATCTTCGCAAGAAGTTGCGTGTCGTGACAAAATCGATTCGGATGACTCAGCTCCCGAGTTCCCGTTCTTACTATCCTTGAAGAGGCTGCAGACCAGTACACTTACTCGCTTGATGCTGCTATGGGCAAGGATGATCATTTGCTCGGCGATATCGGCAACCTGCTGATCAAAGTTGCCAGATTACCCGCGGCGCCCCAGAGCGGCGCGGAGAACAAGAGGCCGGCCATGTACTGATAGACCTGCGTCGGGTCGGCAGATTCTGCTCTGCATCGACGATGATCTTAATCAGCTCCTGGCGAGGCGCATGCTGCTCGAGGCATTTGGCTTCGTGGTGCTGACTTCCTGTGAACCTGCCACTGGCTTGAAAATCTTCACCAGCGGCATCGCAGATGCGGTCGTACTTGACTACTCCATGCCCGCGATGAATGGCAATGATGTGGCTGCTCGTATGCGGAAGATCGACAAGACCATTCCCCTGCTGCTCCTCTCGGGCTGCATCTCCATTCCCGAGGAAGAGTCCGCATTGTTTGATCGCCTGGTCTCGAAGAGCGAGCCTTCGACTGTGCTGCTTACAGCCATCACGGAAGTTCTCGTATCCAGGCGCGATCGGGCCATCACTACTCCGGCAAAAGCAATGACCCAGGTCCGGCAATCTCTTCCGGCCTGATTCCCGGCTGATCGAAGCAAGCCTCTTTCCCTGGGACGACAGTCAATCCATCTGCCGCGCACCGACACAGCGGCTTTCGCTGCCCGCTGCTGTGCAGGCTGCGCGTACAGCAGACCTCGGCAGATATGTATAAAGGGTGGATGCGAAGCTTTGGGAATGTCCTGCTGTTCGGGATGGCGCTTGCCGGCGTAAGTTTCATCGGCTCAGGCTCAATCCGCTCCCCTGTGTCTCCAGCACCTGCCACTCCATCGTCGGCGCCGCCCTCAAGGCTCAGCGCGCCCAATGGAACGCCGGCTCAACGCTCCTCTGAGTACGAGGCGGTGCAGGCCCGCCTGGCGCAGGGCTGGAATACCTGGGACGTTCACAGCGTAACGACCCAGGTGCGTTTGCCCGACGGGCTTGCGATTCACATCGGGGTGAAACAGAACACTACGGCATGGGGTGACGCATTCTTATCGGATGCCTTAATTGGCAGGCGAACGCCCGAGGCGGAGGAAGTCTTTCCCGGGCCGCATTCCTGGGACGGAAGCTACACCGATCTCCGGCTCTCCTGGAAGAACCACTCGATGCGAATCCAAAGTGCGCATGAAGGTAAGGAGATCGTCATTCTGGCGACGCGTTTGCCTTCGCAGCCGCAGCCGAATCTGCCGCCGACGCTCATCTTCTCGGTGAACTACCTTTGGGATCGGCCGGGACGATCGGAGAAGACCCCGACTGCGATCGAGGCGCACAGCCCATTTGGCATAGTCCGGATCTATTGCACCTGCGATGCGAATAGCCGGGACCACGCCGAGTCGCAGCGAGCGCAAAGCCATCAGCGTTCCGGTCGAGGGACCGTACTTCGCTGCTGATCTAAGCGAGCCAGTCGGAATAAGCACGGGCAAGTCGCGCACCATCGCAGAGATCCAGAGCATCGTAGATCGGCAACGCCAGGCCTACGAACAGCACGGTCCAGTCCGCCGGTAAGAGCGCTCCCACTGCCGATGCGATCCAGACCACACTGGGATGGGACACGATCTACGAGCCTGAAAAGGGCCGGGTGGTTTCTCCCGTCAGCAGAGTGTGGAGTGTCGCTTGGGGCGGGTACGTCATCTTCGATTGGGACACCTTTTTTGCTGCGTCGCTCGCGGCCATCGGCGATCGAGATCTGGCCTACGCCGACGCGATCGAGACTCTTCGCGAAGAGACTGCGGCTGGGTTTGTTCCCAACTATGCGAGGGCCGGAGGCTGGAAGAGTTCCGATCGTTCCGAGCCTCCTGTCGGCGCGATCACCGTGCTTGGGCTGTATCGGAAATTTCATGATCGCTGGCTGCTTCAGGACACCTTCGCGCCACTTCTGCTCTGGAACCGCTGGTGGGCCGAGCATCGCGATATCGACGGTTACATGACGTGGGGCAGTGACGGGCAGAACCAGCCGCCGAATCTCGACGACCACACTGGCGGCACTCGCCAGGGCGCCATTCTCGAATCGGGACTGGATAACAGCCCCATGTACGACGATTCGACGTATAACTCAAAAACGCACGTACTTGAGTATGCCGACGTCGGACTGATGAGCATGTATATCGCGGACTGCGACGCATTGGCCGACATGGCTGAGGTGCTGCAGAAAACGGCCGAGGCGAAAGAGCTGAGAGATCGCAGCGCTCGCTATCGCGACGAAGCTCGCCACGCTGTGGAGCGAAGATGCCGGTATATTTCTCAACAAGGATCTGCATTCCGGCAAATTCAACACGCGGCTCTCGCCGACGAACTTCTATCCGCTGCTGGCGAAAGCTGCATCACCGCAGCAGGCCGATCGCATGATCAAGGAGCATCTGCTCAACCCGCAAGAGTTCTGGGGTAAGTGGATCCTGCCCTCCATCGCCCGCAATGATCCGGCCTTCAAAGATCAGGATTACTGGCGCGGAAGGATCTGGGGCCCAATGAACTATCTCGTCTATCTCGGGCTGCGCAATTACGACCAGGCGAAAGTGACGCAAGAGTTTGCGCAGAAATCGTTCGAAGTGTTTCAGCCCGAATGGAGCACCAAGGGTCACGTGCACGAAAACTACAATGCCCTCTCAGGAAGTGGCGATGACGTGGCGAACAGCGACCGCTTCTATCATTGGGGAGCGCTGCTTGGACTCATCGAGTACATGCAGCAGACGCAGCCGGTGAACGCAAAGGAGCGCATTCGTTAGGCGGCAATCGGCCCAGGGCCGGGTTACACCGGGTTCCCTTGATCATCCGTATTCCACGACTCCGTCTGAAAGGCTATGAAGACGGCGACCCAGGTGGGTAGGCATTCAACGTGGGCATCTGAAGGAACATCGCACCATCCTGCCAGATTCCATTGTCTGCGGCGAAGCTGCCCGGGTTTGGATTCCCCTGGTTCATGTGAATGTTGTGAATGCCGTCGACTCGGCCTGCATCCGCATAAGAACTCCCAAAGGCATAGATGTGTCGTATTTCCGTCTGCGATTGCCTTCGCGATGAGCGTCGTGATCGCGTTCGAAAGTGCATGCGCGCGCAGAGTTCTGGAATCAAGCGGAGGTGCCTTAGTCTTCGTCGCACCAGCAACACCACTCATCACCGGCAGCAGAGTCAATTCGGCTTTGGTGACAAGCGGGTGCCCGTTTACCTGTTCGCGCACAAAGTCGAGTGCCAGGCCTCCTGGTGCGCTGGTGAGAGGAGTGATTCCCGGCACAAGAGCGCCGAGCGCATCGACCTCCGGCGGCGTAAACATGTGGTCGATCTCGTATAGAACTTCGGAGCCATCCGTAGACTCGATGTTCACCGCTACCGTGAACGGTCCTCCGTTTGCCTGCACGGTGATCTGGTAATGCGTTCCTTTCCCCTTCACCACCTTGCCTGCAGTTGGCTTTCCTTTCAGCACGCTGTAATTCGGGATCGGCATAGCTTTCCTTTTCTGGCTGTCATCAGCGTAGGTCTTTGAGGCATTCTAGAACCCCTCATTCCATACGATGCCATGGCGAGCTGAATTCATGCAGCGTTCTTACATTGCATCTTAACGCCCGGCTGCATCGACTCCCTCAGCCGAAGCAGCGGTAGACAGCATGGCTCGACGGCAGCTAACCTGTCATCGCTGATTCACCTCTGCATTTTTCAAACCGGATTGGATACGAACTCTATGAAGCTCGACCAAGTGAAACTCAATCTCTAAAAGCGGACGGCGCGTGCGAACTCTAACCTGTTTTTCTCTCATTCCCTTCGTCTCTCTGGTTGGCGCGCTGGTGGCTGTACCGCAGATGTCCGCGCAGCTCACACCTGGTCAGCCGGTGATCTCGGTAGCCCAGAGCGAAGACGGCTTCCGGGCGTCCATCGGTGAGGAACATCTCGCCGTCTCGGTCTGCGGAGACTCGGTGATCCACGTCGTTGCCGCGCCCGCCAGTACGACCGTCAACAGCGATCCGAAGCCATGGATGCTGGACGCGCAGCAATCCTGCCCGGGCGCAACCTTTCAGTTCGCTCGGACTCAGGACGAGGTAACGCTCACCACCTCGCAGCTGAAGGTGGCGTTTTCTCTCAAACGAGGCAATCTGACGTACTCCCGCTCGTCCGGCGAGAGTCTGTTGCGTGAGGGCGATAGCGAGCCGCGCACCTACGAGCCGGTCGAGTGGAATGGAGACCACACTTTCCGCGTCACCGATCGGTTTTCTCCCGATACGACCGAGGGTCTTACGGGCTGGGCCAGCACCAGAACGGAATGTTCAACTATCGCGGAGCAACCGTTGAACTGGCGCAGAACAATACCGATGTTGCGATTCCGCTTCCTGGTTTCGAGCAAGGGCTAGCGCTGATGTGGAACACGCCGCTCTGACCTACGTCGACAATCGTTTTCCGCTCGAGCTCGTCGTTCAGCTTCGATTGCCGGCAAATCCGTCGACTACTACTTCCTCTACGGCCCGGAGATGGACGCCGCTCATCCATCGAGTACCGGACCATGACCGGCCACACGCCCATGCTGCCGAAGTGGGCCTACGGCTATTTTCAGTCGAAGGACCGCTACGTTTCGCTCGACGAGATTCAGCGGATCGCCGACCGTTACCGCGAGGAACATATTCCGCTGGACGCGATGGTGCAGGACTGGTTCTGGTGGAAGACGGAAGGCGATCCGGTCTTCAACGCGAACTACCACGATGTGCCGAAGGATCTCGAGGCGCTGCACAACGAGAACGTCCACGCCATGATCTCGGTCTGGGGCCTCTTCGATCCCGCAGTCGAAAACTTACAAGGTTCTCGATCGCGAAGCACCTTCTGACGTGCCCGAGGCTCATGTGTACGACGCCACCAATCCCGCGGCCCGCGACTATCTATTGGAAGCAGCTTGCCGGCAAGCTGCTTGCACAGGGATGGGACGCATTCTGGCTCGACAGCGCGGAGCCTGAGGAATACTGGCCGCACTTCGGCGATGCCATCCTGCGCAACAAGCAGCTCGCCATCGGCAACGGCGCGGAATACACCAACGTCTTTCCGCTGCTTACACACGTTGGCGTTCAGGACCATTGGAAGGCAGACCACGGACGCAAGCGCGTCTTCCTGCTCACGCGATCCGCGTTTCTCGGCCAGCAGCGCGTGGGCGCCACGGTCTGGTCCGGCGATGTGTACAGCACCTATTGGGGACTTGAGCACCAGGTGCCGGCCGGCTTGAACTTCGCTCTCTCCGGTTACCCCTATTGGACCACCGACATCGGCGGATACTGGCCGCCTCACGAGGACGCCACTCACCGATCCGCTTATCAGGAGCTCTATGCGCGCTGGTTTGAGTTCGGCACCTTCTGTCCTATCTTCCGCACCCACGGCCATCGGCCCCACAACGAGATCTGGACCTTCGACAAGGTCGAACCCATCCTGTTCAGCTATGACAAGCTGCGCTACCGCCTGATGCCTTACATCTACTCGCTGGCCTGGAAGGTGACGAGCGAGGACTACACCATCCAGCGCCCGCTGGTGATGGACTGGCGCACCGACCGAAGACATGGAATATCGGCGACCAGTTCATGTTCGGCCCCGCCCTCCTCGTCAATCCCGTGTTGAAACAAGACGCCACGCACCGCGAGTTGTATCTTCCTGCGCTCCTGCCTGGTACGACTTCTGGTCTGGCGCCGTATCGCAGGGCGGCAAGGAAATCGAAGCGGACGCGCCGCTCGATCGCATGCCTCTTTTTGTGCGCGCGGGTTCGATTCTTCCGCTTGGGCCCGAAATCGAATACGCCGACGAAGATCCTGCCGGTCCCATCGAGCTGCGCATCTATCCCGGCGCCGATGGCAAGTTCGATCTCTACGAAGACTCCGGCGACAGCTACGATTATGAGAAAGGCGAGCATTCTCTGATCCCAATCCGCTGGGACGATCATGCCGGCAAGCTTACGATTGGAGCGAGGGCCGGCTCTTTCTCGCAGATGGTGAAAGAGCGCCGGTTCCGGATTGTCATTGTGAGGCAAGACCACGGCGCAGGCCCAGGCGTGTCCGCGCGCGTCGATCGTGAACTGACGTACGATGGCTCAGAAGTTCAGGTTAGTCTTGCGGGCACCAGGCCAGAGTGAGGCGGGCAAAGGCGGCAATCGAACTGCTTACGAGGAACTGGAATGGGTAACGATAACCGGCGAGAGTTTCTGAAATCAAGCGCCGCCTTTGCTGCCGGAGCAGCGGTGTTAAAGAGCGGATCACTCTCGGCTATGAAGGGCGAAGCTGCGTCTTCAGGAGCAACCCGGCTCAGCCAATTTGAATATGCGGAGGTGCAGCTGCTCGACGGGCCGATGCTCGAGCAGTTTCACCAGAACGTCGCACTCTTCCTCCACCTGAACAATGACAGTCTGCTCAAGCCTTTTCGGCAGCTCGCCGGCCAGCCTGCACCGGGAGAAGACATGGGCGGCTGGTATTCGCCGTCCAGCGAATTCGATCCGCCCAAAAACATGACGGGATATATTCCCGGTCATAGCTTCGGTCAATATCTCTCCGGCCTTGCGCGCGCCTAGCCGTCACTGGCGATAAGGCTACGCAGCAGAAGGTTCAGGCATTGGTGCGCGGCTTCGCGCCGACCATCACGTCCAGGTTCTATGACGGCTACTGCCTCCCGGCCTACACCTTCGATAAGACGAACTGCGGACTGATCGACGCGCACCAGTTTGCACAGGACCCTACCGCTCTGGCTGTGCTGCGCAAGGCCACCGAGGCGGTGCTGCCATGGCTGCCTCCAAAGGCGCTGGACCGCGAAGAGATGATGGCTCGTCCGCATAAGAACATCGCGTTTACCTGGGATGAGACGTATACGCTTCCTGAAAACTTCTATCTTGGATATCAGCGGGGCGCCGGTCCGCGCTTCCGCGCATTGGCCCAACGCTTTCTTCAGGACGACACCTACTTCGGTCCTCTCGCCGAAAATCGAAACGTGCTGCCCGGCCTACACGCTTACAGCCATGTGAATGCTCTGAGTTCTGCTATGCAGGCCTATCTTACCGACGGCAGTGAGAAGCACTTGGCCGCAGCGCGCAACGGATTCCGTTTCGTCCTCGAGCAGAGCTTCGCCACCGGCGGTTGGGGGCCGGATGAGAGCTTTCGGCAACCCGGCACCGATGAAATCGCGAAGACGCTTCACACCTCGCACAGTAGCTTCGAGACACCATGCGGCGCCTACGGCCACTTCAAAATCGCAAGATACCTGATGCGCGCCACCGGCGAGAGCACGCTATGGCGACAGCATGGAAGCGGTTCTCTACAACACGATTCTTGGAGCGCGTCCGATTCGCCCGGATGGCATCAGCTTCTATTACTCCGACTACAACATGGAGGCTGCCAAGGTGGATTACGAACAGAAGTGGCCATGCTGCTCCGGAACCTTTCCGCAACTCACGGCAGACTACGGCATCAGTTCTTACTTGCGTAGTCCCCGCGGTGTTTATGTCAATCTTTATATTCCATCGCGGGTGTCGTGGCGGCAGGGAAGTGCGCGGGTCGCATTGACCCAGGAGACGAACTATCCTGGGGTGGGCGAGAGCACGCTTCAGATCAAGATGGATCGAGCCGAGCGATTCACCCTTGCGCTCCGGGTGCCCGCCTGGGCTGGGAAACAAACTGCGGTGCGGATCAATGGCAAGCCCTCGGGCGTTTCAATCGTTCCCGGAACGTGGGCCGAACTGGAGCGGGAGTGGAAAGACGGCGACCGGGTTGAATTCTCCATCGATATGCCTCTCCGCCTGGCTCCCCTGGATGCGCAGCACAGAAACCTCGTGGCACTGTTGCGCGGGCCTGTCGCCTTGTTTGCCATCCATCCCGGCTCGGGTGCGGAGTCGCCCAGCCTGACACAGCGCCAACTACTCGAAGCACGTCAAATTGGCTCTTCGAATGAATGGCAAATTGAAACATCTCAAGGGAAGTTACAGATGAAGCCGTTTCCCGCCATCGATAAGGAGCGGTACAGGCTGTATCACCAGACTTAGTACAGAGTCGGGTCGTGCCACAGATGTTCACCTAGGTCTCAGCGGCGTGGAGAGCGCGCGAGGGCCCGGCGAACATGTCCGCTGAAGATCACTATGCCTGCGGCGCATCAGTGGAGTGGACGGCACTCGGCAGAGGCGCTCCCTGCAAGCCTACGAACTTTGCCGGCCTGCAACACGCCTTGGAAAGCCGCGCGAAGTCAGCCTGCATTGGCTTTTCTTCCTTGAGCCATGCAAGCGTCTGACGTAGCACCTGCGCGGCCCCTGCGTTTCGCGGCGTCACGATCCGGTAATGCATCCACTTACCTTCCCGGCGAGCTTCGACCATGCCGGCACGGCGCAAATACGCAAGGTGCCGCGATATCTTGGGCTGGCCCTGCTCCAGAATTTCCACGAAGTAGCACACGCAGATCTCCTGGTCCCGCATCAGGTTCAACAGCCGCAGGCGCGTGTTGTCACCCAGGGCCTGGAAGAAGCGTTCCATGTTGAACGGAGAGGTCTTTGTCGCCATAATTATTTATACGCCTTGACGAATATGTCCGCAACCTCATATAGTCGCTTTAGCAAATATGTTGTTGCGAAGAGGTTGAGATGGCCGAGCAGATTCTGGAATCAGTGAAATCCAAATACGGAGCAGTTGCCGAGAGTTCTCTCTCGACCGACGACGCGGGAGTCAAGGCTGTGGCCGAGGCTTTCGGTTACACCCCGGAGGAACTCACCTCCATTCCCGCTGAGGCAAACATGGGTTTGTCCTGCGGCAATCCCACCGCTACCGCCCACCTCCGGCGCGGAGAGGTGGTTCTGGATCTTGGCTCGGGTGGCGGGCTCGACGTCTTTTTGGCCTCCCGGATGGTCGGTCCCGAGGGGCGTGCGATTGGCGTCGACATGACTCCCGCCATGATCGAGCGGGCGCGTGCGAACGCCGCGGCCGGCGGATACACCAACGTCGAGTTCCTGCAGTCGACGATCGATGCGATCCCGCTGCCTGATGCTTCTGTCGACTGCATCATCTCCAATTGCGTGCTCAATCTCGCGCCCGACAAGCCCGCTGTGTTCCGCGAAATGGCGCGGGTGCTCAAACCTGGAGGACGCGTTGCGATCAGCGACATCGCCCTCAAGCAGGAACTGCCAGAGGCGCTGGCCAAAAGCATGGCGGCCTACGTTGGCTGCATCGCTGGAGCGATTCGGATCGACGACTATCGAGCAGGATTGATGGCGGCGGGTTTCGAACATGTCGAGGTGGTCGATAGCGGGGCCGACCTGAATGCGTACGCCAAGGTTGAGAACCAGGCGGGCTGCTGCTCGCCGAGTATGGAGCAGAATGGTCCTTTCGCCCAGATTGGTGAGGCCTGCTGCACTCCGGCTGCGTCGCTTCACGAGGAGCTGACGACCCTGCTCGCCACCCACGATGTGAATGCGGCAGCGGCGAGCGTAAAGGTCTACGCTGTCAAGCCGCCGGCCTCAGCAACGGCTCCCTGCTGTGGTCCGACCTGCTGCTCATGACACGAGCCCTCAGGGCTGTTGCCTGAGGCCCCAACAAAGCCCAAAAGCGTGCCTTAGGGAGGACGGCCCTCGATTCCCACTAGCGAGGGTGTCTCTTTCGGAGCGCACGCGGAAACGCCTCGGAACCTGTGTCCCGAGGCGTTTCAAAATCATTGGGTTGCTGCTGGTTAGCTAGCTGCGCTCGACTTCCTTCAACCGTGCGGCCTTGCCACGAAGTCCCCGCAGATAGAAGAGCTTAGCGCGACGAACACGGGCCGAACGAATCTTCTCGACCTTGTCCACTACCTTCGAATTGAACGGGAAAATGCGCTCGACGCCCTGGCCAAAGCTCATCTTGCGGACGGTAAAGCTGCCTTGGGGGCCGCTTTTCAGGCCGATCACGATTCCTTCAAAAGCCTGCAGGCGTTCTTTATCGCCTTCTTTGATCTTGACCTGCACCCGAACCGTGTCTCCCGGAGCGAACTTCGGCAGATCGGTACGGCTCAACTTATCGGCAAGTCGTTGCATTACTGGATGAATAGACATGGTTCGTTCCTAGCGATTGATTCAGAACTCTTAGTTTACATGAAAACGAGGCATCTGCCACGCGACCTTCGCTTACGCACCCCCGGGTGGGCCGAATCCCGCCGGCCGTCTCCACCAAGCGCAGAGAATACCCTTCCAACCTCAAAGGGCACCAAACGGCCCTCCCGTCGACCGAGTCTCTTGCGTTGGTCCCGTGTCCCAAATAGCGCGACAGGTCCCTACCACGCCGGCATCTCACAAATGGTACTCAGAACGGAGTCACGATGAAATTGAAATGGTTACCGGCGGCACTCATCGCTGCAACCCTCACGGTCCCGGGCTTTAGCCAGATCGGCATCTACATTGGTAGAACCCCGCCTCCCTTACGCTACGAACGGCGGCCACCCATCCCGGGCGAAGGCTACGCGTGGATCGATGGTTATTGGGGCGTCAACGACGGTCGCTACGTTTGGGTCCCCGGCAGATGGAATCGTCCACCGTATGCCGGAGCGTACTGGAGCCATCCCCATTACGATCATTACCAGCAAGGCTGGCGCATGCACGAAGGCCACTGGGATCGCGAGGATCACGGCGACCACCATGAAGATCGCGACCGGGGCGAACATCGCGATCACGACGATCGTCACTGATCGCTTCATTCCACTCTCAGATGGCAGGGCCAACCCGCCATCTGAGAGGAGTGCTTATCCGAACACCTTTATTGCGGAACTGCGGAGTTATCGGCCGCAGGATTGACGCTTCCCACCTGCCAGCCATCCGTACCTTTGACCAGGTTGGCCGTCGCGGTTTGCTGGGCCGAGGTGTCCGCAGCGATCTTCGGAAAAGCGGTTTTCATCTCAGCAGAACTGGCCCAGTCCGGCACCCCGGTCAGGCCGTAGTGGTAGGTGACGTTGAATTGCGTCCCATCCTGGTTGCCGCTGGGCGTTACCGTGTCGATGCTCGTCACTTCGCGATGGCCGAAGCAGAAATTCCCGTAGCCAGGTTGGGACTGGTCCACCGTCCACGCCGCGCGGCCCTTGTCGGAGACATCGTAGTCCGTCACCTGCTTCGATCCAATCAGGAAGCGCTTTTTCTCTTCGGCCTTGCGCGTCAGCAACCCGGCATCGGTTAACGCGTCAAATCCCTTGGTCTGGTCATCGTTCGACGCATCCGCCTGCGCAGGGAACTTCACCGGAGCGGTCCAGACACAGTCGTGCCGGCTGCTGTAGTAGTTGTTCAAAGCCGATTTGAAACTGTCTTTGTCGACGGTGTTGGACTTACAGCCCGTCGCGATAACGATCATCCCGCATACAGCCAGGCTCATGAGGTTGGATCTGCGCATTTCCTTTATCTCCTTCGAGATAAGATGCAGAATCGGCAGCTTGCAGGGTGCAACACACCTGGTTTGATGGACGCTGCCGAGAACTCCTCTAGATCCCGCCGCGGCCAGTTTGCTCCTGAATCAGCAGTAAGCCCTTCAGGTACTCGCGATCCTCGGTACTGAGATCGGCATCCCGCAGCAAATCCGGCCGGTTTCGCAGCGTCTTCGCCAGGGCCTGCTCACGTCGCCACCTCCGAATCTGGTCATGGTTTCCGCCGCACAATACCTCCGGCACCGCCAGCCCGCGAAACTCCGCCGGCCGCGTGTAGTGAGGGTAGTCAAGCAGTCCGCCGGCACCGTGCGTGGAACTGGGTGGCTCGCCCTCGACGTTATCCCGGGCGAGTGCTGCATCGGTCCTGCCAAAGCTCTCGAATTCGCTCGAAGCCTCGTTCCCCAGCACGCCCGGAATCAGCCGCATGGTTGCATCGAGCACCACGGCCGCAGCCAGTTCTCCTCCCGATAACACGTAGTCGCCGATGGAGAGTTCGCGGTCGGCATGGAGCGCATTGACCCGCTCATCCACGCCCTCATAGCGCCCGCAGACCAGCACAATCCGGTCCAGCCTGGCCAGATCGCGAGCCATCGATTGCTCAAATCGCGCACCCTGGGCGGAGAGCAAAATCACGGATTCACGCTCGAGATCACGCTCCGATTTGGCAGTGATCCCGATTGCCTCGATGGCTTCGGTGAGTGGTTCCGGCTTCAAAACCATGCCTTCGCCGCCGCCGAATGGCCGATCGTCGACCGTGCGATGACGATCGTGGGTATAGTCGCGCAGGTCGTGCGTTTGAATTGCAAGCCGACCGGACGCGACCGCGCGCTTCACGATTCCATGTTCGAAGAATCCGGCGAACAGGCCGGGAAAGATCGTGATGATGTCGAATCGCATGACTTGCTCCCAACTTGTACCGGCGCCTTTGCAACACGCAAGCATTTGCGGATCTACGATAGCGCTGCCGACCTTGGCTATTCGTACGCGAATGCTGCTTGTCACTGCAACTTTACTGGTTTGCTCCCCTCGCACAAATTGGCTAAGCTCAAGCGCAGGATGGAGAGGCAAAACGCATGGATGCTGCAACACTGCACGTGATTCACCTGGCTTCGAGGATTCTGCCGTTCGCGATTTTTATAGCTGCCGGGCTTATGATTGTGCCGTTCTGGGTCATTTACAAGAAGGCCGGATTCACGCCCTGGCTTGCGTTCCTCATGGTCGTGCCGCTGGTCAACATCCTGATCCTCTATGTGGTCGCGTTTTCCGATTGGCGCCGGCGGCCTGACGTCTACATGACCCCGGCCAGCTATACGCCCCTGCCCCCCAGATAGGCCCAGAGAGTATGCATCGTAGAGCCACCTGTGTGGGAATTCTGAGCCTCGCCGTGACGGCTGCGTTTGGGCAAGCCAAAGAAGAGCCGATCCAGCTCGTCTTGCCCAATCTCGCTGGACAGGCCAGCGTTCGCGCCCCGGAAGCCTTCAAAATCGTGCAGACCTCTGCCAGGCCCGATGGCGGGGAGATCGGTGTGCGGGCTCGAGACAACGCCGCGCATCTCGAACTGCTGCTGTTCCTCAGAAGCTATCCGCGGCAGTCTGACTTCACCAGCGCCAAGTGCCGCGACCTGATTCTGGACGGAGAGCGGCACGACGATCCATCTGTGACCATCGTGAACAGCACGGAAACCAAGCAGGCGAATGGTCTCGACCTCGCCGAAGACACCTACAACTTTCTCGGTCAGGCAGGTCAAAGGCCGGTGATCGTGCGAGGTTTCCTCGCCAGCGGGGCAGAGTGCGCGGACTTGCAGGTCTACTCCGACGATGGCAAGGCAGGTCCGGACGATCCCCGAGTGCAGCAGTTGTTCGGCAACTTTGCTCTAGACCCGAAACACGACGCTGACTCCAGCGACCTGCTGGTCTACGGCGAGATCCTCTACCGGCATCGTTCTTTCCGCGAAGCGGCGCCAATTCTGGAGAAGGCGCTTGCCCTGCTCCCACCCGGCACTTCGCGATACCGGACGCAGCAGCGCATTCTGGCCGACGAGACGGGAATGGCCTACGGCTCTTCCGGCAATCTTGCGAAGGCGCGCTCCGTCTTTCAGGCGGCCATCGAGCGCGATCCGGAGTATCCGATGTATTACTACAATCTCGCCTGCGCGGATGCGGAAGAAGACAACCTCACCGATGCGCGAGTTCACTTGCAGCAGGCATTCGACCGCAAGCAGAACATGCTCCCCGGCGAGACTCTGCCGAATCCCAAAGAGGATGATTCGTTCTCGCGGTTCCAGGTCAATCCGGAGTTTTGGCAGTTCCTCAGCAGCCTGCATTGACGCTTCGGAAGACGCCGCCGGTCGGTTTCCCGCGCGATCGCGGCACCCATTTGGCGGCCGGTTTGTGCCATCAATTCCGCCCTTGTCGGGCCGAGATCGCTCCAGTACTCTAGCGGGGAAATCCCGGAGACACCTCTATGGACCCGCAACACCTTGATCCCGCCCAACTGGGCGCGATGTTTGGCATCTTCATGATCTTCGGTCTGGTCATGTTCGTTGTCATGATCATCCCGTACTGGTTCATCTTCAAGAAGGCGGGCTTCAGCCCCTGGCTCACCCTTCTCATGATCGTGCCGCTGGCAAACATCATCATTTTGTACGTGGTCGCGTTCTCGCAATGGCGCGTCGTGCCGATTGACCAGATTCCCATGCTGGCCCAGGCCCAGACGCCTTCGGGCCTGCCTCTTCGCTAGACGACCGCCGAACTTGACGCGGCAAATGGCGCTGCCTAGCATCAGTAGTTGACACCCACTCTGATGCCAGACACCCAGAAAACCCCTCGCGTTCGATTTGCGCCTTCGCCCACCGGCTACCTCCACGTTGGCGGAGCGCGTACCGCCCTGTTCAACTGGCTGTTTGCCCGGCATACTGGCGGCACGCTCATTCTTCGAATCGAAGACACAGACTTCGAGCGCTCCTCTGAGGAGATGGTCGAGGGCATTCTCGAAGGCATGCGCTGGCTCGGCCTGAACTGGGACGAGGGGCCGTTCTACCAATCAAAGCGCCTCGATCTTTACACTGCGACGGCTGCCAAGTTGCTCGCGAGCGGCCACGCGTATGCCTGCTTCTGCACCAAAGAAGAATTGGAACAGCGGCGCGCCGAAGCGACGGCTGCAGGCCGGCCACCGATGTACGACCGCCGCTGCCGCAAGTTGAGCCCCGAAGAGGCGCAACAACGCCGCGATGCTGGGGAGCCTGCCGCGCTGCGATTTGCCATTCCCGAAGGTGGATCGACGGGGTTCGACGACGCCGTGTTTGGCCGCGTGGAGTTTGCTAACGAAGAACTCGAAGATTTCGTGCTGCTGCGATCGGATGGCATTCCCACTTACCACCTCAGCGTCGTCGCCGACGATCTCGACATGGGCCTGACCCACATCATTCGCGGCGCCGATCACATCTCGAATACTCCCAAGCAGGTCTTGCAGTACCTGGCGCTCGGGCGCGGAGTTGCCGGTCTTCGCCCACGTACCGCTGATTCTCGGACCGGACAAGACCCGTCTCTCGAAACGCCACGGCGCCACCAGCGTGATTTCCTACAAGGAAATGGGCATTGTGCCGGAAGCCTTCCGCAACTTCCTCGGGCTGCTGGGATGGTCTCCCGGCTCGGCGGGCAAAGATGCCCAGGGCAAGGACCGCGAGATCTTCGGCTCCGACGAGATGATTCGCCTCTTCGGCCTCGACGGTATTTCGAAGTCCAACGCCGTCTTCGACAACGACAAACTGGCCTGGTTCAACACGGAATACATCCGCGCGTACCCGTCCGAAAAGCTTTTGCCGCTGATCGAAGACGAATGGGCGAAGATTGGCTTCGAGCCCGACCAGCCCGCCGAAAAGCTTCTGGCGACCATCGATTTGCTCAAGCCGCGCGCGCGCAATCTGAAGGACTTCTCCGGGGCCTTTCTCGCCTACTTTCGCGACGAGTTTGAATTCGATCCTGCTGCGGTTACGAAATTCTT
Source organism: uncultured Acidobacteriaceae bacterium (assembly GCA_963748555.1). Classification (GTDB taxonomy): domain Bacteria; phylum Acidobacteriota; class Terriglobia; order Terriglobales; family Acidobacteriaceae; genus CAWKKW01. Next base: position 88,097 of record CAVVJK010000009.1, read on the forward strand.
CAAAGATGACACCCTGCGCGATTTACTGGTGGAGTTGGGGGATCGCTATCGAGCCGACGAAGAGTTTACCGAGGTCTCGACCGAACAGGTGCTGCGCGCATTCGCCGAAGAGAAGGGAATCAAGGCAGGGCTGCTCATCAATGGCGCTCGCGTCGCACTCACCGGCCAAGGTGTCGCGCCCAGCCTCTTCGCCGTCATGGTCGCGTTGGGTAAGGAGAGCGTAGTGCGCCGGCTGCAGGCGGCCAGGGACATTGCCATTCCCGCACAGGCCTGAGCCCGGGCTTACTTATTTCGCGATCACGTCCACCGCTACAGGAATGGTCTTCGGCGGATAGCAGGAGTTCGAGTCGCAGGCCTGGTAACGCAGTGCTCCCTGCAGCAGATGATCGCCCGCCTGTGCCGTCAGGTGCGCACGCAACACAAAGTCCCCGCTATAGATGTTCAGCTTTTCCTGGGGAGCGAACGTAAACGCGAAATCCGAACCCGGAGGGAAATCCACGCTGCTCACCTTGAGCCCGCCACCCTCGACCAAGGCCAGGTTAGTGGGGATCAGTGTCTTGGTGTGCGGCGAGTGTGAGTTGATGTGCATGCCCTGCTTCACCCGGAAGTGCAGGTCCACGGTGGCGGGCTGTTTGGCAGCAATCGTCACCTGCTCTGGAAACAGGTATTGAACGTTGGTCGTCGGTACTCGGGAAACCGCCTGATTATTGGACGAGGGAATCTCCTGTGCTGCTGAACCGCCAATCCCAAGCACCAGGAAAGCCAGGCCCGCAGTGCCTACGCGCGAAAAACGAAGCAGACCAAGCATCGTTATTGCCCTCCCGTGCCGAGTGCTTTTTGAATATTCGCTTCGACCTCATCGCGACTTACCAGGCCCACTGTCTGCGCCACCACTACGCCCTGCCGGTTCACAAAAAACGAAGTCGGCAGCGAGTCCACCCCTCCGTACGGCTGAGTGATTGAATCCGCATCGAGCAGCACCGGATAATTCATATGCATGTCTTCTGTGAATTTGCTGATGGCGGCCTTCTCCTCGATCAGCTTGGGCTTGTCGTCCTTATCGAGATCGTCGTTGGAGATGCCGAGAATCTCAAATCCCTTTGAAGCATATTGATCATGTAGCTTGGTGAACCAGGGAATCTCCACTTTGCAGGGACCGCACCACGTCGCCCAGAAGTTGATCAACACGGCTTTGCCCTTGTAATCGGAGAGCGACACTTTACGACCCTGGAGGTCGGTGAGAGTGAAGTTGGGCGCGGGCTTGCCTTGCAGGCTGTTTTGGGTTTCTTCCGGCTGCTGCGAGCCGTCCTGCCCGGCAGGAATCAGCACTGCCTGCGAACGGAGCCTGCGTTCCTCCGCCTGTTTGCGGCTGAGAAAGCTATAGACCCCTGACCAGATCATGAGCGAAAGTGCCGCCAAAACTCCGAGGAAGACGAGCTGGTTGCGTTTCAAAGAAGCCAAGCCTTTCTGGACATTGGCAAACCTGGCCGCCAGTGCCGCTGCTTCATTCTAAAGGACGCGGCTGGCGGGATAGACAAGCCCCTCTGATACCATCAAAGGTTTCGTGGCCAATGGAAGGGATCTGCATGACGGAGCACACCCCAGCGCGCCTGGTTCGGATTGAAGCGGAGGCGTTGCTGGCGCTCGCGGCCCGGCTCGAGGGACCCATGGCGGCGGATTTCGAGCGCGCCGTGGAGCTGGTGTTGCAGTGTGGCCAGGCGCGGGGCCGGGTGGTCGTTACAGGCATGGGCAAGAGCGGCATCATCGCGCAGAAGATCGCCGCTACCCTCAGTTCTACCGGGCTCACCCGCATTGTTTCTTCACCCGGCCGAGGCGCTGCATGGCGACCTGGGCGCACTCGCCGCCGGCGACGTGGTGATCGCACTCTCGGCCAGCGGAGAAACCGACGAGATCCTGCGGCTACTCGCCACTTGAAGCGCATTGGCAACGCGCTGATCAGCTTTTGCTGCGACCAGAAATCTACGCTGGCGTTGGCCAGCGATATCGCCCTGGACTGCAGCGTGGAGCAGGAAGCGTGCGGGCTGGGACTGGCGCCCACGGCTTCCACCACCGCCATGCTGGCGCTCGGCGATGCGCTCGCCATCGCAGTGTCGCTGCGCAAAGGCTTCCGCGAAGAGGATTTTGCCGATCTGCATCCCGGCGGCAAATTGGGCAAAAAGCTGGCCCGCGTGCGCCAACTGATGCACTCCGGCGAAGCAGTGCCGCGTGTCTCCGGCGACACTCCCATGGCCGAAGTGATCTATGAGATGTCCCGCCAGGGCCTGGGCATGACGACGGTCGTCGACCACGATCGCCTAATTGGGCTGATCAGCGACGGCGACCTGCGGCGTCTGCTGCAGAGAAGGGATCCCAGGCGCTCGACCGCACCGCCGGGGAAGCCATGAATGCGGCTCCGCTGACAATTTCTCCCGACGAGTTCGCCGCCCGCGCCCTGAGCCTCATGGAGCAACGAAAGATCACATCCCTGGTCGTGGTCGATCCAGCGCGCACCGTGCTCGGTGTGGTTCACCTTCATGACCTGTGGGAGACGGAGCTGATTTAGGGCGCCGCGAACGTCAACGAATCCCGCTCGCGTTCAAGTGGCTGCCGTAAGCCTTGTCGACTCGCAGAATGTGATTGGTGAGCCAGTCCTTCAGTGTGCCCATGAGGGCGACTGTGTTCACGTTCCCGACTCTTCCAAACTGCACCCCGAACTCCTCCATTTTGGCGATGAACAGGCGATGCTGCTCCTGATGAGCTGCCAACAGGGGATATCCGGCCTGTTTCATCAACTGTTCTTCGTCGGCGAAATGGCTGCGCGTGTATTGCGTGAGCTGCGCCAGAATGGGCTGGATGACTGCCTTTGCCTTACCGACGCGCATAGCCTCGGCCAGTTGATCGATGATCTCGAACAGCCGTTGATGTTGCAGGTCGCATTTCTTTACGTTGACGCTGTACGAAGAATTCCACACGAATAAAGCCATTGTTCCTCCGATAAGAGTGACAATTGGCTTATCGGCGCGAGGCCGGCATTCCTCTAGAACTTGGCCAGGTCGAATCGCAGCCATGGTGGGCGATTCGACAGCCCGCGCTCAGCCCCTCAGGACCGCGCTTCGGCTTCCTCGACGCTACCGACGAGCGTGATCAACTGGTCCACCTTGGTCAGCTTGAACAGCTCCAGTACACGGTAGTTGGCGCCCGCCACCAGCAATGTGTGCCCGCTCTTCTGGCAGGACACGTAGTAGTTGATGATCGCTCCCATTCCCGCCGAGTCCATGTAGGGCACGCCGGAGAGGTCGAGAATGGTGATCGCCGCATCCTTGCGAAGTTCGGCCTGAAAGCCAAATAGCGCGCTCAGCGTGAGCGGTCCTTCCAGCTTGAGAATGCGTTCGTCCGGCCGTTTACCAGGAGTGGTCGTCAGAGTCATGGGATCCTGCTGCATATCGAGGTAAGTGTAAGGAACAGAAGGTCCCGATTAGATTACATTCCGGTGAATCCGTCACTTCCTGTCGGTTTCGAGCCGCCCCGGCGATCCCGCAGGGGTGCTACCAATTAGAATGAGAGCTTTGCTGCCTACAAGCTTTCGGCAGGCGCACCCTCCAGAAAGCGCGGCCACGTACCGAGCCGCAGCGAGAAAGCGAAGCATGCATCGTTGGTCGAAGCTCTTTGTTCCTACACTCCGTGAAGCCCCGGCAGACGCCGAGGTCGCCAGCCACAAATTCCTGCTCCGCGCCGGCTATGTCCGGCAACTTGGAGCCGGCATCTATTCCTACCTTCCTCTGGGCCAGCGCTCGATCAACAAGATCATAGCGATCGTCCGGGAAGAGATGGACCGGATCGGCCAGGAATTCCTGCTGCCCGCGCTCAATCCGCGCGAGGTGTGGGAGGCGAGCGGACGCTGGACAGCCATGGGCGAAAACCTATTCAAGCTCAAGGACCGCAAGGGTGCCGACCTCTGCCTGGGCATGACCCACGAAGAGGTCATGACCGACATTGCGCGTAAGGAGCTGCGCAGCTACAAGCAGTTGCCCCAGATCTGGTACCAGATTCAGACCAAGTTTCGCGATGAGCCCCGGCCCAAGTCGGGGTTGCTGCGCGTTCGCCAGTTCCTCATGAAGGACAGCTATTCGTTCGACATGGACGCCTCCGGGCTGGACACCAGCTTCAACCTGCACGACCAGGTGTATCGCAGCATCTTCACTCGCTGCGGGCTGCAGTTCGTGTCCGTCGAGGCAGATTCCGGCGCGATGGGCGGTACCCAGTCGCAGGAGTTCATGGTGTATACAGACGCGGGCGAAGATCTGATCGCCAGCTGCCCAGTCTGTGGTTATGCCGCCAACACCGAGAAGGCGAAGTCGAAACTCGCGGCGGTCGAGGAACTTACCGCAACCGGCGACGGCCAGCCCGAACTGGTTCACACCCCGAACCAGCGCACCATCGAGGAGGTTTCGGCCTTCCTCGAGGTGGCACAAGCCCAGCAAATGAAGACCATGGCCTACATGGCGGAGTTCGCTGGCAAGGGCAAGCCCTCGAAACTGGTTCCGGTCGTGGTCTTCCTTCGCGGCGATCACCAGGTGAACGAAGCCAAGCTCGCCAGCGTATTACCAGGTGGACGGGATTTACGGCCCATGCTCGAACAGGAAATCGCCGAGGTCTTCAAGACGCCAGCCGGATACCTTGGGCCGATCGGATTAACCGCGGCAGCACAATTGGCTGGCGACGGCGTGACCGTGATTCTCGATGCCGCACTGGAAGGCCGCACCAACCTCGTAGCTGGAGCGAACAAAGAGGAGTATCACCTTCGCAATGTGACTCCCGGCCGCGATTTCAAGCCGACGGTCATCGCCGACGTGCGAAGTGCCGCTGAGGGCGAGGGATGCCCGACAGACGGCTGTACCGGCACGCTCAAAGTGGCGAAGGCGGTCGAGATCGGCCACATCTTCAAGCTCGGGCTACAAATACTCCGAAAGCATGGGTGCGCGCGTTCTGGACGTGAACGGCAAAGAGGTTACGCCCATCATGGGCAGCTACGGCATCGGCATTGAGCGAATCCTGACCGCCTCCATCGAGCAAAGCAATGACGCGAACGGGTTCTGGCTTCCCCCGTCGATTGCTCCCTATGAGGTCGTGGTGACTGTCACCAACACTACGGATGCGAAGTTGCTGGCCGCGGGGGAAACCATAGCTGCTGATCTGGAAGCTGCTGGATTCGATGTCTTGTTTGATGACCGGGACGAGCGTGCCGGAGTCAAATTCAAAGACGCGGATCTGGTCGGCATCCCCTATCGCGTGAACGTGGGCAAGAAGGTCGCCGAAGGCAAGGTGGAATTGGTCACTCGTGCCAAATCCAGCAGTCAGGACGTTGCCGTCGGAGAGGTTGCTGCTGCTTTGAAAGAGGCAGCCGGTCAGCTTCAACAAAGATGATTGCGAACCGCAGGCGTGCAGGTCGTTTCCAGCATCGAAAATAGCAACACTGAACCCGATTCAACGTTGAGGATGGACGAACAGCTTGGCTGTGAAAATTAAACTAGCGCGACCGCGATTTGCCGGATCGAAGAAGTTGGACGAAGATCGCTCTGCTTGTCACGGGAGGTTTTGTCCTTCTCGTATTCCTGGTCTGCGCCTCCGTCTTCGGCTACTACTACAACAAGTACACCAAGATTGTGGATGACCGGCTCAGCAAGCCGCTCTTTGAAAGCACAGCCCAGATTTATGCCGCTCCGCGAGAGGTGCGCGTCGGGCAGAAGCTGACCGCGCGTTCGCTGGCAGCGGAGCTGATGCAGGCCGGATATCACGAGGGTGCTTCGATCGTGAGCTCGCCGATGGGAACCTACACGGTCGGCGCGAACTCGATCAGCGTGCATCCCGGTCCGCAGTCCTACCACGCGCAGGATGGCGCGACCATCAGCTTCAACGCAGGCAAGGTGACACAACTGGCCGGCGATAGCGGCCAGGAGCTTGCCGCGTATGAACTCGAGCCCGTTCTCATCACCGGCCTCTCGGAAGACAAGGACCGCACCAAACGGCGCCTGATCACCTACAACGAATTGCCTCACGATCTGGTACCGGCCGTGCTGGCCATTGAAGACCGCCGCTTCTTCGAGCACGGCGGCGTCAACTATTACCGCATGGCAGAAGCGGTTTTGACGGACCTGCGCTCCGGACGCCGCAGCCAGGGTGGTTCGACCCTCACCATGCAACTGGCGCGTGGCTTCTTTCTCACGCCCGGAAAAGAAGCTCAAGCGCAAGTTCATCGAGATCGTCATCACCTTCCAGCTCGAACACCGTTTTTCCAAGAAGAAGATCTTCGAGATGTACGCCAACGAGATCCCGCTTGGACAGCGCGGCAGCTTTTCGATCAACGGATTTGGTGAAGCGGCCCAGGCTTACTTCTGCAAGAGACGTGAGCCAGCTGAATCTGCCCGAGTGTGCGCTGCTCGCCGGCCTGATTCAGAGCCCCAGCCGGCTCAATCCTTACCGGCATCCGGAGCGGGCCACTCTGCGCCGCAACCTGGTGCTCGATTCGATGGTCGAGACCGGCGCCATCTCCAAGGACCAGGCAGAGGCTGCGAAGGCCTCGCCGCTCAAGCTCGCTCCGGCCAGCGCGGACGCGAGTGAAGCGCCCTACTTCGTCGATCTGGTCAGCGATCAGCTGCGCCAGAAGCTCGGCGAGACCGATTACAACCACAGCGGCCTGCGCATCTATACTTCGCTCGATCCCGATCTGGAGCGGGCTGCCTCGGATGCCGTAGACATTGGCATGAAGATCGTGGATGCGCAGGTGATCAAGCGCCACACCCACAAAGCCAAAGATGGCACCGTTACGACTGTCGGCACGGTGACGTATCCGCAGGTCGCGCTGATCGCGCTCAATCCGCACACCGGCCAGGTTCTGGCGCTGGTCGGCGGCCGCAACTATGGGATGAGCCAGTTGAATCACGCCGTGGCAAAACGGCCTACCGGCTCCATCTTCAAGCCCTTCGTGTACGCCTCGGCGTTCAACACCAGCCTGTCTGGAGCGCCGCTGCCGGGCCAGGATGGGATCTTCACTCCGGCCACGATTCTCAACGACCAGCAGACCACCTACACGGTTGGAGATCAGGACTACACTCCACGTAACTATCACAGCGAATATCACGACGAAGTGACGGCCCGCTATGCGCTGATGTACTCGCTGAACAACGCCACCATCTCGCTCGCGCAGATGGTCGGTTTCAACAACGTGGCGTCGCTGGCACGCGATGCCGGCATCAAATCCGCGCGTGGAACACCGTCGGTTGCGCTTGGCGCCTACGACGCGACGCCGCTGGATATGGCAGGGGCGTATACCGTCTTCGCCAACGGAGGAGTCAAGATCGACCCGTGGATGCTGGCCTCCGTACGCAGCCCGGACGGAGACGTGTTGAATGACTACACGCCCGACTCGAAGCCCATTCTCGATCCTCGCGTTGCATATCTCACCACCAGCCTGATGGAGAGCGTGGTGAACAGCGGCACCGGCTTCGAAGTGCGCCGCCGCGGCTTCATGGCTCCGGCGGCCGGCAAGACCGGCACTTCGCACGACGCATGGTTCGCAGGTTTCACCAGCAATCTGATCTGCATCGTCTGGGTGGGCAACGACGACTACACCGACATCAAGCTCTCGGGCACGGCAGCGGCCGCTCCCATCTGGGCTGAGTTCATGAAGCGCGCCGTTCAGCTGCCGCAGTACTCCGACACGAAGGAGTTTGTGCCACCCCAGGGCATCACGCAGGTGCGCCTGGATAAAGTCACGAACCTGCTGGCCGATGGCAATTGCCCGCAGACGTATACTGCCGCTTTCCTGGATGGCACGGCGCCTACCGACACCTGCGACCACGCCAACGGCGATCAGCGGAATCTCTTTCAGAAGCTGTTTGGTCTGGGCGAGAGACCCGCTCCTCAGTTGCCGGCCAATGGTCCGCGCAACGTGTTGCCGCCACCCACTCCTCAGCAGCCCCCTGCTCCTGCGGCCACCACCGCGCAATCGGTGGAACCCGCTCAGCCGAATAAGAAGAAGAAAGGCTTCTTTGGCAGATTGTTCGGGGGAAAAGGCGATGAAGACAAAAAGCAGCCGGCTGAACAGCCCGCTCCGCAGCCACAATAACTTGCGCGACTAAGCTTGCCTAAATAACTCAACTGAGTCAGGCACCGGATTAATCAAACTAAGAACAGCCAATCTTCTTACGGCGAACCTGCACTGACCATCCCTCAACCTGCCCGGCATCCTCGGTTGCCGGTGCCGGCAGCGGCTGGCATTGCGGGCACCAGTACGTCGAGCGCGCGCCCGGCCCCTGCTTTCGCATCACGATGGTTGTCTCCGCAGCGGCGGCATGGTCTGCCTTGCCGGCCATACACCCAGAGCCTTGCGCCAGGGTCCGCGGACCTCGTGGTGCGTCGGCCTCCGGTATACGTAACAATCGCATTGCCAGAAGATTCGGTCACGTTGGCGAGAAGAAATTTTCGCGCCCGGTCGAGCAGGCATTCGATCTCATTCGCGCTGAGACCGGCGACCTTTCTGAAAGGGTGAACGCCGCAGGCAAAGCAGATCTCCGACTTGAAGACATTTCCGATGCCGGCCATGTACCCGCTGGTCCAGCAGCACATTGGCAATCTCTTCGTCTGCCGCGCGCGCGAAGGCGTGTCCGCGGCTTCATCCGCGGCAAATTCATCGCCCAGCAGGTCGGGCCCGAGTTTGGGAATGGCGGTGTTTCGCTCGAGCGTGCGTGCGGTGTGAAATCGCGCCACCGGCACGTCAAAGGCCACGGCCTCAAATTCTGCCGTTGCTGATCACGATGCGCATGTGGCTGCGGCCCCGCCGCCACCGCTCCCCCGGCGGTAGATGTGCCAGGTGCCATTCATCAGCATGTGGGTGACGAGAATCAGGTCGCCGCGAGAAGAACATCAGCAGCCACTTGCCCCGCGCCTCCACTCGCTCCACCGTGCGCCCTACTAGAGATGCATTGTCGTGGACGCAGGCGAGCTGCGCATACGCTGTCTCGAAAGCAACCACGACCTGCCCTGCCAGTGCGCGGATCCAGTCCGCGAGCAGACCGGAAAATCGTATCTCCCTCAGGCACTTATTGCACCTCCGCGGCGAAGGCGCCTGCGTGGGCGGCAACAGCAGTCGCCGCAGATTGAAGCCGAGAGGCGCCGCCTGGAAGCCGGCATCCTGCAGGAAGCGCGCCATCCAGTGCAGATGCGCAGGCTGCCCGTTGATCGAGGCAATCAGCAGTCCGCTGCGATGATCCGCCTCGCGCCGCCGCATCTCTTCCTGCCCACTCTCCGCCAGGAAGACCGCAAGGTCGCGGCGCGCTGTTCGAGCGCTCCGGCTCCTCCGCCGGCAGAAACACCTGCAGATTCGGATTGTTTCGGCGCAGATATGCGACTAACTCGCCGTTGCGCAGCAAGACCTAGCGCCCACGCTGCGCGTCAATGACCGTGTGCCCCGATTCGCCCTCGTCCGTGGCTTCCTCTGCTGCCGGCCAGCGCAAGCACCGCACCATAAGGGTTCGCCGGGATCGGTTGCCGCAAGCGCCACCATCTCGGCCTGCTCCGGCGTGCGGCCCGTTGCGCAGCGAGCGCAGCAGATCAACCGCTGCCGGCAATGCAAACTGCGCTGCACCCAGGCCCGCGACAAAGTATCCGCGCCGAATCCGGCCGCTCTCTTCCAGCGCCTTCAACACGTCATAGACGGCGCTGAACCCGCCCGGCAGATTCTCCTGCGCCACCGTCTCGCGCGTGAGCACCCCGTAGCGGTTCAGGAGCTGCAGCGCGATCGCATGGCTCCAGTTCGTCTGCTCCTGAGCGGATGCCGGAGCGCTGGCCGCAAGTCGCTGCGGCGCGAGCAATGTCCATCGCCCTTGCGCGGAGGGCGGCGTGGTTCGACGCGAACGGAAGGCCGGCAGATTGTGTTGGCGTTTGCTTGCGCGTGTCGGCGGCTTGGCAACATAGGCGCGCAGCGCGTGGAAGGTATCGTTGGTGACCAGTCCGCGCCACACCAGGCTCCACAATGCGTCCAGGGTTTCGCCCGGATATCCGCCGCCCACTGCCTCGTGCAATTGCGAGAAGAAGCTGGCGCCGCCGCCGCGCAAGAGCTCTGCCAGCAGCGCCTGCTCTTGTCGCTCATGCGGCAGTGTCGTCCGGCCGCGAGGCGCAGCACCGGCGGCAGCAGGCTTGCCAGCTTGTCTGCCAGATACAGCGTGACCCGGCCATCATGCTCGCCCAGCGGATCGAGCCCGCACCACACGACTTCTCCTGCGGCGATCAGGGTGTCGAGATTGGCTGGCGAATAGTTCGCCAGTCGCGCCGGCAGAATCGCCGATCTCCAGCAGCGAAGCGGGCAATGGCGTGCCCTGCAGATTCTCGATCGTGTCCAGCAGAGCGTCCAGGCCTCGACGGCGCTGCAACACGCCCTGCCAATGCGTCTGCAGCCGCGCGAGCATCTGCTGCTCTACCGGCTCCACTTCTTTTCGTAACCGTGCCAGCGACTTACGCCGGATCAGGCGCAGCACTTCTGCATCGCACCATTCGCGATGGACGCCGCCCGGGCGAAAGCCGCCCTCCACGATGCGTTCATCCAGCAGCAGCGCATGCAGCGCAGCCTCCACCTGCTGCCCACTCATGCCAAAGCGCGCCGGCAATCTCCTGCACCGTGAACGGCCCATGCGTGCGCGCATAGCGCCGCGCCAGTTCCAGCACCGGTTGAGCCACCGGAGCCAGCAGCGCGGTCGGCAGTCCCGGCGGAAGAGGAACGCCCAGCGCATCGCGATATCGGGCTGCATCCTCCACCGCGATCAGCCGCTTCTCGCCGGCGATCTTTGATCTCCAGCAGCCGCCGCGCGCGCAACAGACGAGGCAATGCCTCGAGCAAGCTCCGGAGAAGCAACGCGGCGCGTCAACTCTTCGCGGGTTCAGATCGCCCAATCGTAACAACAGGTCGTGCATGCCGTCGGCGGAGCGGGCACGCTGCGTCTCGCCAAGCGCCTGTAGCTGCTCCTCCACCTCCGCGATCGCGTCCGCATCGAGCAGTTCGCGCAGATCGGCATCGCCCAGCAGGTCACGCAACTGCTCCTGATCGATCGAGAGCGCCTGCGCACGGCGTTCTGCCAGGGGTGCGTCGCCGTCGTAGATGTAATTCGCCACGTAGCTGAACGAGCAGGGAGGACGCAAACGGAGACGGAGTTCGCGAGTCTGCTACATGCACCCGGATCTGCCGTGCGGTGATCGCCCGCAGAATTTCGAGAAACGCCGGCATGTCGAACACGTCGCGCATGCACTCGCGATATGCCTCGAGCAGCATCGGGAAACTTGGGATACCGGGAAGCCACAGCCAGCAGATCATAGGCACGCTTGCGCTGCTGCCAGAGCGGTGCGCGGCCCTGCGCGCGGCGGCGGGGCAGCAGCAGCGCTCGTGCCGCGCTCTCGCGAAACTTGGCGGCAAACAACGCTGTCGATCCAAGCTGCCGCAGCACCAGTTCCATCGCTTCGCTCGGCATCCAGCATCAGGATGTCGGAGTCGGGCACCGTGTCGCTGTCGGGAAAGCGGAGCACGAACCCATCATCGGCCCACATGGTTTCCACGTCGGGGCCGCCGGCGGCACGAATCCTGCCCGGTGATCGCCATGGCCCAGGGCGCGTGAACGCGGCTGCCAAATGGCGTGAGCACGCACATGCGCCAGTCGCCCAGCTCGTCGCGAACTCGCTCGATCACGATGGTGCGGTCATCTGGAACAGCCGTGGTTGCAATCTCCTGGTCGGCGAGGAATCGCAGCAGGTTCTCCGCCGCCACCGTCTCCAGATCGTGCTCCCGCGTGAGCCGGCTGATGCGCCGCATTCCTCGGCATCTCCCGCAGTTCGCGGATCAGCGCGCCAATGCGCCGGCCAAACTCCAGCGGCCGTCCTGCCTGGTCGCCGTGCCAGAACGGCATCTTGCCCGGCTCCCCGGGCGCCGGGCTCACCAGCACGCGGTCGTGCGTGATCTCATCGATGCGCCAGGTGGAGGCGCCCAGGATGAAGGTGTCGCCGCTGTGGCATTCAAACACCATCTCCTCATCCAGCTCACCCACGCGCACCGGCTTACCCTGCGGCGGTCCCGGAGAGGAAAACGCCGTACAGGCCGCGATCCGGGATCGTGCCGCCATTCAGAATCGCCAGCATCTTCACCCCTTCGCGCGGAGTCAGCATGTTGCTCACGCGATCCCAGGTGATCCTCGGTCGAAGTTCCGCGAACTCGTCCGATGGGTAGCGCCCGGCCAGCAGATCGAGCACGCCTTCGAATGCCGAGCGGCTCAACGAGGCGAACGGCGCGGCCGAGCGCACGATGCGAATATAGATCTTCCACTGTGATCTGCGCGGGAGGCGGCGGCACGCCCTTCTTCGGACCGTGCGGCTCAGCAACGGCGGCTGCGCCACGATCGCGACCATCTGTTGCGCGAGCACATCCAGCGGATTGCGCAGGTAGCGCGTCGACTCGACCAGTCCCTCGTGCATGGCGCGAGTCACGGTCGCGCAGGCGACCAGGTCGGCGCGATATTTCGGGAAAGATGATGCCTTCGCTGGCCGCGCCCACACTGTGTCCCGCGCGGCCGATGCGCTGCATACCGCTGGCCACCGAAGGAGGCGCTTCAATCTGAATCACCAGGTCGATCGCGCCCATATCGATCCCCAACTCCAACGAGGAGGTCGCCACCAGCGCGCGAATGCCGCCCGCCTTCAGTAGCTCTTCAATCTCACTGCGCTGCGAAGCGGCCAGCGAGCCATGATGCGCGCGGGCAAGCGGCTCGCCGGCCAACTCGTTGATCGCGCCCGCCAGCCGCTCCGCGACGCGGCGGCTGTTCACGAAGATCAGCGTAGATTGCCGCGTCCGGATAATCTCAAGCAGCCGCGGATGAATTGCGCTCCAGATCGAAGTACGCTTTGGTCCCTGCGATGCCGCGCCGCTGGGCAACTCCTCGACCTGCCCCAGCCGCGCCATGTCTTCCACCGGCACTTCGATCTTCAGTTCAAGCCGCTTCGGCTCCTGCGCGTTGAGAATCGTCACTGGCCGGAAAAGCGCCGGCTGGTCCTGGGCGACCGACGGCGACTCTGCTCCGTGAATTCCTCCTCCATCTCCGCGCGAAGATCATCGCCGGGTACCGCAGGCGCTTCCGCCCTGCGCCGCCATTCCACCCAGAAAGTGCGCCACCTCTTCGAGCGGCCTCTGCGTCGCCGACAGCCCGATGCGCTGCAACGGCTTCTGCGTGATCGCTTCCAGCCGTTCGAGCGAGAGCGCCAGGTGCGCTCCACGCTTGGTGGGAACCAGCGCGTGAATCTCGTCGATGATGATCGTATCCACCGATCGCAGGCTCGCCGCCGCATCCGAAGTCAGCAGCAGGTACAGCGACTCCGGCGTAGTGATGAGAATCTCCGCCGGATGCCGCCGGAAACGCCCGCGTTCCTTCTGCGATGTGTCACCGGTACGGATACTGATTTCCGGCGCGTGTACTGAGACATTCTCCCGCCGCGCCATGTTCGCGATTCCGGCCAGCGGCGATCGCAGGTTCCGCTCCACGTCTACTGCCAGCGCCTTGAGCGGGCTGATGTAAACGACGCGGCAACCCTCCTCCTGCGGCGGATCGTGCAGCATCAGCCGATCGAGGCACCATAGGAATGCCGTAAGCGTTTTTCCGGTGCCGGTCGGCGCCAGGATCAGCGTGTTCTCGCCGCGCGAAATCGCAGGCCATCCAAGTTGCTGGGGAGCGGTCGGCCGCTCGAACACCGCGCGAAACCAGGCCGCAGTGACCGGATGAAAGAGCGAAAGCACCTGCGCCGGATCGTTAGGAGACGTGGCGCTGACCGGCTGCTCAACCGCTGTTCCTGCGCCGCCGCTCGACTTGGATCCCTTGCGCGCCATGCGTGTTCTATGCAGGATACCTGCAACGCTGAGTTGGATGCGCCTCGGGGAATGCGGTCGAGACAAGTGTTGTTGATGGCCGCAAGGTTGGGGAGCTTCGCCCAGGGTGCGATAAGCCGCAGCCTGTTTGGGAATTGCCCTTGGAGGAAGCAAACGGATTGCTTTGACCGGAAATGCAAACGGGAGGAGACTGAGTGTCTCCTCCCGTTTCGTTTCGCTTAACCTCGACTACTCGATGCGTCCGTCTTTACTGCGGAGGCGGGTTGGAGGTTCCGCTGTTGTCCGGCGTCACTGAAGCCGTACCCGTGGTCGGAGCTGCTGCCGGCTGGCCCACGGGCTGCTGCGAATAGCGAGCGAGCCGCATGAACAAAGGCGTCACTTCGAGCGGCATCTTGTCACGGGCACTGATGATCGGAACCGCCTTCACGTTCAGCTGGTACACCTTGTCATCCCACGGATCGGTCTTGAGGTGGCTGCCCAGCGGCAGCGCGGCGATCTGGTCGAGCTTGTCGACCTCCAGCTTGGGCGACTGCTTGGCAAGGGCCTGCAGCCAGGGCTGGCCATCTTCCTGCAGCAAGGAATCTCCGAGGCGCGGCGTGACCAGAGCCGGCAGCAGCTTGGCGCGCTCAGTCAACTGTGCGAAGAAGAGCCCTGCGTTGGGCAGTTTGTCGTGGTAGACCGAACCGTTGAGCAGTTCGACCGCCTTCTTGGCAGCCTCGCCGTCGTCGCTCTGCGTGTGGTTCATCTTGATCCTCTGGAAGGTCGCCTCATCGGGGAACAGCAGGCGATCGTTGAACGCATAGCGGGTGTCAATGTGATGTCCCAGGGCGATGTGCGCCAACTGGAAGCTGATCACGGCCGCCAGGTCTTCTTCGTAAGGCAGCACGTCCACCAGGCCCTTGCTCAGCAGAATGGTGTTGCCCACGGCGAGCGACTCGAGCGGAGAGGTGAGCAGGACGCGGCAGTGAATGTCGCCCGGCAGAATCAGCTTGTTGCCGATGATGATGTTGTTGGTGACGGTCTCGAGAACCTTGTCAAAGTCGCTGGGAGGCGCAAGCAATCCGGCCTGAACGAGACGATCGAGCACGTTCTGCTCGGCCTGGGTGACCCATTCGCGCTGCGCCTGCAGGGGGCTCACATCCTGCGAATTGCCGCTCTGGTCCGTGGCATTCTCCACCTGGATCGATTCGCTATCGCTCTCGTGCGAGGGAAGCTTCAGCGAGTAGCCCCAGAAGTGTGTCTGTGCGCGGAAGCCTTCATTCTTGCGTGCGCCGGTCAGAGTCGATTCTTCGACGTAGATCGCAACCGGGAGCCAAACATCGGGCTGCAGATTGTTCCGCCAGCTGTCAAAGTGGAAGTACTGCGATCCACCTCCGCCCTCCGAGCCTTTGCTGCCGGTATAGGTTCCATTGAAGCGAACGATGTTGCCGTCCTGATCCTCAACCCAGATGCGGCCGAAAAAGCGCCCTGCGCCTTTGACGTCCGCCTTGGGGTGAACGTCGAAAACTACCGTGCGTACCGACCCGAGAAACTCGCGGCGCGCGTAGGCGAAATCGTAGTGTTGCTGATCGAACCCGATGGGATCGATGAACATCATATCCATGAATCCCGTGGACTGATATTCCCGCGAGAAATGAAACGCCTGCGTCAGACCTGCAATGGCCTTGAACGAGCCCTTGAACATCCCGTGGCTTGAACTTGCCCGCTCTTCATACCCTTTGGCCGTGAAGCCCTTGCCGAAGTCCACCCTGCTCAAAATGTACTGGTCCGAAGTAGGCACCGCATACAGCTTGGGATCCGGAAGCATGTTCTGGATGTAGGTTTGGACGATGGGGGCGCGTTGCTGAATTTGCTTGACCGTGGCTTTTTCACGGGCAATCGATTTTTCGATCAAGGCCGATTGCTCAGGAGTCAGCGGCGTCAGGGGAGCCGTTTTCGGTTTCTTAGCGCAGAATCCGGTCGCGGTTACGCACAACAGCACGCCGGTAATCCAAAACTTGCGTACAGACATTGTCCTTTGCTCCTAAGCTTTCTTCTGTGCCTATTCTGGCGTTAAATCGGTCGGCTTAGAACAACAAGACGCGTTCGCCAGGGCAAACGCGTCTTGTAAGTCCAAGCAAAGCATCCTACACATCTACGCAAGCTGGAACGAGATATGCACTAGAGTAACCTGATCGACGGGCTGCCCATTCTTGAGCGCGGGTTTGAACCGGATCTGCTCTGCCGCAGCTTTTGCCTGCTCATCCAGCCCATGCCCCAGCCCGTTTACCACGCGAAGAACCTGAATCTCGCCACCCGCGCCGAACTTCACTTCCAGCGTCACGCGGCCTTGAATCTTCAACTGCTTGGCTTCCGGAGTGTACACAGGGCGCGGCTCGAAGGTGACCACCGGCGGAACCGAAGTGGGCTCCTGCGCCTTGGCGACCTGCGGACTTCCCGCAGTCCCACCTACATTCGAACCAAACCCGGTATTGGCAACCGAACCGTGCCCGGTTCCCGTGCCTCCGGGAGTTCCACCCACAACGCCGTTGGCGAAACCAGCAGAAGCAACAGAGCCGTGCGAGGTTCCACCCGGAACACCGTTGACCACGCCGGCGCCGAAGGCGGTGCCCTGAACAGAACCCTTGCGGGCTGCGCCAGCACCTTGTCCTACACCGGGAGCAGCGTTAAAGCTGCCTACGGAAGCGATGGTTGCCGGCCGATTTGCGTTGGGATTGGGCGTAACGCCCACCGGATTGCCGAATCCGCCCGTCTGCACGCTGGGAGTCGCCTTATTGTTGGCAACCGGAGTCGGCGTGTTGCTGACGAACGTGCCCACCTTGGGCTGCGGCGGAGGCGTAACCGCCTTGGGCGGTGCAGCCGGAACTGCCGGCATCTCCGGCGTATTCAGGTGAACCGTCTGAATCTTGGGTTCAGGCATCGGCTTGGGCGCCTGGATGATCTGGCGCGGCAGCTCGGCCTTGGGTGTCTCGGGCGGTGCAACCACCTTCACCTTGGGCACCGGAGGGAGCACGGGCTTGGGTGCGGCGGGCGTTGGGAACACCAGTTCTGTGTTTTCGTAGCGAGGTTTCAGCACGTGCTCATGCAGCTGCGACATGGTGAGCATCAAAAGCAGCCCAGCAATCACAACGTTGACGGCCATGCTCGCGGTGAAAGAGCCGAAACGTCCTTCGGGCTCGGGGAGGAGTCCGAGTTTTCCCCCGTTTAGATCGTTCTGCAGCGCCATCGTTGCCATGACAGGCCTCAGTGCCGAGCCGTAGTTCGAATGATCCATGCGGTTGTGGGAAGCCATACGTAACCCTTTGTCCTAAGTTTAAAGGAGAATGGAGTCCAAATACCGCGCTGTAACACAGTTCTCTCTCGACCGGAACTCAAAGGCATTCGAGCGATACAGTCCGCAGTGGTTGAAACTCCAACTCCATTTCATTAAATTTGTGGACCAGTCATTCTTCAAACGAAGACAACGGCCCTTTTGGATTCCAGAGTTGGTTACCCAAAGATAGCGAGTAACTAACTGTATTACCATCCCAAAATGACCAATCGCCGGGGGCAGACGATTACGTAGGTAACAATCCATAGCGGCAACGCCTTGCATCTCAAAATCCATCGCAACGTGACAGAATGTCAAAGATTGCAATTCCCGCCAGACCCTAACTGTTGGGTGTGAACACTCCATCTGAGACGAAGTTTCGACAGTCTTGGTTGCATAGACGGGCAGAACTTCAGGCAGTGAGCGCCGATCGATCAAAGGAGAGCAACGCGTGCAATTGTTGATAACGGGGGGAGCCGGTTACATCGGTGGAACTGTCGCAAAACTGTTGATGGCTCAAGGCCACAACGTAATGATATACGACAACTTATGCCATAGCACAGCGGCCATGGTTCCAGCCGGCGCGGAGTTCTTTGAAGGAGACTTATCCGAACGGCATACGCTTGAAAATTTATTTCAAAATCGTCATGTAGATGGGGTCATGCACTTCGCCGCGCTGATCGAAGCCGGAGAGAGCATGAAGTACCCCGAACAGTACTTCCGAAACAATAGCGCGTCTACCTTGACTCTCCTAGAGGCCATGTTGGCTACGGGGGTGAACAAGCTGGTGTTTTCCTCCACCGCGGCGGTATACGGCGAGCCGGAAAAGACGCCCATTGCAGAAGACGCGACGCTCAAACCCACCAATGCGTATGGGGAATCGAAGCTGCTGGTCGAGCAAATGCTCTCGTGGATGAACCGCTCTCACGGCTTCCGCTATGCGAGCCTGCGCTATTTCAATGTGGCCGGGGCACTCGAGGGACGGGGCGAGGCGCACGAACCGGAGTCGCACCTCATTCCGCTCATCCTCGATGTCGCGCTGGGACGACGCCAGTCCATCAAGATCTTCGGGACCGACTATCCCACGCCGGACGGCAGTTGTATCCGCGATTACGTCGACGTGCGCGATCTGGCACGCGCTCACCTGCTGGCCTTCGAGGCTCTGGCGCAACGCGATCGGCTCATCTACAACCTCGGAAACGGCAAGGGTTTCTCGGTGCGTGAGGTGGTGGAGTCCGCACGCCGTGTGACGGGTCATCCGATACCGGTCGAAGAAGAACCGCGCCGTCCCGGCGATCCGGCCGTGCTCATTGCCAGCTATGAAAAGATCGGCAGGGAACTCGGATGGGAGCCGCAATACAGCAAACTCGATGACATCGTCGCGAGCGCATGGGCCTGGCATCAGCAGCGCTACAGTGTCTACAAGTAACGCTGCGAAAAGCAGCACTCCATCCGATCGGCTGCCCATGCGGTGCCGGTGATTCTGGATGACCGCCTCTTTTGTGCGTCGAGCACCGCGCTCAGCCCAAAGCCTGCGTCACAAGCTTCCTGCTCATGACCTCTTAAGCGGGAAGAACAGCGAGAAGACCGTCCCATGTTGAAGGCCGGTCCTGCTCCGGAATCGAATGCTTCCCTGGTGCCGGCGCACGATTCCCTGGGCCACCCACAGGCCAAGTCCGGTTCCCTGTTCGCCCTTGGTCGAGAGAAGAGAATCGAACAAGGACTTACTCATGTCGCCGGGTATTCCATGGCCCTTATCGGCGACGGCGATACGGATTCCAGCGGTGGAGGGCTCGTTCCACGAGCGCGTGCGACGTACGCGGATGCGGATGCGGCTTCCGGCCTCGCTGGCATCCAGCGCGTTGCCGATCAGGATCGCGAATACCTGCTGCATGTCATCGGCGAAGCAGGCCAGGGTGGCATCCCTCTCAAGCTCGCACACCACACGGATGGATTCGGCCTCCATGCGGCCGCGAAAGCTCGCCAATATGGGCTCGATGAGTTTGCCGACATCCACAGTAACCGGCGCGCTCGACTGCCGATGGAAGCGTAGAGAGCGGGTGGTGAGAGTCGCTACCCGGGCCAGCTCTGACTCAGCGAGTTGAAGATAGGTTCGCGCGGCCTCGCTCAAGTGCTTCTCTTGTGACGCCAGGTAGATAGCATTGGTAACTGCGGCCAGCGGATTGTTGATCTGGTGAGCAATCGAGGCAGCCATCTGACTGGCGATCGCAAGCTTCTCCGATCGCACCAGCGCCTTCTCCGCAAGCTTTTGCTCGTGCACGTCAGTGATACTGCCCATCCAGCCGTGCACGAGGCCATCGGGGCCGCGGCGAGGCATGCCCCGCGCCAGAAAGTAGTGGTAGACCCCGTCTTTCCGCCGCATGCGGTATTCGCAATGGTAGGGAAGCTCTAGCTCCACGCTACGACTCCACGCGGCCTTGGCTCTCGAGCGATCCTCGACATGAAGCAGCTCGTGCCAGCAGGCATTCATCTCGGCGACGGACTGGATGCCGGTGTAGTCAAAGTAGCGGCGATTGCAGTAGGTCTTTACTCCCTTCGCATCGCTCATCCAGATCATCTGCGGCAAACTCTCGGCCAGCTCGCGGAAGAGCTCAGCCTGCTTCTCCGAACTCGAGGAGTCCGGCAGCGCGGACCAGGGTGAAAACTTTTGATCCGGAGTTCGGTTTGCGTTTCGTTCTGAATCGCCACGGGGCAAGAGTTGAGTGGTGTTCATGACATACGTTCTCCGCTGCCAGAAGTTTGGGATGTATTGTGCGCAGGCTGCGAGGGGACAGGATGCGCTCCGCGGTAAGGTATGCCGAGGATAGGACAGTCCTGAAACGCTGTCTAGCGTTAATGCACAGCTAGACACTCGCTGCCAATTCTCGAGATTAAGGTTCTTCCTCATGGGGCACGCGCTCGCAGGGCACAAGCGATGTGTGAGGAAGGCAGCGGGCACCGGCGTGACCATCGTGATGTAAATAAAATTTCAGCTAAGAGTTCTTCACAGGATGAAAGAGCATACTGGCCGAAAGGTGAGCGGGCGGGATCCAGTCGGCTCGTGCTTTTGGGGCGACAAGCGACATTCCCGCGGGCAGTCGGAAAGAGAAATTTCGCCAACCGCGCCTTGCGCAGTTTGCGCCTGTGGCCCGTCTATACTTTTATCGAATGCCTGCCTACGATAACGAGCTCTCAAAACTTGTCGATCAGCTGAATCGTGCCGCATCGCCGACCAAGTCCGGTGAGAAGAGCTCGCTCGATCAATTGCTGACCTCGGCTGCGCAGCGCAACGCGTCCGACGTCCTGCTGGTCTCGGGTTGTGCGGCCACTCTGCGGGTAAACGGTGCGCTCACGTCGGCTGCCGGAGCGCAGCTTTCTTCTGAAGATATCCGCACCATGCTGCTGCCTCTGCTCAGCGCCACACAGACGGAGGAGTTGCAGACCAACAAGGCATTGGACTTCTGCTTTGTGCGCGGATCGATTGGCCGGTTCCGTGCCAATGTGCATCACCAGCGAGGGACATTGGCGGCAGCCATTCGACTGCTGCCCGCGCAGATTCCTTCGCTCGAATCCCTGCACCTGCCTGTGGCACTTACCACCATCGTGGAGCGGCGCCAGGGGCTGGTCCTGCTCACCGGCCCGACGGGCAGCGGCAAGACATCGACGATGGCGGCGCTGCTGGACCTGATCAATGCGCGTCGCCGCGATCACATCATCACGATTGAAGACCCGATCGAATACCAGCATTCAAATCGAAGTTCGATTGTCGAACAGATCGAAGTTGGGTCCGACACTCCCAGCTTTGCGCAGTCGGTGCGTGCCGTGCTGCGGCAGAATCCAGATGTCATTCTGATTGGCGAGATGCGCGACAGCGAGACCATGGCGGCGGCGCTCACCGCAGCGGAAACCGGCCACCTGGTGCTCTCATCGCTGCACACCAACGACACGGCGCAGACACTCTCGCGCATCCTCGACAGCTTCCCGGCCGGACATCAGGGTCAAATTCGGCAGCAGTTGTCTCTGGCCCTGCTCGCTGTCATTGCCCAGCAACTGGTTCCCGCGGCCAACGGAGGCGGACGCTATCCCGCGGTCGAAATCATGATGGCGACCGGTGCTACGCGGAGTCTGATCCGCCGCGGCGACGATCACCTCATTCGCGCGCAGATCGAGACGGGGCGGGCCGACAGCATGATCACCATGGAGCAATCGCTGGCAGACCTGGTTCGCGCCGGACGCATCACTCGCGATACGGCATTTGCCCACTGCTACCACCCCGAAGACCTGATCCGCCACCTGGCCTGACGCGGGCGCGCGCGCTCAGAAACGAGTTATTCTCCCGTATCGATCTGCGCGCGCTGCAGTTTGTCCGAGTAGTCCACGTATACCGACTTCCAGGTGGTGTAGAAGTCGATGGCTCCGGTGCCGCCTTCGCGATGGCCGTTGCCGGTCTTCTTCACTCCTCCGAAGGGCAGATGAACCTCGGCTCCAATGGTGGGCGCGTTGATGTAGGTGATGCCTGCTTCCAGATCACGGATGGCGCGGAAGGCGCGGTTGACATCGCGCGAATAAAGCGCGGTCGAGAGGCCATAGTCGATGCCATTCGCAATCGCGAGCGCGTCCTCGAGATCCTCGCATTCGATCAGGCTCACCACCGGGCCGAAGACCTCCTGCTGCGCGATCACCATGCCGGGCCTCACCGATCCAAATACGGTGGGCGCGAAGAACGTGCCATGGGCGTAATCGCCTTCGACCAGGCGAGCGCCGCCGCACAGCAGCTTTGCGCCTTCTTCGAGAGCGGTGAGGCAATAGCGGGCCGAGGTCTCGATCTGCTGTTCGTTGATCTGCGGTCCCATGTCGACTGACTCGTCGAGCCCGTTGCCAACCTTGAGCGCGTTGGCCCGCTCCACCAGCTTGCGCGAAAACTCGGCGGCGACCGACTTGTGCAGAATGATGCGGCTGGTCGCGGTGCAACGCTGGCCGGTGGTTCCGAAGGAGCCCCATACCGCGCCGTCGAGAGCCAGGTCGAGATTGGCGTCTTCGAGCACGATCATGGCGTTCTTTCCGCCCATCTCAAGCGAACACGGCTTGAAGGCTCCGGCTGCCGCCTGGCCGACGATTCGTCCCACCTCGCTCGATCCGGTGAAGGAGACGGCGCGCACATCGGGATGGTCGACGATCGGCGCTCCGGCGTCAGGGCCGAATCCGGTCACGATGTTGACGACGCCTTTGGGGAGGCCGGCATCGATCAGCGTCTGCACCAGGTTGATGGTCGAGAGGGGTGTGTCTTCCGCCGGCTTGAAGACGCAGGTGTTGCCGCAGACCAGCGCTGGAAACAGCTTCCACGAGGGAATGGCCATGGGGAAGTTCCACGGCGCGATCATGCCGCAGACACCTACCGGCATGCGGGCAGACATGGCGAACTTGTTCTGCAACTCAGAGGGCGTGGTCTGGCCGAAGAGCCTGCGGCCCTCGCCCGCCATGTAGAAGGCGGTGTCGATGGCCTCCTGCACGTCGCCGCGGGTCTCTTTGAGCACCTTGCCCATTTCGCGGGTCATATCCTGCGCGTACTGCTCCTTGCGCTGCAGCAGCAGTTCGCCGGTGCGGTAGAGGATCTCGGCGCGTTTGGGGGCCGGCACCAGCCGCCACGTCGCATACGCAGCCTTCGCTGCTGCGACTGCGGCGGAGACGTCTTCCGGGCCCGAGGCCGCGAACTCTCCGACCAGGTCGCGGTGATCGGCAGGATTGTGATTACGAAAGGTCTTGCCGCTGCGTGCGGCGACCCATTCGCCGCCGATCAGATTGCCAATAAATCTTAGTAGCCATATTCCTTCTTTCCTGGCGATCACGGGTCCGGCGGGCGCGACGAATGGCCCCGCGGAGACTCTTTCCAATGTGCCGCAAACAAGAACAAGCCCGATTCGCGCCAAACAGATGAGGATAAACCAGCCGACATACCTCGCGTGAACCCGACGCTGTAAGCACGTCCGTAAGCACGAAGGTACCTAACACTCTCGAAATCCAGTGTTTCTTGTAGGACCAGCCCACCGCTATCTGATACATACTTTAGTTAACTGGCCTTACAATAGATTCGAGTCTCAGGAAAAGTTCTGTCTTCATGTCATCGAATGGCTTTCAGTCCCGTTCCTCGCGGTCGCACGGCTTGCGGTCGCTGTTCAGCATGTTCTCGAGCGATCTGGCTATCGACCTCGGCACGGCAAACACGCTGGTGTACGCCCGCGGGAAGGGAATCGTCGTCAATGAGCCTTCGATCGTCGCCATCAACAAGAATACCGGCGAAGTGGAGGCTGTGGGCAAGGAAGCCAAGGAGATGCTTGGCCGGACTCCCGGGCAACATTGTCGCCATCAAGCCAATGAAAGACGGCGTCATCGCCGATTTCAAGATCACAGAAAAGATGTTGAACTACTTCATCCAGAAGGCGCATAACCGCAAGATGCTGGTGCATCCGCGCATAGTGATCGGCGTGCCCTCTGAGATTACGCAGGTCGAGAAGCGGGCGGTGGAAGACTCGGCCTATCGCGCCAAGGCGAGCGAAGTGTTCCTGGTGGAGCAGGCGATGGTTGCTGCCATCGGCGCCGGACTGCCTATCACTGAGCCCAGCGGCAACATGGTCGTGGATATTGGCGGCGGAACCACGGACATTGCAGTCATCTCGCTGTCTGGCATCGTGTACTCGCGGTCGGTGCGGATGGCCGGCAATCAGATGGACGAGTCCATCATGAATTACCTCAAGCGCAAGTACAACCTGCTCATTGGCGAACGCACCGCCGAGCAGATCAAGATCGAGATCGGTTCGGCTTACCCGCTGGAAAAGCCGCTCACCATGGAGATCAAGGGCCGGAACCTGATCGAAGGCGTGCCTAAGACCATCACCATCGACGACAGCGAAATCCGCGAGGCACTCACGGAAAGCATTTCGACCATCATGAACGCCATCCGCGTGGCGCTCGAGCGGACTCCGCCGGAGCTGAGTGCGGACATCAGCGACCGCGGCATTGTGCTGACCGGTGGCGGCGCGTTGATCAAAAATCTCGACAAGCGGATCCGCGAAGAAACCGGCTTGCCGGTATCGATCGCCGACGATCCTTTGGCCAGCGTAGTGCTGGGCACCGGCAAGATGCTCAGTGACTTCCGCCTGCTGCGCAAGATCAAGATCGATTAAGCATTCCTTCGGGTTGCGACCCGAGAGGACGGGCAGCTTCTTCGAGCAAGGGAAGCTGCACTTAACCATGCTGGATAGGGCATAACAACGGAGATGAGCTTTCACTTGCTGCCGTTGTTGATTGCGGTGGCGGCACAAGCCGCTCGACGTCAGGAACATGGATTCTTTTTTCAGCCGGTATAAGAATGGTTTGGTGCTGGGGCTGGTGCTTCTGGCCCAGGTCATCGGGCTGGCAATCCAGGTTCGGCGTCCCAATCCCATCGCGCCCACCGGCGAGAGCGTTCGCCTGCTGCGGTACTGGATGCTGAGCGTGATCGGGCCACCGGAACGCGCCGCCCACGCCGGCGGGCTGGGCGTCCGTGGCATCTGGTCCAACTACATCGATCTGCGGCATACCCGCCAGCGCAATCGCGAACTACAGGCCGAAGTCGATCGCCTGCGTCTCGAGCAGGCCGGGCTCGCCGAAGATGCGCGTCAGGGGCATCGGCTTCAGCAACTGTTGTCGTTCAAAGAGAAGTACATTTACCAGACGGTGCCGGCCCAGGTCATCGGTACCAGCGGTACAGACATGTCCCGCATCCTGATCGTCGACAAGGGATCGAAAGACGGCCTTCGCATCGATATGCCCGTGATTACTCCCGACGGCATCGTGGGCAAGGTCAAAGACGTCTTCCCGCATACCGCGCAGATCCTCGAAATCTCCGACCAGTCGAGCGGCGCTGGGGTGATGCTTGAGACCACGCGCATCCGCGGCGTTCTTCGCGGCAATGCGTATGGCCAGCCCCAGATCATCAACATTCTTCCGGACGACCGCATCCAGCCTGGCGAACGGGTGCTGACCAGTGGTGGAGACCAGATCTATCCCCGAGGGCTCACGGTCGGCTACGTCGACAAGGTCGTGAACGATCCGGAGCGCAATCCTTACATCGACGTGGTGATTCGTCCCGCGGCCACGCTGTCTCGACTGGAAGAGGTGCTGATCATCACTACCACGGGCGACACCATGGCGCCCGGCGAAGCCAGTGATGTAGCCACAAGCGAGGCGGAAGCGCGGCACAGTGCCGCGGACGAGCTTTCCGACAAGCTTCCCGGCTTGAAAGACCCGAATGATCCGAATGCAGGCGCAGCGCAGGAAGCCGCCGAAGCCGCAACCGGGGCCGGAGATGTTGCTCGCCCGGTGAAACCGCCGACACCGCTGCATCCCGACCGCTTCACGCCTGGAACCACTCCGGAAGCAAACCTGCTGACCCCGGCGCAGCCCATGCCGCATCCGCCGCATGTGGTCCCGCCGCCAGTGGCCCAGATTGCTCCCGTCCATCCTCCGAACAAGACCGAGCCAGCCTCTTCAGGAGATGAGGTCGCCGTGCCGGGTACGTCCGAACCCAGGCCTGTGCCGCGCGCCTCCACAACGGCAAGCAAAGTCATCTCAGCGCCGGGAGAAGCCCCATCCGGCAACCATGCGTTGCCCGGCTCAGGATCCTCGCCACAAGTCGCCCCGGCGGCGAAGTCAGTTCGTTCGGCAGTTACACCCGGAACTGGCGGTCCACCTAGAAGCTCCGCGTCTCCCACCGCTGGCTCTCATCCCGTCGTCACCCCGCGTCCAGCGGGCGCGCAAGCGGCTACGAGACCAGGCACAGCCAGTTCTACCCAGACCACGATTGGTGCAAAGAGCGCGGCGCCCCGGGCGGTTCCCGGTAACGGAACCCATATCGTAGTCGTGGATGGTCCGGACCCGGCCGCCAGGAAGAAGCCCGCGACCCAGAGACCGCCTCACACGGAGGAACCACCCAGGGACCGCCTCAGGCAGGAACGCCCCCGGGCAAGCCGCAATCTTCGCCGGCCGCCAAACCAGCCCGGCCTGCCGTGCCGAAACAAGTTCCCCCGGCGACTCCGCAAGGAGGCGTCTAGCCTTGGCTATGCTGGGTTCTATGTCGCGACGCGATATGGAGGTTCACTCCTTCCCGCCGCTGGTCTTTCTGCTGACCCCGCTGGTCGCTATCGGGTTGCAGTCGCTGGTCGCACTTCACTTCCGCAGCTTCAACCTGCTCGATCTGCCGCTGATGGTCACCATCTACTTCGCCGTGGCGCGTAGGGATCCCATTACCGGCACGCTCTATGGAATGGTTGTGGGTATCGGCCAGGATGCACTGACCCATCTGCCCATAGGCGTATACGGGATCGCGAACGCGCTGATTGGTTTCTTGGCAGCCTCGATTGGGGTCAAAATCGATGTCGAGAACCACGGCACGCGGTTGCTGCTGAATTTTGGGTTCATGCTGCTTCATAGCCTCACGTTCTGGGTGATCGCGCGTCATATGCTCGCCACCAATCTCACCTGGAACTGGACCGCATGAGCTCATCCGCGCGGTGGCGAATTCGTTGGTGGCGGTCGTGGTGTTTGCTTTGCTGGATCGCACGCAATCCAGAGACTGACCCCAGGCACGAAGAAGGGCAGTATCGTTAAGGGCGCAAACAAAGCGCCGGAAGTTGATCTGAACATGTTGAACCGCGACGAAAAAATCCCAGGCATCAAGCTGACCATCGTCCAGTACGTGATCATGGGCATCCTGCTGATCCTGCTGTTCGGCCTGTGGCGGCTGCAGGTGCTGGGCAGGTCCAATTACCAGGCGCTCGCGGAGCAGAACCGTATCCGCAAGGTGCCGATCCTGGCGCCGCGCGGCAAGATATTCGACCGCGAGGGACGCCTGCTGGTCGACAACTATCCTTCGGTCTCCTGCTTCCTGGTTCGAGAACAGGGCCATGAAGTGCTGCCCGATCTGCCGCTGATCGCGCGCGGACTGCACATGTCCTTCGAGCAATTGGACGCGATTCTCGAAGCGATTATCGGTATGCGCCCAAAGTACCAGCCGCTGCCGCTGAAGCAGGACATCACGCCCGACGAAGAGGAGTTCATCGAGGCGCATCGCGACGAACTGCCCGAACTGATCACCATCGACGTGCAGCGCCGCCTGTATCCGCGCGACGGCTTTGCCGCCCACCTGATCGGCTACGTCGGCGAAGTCAGCGAAAACATGCTGGAAAACAATCCCCGATACGCCTACTACGATCCGGGCGACGTGGTCGGGCCAGTCGGGCGTGGAGCAGACCTACGACCAGATCTTGCGCGGGACAGGACGGTTCCCGCGACGTGATCGTGGACAGCCACGGAAGGGAAGAGGGGCTACTCGGTCGCGAACCGGCGAAGCCCGGTCAGAGCCTGAAGCTGACCATCGACCTCGACATCCAGCGTGCCGCCGAAAACGCGCTGGGCGACAAGAACGGCGCCATCATCGCGCATGGATCCGCGCACCGGCGAAGTGCTTGCCATGGTCAGCCATCCAACCTTCGATCCGAATGCCTTTGCCGTCCGGATCGGGCGCAACGAGTGGAACGGCCTGATCAACGATCCGAATCATCCGCTGCTCAACAAGGCCATCCAGGCGCAGTTGGCGCCCGGCTCCACCTTCAAGATCCTGATGGCGACCGCCGGCCTGCAGGAAGGCGTCGCGCAGGATCTGCAGGTCTTCTGCACCGGGCGGCGCGTACGTTCTATGGCCGCTACTTCAAGTGCTGGCTGCCGCATGGCGGACACGGCGAACGTCGGGATCACGAAAGGCATTTACCAGTCCTGCGACGTCTTCTTTTACACGCTCGCGGAACAGCTCGGCATCGACAAGATTGCTAAGTGGGCCCACGCCTGGGGCTGGGCCAGAGGACGGGCATCGATCTGCCGAACGAAGTCGTCCGGCACCATGCCGTCGCAGGAATGGAAGATGAAGAACTTCCACCAGAAATGGTATGCGGGCGAGGTCATCTCGGTGGGAATCGGCCAGGGCGCGGTGGCGGCAACGCCGGTGCAAATGGCGCGGGCCTTCGCGGGAATCGCCTCGGGCGGCGTTCTGAAGCGGCCGCATGTGGTGTTCCCGGAGGAGGTTGCCGCCCGAGTACCGCCAGGCGCTGCTCGAAACAACGCCGGGTTCGGGCGACGTGAACGTGCCGCTCGATCCCGGCGAACTGGCAGATCATCACCGATGCCATGGCGGAGGTGACGAATGCCCGAGGGAACCGCCCCCAGCGCCCATCTGGAAGGCATCGACTTTGCCGGAAAGACCGGCAGCGCCCAGACCATGAGCAATGCGCTCTGGCTGCGAAGCTCGGCCATTCCCACTCGGTGAAAGACAACGCCTGGTTTGTCGGAGTTGACGCCGCGCCGCAACCCCGAGATCGTCGTCTGCACGCTGCTCGAAGGTGGCGAACACGGCCGCTTTGCCGGACGCGTGGCCGCGCAGGTCATCTCGGCCTACGTGACCAAGCAGCGCCGGCTCGAAAACAACCTGCTGCAGGCCAAAGTCCCCGCTCCGGCTGAGGTGGGAGCCGTGTGGTCGGAACCGCGCTGCGACTCTGGCCGCCGGCAAAGGTGCAGAGCACCGGAAGCGGCGAACGCTTCACGGCGGCCACTTCTTCCTCAACCCAACAGCGCGACTCCGGCCGAAGTCCGGCGCGAGGCCGACTGGCAAACGATCCCGCATGCGGTACCGCACCCGTCGCAGGCAGCCGTTCGCCGCCAGGCCGCTCCCGGGGAGAGAAACTGATGCGCCGCACCATGTTGTCTTTCCGCGACTTCGACTGGACTCTGCTGAGGTTCGTGCTGATCCTGTCGGTCATCAGCGTTCTTGAGATTTACAGCGCCACGCTGCACACCAAGTTCGTCGGCTTCCACAAGACGCAGATCCTCTGGCTGACCGGCGGACTGGTGGCCATGTTCGTCGTGTCGCTCATCGATTACCACCGCCTGATCGAATTCGTGGTCTGGGCTTATGGATTCTGCCTGGTGTCGCTGGTCGCCGTGCTGGTGGTCGGCACCAAGGTGCTGGGGGCGCGGCGGTGGATCAAGATTCCCGGCGGCATTCACTTTCAGCCCTCGGAATGGGTCAAGCTGATCATGATCGTGGCGGTGGCCCGCTACTTCACCAACCTCGCCGGCCGCGAACTCACCTGGACGGACATCTTCAAAGCCATGGCGCATGGTCGGCGTTGCCGATGTTGCTGGTGCTCAAGCAGCCGGACCTCGGCACGGCGCTCACCTACTCTGCCAGTGCTGCTTTGCGGGCTTGTTTCTGGGTGGCATCAGCTTAAGCAAGGCGGCGATCATCACGCTGGTCGGGCCTGGTTGCGATCGGCGGCATCTGGTACAGCGGCAAAATTCTGAAGCCGTACCAGAAGGCCCGGCTCACCAGCTTCATCAACCCCGACAACGATCCCAAAGGCAGCGGGTACCAGATTCGCCAATCCCTGATCGCGGTCGGTTCTGGCGGCGTTTTGGGCAAGGGGGCAACAAAAGGAACGCAGACCCAGGGGGATTTCCTGCCGATTCCCTACACCGATTTCATCTTCGCCGCGTTCTGCGAAGAACACGGCTTCGTGGGCGCCACGGTGGTTCTGCTAATATACTTTCTAATACTGATGCGTTTGATTCAAAACGCTCAGACAGCCGCTGACCTCCCAGGGACGTTCCTGGTTATGGGCGTGGTGGCCGTGATCATTTTTCAGATCGCGGTCAACGTCGGTATGGTCTTAGGGCTGATGCCGGTAACTGGAATCCCTTTACCGTTAATGAGTTATGGGGGCTCCTCGGTGCTGTTCACATTTCTGGCTTTGGGCATGGTGATGAATGTCCGGATGAACCGTTTTGTGAACTGATCATCGTCCGGCGCACTCAGGTTCTGGCTAACTCCGCGAGACGTCCGCACGGTGGCGGCGCCGGAGAGTAGAAGTTCAGGTTTTATTTACATTTGAGCCGGTCGGGTGGATCACCGGGCCGGGCAGGATTGGGAATGAGCGCGCAGAGACGGGTAACGGCCCCGCCTTATTACAAGGCTGAAGTGGTCACAGAGTCTGTGCGCGTGGATGGCCTCCGAAAGACAATCGATCCTTTCCGTGAGGCTCCGCCCGTCGTTCTGGGCAGAGTCCGCAGCAAATCTCACACAAAGAATCCCTTGGCACGCCTCCTTCAGACCCCATCCTCTCCGGATCTCCGGGAACGGGAGTGATTCCGTTCTGATCTGCCTCTCCGGTGTGCCGCGCGGCCAAGGCCGCCGGCAAGAGAGGCAGCATGTCGAAAGAAATATGCATTTCCAGCACGCCCCATGAGACGCGGCTGGCGATCCTTGAAGACGATCAACTCGCGGAGATCTACTACGAACGCGAAAACGAATACACCCTAGCCGGTTCCATTTATAAAGGCCGAGTGACCCGGGTGCTCCCCGGAATGCAGTCCGCCTTCGTGGACATCGGCCTGGAACGCGACGCGTTCCTCTACGTCACCGACTTCCTCGAAGAGCAGGAAGACTCCGAAGACTTTGAAAAGATTACGCCCGCGGGCGGCGGAAATGGCCGTCCCGAGGGCAGCCGCGTCGAGAGACGCGGCCCCGGCCAGGCGGAAGAGGGCGAGCAGTCGCCGGAGAGATCCGCTCCCCGCCGCGAGCCCGTTCGGCGAGAACCGTTCAGCGGAACGACCCGCGAAGCTGCGCACGGAGCAGTCACAGAGCGTCTCACCCAGGCCTTCCTGCGCCCAGACGGGCGAGGAATTTGAACAGGGAACCCGCCGCTGGCGGGGACGCCGCGGACGCCGGAGAGGTGGCATGCGGTCGCCAGGGGCAGGAGCCCGTGACAAGGAGAACCAGGCACAGGCTCCATCGAGCCGCTCGAAGCGCCGGAACCGTACGTCCCCCAGGCCATTGCCGCTGAAGAGGCCATTGAAGACGAACCGACTCCCGCTCCGGAACGTGGCGCGCCGGGCGGAATGCTAGCCGGCACCCTGCCGGTCGTGGTGCCCGGGCGAATCGCTCTCGAAGTATGGCCAGAGTGGCTCCGCGCGAGCCGCGCGGCGGTCTGGAAATCACTGCGCTTCCGCCCGAGCCGGTATCGACCCGTCCCGAATACATCGCGCCCAAGCCGTCCACGCTGGTAGAGTCTCCGCTTGAGTGGGCCGGAAAGGGCGTGCTTCCCGGCGAGTCCATCTCCCGTTACCGCAAGACCCCGCCGGCTGCGCGACAGGAGCCTTCTGCCACTACGCATGCGGAGCAGAGTGCGAAGCCGGCCGAGGTTTCAGCTGCGCCTACTTTCAGGACGAGAAGCGGCAGACCCGGCGAAGCATGGGAAGACGCCGGGTTCAGCACCGGAGCGGCGACCCCGGCCGAACCGAAGCCCTGATTCACCCTGAACCGCACGTGCCGCCCGCTGGCGACTCGAGCCAGCAGAGCGTCGGCGCCGGACCACGTACCCGAGGCTGCTGCCGTCGGACGAGAGCAGTCTGCTGCTGCCGCTGCACCGCCGATGTGGGCCCGATACCCACGAGATGGTAGAAGAAGAGATCGAGTTCGAGCCGGAAGAGGGCTCTGCTTCCCACCGCATCGATCCAGCCGCGCCGAGCGAGATGCGTATCTCCTCTCGCGTGGAAGAAGCGCCAGAAGTCTGGAATCTCGGCGCACGAACCAGGCTCTCACGGAAACTGCGGCCTTCGAAACAGCCGCGCTCCATGAGCACACCGAGGCCGTCGAGCATGCTGCCGCCATCGAGCAGGCCGCGGCTGCGATTGCCGATGAACCGCTGATGGCAGCGACGCCTCCTGTTCAGCACCAGCTACGAGCTCATGAGCGCCGGCTCACGACCAGAAGTTCGATCCGCCGCAGGTTGCACGAGCCGTGGAGTCGATCCGCACGCCACCGCTCCCGAGCTGGCCTCTCACCAGCACTTAGGCGAGTGCCCATCCCGCAGAAGTCCCGCAGAGACGCAGAGCCAGTTGCGACTCATGTCCCCGAAGCCGCCGGCAGAGCAGGTTCCCGAGCAGTCTTTGGCCATCGAGTATGAAGAGGCGGTCGAAGCTCCCTCGGAAAGCCAGCCTGCCTCACACGATTCGGAGAGTACCATGCCGACTGTGCCTCGCAGGATTTGAGGAAGACACCGGAATCGCGTGGCTTTGCACCTGGCATCGGGATTGATCGAAGAAGAGACGATCGACGAGGAAGAATACGAGTTCGAGCCGATTCACGCGCATGCAGACGAGCACGACCTGGAAGAGCTGGAAGAAGAGACACTCGAACATCAGAACGGGATCGAACTCGGCGACATCGTGCGCGACGCTCACCTGGAACAGCGTGTGGCTGCCGAACCGAACGCCGAAGAAGAAGAAGATGAGGACGAGGAGTTCGAAGACGCGAGCGGCGGATTTACCGAAGCCGATTTTGCGGAAGAAGAGGCACCCATGAACAGGAAGCTCCGGTAGCCGGTGCGCCTGCGCCCGCGCGTCGCGAAGGCCGCAATGACGATCGTCGAGGCCGTGGCCGCCATCGCCGCCGCAACAATGCAGGCGGGCCGCCGCACTCATGGCGGAGGCGGACGCCGTCCATCGGCCCAGGTTTCCGACCTGCCCATCATCAGCGACTTGCTGAAGCAGGGGCAGGAGATCCTGGTACAGATCGCGAAGGAGCCCATCGCCAAGAAGGGCGCGCGCATCACCAGCCACATCGCGCTGCCCGGCCGCTTCCTGGTCTTCATGCCGACCGTGAATCATGTGGGCGTGTCGCGCAAGATCTCTTCGGACGAAGAGAGAACCGCCTCAAGCGGGTGCTCATCAGCGAAAAGGGCGCGCAGTCCGGAGGATTCATCGTTCGCACCGCGGCCGAAGGAACCAGCGAAGAAGAGCTTCGCGCGGACATTCGTTTCCTGATCAGCCTTTGGACTGAGATCAAGACGCGCTCCGAAGACGGCAAAGCCCCGGCGCTGATCTATCACGATCTCAACCTGGTCGAGCGCGTACTTCGGGATCAGGTCTCGGATAACTTCTCGGCGATCTGGGTCGATAACGAGATAGAGTACGAACGCATTGTTCGCTTTCTGAATCGCTTTCAGCCGTCGCTCGTTCGGCGCGTCAAGCTCTACACCAAAGAGACGCCGCTCTTCGAGCAGTTCGGAATTCAGGAAGAAATCAGCAAGGCGCTCAAGTCGAAGGTCTGGCTCAAGTCGGGCGGCTCCATCGTCATCAATCAGACGGAGGCGCTGGTCGCGATCGACATCAATACCGGAAAGTATGTCGGCAAGACGGCGCGCCTGGAAGATACGATCCTGCGCACCAACCTCGATGCGATTCCAGAGATCGTTCGGCAGATTCGCTTGCGCGATCTGGGCGGCATCATCGTCATCGACTTCATCGACATGGACGAGCGCAAGAATCGGCACAAGGTGATGCAGGCGCTGGAAGAAGAGTTGAAGCACGATCGTGCTCCATCGAAGGTGCTGCAGTTTAACGATTTCGGACTGGTGGCCATCACGCGCAAGCGGGTGAAGCAGTCGCTCGAGAGAACGCTGAGCGTGCAATGCGACATCTGCTCGGGTACGGGAATGGTGAAGAGCCCAACCACCGTGTGCAACGAAATCTACACCGAGATGCGCAAGATGCAGGGACACATGGAGAGAGGCGATGTGTTACTGCGCGTGCATCCTGACGTGGTGAAAACTCTGAAGGCGAACAACGGGAAGTGGCTCATGGAGCTCGAAGAATTCACCGGCGAAGACGATCATCGTTAAGAGCGATCCGACGCTTCATCCCGAACAGTTCGACATCCACTAACACGCTACGCTATTACTCGATTGTTGAGTACACCAAAGGCCGGATAGATTCCGGCCTTTGCTTTTGCCCGCAAAAAATACATCTCCAGACCGAAACCATTGCATCACTTTTAGTGTTGTACCCAGTAAGAGGGAGCACCCCACGATAGGCTCCCCAATTTCCTGTACTGATGAGGCAGTCCACATGTCTTACAGTAGTTCTCCCTCTGTCCAGCCATTGCCCGGAAGAATTTCTCTCGCGGCAGCGGTGGTCGTCCTCTCGGCGTTTGCTTCTACTGCGCTGGCGCAGGCTCCATCGCAGGGGCTGGTCTCCAATTCACAAGACTCAAGCTCTCTCTCTTACAAATCGTTTTTGACCGATGATCTCGCCGGCGGATCTCTGGCGCCCTCTCCGCAGTATGGTGGCGGAGGCCGCAGTGGCCCGGCACCCGCGTACCGCGATCGCTTCAGCCACATCGCCATCGAAGCCGGCGGCGGCTTTACAGCGCCTCTTGCGAATACACAGCGCGAGTTGACGTACGGCTGGAACTTCCGTGGCGGTGTCGGTTACAAAGTCTCTCGCGATCTCTCGTTGATGGCCGAGTACGAGTTTGACCGGAACAAGATCAATGGCGCGACACTTGTCTGCGGTCGGCGAGCCGGGTGGTAACACGCATATCTGGTCACTTACTCTCGATCCGGTGCTCTATTACAAGACCACTGGTTCGTGGGGCGGCTATATCACGGGCGGCGGCGGCTTCTATCGCAGGCTTACGTCGTTTACTGAGCCTGCGACGGCATATGGTCAATATTGCGACTATTTCTATTGCTATCCCTACCAGTACACCACCAATGTGACGGTCAGCCACTACTCCAGCAACCAGGCGGGAGCCAATCTTGGCACCGGCCTTACCTTTGGCGGTTGGAACAGCGGCAAGTTCTATATGGAAGCGCGATACGAATGGCTGAACACGCCGGGACGCGGAACGGAGATCATCCCGGTCACCCTTGGGCTTCGCTGGTAAGCTTTTACTTATTCACGAAAGCGGGTCGAGAGTAATCGGCCCGTTTTTCTTGCTCGCGTCAGCGATTCCGCGTGCCGGATCACCCCGATGGTCGGGTCACCAATGATAGCCAAGCTGATGCAGCCGGAGAAATCCTCCCAACACCACGGCGACCGGCGAGATCACAATGAGCGTGAGTTGATACGTGACCGGTTGCTGGCCGCGCATCTGCATCGCTGAGAGAGCGCTCATCAACAGCACTACCAATGCCAGCATCAGGCTGAGGGTGAGAGGATTGCCTGGTACCGGAGCAAGGCGCGCCGTAACCCAGCCACCCAGCACCGCGAAGGCCGCGCTGAACGCCAAGTTACACAGCATATATGTCAGGCGCGGACGTTGGTCCTTCGAAACGAAGCCGGGCGCCAGCCGCGAGAGAGCAGCGATCGAAGCCATGATAAGCACAGCCATGGTTACGAAACCCGAGGCGATCGCGAAGAACGCACGTCCGATTATCGCCATGCCCGTTCGCCTCCCAACCGTCTTCTCCGGCACCGTCTTCAGTGCCTCATCGCCGCTTCAACTTCGTCCGCGCTGTGCGGCAAAGCTTCAGTCAAGTCGACCAGCTTTCCCGTGGGTTCGGCATAGTAGATGTCTTCGATGCGCACACCCAGCTTCTCTTCAGGAATGTAAATGCCCGGTTCGATCGTGAAGACCATGCCCTTCTGAATCGGCTGAGTGTAGTCGTAGGGATCGTGTACGTCGATGCCGACCAGGTGGCCGATGCCGTGGATGAAGTATTTGCCCAGCGGCTCGCCGTGCAGGTCCTTCCCATGCTCGTTCATGTATTTCCACGCAATGGTGTCCAGCGAATCGGGATAGACGTGGAGCGGATCGTTGATGCGCGACTTGCCCGGGACGAAGGCCGCCATCGCTGCACGCTGCGCACCTAGAACGATGTCGTACACCTCACGCTGGCGCGCCGTAAAGTGCCCGTTTACGGGCACCGTGCGCGTGATGTCCGAGGCGTACATGGAATACTCACCCGCCGCATCCACCACCACCACGTCTCCGTCCCGCATCGTCTCACTGTTATCGGAGTAGTGCAGCACGGTCGAGTTCAGACCAGAGCCGACGATCGGCGCATACGAGGGCCGTTCACATCCCTCCTGCATCAGCTGATCGATAATCAGGCCGGCAATCGCACGTTCTTTTACGCCGGGGTGGACGCCGCGCATCATCGCACGTTGCGCAACCATCGAGGCATCGGTTGCCTTTCGAATCAGCTCTAATTCTCCGGCATCTTTCACGCCGCGCAGGGTGTGGCTCAAGTCACGCGCATCGGCAAAGGCTGGTGGAGAATCCATGCCAAGAGTTGTTGCGGTCCATGCGATCACAGGCTTGGCGGTATCTTCTTCTGCCCAGATGTGGCTCATCGCCTGCCGATCCTTGCGAGCTATCTCGGATAAGAGTTCCGGTAAGTCCAGCAGGAGCTTAACTTCTCCGACTCCGGTCACCTGGGGTGCGCGCGAAGAAGAGGCGTCCAGCTTTTCTCCCGTGAACTTCTCCCTGCGCAGATCCCGCGTTGGCAGAAAGAGAATCTCGCGATACCTGTGCGCGGGCGTAGTTGAAGTTGCCTTCCGCGGCGCCCTCGATCATCAATGCGGCTCCCGGCTCATTCCATCCTGTCAGGTAATAAAAGTCCTCGTCCTGTCGATAGGGCATAAAGTCCAGCACCGGCTCTGGTGCCGCGAAGTAGAGGGCGATTCCACCGTTCAACTTAGTAGCGAGTGCCTCACGCCTGGCGTGGTATTCCGCAAGAGGCTGCCGCTCCAGACCATGTGCGGCGGTTATCAAGAGAAAAGATAGTAAGAGCAAACGGACAGGGAATCTTCTATGCATTTGGATTCGACCAGGTTTCAATTAAGTATGCTGAGTTATCGGCACTTACGTTCAGGTTATACCGGGATCACGGCTAAGACGGCAACGGCCAGGACAGAAAGAGCTTCCTCGGCAAGATAACGGCGGTTCGTGTTCCATGTCTCAAGCGAGCCGGCGGTCTCCTGACAAACCTCGGTGGACGCTCCGCCGGGGATCGAGCTCACCGAATGGATCCGTGCTCGTAGCATATACTTGGCGATCGAGCCCTCATCTATGAATCGCATGCGACCCAACAGCACCGTTTTGTTTTCGATCCGCGCGAGCCTGCGCTTAGCGTTGGTTGTTGTCGTCTGCCTGTCGCTGAACGCCGCCGCTGAGACGCGGTTCGTTCACGCGCATGGCAAGTTCATCGAGTCTCCCGATGGCAAGGCGATGCAGTTGCGCGGCATCAGCCTGGGAAACTGGATGGTGCCCGAAGGCTACATGTTCGGGTTCGAAGGAGGCCCACAATCCGGCCGCGAGATTGAAGCCTTCGTCAACGAGCTGATCGGCCCAGCGGATGGCGCAAGGTTCTGGAAGCAGTACCAGGATGCTTACGTTACAGAGGAGGACATCCGGTTCCTGCACCAGGCCGGTTTCAACTCCATTCGTGTGCCTTTCCATTACAAATACTTCGCAGACGACAATCCGCGCGGCTTCGAACTGGTCGATCGCGTCGTGCAATGGGCAGGGAAGTACGGCATCTACGTCGTACTGGACATGCACTGTGCGCCCGGCGGCCAGACCGGAACCAACATCGACGACAGCTGGGGCTATCCCTGGCTGTACGAATCCGCCGAGAGCCAGGAGCAGACCATCCGCATCTGGCGGCGTATCGCGGAGCACTACCACGACAACCCCGTCGTGCTTGGCTACGATCTGCTCAACGAACCCATTCCTCATTACCCGCAGCTGCAGCAGTACAACTCGGCGCTCGAGCCGATCTATAAGCGAATCACCGCTGCGGTTCGCGAGGTGGATCCCAATCATGTCGTCATTCTCGGAGGTGCGCAGTGGGACTCGAACTTCAAGGTCTTTGGCCCTCCCTTCGATCAGAACGTGATGTATACCTTCCACAAATACTGGACTGCGCCGACCGAAGAGGTCATCCAGCCCTATCTGGGTTCCGGGACCAATACAACGTGCCCCTCTGGCTGGGAGAGTCGGGCGAAAACACCGATGAATGGGTGCACAGCTTCGCTGGCGTTCTGGAGAAGAACCAGATCGGCTGGGCGTTCTGGCCCTACAAGAAGCTGGAGTCGAAGTCGGGCGTGGTGGCGTGGCACAAGCCGGTCTACTGGGACGAAATTGTCGCTTATAGCAAAACTCCGCGGACAACCGGGCTGGCGGAAAAGCAGATCGCGGAGCGCCCCTCCCTCGACCACTCCCGGGCAGCCTTCCAGGACTTACTCGAGCAGATCCGTTTCGCTCGCTGCCGGGTCAATCAGGGCTATATCAAAGCTTTGGGGCTGAACGCCCCGGCGCAGTAGTTCCCGGCTGGCCCTTCTCTGTGCCATCCGAGCCCGTCGTGGAGCCCTTTGCGGCGCTCCTGAGAACGATTGGCTGTATTTGAGATCGGGATTGGGTATCCTGCGCAAAACAGTTTTTGGGGGCCGCGAAAGCTGGTGCCAGCGGTTTGCCAGCTAAGGTATCATTTTGATACCGGCCCCTGTGGGGCCGAGGGCGAATTCATGTCCAAGAGTTTCAAGCGCTCCATCCTTGCAATTTCGGCCGCATTGGTCATTTTCGTGTTTCTGGGCGGCTTCGGCCTGAGCGGCGTTCGCGCCGGCTCCCAGAACAGCAACGACGGCGCCTATCGCGAGATCGGTGTCTACGAAGAGGTCCTCAAGAAGGTGCAGAGCGACTACGTAGTCGATCCGCACATCAACGACGTGACCAACGGCGCGCTGCACGGGCTGCTCGAGTCGCTCGATGCCGATTCGAGCTACCTCTCGCCCAGCGAATACAAGTTCTACAAGGACCATCAGAGCGAGGGTCGACGCCCAGGTCGGGATTGTCATCTCCAAGCGGTTTGGGTATGCCACGGTGGTGACGGTCGATCCCGGATCGCCGGCGGATAAGGAAAATATCCAGGATGGCGACATCATCGAGTCGATCGAAGGCCAGTCCACGCGCGAAATGTCTCTGGCTTTGATTCGGCTGATGCTCGAAGGCAAGCCAGGAACGACGGTCACGTTTTCAGTCGTACGGCCGCGCAAAGCCGAGCCCGACAAGCTCACCCTTACCCGTGCCAATGTGCCTGAACCCGCACTGGGCGAGCAGCAGTACGAGAATTCCAGCATCGTCTATCTGAAGCCCGGCGTGCTCACCAAGGAACGGGTTGACGAAGTGGCCAGCAAGCTGAAAGCGATCCAGAAGAGCGGCAACAAGAAGGTACTCCTCGACCTGCGCGATGTGGCAGAAGGGGACGATGCGCAGGCAGTGCGCCTGGCGAACGCGTTTCTCCAGTCCGGCACGATCGCGACTCTCGAAGGCCAGAAGTTTGAGAAGCAGACCTTCTCCGCGGACGGTTCCAAGTTCATCACTTCCGCACCCTTGGTCGTTCTCGTCAACCGCGGCACGGCCGGGCCGGGCGAACTGGTGGCGGCTGCGATTCTCGACAGCAAGCGGGGCCAACTCGTCGGCGATCGCACCTTCGGCGAAGGGTCGGTTCCAAAGACCATCGAACTTCCCGACGGCGCGGCCCTGATTCTCTCGGTTGCGAAATACGAGTCGCCTTCCGGGAAGAAGATTCAGGATGAGGCGGTGACTCCGAATGTGCAGGTGGCCTCGAATCTGGATGCGGACACCTCAGACGATAACGCCGGCGCGCAAAAGAGCGGCCCCCGGCCCGACGATCAGCTCAACAAGGCTCTGGAATTGCTCAAACAGGCGAAGAGCCCGGCACAGGGCTCCGGTATCTGATCTCCGTTCCCCAAGTGGTAGGCATCGTTAGTTTCATCGGACGTCCTTTTGATTGACACTGGCCCGGAACCAGGATCGTGGGCAAAAAGCAGAAGCTTCGAGCCGCCGCCTCCCAAGGGGCGTCGAAAGCTTGCGGGCGGCGTGGCCCTTCTGGTGCTGGTGTTCATGGCCGTAATCGTCGGCTCGCTGAGCGGGCTGATGCTGGTCTATTCCGTCAACCTGCCGCAGATCGACGACCTGATGCGGTACCGTCCGAGCACGACCACGGAACTCTACGACGTGCATGGCCGCAGCTTCGGCTCGTTCGCGCTGGAACGTCGCGTGGTGGTGAACTACCAGGATTTCTCGCCGCTCCTCCGCCAGGCGGTCATCTCCATCGAAGACAAGAACTTTGAGAGCCACTGGGGCGTGAATGTGTTTCGCGTCGGAGGTGCGATCTACCACGACCTCACCTCCAGCAGCCGCGCCCAGGGTGCCTCCACGCTCACCATGCAACTGGCGCGCAACCTGTTCTTGTCCAACGAGCGCACCTTCGGCCGCAAAGTGCAGGAGGCGTTTCTTTCCATCCAGATCGAACACGCCTTTACCAAGCAGCAGATCTTCACGCTGTACGGCAACCAGATCTATCTCGGGCACGGGGTGTACGGCTTCGAAGCCGGCGCACGAATACTACTTCAACAAGCACGCAAAGGACCTCACTTTGCCTGAGGCCGCGCTGCTCGCCGGTTTGCCCAAAGGACCCTCGGCTTACTCGCCCCTGATCAATCCCGACAAGGCGTTCCGGCGCCGCAACATGGTCATCAACGCGATGCTGGAAGACGGAGCCATCGCCGCCGCAGAGGCGAACGTGGCCCGGGCTGCGCCTCTCGGGCTGCATATCCAGTCCGCACCCAATGTGGTGGCTCCCTGGTTTGTCGAAGATGTACGCCGCGAGCTTGAAAAGCGCTTTGGCTCCGATCAGGTGCATGAGGCTGGCCTGAAGGTCTACACCACCCTTGATCTTGATTTGCAACTGGCCGCCAACCGCGCAGTTCTCGACGGACTGGCCGCCTATGAGCGGCGGCACGGTTGGAAGGGCCATCTACTGAACGTAGCCGCCGGAGGGGTCAGCATCGATGATTTCAAGCACCCGGACTGGAATGCAGGTGTGCAGCCGGGCAGCTACTTTCACGCGCTGGTCACCGGCGTTCTGCCCTACCAGGTGACGGCTCGCATCGGCCAGCAGCGCGTGATGATGAACCCGGAAGACTGGGCCTGGACTGGACAGAAGACCGGCGAACGACTTCCTCAAGCCGGGCGACATCATTTACGTCCACGTAAGTCCCACGCAGGACGCCGGCCCCTATTTGCATGGCACGCTCGAGCAGGACTCCGGGGCCGAAGGGTCGCTGCTGGCCATGGATAACGCCACCGGCGACGTGCTCGCGATGGTGGGCGGCCGCGACTTCAACCTTTCGCAGTTTAATCGCGCGACCCAGGCGCAGCGGCAGACGGGTTCGTCGTTCAAACCCTATGTCTACACGGCCGCGGTGGAGGCAGGCGCGACGCCGCAGGAGATGATCGTCGATGCCCCGGTTTCCTTCGGTGCGTACACCCCGCACAACTATGACGGGAAATACCTCGGCAATATCTCCCTGCTGCATGCCTTTGCCGATTCTCGAAACATCCCAGCCCTGAAGCTCGCCGAGCATGTGGGCATACACAAGGTCATCAATACGGCGCACCGCTTCGGCATCACCAGCAACATCCCGGCATTTCTGCCGGTCGCCCTGGGGGCGGTCGAGATCACGCTCGAGGAGCAGGTGGCGGCGTACTCCAGCTTTCCCAACGACGGCATTCGCATCGCGCCGCGGCTGATTCGCAAGGTCACCAGTCCAGAAGGAACCGCGATGTGGATGGACACTCCCGACGTACGCGAGGCGACCAGTACGCGGACCGCGCGCACCATGATGGTGTTCCTGCGAGAGGTCACGCAGTCTGGCACGGGGGCGGCCGCTAGGGCGTTGAATCACCCGCTAGGTGGCAAGACCGGAACCACCAATGACTTTACCGATGCGTGGTTCATCGGGTTTTCGCCGTCAATCACCTGCGGTACCTGGGTCGGCTTTGATAATCGCGAGTCGCTGGGCGAAAAGGAGACCGGATGCACGGGCGGCACTCCCAATGTGGATGGATTTCATGAAGGTCGCGATCGCGGGCCGAGAGTCAGAGATCTTTCCCGGAGATGCGAAGCCGAGCGAAAGGCAGCTGGCTAAAACCGGAGATGCTGAGC
Organism: uncultured Acidobacteriaceae bacterium; assembly: GCA_963748555.1. Classification (GTDB taxonomy): domain Bacteria; phylum Acidobacteriota; class Terriglobia; order Terriglobales; family Acidobacteriaceae; genus CAWKKW01. The sequence continues at coordinate 130,224 of CAVVJK010000009.1, forward strand.
AGCCGCGAACCGCTTCAGGCAGGCAGCAGGCGGACCTGGAGTCGTCAGCCCGTAAGCAGGCCGGAGAGCCAGCCAGATCGATTCATCCACAACCACAAGCTCGGTAACTCTTCGCCGAGTCAGGTCCGCGAATGCAGATTCTGCTCCGGATCGATTCTAGAAAAAATGCTGGACCGGGCGCATCGGGCCGCGAGAGCGCATAAGGACCATGTTGCCGCATCCTTCGCACATCCAGGGATAGTAGCCGAATCGAGGCAGCAGGCGCTTCTGCATCCAGCCTTGACGCTTTACCCGGCGCAGGTATTTGCTTTTGCACTTCAAGCAAAGGTGATGTTCAACAGGCACGGTCGGTCCGGCGGTGTTCAATCTGGCTTCGAGATTGTTGGCATAGGCAGTCGTCGTACAAGGGACGCAGTGGTGAATGTCTCATTCTGCCTGCATATCCTGCTGTGACAAAGGGCACATTGTGGGTATTGACGCCTCTGGTGAAACCCGCTACGCGGCATGGTAGGGATTGACCTGCTGCCGCAACTCACAGCTAGACGCCGCGTTGACGCGGAAAACGTTGACCGTATATACAGGATCGATGGTCGCAGGTATCGAAGAACAGGAGTTCGACATGAAGCAGGCGCGCACTCACCGGAAGTTGAAACTGGCAGGCATAAGCTTGGTATTTCTCTGTGCGCTCTTCTCTCTGTCCGGCAAGCTCCTGGCCGCGCCCGCAGGCGGTCAGCTGCAGGTCTACTTCGTCGATGTTGAAGGGGGGCAGGCGACGCTCTTTGTGACTCCGGCGGGTCAATCGCTGCTCATCGACACGGGTTGGCCCGGCAATAACGGGCGCGATGCGGATCGCATTGTCGCAGCAGCCAAAAAGGCCGGCCTCAACAAGATCGACTATGTGCTCATAACCCACTTCCACACCGATCACGTGGGCGGACTGCCGCAACTGGTGGATCGCATTCCCGTGGGCACCTTGATCGATCATGGGCCGAATCGGGAGAACTCCGATGCGGCGACGATTCAAGGTTGGGAGGCCTACCAGAAGTTGCTGGCCAGCGGAAAGTTCAAGCATCTGAGCCTCAGGCCGGGGGACCAGTTGCCCATCGCCGGTATGCACGCAGTGGTGGTCAGTGGCGACGGAAACGTGCTGGGGCATGTGGTGGCCGGGGGCGGACAGCAGAACCAATACTGTGCGGCGAGCGAAATTCGCCCGCCCGACAAGACTGAAAATGCGCGTTCACTTGGCGTGTTGATCGATTTCGGCAAGCTCAAGATGCTCGACCTGGGCGACCTTACCTGGGACAAAGAGCGCGACCTGATGTGCCCCGTGAACAAGCTGGGGAAAGTGGACGTCCTGATCGTCTCTCACCATGGATGGAATCAGAGTTCGAGCCCGGCACTGGTAGAAGCGGTCGCTCCGAAGGTGGCGATCATGGATAACGGTGAGAAGAAAGGCGGGTCGACGCCATCGTTTGTCACGCTCAAAAACTCGCCCGGACTCACGGCACTGTGGCAGTTACATTATTCGGCGGAAGCAGGCGACCAGTACAACCGTCCTGCTGAATTCATTGCGAATCTCAAGGGTGAGGACCAGGGAAATTACCTTAAGCTGACCGCGACTCCGGATGGCAAGTTCGATGTCTTCAACTCGCGCACCCGCGGCGACAAGGCTTACTCGATCAGTGGACAGTAGTATGACGCAAAACTGCTGAGGGTTCCCCTGAGCGCCGACGAGCCTGCAGCGGCCTCGCTGCTGAACTGATCTCTCGTGATGTTTTTACGCGGATACTCTGCCCGGAATGCGCTCGATCCGGCCCAGCAGGAAGATGTAACTGGCGATGCCCACCAGCAGGTACGCTGCTGCTACGCCAAACGCCCAAGCAAAGCTGTGCGTGGCGGTGAGCAGGTATCCGGTAACGATCGGCGCGGCGATTCCCGAAAGCTGGTTGGTAAAGTTTAGAATGCCGCTCACTTTACCCACGCAGCCGTCTGGCGCAATCAGCGATGGCAACGACCAGCCCACAGGTGCCGCTGCCGACAGGCCGCCAATCGAAATACTGATCCATATCAGCGCTTGAGTCGCCGTGTGCGCATAGGCCGCGCCAAAAATCCCCAGTCCGAAGAACGTTCCCACCACCAGGAATATGGTCCGGACGCGGCTCTGATCCCATCCCCGTTGAATGAGTTCGTCGACCAACCATCCTCCTGCAATCAGATCGGTCGCCGTGGCCACCAGCCAGGGGAAGCCGGTGTAGAGAAAGGAATGAAACAGGTCGATGTGCAGCGCGTGTGAGAGATAAGTCGGCAACCAGGTGAGCAGGAGATAGAAAACATAGTTATAACCACCAAATCCGATGGCCAGTCCGATGACCTTGCGCTCCTGGACCAATTCCATCAGCGACCGTACATTGGCGGAACGATCGTTGGAGGTTTCCGCGACGTCCTCTCCTTCGACAATGTAGGCCCGCTCAATGGCGGTTAACTTCGGGTCTTCGTCGCGGTCGCGATAGACCAGGTAAAAGAGCGCAAAGTAGAGCAGGCTCACGAATCCGGTCGCTGCAAAACTCCAACGCCAACCCACACGCAGCAGGAGCATGCCGATGATGGGAATGCCTACGGCCGGCGCGAACTTGGCCGCACAATCAAAGATTGCCGTTGCCAGGCTGCGCTCCTCCTGCGGAAACCACCGGCCGATCGACTTGGCGTTGGCAGGGAAGGTGGGCGCCTCCCCACACCGAGTAAGAACCGCGCGGCAAAAAAGCCGCCAATCGTCGGTGTGACCGCGGCAGCAAACGAAGCCACGCTCCACAACAACGTGCCGATCCGGCCAACGCGGCGAACCCCAAACCTGTCGAGCACCACGCCGATCGGCAACTGGCAGATCGCATACGTCCAGTTGTAGGCGCCGGAAAGATAACCGAAGGTGGTCATCGAGATGCCGAAGGCGGTAAACAGCGCATCGTGCGACACCGAGAGGTTGACCCGGTCGAAATAGTTGACGAGCACGCCCAGTCCCAGGAGGAAGGCAATGCGCCATCGACGGCGCGGCACGCGATGGAGAGAAGCTTCTTCAGGCATACGCAGCAAATGGGATTCGAGCATCCTTGCTGCCCGAAGTCAAATTTCTGTCGCGCGAAGTGCACCGAAAGTGGATCCCGTGTGGCCAGGGCCGGTTATCTACCTTGAAACGTGGATAGGCCAAAACTTGAAACTCTGGTTATTGCGTAAAGTTGAACCGGCAACATGGCGATGGGACGGGCCACGTTCTCTGCTATAGTCTCCACGTTGGACTGCTGCACCTGCCGCTGCCTATGACGCCAGAGCAAGAACAGTTACTTATCGATCGTTATCCCAATCTCTTCGATCCGGATCATCGTCCCTGGTCCAGAACGACGGGCTTCACCCTGCAGGTCTCTGCCGCAGGATGGTTCAACCTGATCGATGCGCTTTGTCAGCGGATCAATGCAGCGGGCGGCGGCTGCAAGATTACGGAGATTCGCGAAAAGGTAGGGGAATTGCGGGTCACCTGCGAAGGCCGAGACAGACGAGATTCGCTACCAGATCGATCTGGCCCAGGAAGAGTCCCGCCGAACGTGCGAAGTTTGCGGCGGCTATGGTCAGTTGCGCGTCTTGCCCGAGGCGCTCATGGCCACCCTGTGCGATGCGTGCGAACAACAGCTGGTACAAAAGTTGAACCCGGCGCGCTAAGGCAGTGTCTTTGATCCGGCACAAGACACCACTGGACGACCAGCCCACGAGCCTCTCTTCCGCGTCTGCTTCCTCCTGAAATACAATCCAAAGGGATTGCCTTGCGGACCGCTCGTCGAAGGCTCCCATCCAGGTGCCCATGCCACTTTCCACCAGCAGCAGTCTCCGCCTCAGTGCCATCTCGCCCGGCGTGTTCCAGTCGGAAATCCGCGCCATGACCATGGAGTGCGACCGGATCGGCGGCATCAACCTCGCCCAGGGCGTATGCGATACCGAGGTTCCTGCACCGGTGATCGAGCGTGCGATCGAGGCGATCCGCGAAGGAAAGAACATCTACACGCGTTTGGATGGCATTGCGCCGTTACGCCAGGCGATCGCAGCCAAGCTGCTCCGATACAACCGGAATGTCGGTCAATCCAGACACGGAATTGCTGGTGGCCTCCGGCGCCACGGGCGCGCTCTACGCCGCCTGCATCGCCCTGCTCGATCCCGGAGATGAGGTCATCCTGTTTGAGCCGTTTTATGGCTACCACGCGAACACATTGCTCTCGCTGCGTGTCAGCCCAGTCGTGGTGCCGTTGTCTGCTCCTGATTGGCACCTCGATATCGACGCGCTGCGCGAATCCATTACCCCTCGTACCCGCGCCCTGATCGTCAACTCGCCATCGAATCCGTCTGGGAAGGTGTTCACGCTGCGCGGAACTCGAGGCCATTGCTGAACTCGCGATTGAGCATGATCTCTTCCTCTTCACCGATGAGATCTACGAATATTTTCTGTTCGATGGCGCACGCCATATCAGCCCGGCCACGCTGCCCGGAATGGCTCAGCGTACGATCACCATCTCCGGCTATTCCAAGACCTTCAGCATTACTGGTTGGCGCATCGGCTATTTGGCTGCCGATAGTAAGTGGCTGCCTTCGATCGCCTACTTTCACGACCTGACCTATGTCTGCAGCCCTGCGCCATTCCAATACGCCACGGTAGCCGGGCTGGATCAGCTTCCTGATTCGTTTTATACCGGGCTGGCGGTCGACTACCAGCAGAAGCGGGACCGGCTCTGTGGCGCGCTTACGGACGCAGGGTTGACGCCCTCGGTTCCTGCCGGTGCGTACTACGTACTCGCGGATTCCAGCCGTATCGAGGGCAAGAACGCCGCGGCTCGGGCCCGGGCGTTGCTCGCTGCGACCGGCGTGGCTGCCGTCGCAGGGACCGCATTCTTCACTGAGGGTCGCGGAGAGAACATGCTGCGGTTCTGTTTTGCGAAACAGGATGCAGACCTGGAGCGTGCCTGCGAGGCGCTGCGCAAGCTCTAGCGGATAGGTCATCGAATGCCGGCTTGTCGCCGCCGACCGATTAGTCGAGGTGAAAAACTTCCTTTAGCTGCAGAAATCCCTGGTCTGGCGGAGCTCCGTCCAGCCCTTCGAAGAAATCTGCCATTTGCGCCTGCCATCGCCGGTTCACCTCGGTGTCGTTCATCCGGGATTGCGCCAGCGCGAAGTTTTCTGTCTCGACGTAGCCGACCAATAAGCCATCCTCGCCAAGGAAAAGGGAGTAGTTGCGCCAGCCCGCATCTCGCAGCGCAGCAAGCATCTCGGGCCAGACCGTCTCATGCCGGCGGGAATATTCCTCGATGCGATCCCTTTTCACCTTCAATAGAAAACAGACTCGCATTGCTCCTCATTTCCCGGCTTTGACCACCCACACCGCGAAGGGCGGAAGGATTACATCTTTGCCCGAGGTTGCCGCGGACTGCGGGCGGATTTTCGCCCGTCGATCCATCCACCTTGCTCACGGCTCCGTCTGCGAACTCCGGCGGCAGGGTCATGCTGGCCTCGCTGTTTCGCTTGTTGATCAGCAGAAGCTTCTTGCCTGCCTTTGGTGCTGAATGCCTGTGCCTGTACATCGTTATTGCCGGGAATTTCGGTGTGCGCCAACTGATCGCCCGGCCCGAAATTATCCTTCAGCAGCTTTAACACCCAGAACCGCGCATTGGGGTGCCCGTTCTTCCAGTCCACCATGGTGACACTGGGAAACTGCGACGGATAGCCGACGAGTTGCGATTCTCCGGCAACGTCGATTCCAAGCTTGGCCACCTCGACGTACAGGTGCGCGTACATCGCGCCCGCGAGATTCCAGTAGCCATCGGGGATCGGCTTTTCTACATGTCCCGGCTGGTCCTGCCCGTCGTCACTGGCCAGGATCACGCCTAACTCATCGAGAGTGGTCATGGTTTCAGGCGACAGGCGCTTGCGGATTGCCTCCGCGTATCGGACCGTATGCAGGAAACCATCCGCCTGGTCGAAAAAGGTGTACTGCCAGTTGTCGATGTTCTGTCCAGCCGTGGGAGTTGCGTAGAAGTGGTAGGAGATCATGTCCAGCGGAATGCCAGGCTTGTGATTCTTGTGGTTCAGGAAATATTCAAAGTAGTCGGGCCGCAGACTCGGCATAGCCAAAGCCATCCCGACAAACCGGGTTTCTGGCGACACCTGGTGAATGGCTGCAGGCGACTGCATCGTAACGCGCGGTGTATTGTTCCGGCGTGGTGTTGTGTTCGAACTCAACCTCGTTGAAGATCTCCCACCATGGCACCGGGTAATGGTAGCCAGAGTCATGCTTCTTGCCGAGTTCGTCCGTGAAGCCGCCCTTCGAATACCAACTCACCAGCCGCGCGTAGTAGTCGCCCAGTTCCTTCATCGAAGGATCGCGCAGTTCTGTACCCTGGGTATATTTCCAATCCGCCTGGTTGGGATCATCGGGATACGTAACCGGCTGGTCGGTTTTGAACATCCATGCAGGGATCGTGCTGAAGTTCAGGATGGTCGAGTGACCCTCGGTGGCCTTCAGAAAATCGATGGTCATCGGATCGATCACGCTGAAATCCCAGGAAGTCGTCGCGCCGGGCGGCTTCAACTCGGCGACGGCCAGCCGCGGGTACGGCAGCCATGGAACATAGCGCACGTAATCCGCTCCGAGATCCTTGACTGCCGCATAGGAGCTGTCGTGAATCGGCGAGCCGGGGCGCAACATCGGGTTCACCACAACCTGCAGGGTGGCAACCGTCTTCGACGTTGCGTCCACCTTGTTCCAGTCGACCGTGATTTTAGCGCTCGGCTGGGCATGCGCTCCGGTGGCGCAAATGAGGCCGAGGCACGGCACCAGCCACCGCAATTTCTTCGAAGATACGTTGCTGCTCGCTGCCGTTCCATGATCTCTCCATCCCCTGGGTCGGATCGCGGGCTTTGTAAGCGCGGTCCGTCTGCCGCCAGAGAACCTTAGCCGAAACGCAATATCGTATGCAAACTTTTTTCCGATTTGAATAGGGGTGGGCCTTCTCTCGATTGAGCCGGTCAGCGCAGTGCGGACGGCGCTTCGCCTGTCAGAGAGCAAGGTCGAAGCTTCACGAGTCCAGGCTCGAACGACTATCGGCAACTTCACGGGGCCAGTCATTCGTCTGTAGCCCCAAGCAGTTTTCCTGTGCGGCAGCACCGGCGAACACAGACTCAGGCTTCCAAGTGAAAACTGACTACCTGCTTGTGACAGACAGTGTCAGAATGCATTGTCAGCTGGTATGCAGCGATGTTTCAATACGCATGTAGTTTTGCAAAGCTGGATGGGTGGCCATCGGGCAAGAAGCAGGCGAGGGGAAGCGATGAGCAACACGAAGCGGCAGGAACGGGTGTGGAAGGCGCTGGACAGCTTTCAGATCGAGATACCTTCGTGGGGATTTGCCAACACCGGCACCCGCTTTGGCAAGTATCTGCAGCCGGCCGCGGCCTCGACGATCGAGGAGAAGTTTGCCGACGCGGCGCAGGTGCATGCGCTGACCGGGGTGAGCCCGTCGCTGGCCCTGCATGTGGAGTGGGATCTGCCCAACGGGGTGGACGACGTAGCCGTGGTGCAGCGGCTCGAAAAGCAGTATGGAGTGCGCGCTGGTTCGATCAATCCCAACCTGTTCCAATCGCAGGAGTACAAGTACGGCTCGATCTGCAATCCGGACGCGGCGGTGCGGCAGAAGGCGCTCGACCACATTCTGCAGTCGATCGAGATCGGCCGCTTGCTGGGTTCGCGCGACGTGTCGATGTGGGTGGCCGATGGATCGAACTACCCCGGCACGCAGAGCATGCGCAAGCGGATCGTGTGGATGCAGGAGGTGTTGTCGGCCGCGCACGCGGCGCTCGCTCCCGGGCAGCGGATGCTGATCGAGTACAAGCCGTTTGAGCCGGCCTTTTACCACACCGATATCGCCGACTGGGGCATGGCGCTCGAACTGGCGCGCACGGCCGGACCGCAGGCGCGGGTGCTGGTCGATACCGGGCACCACTACCAGGCGCAGAACATCGAGCAGATCGTGGCCTGGCTGCTGCACCTGGACATGCTGGGCGGCTTCCACTTCAACGACCGCCGCTACGCCGATGACGACCTGACGCTGGGCTCGATCGATCCCTACCAGGTGTTTCGCATCTTCTACGAGATCACGCAGGCGGAGGAAGCCGCGGCGGCGGAGATCGCGTTCATGATCGACCAGAGCCACAATCTGAAGGGCAAGATCGAGGCCATGGTGCAGACGGTGGTCACGGCGCAGGAACTGTATGCCAAGGCGGCGCTGGTGGATCAGGAGCAGCTAAGAGAATTGCAGCAGGCCTGCCGGCTGGTGGAGGCGGAGGAGTGCTACCGGAATGCGTTCTGGGAAGATGTGCGGCCGCTGCTACGGGAGTGGCGCGCCAGCCGCGGACTGGCCGAGAACCCGCTCGAAGCCCTGGCCCAGAGCGGCTACGTGGAACGCATCACCCGCGAACGCGCCTCCCGCAACGCCAGCGCCGTCTCCTCCTATGCCTGAGAGCTTGCACGGCAGACCCGGATCTCCTGCTGACCAGGCCTTCGGCCACACTGAGCCAAGCGGGCTGAGCCGCGAGAAGCCTCAGCGCAGCCGGGTTCCCGCGATCTCTTCCAGAATGGACAGCGGCGCTACGGCAGGATTGACCAGAGCCTCGTGGCTCACCAGGAAGGTCTGCTCCAGGGCATACTGCCCGGCCAGTACGGCGTGCGGCACCGTATCCGTGAAGACCATCCAGCTTGATCCCGGTGGAAAGCGCCACTCGTACTTCGGGCAAGCGGCCTGGAAATCCGCATTCTCTTTCAAGAAATTGTGAAACCGCATCATGAAGTCGTCGTACGGCGTCCGCTTCACGTCCCGGCAACGCCGCTCCGAGACCAAGGCCCCGTGCCATCGACTTCGCTGCCGAGGTCAAGCCGTTCTCAGGCTGCGGAGCGATCTTGTCCGGAGCAAACTGGCGCACGGTTTGGCCGAAGGGATCGCTGGTGATCCAGTCGCGCGTTCGTTCCGGGTGAATGTTATTGAAGAAGCGCAGAATGCGCGCGCCATGCGTGGGCCGGGTAGGGAAGGCATCCGTATGCAGCAGGTCGTTCCGCTTGCGCAAGCGCCAGGTCGCGGCCCTGTTCTTCCTGTGGACGAAAGCTCGCGTAATCCAGGGTCCAGCGGCGCTGATAGGGTGCGAGAAAGCGTCCCAGAAATTCCTCTACGTCCTGGGAATAGCGGCGCATGATGCTTTGCAACCGCGCCACCGCGTTCGTGTTCGCGGTTTTCGTGTCCACTCCGCTCAGCTTGTCGATGCGCGGCTTGTAGGCGATGTTCTTGTGCAGGGCACTGTCGGTCTGCTGTTGCCCTAGCAGGAAAGCCAGATCGGAAGAGGGAATCGGGACCGGAGTCGTGGGGAAGAACAGGATGTCACCGGACTCGAGTGCGGCGCACCAGGCTCTCGCCTGCTCCGGGTCGGCTGCCTGCTGCGCATCCGCAATCGTGACCAGGGCCATGGCAGCTTATCTCCCGCGCGTCTTGCGCCGAATCCACAGAAACCCGAACAGCACCAGACTCAGCGCCAGGACCACGAGACCCACCGGCAGTCCAACGAGCCGGTAACTGTCCGCGAAATTCACCGTATGGCCGATGCTGTTGTAAATCAGAATCCCGAAGATGGCCAAAAAGGTGGACAGGAAAAACCCGAGAAATCCCAGGGCCAGGGAGAGCAGCAAGCTTGCGAACAGCCCGAAGTCACCGAGGCGAATGCCGAAGAGGCGGCTGCTATTGGTCTGAGTCGTCATAGAGGTGAACGGCAATCAAAGCCGCCCTCAGCTAGAATACAGCCTTATGGTTGAAGTCTCCCAGGTCGGTTTGTTGCCAGCGTCGCAGGTGGCGCAGGAGAGCGCGGTCCAGCAGTCCGCCAACGGTGTGTGCTACGCGATGTACGGGGATACGCACCTCACCCCACAAGAGTTGGAGCGCATCGTGCAGGCGGTGCCGGTCACCATTGCCCATGCACTCGAGAAGCGCGCCTATTATTTCGTCCCACTCACCATCGGCGAGCAGGAAGAGGTGATGGTAGCGCCCACCTACACCGTCGATCTCGGCGACCGGGCCATCTGCCATCGCAACGTGAAGTTTTCCAGTGCAGAATGCGTGTTTATTTCCACTCGCCTCATGCAGGACCGCTTCGCTCTCGCGTTCGAGTTTTTCATCAACGCGGGACACCACTTCGTCGAGGCTGCGGGCGTTCCTGACAGTTTCGCGCAATTGGTCTGGTCGCAGGCCCAGGCCGATGTGAAGGGCGAGACCAGCCAGGACGCATGGGAGAGCCGCCGTCGCGCCGTGGAGCGGAGCCGGAATGAAGGCCAGGCGGATGAGAAGGCTAAGAACAGCTTTTTCGAGTCGGCCTTTTCCGATGCGATCGCCGTATACATGCTCTCGCTCACGCTGGATTTTGACTACTCCGACCTGCGAGAGCGGGAGTATCCGTTGCTGTCGGCTCCGGCACTCGCCGATCGTCTGCGACATATCGCGACGTTGTTTCCGCCCAATCCCGGATACGAATTCCAGGTGCTCTATCGTCGCCGGAATTAGGGGATCTCGGCTGTGGGCTCGACGACGAGGGCGGCGAGACGGATAGCTGCCACAGACGAGTAGCGGCAGTGTCCACTACAATCGGCCCATGATTGCGCACCTGCGCGGAAAGCTTTTCTCGAAACAACCTGGTCAGGCGATTGTGGACGCTGGCGGAGTCGGCTATGAAGTGGTGATCAGCATTCCCACCTTCACCGCGTTGCCTGCCGAGGGTGCGGAAGTCTCGCTCCACATTCACACGCAGGTTCGGGAAGACCTGCTCGCGCTTTTTGGTTTTCTCGAGCTCCGCGAGAAACGCCTCTTTGAGCGGCTGATCACCGTCGGTGGAGTGGGGCCGAAACTGGCCGTCACCATCCTGAGCGGCCTTAATCCCGAACGCACCGTTGAGGCTATCCGCGCGCAGGATCACGCGACCCTGACGCGCATCCCGGGTGTCGGCAAAAAGCTGGCCGAGCGGCTTGTCGTGGAACTGAAAGACAAACTGGAAGACATGGCGACCGCGCCATCCGCGGCCCCGGCAGGTCCGGCAGCGGAGGACGTCATGTCGGCACTGGTGAATCTTGGCTACCAGCGGCCCGCTGCGCAGAAGGCTATCGAATCTGCCATCGCCAAAAACAAGACTGTGGGCGAGAGCTTCGACGAACTCTTTCGTGCATCGCTGATGGTGATTCGCTGAGGCATGTCCAATTGCGGATGGTTGTGCGATCTGCTTAGGTGGCAGGCAAGGTTCGGCGGACTGGCAGCCATAATCCTCTATTGAAATTGTTTGCAGAATCATATTCCGCTGTGATATCAAGAGTAGGCCTCGCTCCGCCTGCCCGCTCCATCGCGGTTACGAGTTCGCAATCATCTCCACACTGAGAGAGCCGATATGAGTGTCAAGACGCAAATTCCCCTGAAGTATCTCGAAGACCGGTGGGACGAGGCGGTCGCCAGCAAACTGGACGAGCCGGAACTGCTGCGCTACCGTTCCAATCTGCTCGGCTCCGACCTGCGCATCACGAACTTCGGCGGCGGCAATACCAGCTCCAAGATCACGCAGATCGATCCGCTCGACGGTAAGCCGAAACAGGTTCTCTGGGTCAAGGGAAGCGGAGGCGACCTGGGCAGCATCAAGCGCAGCGGATTCGCGACGCTCTACATGGACAAGCTGCTGGCCCTCGCGAACAGCTATCGCGGTGTCGACCTCGAAGACGAGATGGTCGAGATGTATCCGCTCTGCACCTTCGGCAAGAACAGCGTCGCGTCTTCGATCGATACGTCTCTTCATGGCTTTCTTCCGTTTCCGCATGTCGATCATCTCCATCCCGACTGGGGGATCGCGCTCGCGGCCGCCGCCAACGGTCACGAGAAGATGGCCGAATTCAACCGCCGCTTCGAACACCATCTGATCTGGCTTCCCTGGCAGCGGCCCGGTTTTGAACTCGGCATGATGCTGCAGCGCGCGGTGAAAGAAAACCCCGGTTGCGATGGCGTGGTGCTCGGCGGCCACGGCCTCTTTACCTGGGGCGAGACGCAGCGCGAATGCTACCTGAACACGCTGGCCATCATCGACCAGCTTGGCCAGTTCGTGATGGAACACGTCGAGAAAAAGGGAGACAAGATCTTCGGCGGCTCGGCCTTCAAGATGCGCGATGATCACCGCGAACTTGCGACCGACATCTTCCCCTATCTTCGAGGTCGCGTCTCCGCGCGCAAGCGCCTGATCGGCACCTTCACCGATCTTCCAGAGGTCCAGACCTTTATCAACTCCATCGACGCGGAGAAACTTGCGTTCCTCGGAACCAGTTGCCCGGACCACTTCATTCGCACCAAGATTCGCCCGCTCTATGTCCGTTGGGACCCGAGCGGCCCGGTCACATCGCTGCGCAGCACCATCGACCAGGCGCTTGAGAGCTATCGCGCGGAGTACGAAAAGTATTACGCCAAGCATGCATTGCCTGATTCGCCGGCAGTGCGCGATCCCAATCCGACGGTGGTTCTGGTTCCGGGTGTGGGCATGTTCAGCTTCGGCAAGAACAAGGCCGAATCCCGCATCACCGGCGAGTTCTACGTCAACGCCATTCACGTAATGGAGGGCGCCTCTGCGCTCGAATCAGGCAAGCAGCCTGACGAACTTCCGCAGTCTGGACCCGCGGCACACACCTCCCTGTTCCAGGTGCATTGCAATTATGTGGCGCTGCCGCCATCGGAGGCGTTTCGCATCGAGTACTGGGCGCTGGAAGAAGCGAAGATTCGCCGTCAACCACCGGAAGCTCAGCTCAGCCGGCAGATCGCTGTAGTGGTTGGAGGCGGCAGCGGAATCGGCCGTGAAGTCGCATTGCTCGCTGCTCAACGCGGCGCGCACGTGGTCGTCGCCGATCGCGATGTGCAAGGTGCGGAATCAGTCGCTGCGGAGATTCGCGCCAGTTCGGGCAAAGAAGTCGCTCTCGCGGTTCCCGTCGATATTCGCAACCGGCAGGCCATTCGCGAAGCTCTCAAGGCGCAATCGCGCAGTTCGGCGGCGCTGACATCCTGGTCAACACGGCCGCGATCTTCCCCGCGTCGCCCGATGGCATCATCTCCGATGCGCAGTGGGCGTTAACCCTGGACGTAAACGTAACTGCGAATTATCTTTTAGCCGATGAGGCCGCAAAGATCTTTAACGAACAGGGCCTGAACGTAAGCCTGGTGCTTACCAGTTCGGCCAATGCCGTGGTCGCGAAGCGCGGCAGCGAAGCCTATGACGTAAGCAAGGCGGCTGTCAGCCACCTTGTTCGCGAACTGGCCATCACGCTTTCTCCGCACGTGCGCGTGAACGGGATCAGCCCTGCGACCGTGGTGAAAGGCTCGACCATGTTCCCGCGCGATCGCGTAATTGCTTCGCTGAAGAAGTACCAGATCGCTTTTGAATCCACCGCCAGCGATGAGGAACTTCGCACGCTGCTGGCCGAGTTCTATGCCAAGCGAACTCTGACGCATCAGCCGATCGATCCGAAAGATTGTGCCGAAGCCATCCTCTTTCTGGCGGGACCCGCCGCCCGCTGCACAACGGGGCACCTCATTCCGGTGGACGGCGGACTCACGGAGGCCTTTTTGAGATGAGCGGCGAGGCTATGCCTCAGGGCTCCGCTGTTGCTGGACCCCGGCCCGCGCTGGTCGCGATCGACCTCGGCGCCGGCAGTTGCCGGGTGGCACTGCTGCGTTGGCGCAAAGATCGGCCGACGATTCAGTTCGTGCATCGCTTCGCCAATGGGCCGATTGAAACTCCAGCGGGCCTTCGCTGGGACATGGATCGAATCTGCGCCGGTGTCGAAGTCGGGCTGCGGTATTGCGCGGAACTTGCCCCGGAAGGCATCGCTGCGATTGGGGCAGATGGTTGGGCGGTGGATTATGTTCGCCTTGATCCATCTGGACATTCGCTCGCGGCAGCCGTTCTGTTACCGCGATACCCGCAATGTAGCTGCAGAAGAAGCGGTGCACGCGCTGATTTCGCCGGATCGCCTCTACACCCTTACCGGCGTGCAACGCCTTCGCTTCAATACGGTGTATCAGCTGTATGCTGACCACCTCGCCGGAGTGTCGCCATCGACTCCATGGGTGAACCTGCCGGAATACGTCCTTCAACGGCTGGGAGCGCGCCGGGTCTCGGAGTACACCAACGCGACCCATACGGGCCTGGTCGATCTGCAAACGCGAAGCTGGTGCATTGAGATATTTGAGACGCTGGGGTTTGATCCTGCCGCTGCGCCCGAGCTCGTGTCGCCGGGCACGGATGTTGGACAGCTCAGTGGTCCTTTGGCATCGCTGGCGGCCTTCCGGCACACGCGGCTGATTGCTCCTGCTTGTCATGACACGGCGTCGGCGATTGCCGGCATTCCCGCGCATGGCTCCGGCTGGGCTTACATAAGCTCCGGAACATGGTCGCTGGTGGGTGCAGTTCTCGATCAACCCTGCACCACGACCGAGGCGAGGGCTGATGACTTCACCAATCTTGGAGCGGCCGGCGGTCGCATCTGCTTTCACAAAAACATCAATGGCATGTGGCTGATCCAGCAATCGATGGAACACTGGGCATCGCTCGGCCATCGCTGGGATCTGCCTCAGCTGATCGAGCGAGCCGCCCGCGAAGCCCCTCCCGACCAGGTCTTTGACGTGGATGATCCGGACCTTATGCAGCCCGGTGATATGCCCGCACGCATCAATCGCCAGAGAAGCGCACACGGGCTCGTTCCGCTCAGCGAAGATCCGCAGAATGCTCCCGCTTTCGCCAGCCTCATCTTTCACAGCCTCGCCTCGCGATACGCAGAAACCATTCGCGCCATCGGCCGCGCTACCGCGCAGCAGCTGAGTGACCTCTACATTGTCGGCGGCGGCAGCCAGAACTCCTTGCTCAACCGGCTCACAGAAGAGGCCACCAACTTGCGCGTTCATTGTTGCCAGGTGGAGAGCTCGACCATAGGCAACTTTGCCATACAACTTGCGGCACTCGACCGGCCGGGCTACACGCCTTCGCATGCGAGCATAAGTGCGCGTGCGGAGGAGTTACAAACTGCTTTCTAACCTCGCGAATGAGTGACTTGTTAGGCGCTCGTGCGCGAGAGTAGTCGGTGAACATTACGCATCCGTCGGGCATTTCTCAGGAATGGATACGATGCCGGGTGGTTGACAGTCCTTCTTGCTCTAACTACCATTCGCAGGGATTTACCCACCTTTACAGAGTGGCCCAGCAGGCCAACGGAGTTTGTCGATGCGTTATACGTCCCTTGTCCGCAGGTTCCGCCGAGCACTCATCAGCACGTTCTGCATTGGCATCGGAGTCGTTGGTTCATTCGCGTACGCTGCGCCCTCCGGCCCCGTCCACCTGGAGTGCGACTCCCTCCTGCATCCGCTCGGCATTGACGATCCCCATCCTCGCTTCTCGTGGCAATTGAAGGATGAGACTCGAGGCGCGCGACAAACCGCGTATCAGGTTCTGGTGGCAAGCCGGCCCGCGTTGCTCGAATCGGGTAAGGCGGACATGTGGGACAGCGGCCGCGTGGAATCCGCGCAGTCTCTCGGCCTGCAATACGCGGGAAAGGAAGTCGCTCCGGAGACGCGCTACTACTGGAAGGTTCTCCTTTGGGATAAGGACGCCAAGCCATACGCTGCCGGAGAGGTGAGCTGGTGGGAGACAGGAGTTCTGCACGCGGAAGAGTGGCGCGCCAAGTGGATCGGTTACGAACAGGACGACCATCGCCGCCTGCGCGAGGCGGCCGCACCATGGATATGGAACGCTGGTGAAGATGCGCTGAAGCAAGCGAAGGTGGGGACTCACCAGTTTCGCTTTGCGGTCGATGTGTTGGGCGAAGTCGACAGCGCAATCTTGTACGTGGCGGGCAAGGATACACCCGCGGCTTGGGTGAATGGCAAAAAAGTCCTTGAGCCGGAACCGCTCCCAGCGTGGAAACAGATGCCCTGGGGAACTTACTCCCGCAAAGATGTAACTCGAGAGATCCAGAAAGGTAAGAACTCACTCGCCGTCGAAGTTACTGTGTATCAAGCTTCAGGTTATAACTTGTTTGCCGGCTTGAATGCCGTGCTGCTCCTACATCTCAAGGATGGCTCCGTCGTTCTGGCGAAGACCGGTCCGGGTTGGAAGGGAACCTCCAATGCGCCGCAAGGCTGGACGGGTGCGAGCTTCGACGACACTTCCTGGCAAGAGGCAGCGGTGGTTTCGCCTGTAGGAGACCCGCCCCTGGGCCGACCATGGCCAACCGGGCCGGTCAAGTATCTTCGCCGCAGCTTTGACGTATCCAAGCCCGTTCGCTCTGCGCGCCTTTATGCCACCGCCCTGGGTGCGTATCAATTCCATATCAACGGGCAGCAGGTGGGTGATCAGATTCTCTCTCCCGGATGGACAGACTATCGTCGGGAAGTCGCCTATCAGGTATACGACGTCACGGCGAATTTGAAGCAGGGTAGCAACGCCATCGGTGCCTATCTCGCTCCCGGCTGGTACACTACGCCGCTGCAATGGTTTCGCCAGCCTTATAACTATGGCAACACGCCGCCCGCTCTCAAAGCCCAACTGCGCATTGAGTATGGCGACGGCACCGTGGATTGGATTGCGAGCGATGACTCGTGGAAGGCGGCAGGCTCGCCGATCCTGCAGGCTGAGATTTATGATGGAGAGACTTACGATGCGCGACTAACTCAACCCGGATGGGATAGCCCCGGCTTCTCCGATGCCAAGTGGCACACGGCCGAGTTAGTTCATCCCGCTCCGGATCCTCCGCTGGTTGCGCAATACTTTCAGCCGATCCGCGTCGAGAAGACGCTGGACGCCAAGACGCTTACCAGTCCACGACCCGGCGTCTATATCTTCGATTTCGGTCAGGAATCGAGCGGCGTTGTTCGCCTACAAGTGCAGGGAGCGCGCGGCACGGATGTGCGGCTGCGATTCGCCGAGATACTCAACAGTGATGGAACTCTGTACGTCGATAACCTGCGCACCGCCAAGGCGACAGACCATTACATCCTGAGCTGGAGAAGGTAAAGAGGAGTATCAACCTCGCTTCACCTTCCACGGCTTTCGCTACGTTGAGATAACCGGCTTGCCTGCGAAGCCGGAGTTATCCGCGGTAAAGGCAGTTGTCTTCCACACCGATGCTCCGTTTACGGTTCAGCTTCACACCGGCAGCCCGTTGATTAATCAACTGTGGAGCAACATCCTTTGGGGGCAGCGTTCAAACTTCATCGGAGTTCCCACGGATTGCCCGCAGCGCGATGAACGCCTCGGATGGACGGCCGACGCCCAGGTGTTCTGGCGAACGGCCAGTTACAACATGGATCTCTCCACCTTCTCGAACAAGTACGCTACGGACGTACGCCAAACCCAGGTCGGTACCGCCCTGTACGGTATCTACGCTCCGGCAACGTTAGATGCCGCTCCTGGCTTTGCCGCAGGTTGGAGCGACGCGGGCGTCATCATTCCCTGGACCGCATGGCTGCAGTTCAACGATACGCAGATAGCAGAAGAGAACTGGAGCGCGATGGAGGCCTACTTAGCCGAGATACAGGCTGCGAATCCGGATTTCCTCTGGAAGAACAAGACCGGTTCTCCCTTCGGGGATTGGCTCGCGCCCGGTGAGAGGACTCCAGAGGACCTGATCGCGACTGCCTACTGGGCTTACGATGCGAGCCTGATGCAGCAGATGGCGCATGCTTTGGGGCGCACGGCCGAAGAACAGAAGTACAGGTCCATGTTTGAAAGCGTGAAGTCCGCATTCAACGCTGCCTATGTCCACAAGGATGGAGCGGTCAGTGGCAAACCCGATCACGTAGACGCGATGGTCAGCAGCCTTTCTCCGAGTAAGGTATCTGCCACCGGAGATAGTCAGACATCCTATGTGTTAGCACTGCATATGAACCTGCTGCCGGAGGAGCTCCGCGCGAAAGCGGCCGACAAACTGGTCGCCAAGATACATGCGAACAAGGATCTGCTGGGGACAGGTTTCCTGGGCACTCCCTACATCCTTGAGGTTCTCACGGACACCGGACACAGCGATCTCGCGTACCAGTTGCTGATGAACACCCAGTATCCCTCGTGGGGTTATCTCGTGCAGCATGGCGCCACTACGATGTGGGAACGCTGGAACGGCGATAAGATGCTCGACGATCCGGCAATGAATTCCTTCAACCACTACGCCTACGGAGCTGTGGCCGAGTGGCTGTATCGGTATGCTGCGGGTGTAGACGTTCTCCCTGCCGATGCAGGATTTCACACCATCTACCTTCATCCCAACTTCGATCCGCGGCTAGGCGGGCTCGACTTCACGTATGCCTCCACGTACGGCGATATTCACTCTTCCTGGTCGATGTCTGGAGAATCGGTGCATTGGAACGTGACGATTCCGCCCAACACGACGGCTAACCTGCCGCTTACGAGAGAGCAGGCCGATAGATACTCTCTCGACTCTGCCCCGCTCGCGCGAAGTAAGCTCGTATCTTCGCTTCCGGCGGATCACGGGATCGTCACTTACCAGTTAGCCCCGGGGACTTACACCTTCATCGTTCACGCTCCTCGTTAAGGCCGAATTGAAGGAGGGTGTGCAGACATGCTTGATTTCAGGTATGGTTTTGGGTCGCTTCCATTTCGCAATTCGATCGAGGCCAACACGTGAATAAGAGTAGTGCGCCAAGTCCAATCAGGCTTCAGGGTTCCTGCCCGGTAAATTCTGTCTTCATAGTCCTTATACTCGCTCTCGCCTGGGGAGCGTTTGGGGTCCTCCTGTCCCCAGCTCAGAGCCACTCGGCCGGTACTTCGGTGACGGGTGATGCGAAAGTCGACGCAGTTACTCAACCAACTTACGCTGGAAGAGAAGATCTCGTTGATTCACGGAGAGGCTGAACCGCGGGAAACGTATCAAGGACAGGCCGGATACCTGGCCGGCGTGCCACGTCTTGGGATTCCCTCGCTGCGATTGGCCGATGGTCCTCCGGGAGTTCTCACGCGTATTCCCGCCGCGGCGCCGACCTCTACCATGGGTTTGGCGGCGACCTTCAGCCGTGAAGACGCGGAGCAGAACGGGATTCTGATCGCCCGTGAAGCGAAGGCTCGCGGCATCGATGTCGTCTTGCAGCCCTTCATCAACATCGACCGTGATCTTACTTTCAATCGTGCGTACAACACGTTTGGCGAAGATCCATTGTTGACTGGCCAGATCGCGGCTTCCATGGTCCGAGGGGTTCAGGGCCAGAAGATTCTCTCGCAGGCGAAGCACTACGTGGCCTATGACACCGATGGGACCGATGTAGTCGTTGACCTGCAAACGCTGCATGAGATCTACGTGGCACCCTTCGCCGATGTGTCGCAGGCCGAGGTTTCCTCCATCATGTGCTCCTATAACAAGATCAACGGGGAGTATGCCTGCGGGAACGATGCGACACTAAACAAAATTCTCAAGCAGGAGGTTGGCTTCAAGGGGTTCGTCACCTCTGATTGGGGCGCAACTCACGGCAACACGTTTATCAATGCTGGGTTGGACATGGAGATGCCTGGTCCACTCGGTGGACCCTTCGGCGATTTCACCCCGTCTTATTTTGATAACTCGGCACCTAAGCCGGCCAAAGCTCCGGCACCGCCACCTGCCGATGCGCCCGACTTCAACGCCATGTTCAATGGTCGACTGCCGGAAGAGCCACCCTCGAAGCCGTTTGATTTCGGAGGTCCACCTCCCGGCCGAGCAAAGAACATGAGAGACGCGCTGCAGGAACATCAGGTGGACGAGGCTACCATCACCCGCGCAGCCGGACGCGTGTTGTTACAGATGGACAAATTCGGATTTCTCGACGGACAGTCCCATCATGCGATTGCTCCTGACGATGTAGAAGCAAATGCCAAAATCATCGAGAAGACCGGGGAAGATGCAGCCGTACTCTTGAAGAACGAAGGGCACGCGCTGCCACTTAGCAAAGAGGCGTTATCCTCCCTGGTTCTGATTGGGCCGGGCGCCGGACAGACGATTGCCATGGGCGCCTCTGGTGAAAAGGCAGTCGGCTTGCCAGAGCGGCAGATCGGTCCCCTGACCGCGATGAAGAAAGACACCGCAGGGGATGGCGGCAGTGAACATCTCGTACGCCGTTGCGAATGACATGACCGGCGTCCCTATCCCCGCGCAATTCTTTTCCCACGATGGCAAGCCCGGGCTCGAGCGCTCCGGCGGCGGTTCTACGCCCGAGGTTGATGCGTTGGTCGACTTTACGAGATCCGAGCGGCAAGGCACTTCCTGCGAATTCTGCCATCACCTGGAACGGCACCTTGACCATTCCCTCGGCAGGTACGTACCGGCTGTACCTGCAGATGCTTGGCTGCTATGGGACCCTGCGTATCGATGGCAAGCGCATCGTTTCGAATGGAGATATGTTCATTCACGGTGACATTACCCAGGCCGGACAAGACAACGTACTGCCGACGACCGATGGGCTCGATAATGTGCGGGTCGCCATGGAACTCACGGCCGGACCACACCAGATATCCGTCTCCTCTGCCCCCGACTCTTCTAACTCGCCTACGCAGATTCGCCTGAATTGGGTTACTCCTGATCAGCTGAAGTCTAACTATGCGGCCGCCGTAAGTGCGGCGAAGCAGTCCAAGACAGCAATCGTGTTCGCGTGGAGCCGCGGCCACCCCGATTTCGGTCTGCCCGGCGATCAAGATCAGCTCATCTCCGATGTGGCTGCAGCCAATCCCAACACCATCGTCGTGCTGAATGTAAGTCAGCCGATCGCCATGCCGTGGCTCTCCAAGGTGAAGGCTGTGCTACAGATGTGGTGGCCGGGAGACGAGGGTGGATGGGCCACCGCCAACCTTCTGCTGGGCAAAGTAAATCCTTCCGGCCGGCTGCCCTTCACCTGGGCTTCGCGGCTTGAAGAGTATCCGGCGACCGATCCGCGGCATCCGGAACGCTCGTCGAAAGGCGTCGATGGCAAGACCACTTACTCGGAAGGTATCTTCGAGGGTTATCGCTGGTTTGACCATCAGAAAATCGAGCCCCTGTTTCCCTTTGGTCACGGGCTGAGCTATACAACGTTTGCCTACTCAGGATTGACCGTTGCGCACGCCACAGACGGTGGCCTCGACGTCAGCTTTGCGGTCAAGAACACGGGCCAGGCGGCAGGAGACGAGGTGCCGCAGGTTTACCTGGGAGCTCCAGCCAATCCGCCGCAATCCGTGCAATTCGCGGAGAAGGCGCTTGCCGCTTTCGATCGGGTCCACCTGAGTCCAGGTGAATCGAAAAACCTGACCTTGCACTTGCCCCTGCGCACGCAGCAGTACTGGTCGACCGCAGAGAATAAGTGGGATACGGTTACAAGTTCGCGAACTGTCTACGTTGGTTCGTCATCGCGCGCCTTACCGCTTGAGAAGAGTACCGAATAGTCGCAGCAGCCGAGTGACCAGCCGATTCCCGTTGGAGGCATTGGCTGGATCTTCGGCCGGGCCGCAGGGAAGGCCATCTGCAGACGCAGCAGGGCCACGTCCTGCGCGATTGTGGACCACGACAGTCCGGACGCGCAGGTCAATCATCGAGCGCCTTTTGACAAGTCGATACTCACCTGTTGCGCGGGTCCTTCGTTCGCTTTCATGTAATTGCCGTAACCCACTACGACCGTCGAAAACACCAGGAAAAACAGACCCGCCGCTACCAGCGACCGGGTGCGAACGCTTGTCCCGCGCCACTCTTTGAGAATCATGCCGAGGATCGTTGCGAATATCATGATGCTGGCCATGTGCAGTGTCCAGCTTGAGAAGTCGTACTTACCCATCTTGGTCTGGCCCATGCTGTAGAAGAAGAATTGGAAGTACCAGGTAACTCCTGCCAGCGCCGCCATCAGATAATTCACCGTGAGCACAGGCGCAGCCAGCCGGGAAATCTTCTGCTTGAGCGCCGGGACATCCTCGTCGGGCAGCGCTGCCCCCGCGTATTGGTTTGCGGAGCGATGTTTGATCAGGAGAAAGAGGCACCACAAGAAGTTCGTTGTGAATCCTCCGAGCATTACCACTACGAGGACCGGCAAGTTCTGCCAGATGTCGCCTTTGCCGTGAAGCAGCAACTGAGTTTTCGCGATGTTCGCAATCGGCTTGCCGGCCGCTAATCCATAGGCGAAACAGGCGCTCATGATACCGGACAGGACAGCCACCGCCAGCCCTTTGCCGTACTCGAATTCCTCTACCGTTTCTTTCTTTTCCTCTTCCGTTAGCTCGTTCTCCTTGGAACGACCGGCAAATCCACTGAAGAAGATTCCGATCACGCATACGCCCAAGCCGATCAAGATCACGTGACCCGAGATTTCGTGCGCAATGGTCTTGATCTCGCCGCTGAAGATCGGCGGCATCAACGTTCCGAAAACAGTACACAAGCCGAGAACGATCGGATACCCGAGCGCGAAGCCCAGATAGCGGATGGACAAACCGCAGGTGAGTCCGCCGATTCCCCACAGGCATCCCCAGAAGTAGGCGAAGAAGACACTCGAACTGGGGGCCGCATGGATGACCGACATCATTCCCGGCACCAGGAGCGATCCGATGATCAGGGGCGCGAAGATCCAGCTGAATACGCCCTGCAGCAGCCAGTAAGTCTCCCATGACCAGCGTTTAATGCCGCGGAAGGGCAGATAACAGCTGGCGGACGCCAATCCTCCCAGCCAGTGATACAGTACGCCTACAAACGGATTGGCTCCCAAACGGTACCTCGAAGATCAAAAGGATTGCGCGCGACGCTATTCAGGATGGCAAAATCCCGCCCGGCGGAGCACATCATAAAGCACCGTGTACACGATTGGAAATAGAATTCCTATTGAAGTTCGGGTGTAGACGCACGTACACTCACCCGTGATCGGCGTCTGCTCTTTGTGCTTGGACGCTAAGGCTGTTAGCGGCTACAAGGAGAACGCAGGTGCGGGTTTCGCTCTTCATTACCTGTTACAACGACACGCTGTTCCCCGAAACAGGCAAGGCAGTCGTGCGCGTGCTGGAACGTCTGGGCCACCAGGTCGAATTTCCCGCAGCCCAGACCTGCTGCGGACAGATGCACTGGAATACGGGCTACCTGCGCGAGGCGGTGCCGATTATCCGCCACTTCGTCAAAGTCTTTGCCGATGCTGAAGCTGTCTGCGTTCCGTCATCCTCATGCGTGGCCATGATCCGCGATCACTATCCCAAGGCCGCCGTGGAGTCGGGCGATCCGACGTTTGTGGCCGACGTTGAATCTCTTCTGCCCCGCATCTTTGAATTCTCCGAGTTCTTGGTCAAGCGGCTGGGAGTCGACGATGTTGGAGCCACGTTTCCGCATCGGGTGACCTACCACGCCAGCTGCCACTCCCTTCGAAGTCTCCACCTGGGGGACATACCCTATCGTCTGCTCCGGAAAGTTCGCGGCCTCAGCCTGGTGGACCTGGAGAAGGTTGAAGAGTGTTGCGGCTTCGGCGGCACCTTCGCCATCAAGAATGCCGATGTCTCCTCCGCTATGCTGGCGGACAAAGTCCGATGCGTGCTCAATACCGGCTGCCGAGGTTTGTACCGCTGTGGACAACTCGTGCCTCATGAATATCTACGGCTCGTTGCACCGCCAGCGGACCTTTGTACGAGCCGCTCATCTGGCCGAAATCCTGGCTTCAGAAACTGCGCCGATATGAGCCAATCCATCTTTCGATGGATGCCTTTGTAGCCGCCACTGTGTTTCATTACAGAAAGCCGCGTTTACAGGTGCTACACTTTGGCTGATTTCAATTAACTTACCAGGTTCAAAAACCCTTGGCACAGCGATCAACGAAACGCCTGTACCTCATTCCGATTCTCTCGAAGGCTTTGGACATCATGGAGATGCTCCAGGCTGAAAAGACGCCGATGGCGCTTGAGGTCGTGTATCAGCGGACGCGGTTTTCGAAGACCAGCGTCTACCGCATCCTGCAAACGCTCGTGCATCGGGGCTATGTGGCGAAGACCAGCGATGGCCTCTACCGGCTGGTCAGCCTGCCCATGAAGATGCGTTTTGGTTTCGGCAGTCAAAGCGCGGAGATGCCATTCTCTGAGGCAGTCACCTCCAGCTTGCGATCAGCGGCAGCTGCTTCCGGCGTAGACCTGCTGGTGCTCGACAATAAATATGACGCCAACACGGCCCTCAAGAATGCTGAGGAATTCGTCCGCGCCCAGGTCGACCTGATCATCGAGTTCCAGATCGATCGCCGTGTTGCTCCAGTCATCGCCGACAAGATTGCCGGCGCGGGCATCCCACTCATCGCGATCGATATTCCGCATCCTCATGCGACTTACTTTGGGGTGGATAACTACCGGGTAGGTCACGAAGCAGGTGTCCTGCTCGCAGAGCACGCGGTTCAGAACTGGGGCGGAAAAGTAAACTGGACGCTTGGGCTCGATCTCGAAGAGGCGGGTACGCTGGTTCAGAGCCGGATTACTGGAGCCTTTGATGGCGTGGCGTCTGTCTTGCCCGATCTGCCGGTCGAAACGTTTGTGCGGATCGATGGCCGCGGGATGCGCGATAAAAGTTATCGCGTAGTGCTCGATTTTCTCTCGCGCCATCCGAAAGACAAGCACATATTAATCGCCGCTGCGACCGATACCAGCGCTCTTGGCGCCCTAGAAGCGGTGAGAGAACTCAAGCGCCTCAAACACGTAGCGATTGTCGGCCAGGATTGCATTCCCGAGATCGTGGATGAGATGCGCTCGCCCGGAAGCCCGATCATCGGCTCGGTTTCGCATGAGGTGAACGAATATGGCCCGCGCCTGATCGAGTTAGGGCTCTCGCTTACTGCGGGGTAGAAATGTTCCGCCCTATAACTACATCGAACATAAGTTGGTCACCCAGGAAGCCTTGCGGGCGCCAGTTTCCTGAGCGCTTCGCCGGATCGGTGAGGGGCCAGCTTCGCCTTTATTCCTGAATGTGGAAAGTGTAGTGGCCCGACCCTAACACGCACTGGACCTTCCCCTCGGACGCCCTCACATTCTTGGCATTCGCGGACTGCTGAAGCGGTGTGGAACCTTCCGTAACTTTCGCGGGATCCTTTGTAGGCAACACGATCGTCGCATTTGCGCCCGCGGGTACCTCGACCCTCAATGCCACGCTGCCGCTTTCGCGTTTCCATTGGCTGCCGATCGGACCGAGAACCGAATCGTAACTGGCCGCTGCACGATTAAGGCCGCGCACAAATGCCGGCTCGATGCGAATCTGTTCGGCGCCGGATTGTGACAAATCCACCCGGATACCGGCCAGGCCACGATAAAACCACTCTTCCGCGTGTCCCAGCATGAAATGGTTTTGCGATGAGCTCTGGATTCGTGTCCCATGCCTCGGTAAGAGTTGTCGCGCCCTTTGCGAGTTGGTAGCCATAGCTCGGAGAATCGGTCTGAGACAGCATGTCGTAGAGCACGTCTGAACGGCCTCCATCGGTCAGGGCGCGCACGACATAATGAAAGCCGATATCTCCGGCAGTTACGTGATTGTTTCTCCGCCTGATGTCGCGGACCAGGTTCTCGAGCACTCGTTCGCGGTGCCCATCCGGCACCAGCCCTAAAACCAGCGGCATGGCATTCGCAGTCTGACTGCCCGCATCGTATTCGTTCGTATCGGGGTGAAACAGTTTGGCATTGAATGACTGCTTCACCTCTCCGGCTTCCGATTCGTACCCGCGGGCTTCACCCTGCTTTCCGAGCAATTGGGCGACCTGCAGCAGTGTCAGTAGGTCCTGGTAGTAGATTGCCGTCGCCGTGACGGCTTTGCCGGTAAGTTGTGAGACGCCAGGAGGCTTCGGCCCGATGTCGTACCAGTCGCCAAGTCCATAGGACAGGATGTGGTCCTCCGCCTTTGACTTCAGATAGGCTGCATACCGCTGCATCGCGGGATAAGCCCGTTCCAGTAGGCCTTCATCGCCGTAGAACTGGTAAGCCGTCCAGGGGCTCAGAATGACCGCGCTGCCCCACTCCGGAGAATCGCGGAAGTAAGTGCTCTTGCCCTGCTTATCTACGAACGCCACATACTCCGGAGCGATCGAAGGAACCAGTCCATCCGGGAGTTGTGCGTCGCTCATGTCGTGCGCCATCTTGTCGTAAAGCTGTTGGACATCGTAGTTGTACATGATGGACGAGCCCGCGAGATGCGTCTGCTCCAGCCATCCCAGCTTCTCGCGATGCGGGCAGTCTGTAAGTACGCTGACCATGTTACTGAGAATGGCGTTATCGATCAGGACGTGGATTCTATCCAGCAGCGAATCGGAGCTCGAGAATCGCCCTGCGGCCGGCGCATCCGCATGGAGGAATTCTCCCTCCAATCCTTCCAGCACGGGCAAAGTTGCTGAGTTAGCCGGGTTGTCGGTCGCGCCCTCAACCTGCACATAGCGGAATCCGTAATAACTGAACCGGGGACGCCATGTCTCCAGGCCATCGCCGCGCAAGGTATAGGAGAAGAGATTAGGATCGGAGGGGCCTGCATTCGCGCTCTTCTGAGTTACTAACCCCTCCGGCGTGAGTAACTCGCCAGCCGTCAGCGTGACCTTCGCGCCCCTCGGCCCGCGCACATGCAGCACCGGCCACCCCGCGAAGTTCTGGCCCATGTCGTACACCATGACGCCGGGGCGGACGTCCCTCAGCTTCTTGCCCTGGAAGGTTTGGAAGACTTGAATCGGAGCCGATAAATCTCCATGTAACTCGCCGCCCGGCCCTTGCACCTCGAGCGCATTCTGCCAGCTCTTATCCTCAAATTCCGGCGACTGCCAATCGGCTGGTTCCAGACGCGCGTCGTAGTCCTCGCCACCATAGGTGGACGAGAAAGTAATCGGGCTGGCATGTCTCTTCCAGCTACCGTCGCTCGAGACGATCGACTCTGTCCCATCGGAAAAACGTACCCGCATCTGCAAGATCAGTTTGGGTTGTCCATAGGTGCCCACGAACTTTGTGTATCTCCCCTTGACACCCTCTACGTTGTACATCCCATTGCCAAGCAGCACGGCGAAGGCATTCTTTCCTGGTTGCAACTGGGCTGTCACGTTATAGGAGTTATAGGGAACCGTCTTCTTGTAGTCGGTCCAGCCCGGGGTGAGCGAGGGCATTTGTCACCGCCTTCCCGTTGACACGCAATTCGTACTGCCCGAGACCGGAGACAAAGACGAGGGCATCCTTAATGGGCTTTTTCAGAACAAAGCTGTGCCGAAAGATCGGAAGCTCGGCCGGGTGATCCAGGGTGGACTCCGTTCCTTCCACCGTGCGCGGCACCTTGCCATCCGGAGCGGCTGCAATCCACTTGGCCTTCCAATCCTCTGGTCGCAATCCGGTTGTCCACTGAGCGACGGAACTCCACTCCGAGGGATGGTCATCGTTATCCCACACTCTTACCGACCAGTAGGATGTAATGCCGGACCCAAGGCGAACTCCTTCATAGTTGGCACTCGGTAATCCACGTGAGGCTCTTTTGCCACTCTCCCATACGTCGCCCTGATGGTTACGAGCCCGTTCCAGGCTGGAAGATACGACGATCTGGTAGGCAATCTGTCTCAGTCCCCGATCGTCAGGAGCAACCGCCTTCAATTGCCACCGGAGCGACGGATGTTCCGCCTCAATGCCCAGCGGGTTGACCCTGCCTGCGACCTGCAGCGCGTCGACGCGTAAACGGGAGGCTTCCATTTTGGAGTTTTGGGAGGAGGCGAGAGGTCCCAGGCTCATGTAGACGCACACAAACAACCAAGCAGCGATTCGTCGCGTCATGCGAATGTATCCTTTATCCACCTGGCACAGTTTATAGAGTCAGGGAGGCGGCTGCGCGGTCTTTCCCTGGCACTTGCGCCGGCAAGAAGTGTCAATGACAGTGGGTAAGACCCATGGCGATTCACAGTTTCATGGGCACTGCAGCAGATCATAGCTAACACGATTAATTACGGGAATTGGCCGAAAAAGTAACGCCGAAAGTCCTATCCTGCCGTTGCTGACCCAGAGTAAAGTATTGGGCATGATCACCTGGGGCCACACTCTTACAGGCGCATGCCTTAGCGCCAAAACTGGAAAATCCTGCCTGGTTTCACTCATTTTTGCTTTGCTTGTGCCTTGCGCCCTGGGACAAACTGCACCGGCCCAGGCCTCTGATCCAGCGACCAAGACGCCTCCTGCCGGAACCCAGGCCGCCGCGAAGACTGCCCCGTTGTGCTGAACAAGCCGATTACAGTGGACGCCGAAGAGGTTTCGCTGGACCTCGTTGTGCACAAGAAAGACAAGGCGGTACTCGACCTTACTCCCGAAGAGCTGGTCGTGACTGACGACGGTGCTCCGGTCAAGATCTCTTCGCTGCATCTGATCAACGGCGGCCAATCGAGCGACCACCTGGTCACCTTTGTCTTCGACCAGATGGGCTCGTCTGCCGCCAAGAACGGTCACCAGATCGCCGAGAAGATTCTCAAGATGGTTCCTCAGGAGGGCTTCTCGTTTGCCGTTTTAAACATCGACGGCCGCCTCAATCTCCTGCAACAGTACACAACCGACAGGGCCGCTATTTCCAAGGCAATTGCTCATGCCACTGAGCCCGACCCCGGTGCTCGCGCCGCGGAATATCCCGAGAAGAACCTGCTCGCCATGGCACAGTCCGGTACTGACACCACAGGTGCGGCGGTCAGCGTCACCGATCGTACGCGCGCTCAGGCCATGCTCGCCACGCTGCAGGAGTCGCAGCGGGTGGTGCAGGAACGCCACGGCCAGACCTCGCTTTCCTGCCTCCTGGCGCTCTCCCGCATGCAACACCAGTTCGCTGGACGGAAAGTGGTGATCTTTTTTGCCCAGGGGCTGCAGGGGGACACCGACACCGCCGACATGGTTCAGAGCGTGAATGGCGCGGCCAACCGTTCCGGAGTCAGCATCTACGCCGTCGACGCGAATGCGATCGATGCCAGGCCCGCAGAAGATGATGGTGGCGATGGGCGTCGGAGCTGCGATGACCTCCGCTCGCCTCAATCCCGTCCCCCACCGGGATGGCCACACCCCAGGACCCGACTCCGGCCGGCATGGTCAGTCAGGGTGCGGATCAACTCATCCGCTTCGAGGGCGATGGTCTGTCGGGAACGACGAATCCGTTGGCGAAGCTCGCGATCGGTACCGGCGGCGCCTATATTCCCGCCGGAGACAGCCTCAAGAAGCCGCTGAAGCGCCTGGTCGAAGATATGACGACCTACTATGAGGCGACCTATGTGCCGCCAGCCGGCGAATTGGATGGTCACTTCCGGCCGGTTGCGATCCGGACCCTGCGCAAGGGGCTGACGATTCGCTCGCGTACCGGGTATTTCGCTCTGCCTCCGTCTGCCGGATCCGGCATTCGGCCCTTTGAAGCACCTTTGCTCAAGATTTTGGCGGACCCACAGCTTCCATCCGACGTTGCCTTCCATGCAGGCGTCCTTCGACTGGGAAACCTTCCGGATGGCAATGAGAATGCCGCGATTATCGAGGTGCCGCTATCGCAGATCGACATGCGCGAAGATTCGAATACCCGGCTCTACAGCGCCCACCTATCCATCGTGGCGCAGGTCAAGACCAAGGCCGGCCTGGTCATTGAACATTTCAGCGAAGACATTCCCCGCCACGGGGCACTGGAATCCCTGCAAGGTACACGCGCGGAGATGGTCACGTTGCAGCGCCATTTCGTCGCGCCTCCAGGCCAGTACATTCTCGAGGCCGCGGTCATGGATCGCAACAGCGACAAGGTCGGTGCACAGCGCATCGAATTTGAAGTGCAGCCAGTTGCGGATGGCCCTTCGCTGAGCGACATCGCGCTCATTCGCAGAACGGATCCACTCGCGGCAGACGCCGACCCCAGCGAACCCATGCGCTATCGAAATGGCCGCCTGGTCGCCAACCTCTCCGGCGTGGTTCCTCGCGAATCGAAAGACATCTCGCTGTTTTTCATGATCCATCCTGATTCGCACGCTACTGAACAGCCCACCCTCGAGATGGAAGTCTCGAAAAATGGCGAGACCATCGGCCGGATGCCGCTGCAGTTGAGGCAGGGAAGCGGCCAGAACGCAGTGCCCTACATGGGGAATATCCAGGCCAAGTCTTTCACGCCCGGCAAATACGAAGTGACAGCCACGCTCACCCAGGGGGCAAAGATTGCGGAGCGCACGGTCAACTTCATCATCGACGGCCCGGAGGTTGCCAGCTAACTCGGCCCCGGCCGGCGCGAACCCTGGCGAGACCAGCCTCGCAGCGGCCGCATCTCCTGGCACCAGCAACGAATCGGTGACCGACACCAAAATCCCGGGCGTGTCTTCTCATCAGGCCAGCCGCCTTATCATCAGTTCTCCCGCGAATCCGGTTCCCGCTCCTACGCCTGAAGAACTGCAGGCCATTCTCGACGGCGCTCGCGAGCGCGCCCTGCACTATGGCGAATCGCTGCCGAACTTCTCCTGTGTTGAGATCACCAGTCGCTCGGTCGACCACTCCAGCACGGGTCATTGGAAGCATCGGGACACCCTGGCCGAGATGCTGCGTTACGTGAACCACGCCGAAACGCGACTTACGCTTGCCGTGAACGGCGTAGCCAGCAACAAGAGTCAATCGGATTTCAAAGGCGCTACCTCCAACGGCGAGTTCGGTGGGATTCTGAATGCGGTGTTTGCGCCTTCGTCCAAGGCCGATTTCGAGTGGAAGGAAACCGATACGCTCGGCGCCGGAACTGTACAGGTCTTTAACTACCAGGTCGCCGCCGCAAACTCGAGTTTCGGTCTCACTGGATCCAACAACTGGATGCTGAACGTCGGCTTCCATGGACAGGTCTACATCGACAATGCAACGCGCAGCGTCCGGCGCATCGTTCTGATCGCGGACGAAACTCCCCACGACTTCTTCATCCATTCCACATCCGTCACCATCGACTACGACTACGTAGCGATCAATGCTCATGACTATCTCGTACCCATCCGAGGCAGCGTCAGCCTCAAGCAGGGAAAGCGTGAAGCGGTCTTGAACGAGATAGAATTCCGAGACTACAAGCGCTTCGGCTCCAGGAGCAGAATCCTTGGCTTCTCCCCGGTAGCCAAGGAGAATTAGCCATTCTCATCGGGGACTTAACGGTTTGCTGCAAGATGCAGGCTCCTCGCATTGCCTCGGGGAAGCTGCACCTTTGTAACTTGCCACGCCGACACAGCGTCCTGGCCTCCGCGCAAGTCGAGAGTTTTTCCTTCAGATCTCCAGATGCGCCTGCTAAGGTAAATATCAGTCCATACCCGCGAAGCTCGGGTCGACCTGATTGATGCCCCACCTGCGAATGTTGTCCTCGAACGATGAACACCTGGCCCTCGCGCACCAGACCGCCCGCATGGCTACGTGGGAATGGATTGTACCGGCGGACAAGCTGAACTGGGCTCCCGAGAGCACCGAACTCTACAGCCGCCCTCTGCGCGAAATGGACACCATCCAGAAATGGCTCACCCAGGTTCACACCGACGAGCAGAGTCGCGTCTGGGCGGCCATGCAGTTGGCAGTGGAGACTGGCGAGGAGTATTTCGAGCGGTTCCGCGCAAGCGCTCCGGATGGCGGCTTTCGTTGGATCCTGGCTCGCGGCCGTGTGTTCCAGAACGATGATGGTCTCATGCGGATGCTGGGCATCAACATGGATGTGACCGAGGCGATCTGGGCCCAGGAGGCTCTCTTCGCCAGCGAAGCTCGCTTCCGCGCCACCTTTGAACAAGCCGCGATGGGCATTGCGCACATTGGCCTCGATGGCCGCTGGCAACGCGTGAATCGTCGATGTTGCGAGATCCTTGGCTACTCCGACACGGAACTGCTCGCTCTCACATTCGCCGATGTCACGCACCCCGAGGATATCGACGCCGACTGGGCGCTGGTCAATTCTCTACTTCGCCGCGAGCGCTACACCTACTCCATGGAGAAGCGGTACTTCCGCCGCGACCGGCAGACCATCTGGGTGAATATCACGGTCTCCCTGGTGCGCAAAGAGAATGACGAGCCGGACTACTTCATCAGCGTCATCGAGGACATCACCGCTCGCCGCAAGATCGAAGCAGAGCGCGATGCGCTCATCGCCACCCTAGAGGAGCGGGTGCGCGAGCGTACCGCAGCCCTGGAACAACTCTCGATGACAGATTCGTTGACCGGCATCGCCAATCGCCGCTGCTATGACCAGCGGCTTGAAGCGGAATGGATCCGCGCTGTTCGCACGCGGCAACCGCTCTCGGTAGTGATGATCGACGTCGACCACTTCAAGGCTATCAACGATAGCTTCGGCCATGCTGCCGGCGATGATGCGCTGATCAAAATCGCGAACTGCCTCACCAGTGTGGCCAAGCGAGACACCGATGTCGTGTCGCGCTACGGCGGCGAGGAGTTCTGCCTTCTGCTGCCAGATACTGACGCCCCCAACGCGTTGTTTGTCGCTGAAAGCGTGGCAGCGGCGATCCGGGACCTTGGGCTGCCCAACCCGGCCTCGAAACCTGCGTCCCGCCTGACTGTCAGCCAAGGCGTCGCGACCGCATGGCCCGGTAAAAAGGGAACCGGCGAGGGGCTGCTGCTCGCTGCAGATCGCGCGATGTACAAGGCCAAACAAGGGGGCCGGCAGCGAATCTGTGTGGCTGAGCCGAGTTAGCCCGCCAGTATCCTGCCAAGCCGCCATCCTCGATTTAGACCAACCACTGTGCGCTCCCTTGGGGTGTACAAACTGGAGTCCTCCTGCAATCACGCACAGGCGTCGCCGATACAATCGGACGAGTGCGAGCAAATCCCATGCTTAGTAGATTGCTTCTCTTCCTCTTCCTTCCAACTCTTGTCATCGCAGGGAACGCGCAGACGAATGCGGACTGGACCACGCCCCTCCCACCCTTTCGCATCGCCGACAACCTCTACTATGTGGGCAGCAAAGATCTGGCCTCTTACCTGATCGTCACGCCCAAGGGCGATATCCTCATCAACTCCAGTCTGGAATCCTCTGTGCCGCTCATTCGCAACAGCGTGGAGCGACTCGGATTTCATTTCAGCGACATCCGCATCCTGCTGATCAGTCATGCGCATTTCGATCACGATGCGGGCAGTGCCGAAATTCTCCGCCTCACCGGCGCGAAATACATGGTGATGGACGGAGATGCGCCGGTCGTCGAGAGTGGCGGCGCGACCGATTTTGCTTACCCCCACCATCGATACCCCGCGGCAAAGGTGGATCGCGTCCTGCACGATGGAGATCAGGTGCGGCTCGGGGACGCCGTTCTAGTCGCTCACAAGACTCCGGGACATACGCGTGGCTGTACCACCTGGACCATGCAGGTGAAGCAAGGCGGGCGCGCGCGCAACGTGGTGATCGTCGGAAGCTGGAACGTCAATTCGGAATTCCGGCTGGTCGACCGACCTGGGCATCCGGCATCGTACCCCGGAATCGCGGAGGATTATCGGCAGACATTCAGTGTGCTTAAGAGCCTTCCCTGCGATATCTTCCTGGGCGCGCACGGCTTATATTTTGACATGCTGGCGAAGCTGCAGAAGGCCAAAGCCGGTGCCGGTGAGAGCGTCTGGATCGATCCCGATGGGTACCGGGCCGCGGTGCAGGAACGGCAACAGGCGTTCGAAGCCGAGTTGCAGCGCCAACGCGCAGCGCACTAACAAATCCGGATGAGTTACTAAGTCCCGGTCTGCTCGTACTCCTGCGCGCGCAGCGCCAAGCCTCGTGCGACGGAGGTAAACTCGTTGCCCGAACGAACCCGCTTTGCGCCAAAGCGCTTTTCGAAGATGCGCCGAACCGCCGGTACGAACGAGGTGCCACCGGTGAGAAACACACGGTCGATGTCGCCGGCGCTGACCTTGGCGGCAGGCAGTAGCGAGTCGATGCATTGCTCGATCGAATGCAGATCGGCAGCAATCCATGTTTCGAATTCAGCTCGGGTGACGGCGATGCGAAGATCCATGCTGCCATCTCGAAAATGGAACTCGGCAATCGTCGACTGCGAGAGCTCAAACTTCAGCCTCTGTACGGCCTGGTGAAGCTGGTAGCCAAGGTCTTCCTCGATGAGCGTGATCAGCGCTTCGATCTTGTCCGGCTCCAGAGCCCGCAAGCGCGCGCTGTTGAGGATCTCCATCACGTTGCGCGTGCGCAGGAACGAGAGATAGTGCCACCTCTCGAGATTGGCGTAAATCCAGGCTGGGACAGCAGGCAGTATTTTGTTCAGCGAACGCGCAAACGAGTCGGCCCCAAGCGCGGGCGAAACCAGTTGCCGAATGATACGAGCGTCGAAAGCATCGCCGGCGAGTCCGACGCCGCTGTTACCCAGCAGGTCGTTCGCTGTTCGGCCGCGGCGGCGAATACCCGGACCGACATGAAGCAGCGAAAAATCGCTGGTGCCGCCACCGAAGTCGCCGATCAGGATCAGCTCGTCGTGATCCAGAGTGGATTCGTATGCGAACGCGGCGGCGACCGGCTCCATCTCGAATTCGATCGATTCGAAACCCGGCGAGTTCAAAGGCGTGGCGAAGCCGGCCCAGCGCAAAGAGATCGTCGTCTTCCGTCTCCGCGCCGACGAACCGAACCGGCCGTCCCACCATCGCGTGTCGCACCGGTGTCTGGAACTGCCGCTCTGCATGCTGGCGCAGATCGGCCAGCATGCGCGAGATCAGGTCTTCTAACTGGTAGCGGCGGCCGAACACCTCGGTGCCTGTCAGCGTGCGGCTGGAAAGATACGACTTGAGCGACTGGATGAGCCGGCCCTTGTGCTCGGCGTCGAGATAATGCTCGATGGCTGCAGGCCCGGACCACGAATGCAGGTGCGAGCGGCCGGCCTTCTTATGCTGTTCCAGATAGAGCACCGATCGGAACGAAGGCGTGTCGCCGTCTCGCGAGGGAAAGCTCACCAGGTCCAGCTCGCCGTTCGCTCTCACCAGTGCAAGCGAGCTGTTGGTGGTGCCAAAATCTATGCCGAGAACGGGTCCGCGCGAGGTTTGCTGCATTCAAGCTATTAGAACAAATTCACGCGCAGTTTTCGGGTTCGCGCCAGGCGGCCGCTGGTATGCGGGTCTACCCCGTCCACCAGCGTCGCCGTCGTTAGAGGTTAGGCGAAAAATCCGTCAGCGACAAAAATGTGGACTCCACCTTCTCCACCAGCTTGCCATTCGCCTCGGACGCAGTCTGCACTTTGATCCACTCGGGGTCTTTCCGGAACTCATCCCAATTCTTTTGTGCGGCCTCGCGGCTCTCATGGGCGAGTACATA
The DNA here is from genome assembly GCA_963748555.1 of uncultured Acidobacteriaceae bacterium. GTDB lineage: Bacteria > Acidobacteriota > Terriglobia > Terriglobales > Acidobacteriaceae > CAWKKW01. The sequence goes on from CAVVJK010000009.1 coordinate 165,562, forward strand.
GAAGAGCGTGCGCGCCTTCAACGGCTCGTCCACCGGCGTCCAATAAGCTACGTTCCTCATCCCGTGTCTTTCAAAGATCTTCGTGGTGTGATCCCGGAAGCGCGTCAGCAGATCGTCGAGCTTGCCTTCATACGTGTGATAGACGCGAAGCTCGTACACGGTCGGCCGTATCCTAGTCTCGCCCGCCGGTCCGGCCTGTTCGCTCCATCCGCGAGCCGTGCTCACCAACGCTGTCGCCGAAATTGCCTGCAATAGAACTCTTCGATTCATCTCGTATCTGCCTCTGTAACTTGATGGGACGATAGCACGCAAGCAGTGCGCCTAGCGAATCGCCGATTCCACTTCGCTCAGCCAATCCGGCGGTTTCAGGATCTCACGCGGCTTCGATCCATCGGCCGGACCTACGATGCCGTCCCGCTCCATCATATCGATCAGGTGCGCGGCGCGCCCGTAGCCAATGCGCAACCGCCGCTGCAGCAGGGAAGTGGAAGCCTTCCCGAACTCCAGTACCAGCCGCACGCCATCTTCGTAGAGCTCGTCGTTGCCCTCGCCGCCGTCCTCGGGCGCCATCTCCAGATCGCGGCCCTTGTCGTCCTTCGGTCCTTCCAGGAAGCCTTGCACGTATTCCGCTTCGCCCTGCTTCTTCCAGAACTCGACGACCGCCGTAATTTCTTTCTCGGTGACGAAGGGCGCGTGCAGCCGCTGCAGCCGCGAGGTGCCCGGTGGCAGGAAGAGCATATCGCCGCGTCCCAGGAGAGACTCCGCGCCGTTCGAATCGAGAATCGTGCGCGAGTCCACCTTGGTCGCCAGCCGGAACGACATCCGCGTCGGCACGTTGGCCTTGATCAGCCCGGTGATCACGTCGACCGAGGGCCGCTGGGTCGCCAGTACGAGGTGAATGCCCACGGCGCGCGCCATCTGCGCCAGCCGCGTAATCGATTCTTCGACGTTCGCCTTGTCAAGCATCATCAGGTCGGCCAGCTCATCGATGATGATGATGATGTAGGGCAGCGGCTCCTGGTCGTCGGTATCTTCAAAGAGACTCGGCGTTCCATTCTCAAACAGCTTGTTGTACTGATCGATGTTCCGCACGCTGCGCGAAGCCAGCAGCTTAAGCCGGCGCTCCATCTCGCGCACCGCATTGCGAAGAGCGTTCGCGGCCAGCTTGGGTTCCGTGATGATCGGCGTGAACAGGTGCGGCACTCCTTCATACATGCCCAGTTCCACGCGCTTCGGATCGACCAGGATCATGCGCACCTGTTCCGGCGTTGCCTTGAACAGCACCGACATGATCATGGCGTTGATAGCTACAGATTTGCCGCTGCCGGTCGAGCCGGCGATCAGAATGTGGGGCATCGTCGCCAGGTCGGCTGTCACGATGCGGCCGTTGATGTCCTTGCCCATCGCCAGCGTCAACTTGGATTTGTGACTGCCGAAGTTCTCTGACTCCACCACGTCGCGCAGCCAGATCGTCTCGCGCTCATGGTTCGGCACCTGGATGCCGACCGTGCTCTTGCCCGCCATGCGTTCGATCAGGATGCTCTCGGCTCGCATGGCGAGGCACAGGTCTTCCGCCAGGCCGGTCACGCGGCTGTACTTCACCCCGGCTTCGGGGCGAAATTCAAACGTGGTGACAACCGGGCCGGGATTGATCTGCACCACTTGTCCGGTCACGTCGAACTCGGCGCACTTCTCCACCAGCACCTGCGCCTCGGTCCGCAGCTCGTCTTCGCGAACGACCTGGGTCTCTTCCGAGCGATGCAGCAGCGTGCTCGGCGGCAGGCGGAATCCGCTGACGGACTTGGGAGCGACCGTAACGCTCTTCACGTCCGCATCTGCGCGTTCATTCACTGCGATACTCTTCTGGCTGCGGAAGGCCGGAGCAGGCGAAGCTTCTGTGACTCGCAGAGCCACCGGCTTCGGTTCTGGCTCAGGTTCGGGCTCCGGATCGGGCACCCGCGCGCGCGGCATGGTCTCCCACACACTCTGCTGCGGCGGCGGATCGCGGAAACATCTCCTGGAATGCACCGCGCTTGGAGACCGGCAGTGGCTCTTCTTCCCGCTGCGGTGCTGGGCGCGGGCGTCTTGCCGCTCTTGGCCGCTGCCTTCCGTGCCTTGGCCAGCTCCTTCTCTCGTTGCGCCTCTTCCTTCTGCCGCCTGCTTCTCTGCATGGCTCTTGGCGCGCATTGCCTTCCAGCGAACCAGCCGGTCACGCCACGCCATCACAAACGCGAGCCGGATCGCGATCCAGTCCCGCGCGGTATTGAAGCTGAAGGTAGTCGAAAGGTACAGCGCAACCGCCACCATGCTGACGATCACAATGCAGGCGCCGGGAAAGTTCAGGTAGTCCACCAGCAGATCGGCAACCAGGCGCCCGGTCAAGACCTTCGACCGGCAATCCATACATCCAGTGCGGATGGCCGGGCAACAATCCAAAGAAGGCCGGGAGAAAGAGCAGGCAGAGTGTCGCGCCAAGTAGCTTCGCCCAGGGCGAGCCCGCAGGCCGCGAACGCATCCAGGTAAATCCAAGGGCGACAGCATCAGGGGCAGGGAGAGTGCGGCAGCGCCCTCGATCTGCAGCAGCAGGTCGGCAATCACCGCACCTACGCGTCCAGTCCAGTTGTGCGCGCGGTATCCACTGCCGAATCCGCCCACAGTATCCAGGGACGGATCGGTTGGCCGGTACGAAACCAGGCAGAGGAGCAGGAGAATCGCGGCCACGACTACCAGCAGCCCGATAAGCTCGTTCAGGCGGCGGTTGCGCGTGGGCGTGAGAACTATTTTGAGTGGCTTCATTTGAGGCGCACTGCGGTGCTCGCCGAAAGCATAACGCTAACCCGGCCTGCACGTTCCGAACCCCAGAGCAGTTCCATTATCCCAGAACGCCCGCCGGGCGGCAGCACAAAACCGGCAGTTCAAAGCCCAAGGGAATCGAATTCAGAACCGTCATGAACCTGCCTTCCAGGGGCGCAGAGCTCGATACACCGGAGTTGCCGTAACGGAGGCTTTGCTCACAGCCAGCAACTTGCGCCTCAGCAGCCAGCCCACTCCGGCCTGTGCCGAACTCTTCGAAACTCCAATCGACTCCGCCAACTCCTGATAGCTGATCTGCACTGCCGATCGACGACGCTGTTGTTCGGCCGCGAGCCACAGATATACCAGGAAGCTCACGGGCCGGCGGTCGTGCCCCACCAGGTCTCGCATCAGGACATCGGTGACGTAGTCGTCAAGATTCATGGGAAAAGATGCGCTATACCGGCTATCAGTATAGCAATACGTGACTGATTGCATTGGCACCCATGTCCGGCTATCTTGCCGAAAAGATGTAAGCGGAGGACGCCTATGATTCGCGGTCTAAAGATTGCCAGTATTCCCGTCAGCAACCACGATATTTCGCTGAAGTTCTATACCGAAAAAATGGGCTTCAAGGTCGCGACTGACCAGAGGATTCGGCGAAGGCCAGCGCTGGATCGAACTGCTCATCCCGGGTTCAGACGTCAACCTCGCGTTGTTCACGCCGCCGGGGCAGGAGAACCAGCATTGGCGGGTTTCAGCCGATCACCTTCTGGTGCGACGATGTGATTTGCCACCGCGCAGCAACTCAAGTCCAAGGGGGTGGAACTCGCAGTCCGAGCCTCGCAAGGAGACGTGGGGCACCGATGGCAATATGTCAAAGCAATCCGGACGGCAGATCAGTGAATTCCGGATTGTGGAATCGGCCTGCGGATCGCTTGAACGGCCAACCGCCGCCGGAGGCGCGATCTGCGCGGCTATAGTTCAGGCGCCGCGCTGCACTCATCCCCGCGGCCAGCCTCGCTCCAAACACGAGCAGCGCGATCCCCAGCAGGATGCGGTAGATCGCGAAGATGGCGAACCCGTGCTTCCTACATATTGCAGGAACCATTCCACCACGCCCAGCGCCACGAAAAACGACACGACAAATCCGATGGCCAGAACGATCCACCCGTGGCCGGTCATGGTGAGTGGCGAGATCGCTTCCGCTCCCTGCACATGCTTGGGATGAAGCGTCTTCAGCAGGTCATATCCGGTGGCGGCAATCATGGTAGGAATCGAGACCAGGAAGCTGAACTCCAGTGCCGACGGCCGCGACATGCCCACGATCTGTCCGGCCGCGATCGTCGACATCGACCGCGACGTCCCCGGAAACACCGCCGACGCAACCTGGCAAAAGCCGATCCAAACCGCCTGCCCCAGCGACATCTCTTCCACATCCTTGGTGGTCGGCTCACTGCGCTCGCTCCACGCGTCAACGACCCACATGATCACGCCGCCAATGAGCAACGACAAGGCCATGACGCGCAGGCTCTCCAGGTGTTTACCAATGGTCTTTGTCAGCAACAGCGAGGGAACCGCCGTGACCACAAACGCGATCATGGTCAGCGTCAGCGGGTGCGTCCAGGTGGTGCGGTCGCCGTTCTCGCCCTTGGGAAAGGTGCGGAAAAATTCAACGATGCGCCCGGTGAACAGCAGCAGCAGCGCCAGGATCGCGCCTAGCTGAATCACGATCGTGTACATCTTCCAATAGGGATCGGTGAGGTTGATGTGCATCAAGGCTTCCGCGATCCTCAGATGCGCGGTCGAGCTTACCGGAAGAAACTCTGTCAAACCTTCCACAATGCCGAGCAACACCGACAAGACGTAATCGTTCAAGAATCCTCCGGCCGCTCTATCTCATTCATGGTCGGCGCCATAGATTGGTATTCCTTGCTCCAATTTGTATATTAGACCAGCCGCTCGCGCCGCATAATCCGATTGCGGATACTTGCCGGTTAACCGGGAGGCAAGGTCCTTCGCTCGCGCCCGCGCCTGCTCTGCCTTCTTATCGTCGTTATCGGCCGAGTACATGTCGCCCACCGAGGCCTGTCGCCAAGTGGCTTTGTAGAGTGCCTCGGCAGCCCGCGGAGAGTCAGGATGCTCCGTCACGTATTTCTCGTACAGCTCCGATTCCTTCTCAGGACATTTGGTCGATCCTTGCCAATCTCCGCAGATCTTGTTGTCTATTCTGTCGTACGCCGCAAGATCGGCCCACTTGGTGTGCGGATACTTTTTCTCCAGCTTCTTCATTTCATCGTCATCGATCTGACCGCGCAGATAGTTTTCCTTTTCGTGGCCTGAGGGTCGCGAAAACACATCCGCCTTCTCCAGCTGCCAGCGAATGTCCGCCGCACGCCACGCTGCTTCCGCCGCCCTGGGCGCATCGGGAAACATCTCAGACATCCTGCGATAGAGCAGGCGTGCAATCTGCGCAGACCCATGCGGCGCGTTCGCCTCGCTGGCCTGTTCTTCGTAATTGGCCGCGACTCCAAATAGAATCACGTCGCCCTGCGGCGTATCCGGGCGAATGACGCCCTTCTCCCTGAGCCAGCCGGAGATCGGTGTCGCCACTGCCTCAGTGCCAAACACCGGCGCATCCTGCTGCGATTCGAGTTCAACGTCTGTGTTCGCAAAAACTCGAAGCCACTCGCCGCTATGTTCGGCAATCACCATCTCGCGGCCGGGGTTCACCGTAGCCAGCTTCTCGGAGTGTTCGTCCGGCGCCACATACAAACTCACGTTGCGGATCGACGTCGCGCGTGGCCCCTGCGCCGGGGCCGCTGTCTTCGCGGGTTTATCGTCTGCCAGCAATGTGGAGTGTGCGGTTTGTGCCTGGCAATGACTGAGGCTCGCGCCAAGAGCCAGGCCAATACAAAGGCTTGCAATCCAACCCATAGATGTTCGCGTATGCATCACCGTGTAGGACGCAGTTTACGGGAGAAACGTTTCGGCTGTCTCCCGGCTCGCACGGGCCATCTCCTCGGAACGAATGCAGCCATAACGCGGCCATCAACCCTTCGCTCCTCTACTGCATGTACCTGAATCGCCTTATGCTTCGGCCAATATGCTGCTTAGAACCGCAGGCTCGACATTGCCGCCACTCATGATGGCTACGGCTTTTCGGGAGCTGGGAAGTGCGTCGCCATGAAACAGAGTTGCGGCCGCCGCTACCGCTCCGCTCGGCTCGGGCAACAGTCGCGTTCCGTAAAGCAGCACCCTCATAGCGCGGCGAATCTCTGCTTCTGTCACTGTCACCATTCCATCCAGATACGTCCGAAGATGCGCGAAATTCAAATGCCCGAGACTTTGCGCTCGCAGTCCATCCGCGAGAGTTCGGCTCGTATCCGCCGCGTCCCACTTCACCAGATTTCCGGTGCGCAGGCTTTCGGTCGCATCTGCCGCCAGTTCCGGTTCCACTCCAAAGACGCGTACCTCAGGCCGGACCAGCTTGATCGCGGTCGCGACACCACTCGACAAACCGCCGCCGCTTACCGGCACCAACACTAGGTCCACATCAGGCAGGTCCTCAATGATCTCCAGTCCGCACGTGCCTTGGCCCGCGATGATCGCCGCATCGTCATAGGGTGGAATGATCACGTAGCCAAACTCCGCAGCCAGCGCTTCCGCTCGCGCCTGCCGTTCGCTGCTGGCCGGCCCAACTACCACGATCTCGGCGCCCAACGCCTCGGTCGCCCGTTTCTTCACCTCCGGAGCATTGGAAGGCATGACGATGACGGCCTTCGCTCCCACGGCCCGGGCAGCGTACGCCACGCCCTGCGCGTGATTGCCGCTCGAGTAGGTGATCACTCCCCGTGCTCGCTCCGATTCAGTTAGCTGCGCAATCTTGTTGTAGGCTCCCCGCAACTTGAAACTGCCAATCGGCTGCAGACCTTCGGCCTTGATGAACAACTCGCCTGCCGCCCTGGGCCTTTCGAGGCGGATCAGCGGAGTACGAACCGTAACTCCCTGCAGCCGAATCTGCGCTGCCTGAATGTCCTGCAGTGAAACCAAATTTGAATGCGTCATATCTTCAAATTATCGCGCCAAAGCCACCCTTCGGCCCTCAATTGCAGTTTGCGTCAATTCTCCTGGCCTCTCATTCTTCGTCATGCTGGAGCTGAGCGTGTCACAATGTTTCGCCGGGGTCACGAATGGACAAGGCACCTGACACTAGCGATGCACAACTCGAAGAACGGAAGCCGTGTGTCGCCTGCGGCGCCGGCATACCAGCGCACGCGGTCGTTTGTTCGCAGTGCCTGAAGCAGCAGACAACGGAGAAAGCCAGCCCCATGAAGACGCTGATGACATGGATCGGTTACACCACCGCCATCCTCGGTCTGCTCGCCACTCTTTCAGGCGGTGTTCGCTGGGTCAGCGAGCACCGCAAGCAGCAGGCGCAGACCAAGGCTCAGCTGGCACTCGCGGCATCGCAGGTGGAGCAGCACCAGTATGAGTCCGCTGTGCAGACCTGCCAGGCGATCCTCGACAAGAACCCTCAGAACCAGCAGGCAGCCGACGCGCAGCTCAAGGCAGTCATGCTGTGGGTTGAGAACTTTAGTCTGACCGGGTCGGAAGGGCAGGACGGGACTACGGAGGCCCGGCAGAAGCTGGACGAGATTTTTCGCCTGCTCGAAGCCGCTCGGGCCCGGGTTCATGGCACGCAGGCCGAGGACGTGCTGGCCCATATCGGATGGGCACACTGGCTCAACTCGGATCGAAAGATGGGTCAACGGGAGACGGAGCATGCGGCCGAAGAGAATCTTCGGGCCGCGCTCGGGGCGGATGCTTCCAATGTGTATGCGAACGCCATGGCGGGAAATTGGCTGCTTCAGACTGGTGGAAGCCTTCCGGAGGCAGCGGCGCATTTCAGGACCGCGCTCAAGACCGGAAGGGAACGGCCTTATGTTCGCGTCATGCAGATAGGTGGCCTGCTCGGAGTGGATAACAGCGCAGCCGATGTCGAGCTTGTTCGAGCCGCGAACGAGATGCGTAAGAACGGCGAGTTCATGGACGCGGAGACCAAATCCCGTATCGCTTCACATCTTTATGAAGACAATCTTCATTCCCCGGAGGACCTGTCCGCTGTGCTCTCCGCAATTCCTCCGGAGGAGTCATCATCGACGTATGAGTGGCTTGAACAGAGCCAGGCCGAGAGCGATTCACATGCCCTGGCGAATCAATTTGTAGCGGCGAAGCTGCTCGAGGTCTCTGGAAAGCCAACCGAGGCTCTGGAGAAGTTTCGCCTACTGCAGGCACAGTTGAAGCGGATCCCCTCAGGTACGGCCTTCGACAGCCCTGTGAACGAAGCGGTCAAGCGCCTTTCGCAGCCGAGCCGCATGCAGAAGGCCGGCACAATCCACCAATAAGCGAGGTGACTTCCGCCGGCCCGAACTGCTGGTTCTCAGCGGAAGCGCATTTCGTCACGCGGTGCCCGAAGCAAAATGGCAGATACGAAAGTAGCCGTGGCCGTTCGCTGAGCGACGTTAGCTCAACTGATCAAACACCTGCTGAAATTCCCAAACGCCCGTGCGGCCTGCGATCCATTCGGCTGCGCGCACCGCTCCCTCGGCAAAGCCGCGCCGCGAAAACGATTCGTGCGTCAGGATGAGACTGTCACTTGCGGATTTGGCCTCGATCGAGTGGATGCCAGCCGCATCACCATCGCGCTTGGAAGTGATTTCCACGGCTAACTCCGGATTCGCGGACTGGAGCGCTTCCTTCAGTGTGAGAGCGGTCCCGGATGGAGCATCTTTCTTCCCGGCATGATGCGTCTCGGTGATGTGAAACTCGTAGCCTTTGGCCGCGATCGCCATAACCCGCGCTACTTTGAGCAGCGCCTGCACACCCACAGAGAAGTTGGTCCCATACAGCAGGGCCGCCTGTCGCCGCTCGGCAATCGCGCGCATATCGTTCAGGTGCTGATACCAGCCGGTTGTGCCCACCACCATCCGCGCTCCGGTGGCGAGGCATGCTTTCATATTCTGCACGACTGCTTCCGGCGTGGTGAAATCGATGATGGCATCGAATCCCGCAAGGAACGGTGCGGTCAGCGCGGACGCGTTGCTGTTCGCCTCTTCGCCCAGCACGCGGACGCCGTGCCCACGTTCCGCCGCGACATCGGCCACCAGGCTGCCCGTCTTTCCTCGTCCCAATACCAGAAACAGCATCTACTTGCGCACGCTTTCTGCCGGGGCCGGCCGGCCGGTCACATCAAACACCAGGGGGTCGGGATCCTGGAAGAAGGCAGCGTGCAACGATCGCACCGCTTCCTCCACGTCATCTTCTTCAATCATGAAGCTCATGTTGATCTCCGACGCGCCTTGCGAAATCATGCGCACATTCACATGCCGGATAGCCTGAAAGACCTGCGCGGCGATCCCGTTCTGCCCGCGAATATCTTCCCCCACCATGCAGATCAAAGCCTTGCGGCCTTCGTACTTCACATCCGCCAGCTTGCTCAAATCGGCCGAGATCTCGGGCAGTTTTTCGTTCGAATCGACAGTGACCGAGACACTCACTTCCGACGTGGAAACCATGTCCACCGCGCATTTGTGCTTGTCGAAGATGTCAAAGATGGCTTTCAAATAGCCATGCGACATCAGCATGCGGCTCGCAACTACGTCGATGATGGTAAGCCGTTTCTTCGCCGCAATCGACTTGAATGGGCTGCTGCAGTGCGGCGCGAGCGCAGTGATGCGGGTGCCTTCGTTTTCAGGATTGCGCGAGTTGAGGACCAGTACCGGGATATTCTTCTGCACAGCCGGAAGAATAGTTGCCGGGTGAAGCACCTTCGCGCCGAAGTAGGCCAACTCCGCCGCTTCTTCAAAGCTGATTGACTTCACTCGCAGCGCATCGGGGCACACGCGCGGATCCGCAGTCATGATGCCGTTTACGTCCGTCCATATCTCGATCGCGGACGCATTCAGTCCGCCGCCAATCAGTGCTGCCGTGAAATCGGACCCGCCGCGACCGAGCGTGGTGGTGACGCCTTGTTCCGTCGACCCGATAAACCCGCCCAATACCGGCAACTCACCCTGCTCCACCAGCGGCAACACAATTTCCCGCAATCGGCGTTCGATCAGCGCATCCTGAGGAATGGCGCGGCCATGATGCGCGTCCGTCACGATGCACTTGCGCGCATCCACGTTTACGCCCTTCAGTCCGCGCTCTGCGAAAGCCATGGCCACCATGCGGCTGGAGAGCCTCTCGCCGAAGGAGACCACCATGTCGCTGGTCCGCGCCGTCAACTCACCGACCGCAGCGAGTCCGCGCAAAATCTCATCGAGCGATTCGAATTTCGCATCGATCCACGTCGCCAATTCCTTAATCACGTCGCCGGTGATCAGCGCTCGTGCCGTATCTTGATGCCGCAGCCGCAAGCGCGCGCTGAGGGCCAGGGCTCCGGCTTTATCGCCGCGTCCGGCCGCGCTCGCGGCGGCGATCAGCTGATCCGTCACCTTGGCCATCGCACTTACCACCACGACGGGATGAGCGCCTTGATCGCGACGTCCGCGCACAATTTCGGCGGTCCGAGCGATGGCCTTGGCATCCTCCACCGAGGTGCCGCCGAACTTCATCACGACAAGCTTCATGCGGAGATCGCCACCGCGTCGAGTTTCCCAGCCGGATCGAGTTTGCCCAAGGTCGCCAGCAACTCTGCGTTGAGCAAGGCAGCTCCCGCGGCGCCGCGAATGGTGTTATGCGACAGCACCGTGAACTTCCAATCGAGCAGACTGCACGGCCGCAGGCGTCCAACCGTCGCCGCCATGCCTGCGCCGCGCATGCGATCCAACCGCGGCTGCGGCCGGTCTGGCGCCGTTTCGAATTCGACCGGCTGCTTAGGGGCGGTGGGCAGATGCAATCCCGACAGCGGCCCGAACTCCTGCCATGCCTCAAGAATCTCTTCGCTGCTCGCCTTGCTGCGCAATTTCAGGCTGACGCTTTCGGTGTGGCCGTCTTCCACCGCCACGCGGTTGCAATGCGCGCTCACTTTTGCGTTGAGAGGATGCACTCGCGCCCCGGCCAGCTTGCCCAGCAGCTTGAGCGTCTCTTCTTCCATCTTTTCTTCTTCGTTCTTGATGTAGGGCACGACGTTGCCGAGGATGTCGAGCGAAGCGACGCCCGGATATCCGGCGCCGCTCACCGCCTGCATGGTCGTAACAAACAGGCTCTCAATTCCGAAGCGATCTTCGAGCGGCTTGAGCGCGAGCACCAGGCCGATGGCCGAGCAGTTGGGATTCGTAACAATGTAGCCGCCTGATTCTTTCCGCCAGCTCTGCTCTTCCAGCAGATTCAGATGATCGGCATTGACTTCCGGAATCACCAGCGGCACATCGGCCTGCATGCGAAAGGCGCTGGAGTTGGAGATGACTGCGCATCCGGCAGCGGCAAACTTGGGCTCCAACTCTCGGGCGATGTCGGAATCGAGTGCGGCGAAAATGATCTTCGGCGCACCCTCCGGGCCGGCCGCGGAGACGGGCATCTCGGCAATGCGCTTCGGCAACGGCGTGTCGAGCTTCCACCGGACTGCTTCGCCATATAACTTGCCGCTCGATCGATCGCTCGCCGCGAGCCAGGTCACCTCAAACCACGGGTGCCTTTCCAGGAGCTGAATGAAGCGCTGCCCGACCATTCCGGTTGCGCCCAGGATGCCAATCTTCTGCCGCTGCATGTGTGCCGTCCTGCTTCTTTAAGTGTTAATGGATAGTGTAACCGCTTCTTTCCGGCGGATACATACCAAGTCACACGCGAAGCATTGCTTCCCGGGTTTCCTCAGGGGCAGTAAGCAGGACAGAGATGGAACGTGGCTCCCACACTGTGAACGACTGGCAGGCCTTATCAGTCAATGATCCGGCCGATTTCCCAATGGTGACCGAAGGGGTCGGCCACGCGCCCCACCCGCCAGCCATGCTCTTCGACACCGCACAGACCTGCGTTGCGCCAGCCGCGATCGCATCGCCGACCACAGCGTCCGGATCCTCGACGGTGAGAATCATGCGCATCGTACCGCCGCCCAGCGTCTGCGGGCTGAAGTTGCCATGTTCCGGAGATTCATCGCTGACCCAGAACTCCGCGCCGTGCACCGAGAGCCTCGCCACAACGCCGCCCTCCGCATCCTCGAGCCGAAAGACCTCGGTCGCATCGAAGGCCGCCTGATAGAACGCCACGGCTTGCGCGCTTCCTCGCACCGAAAGCCAGGGGGCAATGGTCCAGGACGACGACGGCACTTCTGTGCGATCATTTGGCATGCGCACTCTCTTGTTAATGCAGGTTCATCTCATGCGCGGACAGGAACGGCTTTCCTGGGAACGTGTCGGGCTAGAACGAATGACCGTGGCTGGCGAAATGAACGATCACGTGCGTGGCGAACACCATTCCAAAGAGCAGAATTCCTACTGCCATCGGTCGCCTCTTCTGCCACTGTTGTATGGCGAGCAGGACAAAGAGGATCTCTGGGATCACGACCACCACCAACACATGCGTCCATTCAGCCCGATCGATCCCCGACGATGGGAACATCAGAAATCCTGCCCACAACAGGCCCAGCCCCAACAACACCAGTGCGAAAGCGATTCCGATCCCTTCCACCAGGCCCACAGCTTTCCTGCCAAGGTCATTCATCCTCTGCTCCTCTGTCTTTTGTCTTCTGAACAATGCCAGCCACCCTGAACGTCTGCAGATCGCGCCCGTGCTTCCCATCGCCCAACGCAGCGCCTGCCAATCACTGTCAATCGCGTCCAGCTCGCACAACATCGCTGTGGCCCAGGTTCGCGTCTCTGCGGGCGAATGCCGAACGACGGCGCGCAAAAGCATCACAGCCAACCTGCGAGTCACGGTTCCGCGAATCGCAGTCATCCGCTTCCCACCTCTCCGTAGGCCGCTTGCGACGGCCGTCCTGGCTTGACGATCCGGTGTTCCCGCGCAAAGGCCAATCCATCTGCCGTGAGCCGATACAGGTGACGAGGAGGCCTGCCCGCCCCAGTCTCCTCCCACGAAGTCTCCAGCAGGTCCCGGTCGGCCATCCGCATAAGGATCGGGTATAAGGTGCCGGACTTCAGTCCAGTATTCCGGCTGATGTCGTAGCCGTAGTGCCACTCCCTGGGCGCTTGTAGGAAGGCTGCCAATACCGCGAGCGTTTGTGTCGAGAGGCGCAGCTTCACGGAGAAAACTCTATATATGTAGAGTTTGCGTTGTCAATGGAAAGTTCGCGAATGAGTTGAGGGAAGTAGAAACGGCTGGATTCGGTGCCGAAAGGCCCGGGTTCACTGCAGAGTTGTACTCAGCGCAGCAGGGAAATTCAGACCCCAGAAGAAGGGCAGCGGGGATTACTGCCCCGCCGGCATCCCGCCACCCGCAGCAAAGCTGAACGAGACCGGTGCTGCCTTCTTGGCCGCTACTGTCACCTTGGCCTCCTGCTGGCCCAACTCCTCGTGGACGGCCACCAGCGTGTAGGTTCCCGGCGGCAAGCCCTGAATGTCAAAATGTCCGTTCTCATCAGAGACGGCGAAGAACGGATTGGGCGCGACATTTACGAAGGCCTGCATCCACGGATGATTGTTGCAGCGCACCGGCAGCATCACCTGCGCCTGGCGAAACACTTGCTGCGTCACGCCGGTTTTCGGCATCTCCGAGACGTTTAGCTCCGCGCTTCCGTCCTGCGGCATGGTGTGCACGTTGTGCATGGTCGGATCGCTGTTGATGACCTTCAGCGGTTGGCCCACCATGAGCGCAATGACGTGTGGCACATACCTGCAGCCCTTCTGGTCCAGCACCACCGGCGTGCTTGAGGGAGCGTAGACCAGGTTGCCGAGGCCGTCCTTCACATAGACGTAGACGTTCTGTAACTTGCCCTCGTGCACCATGTACTGCTCACTCATATTGGTGCCGCCGGTCAGCCCGCATGCGGGATCTTGCTTCATGTCGATTTCAACGCGAGCCGGCGCCTTCCCCGCGAACTTCACCGTGCCGCTGATCGAACCCGCAGTATTCGTATCAATCGTGGCGTAGTTTACCGGAGCCGCCGGTTGACTCTCGCTGGTCGAGGCCGTTCCGCTCGATTCGGTCTTCTTGCAACCGGCGCTGCCCAGCAGGATCGCCACTGCAGTTCCGAGAACCCAAAACGCTTTCTGTGTCTGCTTCCCCATGATTCTCCTGTCACGCATTTGACATCGCCGCGACTACCGCATCGGCGAAGGCGCTGGTGCCGCTCTTGCCGCCCACATCCCGTGTCAGCGTCTTCTTCTCGCCATAGACCTTTTCCAGCGCCGCCTGGATCTTGTCTGCCGCCGCGCTTTCATCGATGTGCCGCAGCATCAGCACCGCGGATAACAGCAGCGCCGTAGGATTGGCCATGTCTTTGCCGGCAATGTCCGGCGCCGAGCCGTGCACCGCCTCGAAGATCGCCGCCTCGGTGCCAAGGTTGGCGCTGGGCACCAGCCCCAGGCCACCCACGAAACGCCGCGCACAGGTCGCTGATAATGTCGCCGTAGAGGTTCTCCATCAGCAGCATGTCGTACTGATAGGGATTCATCACCAGCTGCATGCAGGTGTTATCGATGATGTGTTCGCCGTAGAAGATCTCGGGAAACCCTTGCTATCTTTCGCGAACACTTCAGGAACAGCCCATCGGACATCTTCATGATGTTCGCCTTGTGGATGGCGTGAATCTTCTTGCGGCCATGCTTGCGCGCGTATTCAAAAGCGAACTTCGCGATGCGCGTCGACCCCTTCTCGGTAATCACCTTAGAGGCTCTCGACCACGCCTGGCACTACCTCGTGCTCCAGCCCAACGTACTCGCCTTCCGTGTTTTCGCGGACGATGATCAGGTCCACCCCGGGATAGCTGCGCCTCCAGTCCCGGCAGATTCTTAATCGGCCGAAAGTTGGCGTACAGCTCGAATTGCTTGCCGCAGCTTCACGTTGATGGAGACGAACCCGCCGCCGATCGGCGTCGTAACCGGACCCTTCAACGCCAGCTTGTTGCGCTCGATCGACTCTAGAAGCTCTTGGCGAGATGTATTCGCCCGTCTGCTCAAACGACTCGAGCGCCGGCCGCAGTGGCGCTCCCACGCAAACTTCACGCCGGTCGCCTCCAGAATGCGCACGACGGCGCCGCTGACTTCGGGTCCGATACCGTCGCCCGGAATGAGCGTGACGGCGTGCGTCTTGGTTGCTTCGCTCATAAACCTCTCTTCACTGCTGTTTCCAGAACTGGTTCAGACTCACGACTCACGATCCGCCTATCCCATTGCTTGCAGATCGCTCTATCTGCCGGTGCCTTGTTTCTTCACCGCTGTATCCTTGTGGCTCAGCAACTGCTCCAGCTCTTCCTTGAACTCCCGCACATCCTTGAAGTCCCGATATACGCTGGCGAAGCGGATATACGCCACCGTATCGATGGTCTTCAGCCGGTTCATGATCAGTTCGCCGATGTCGCTGGTGGAGCGCTCTCGCTCACTTGCGTCCATCAGGTAACGCTTCGGTCTCGTCAACGATCGCTTCCAGCTTGCCCGCGGAAACCGGCCGCTTTTCGCAGGCCCGCAGCAGCCCGCTCAACACCTTTTGCCGTTCAAACTTCTCCCGGCGGCCATCCTTCTTGACCACCATGTAGGGAATTTCGTCGAGACGCTCGTAGGTTGTGAACCGCTTCGCGCACTTTTCACATTCACGGCGGCGGCGGATGGAGTCTGCTTCTTTGCTCTCCCGCGAATCCACCACACGATCTTGGGTAAACCCGCAATAAGGACACTTCATGTCGTTGTTCGATTTTAGCAGGGGCAGGTGCTGATCGATCCAAAGCCGAGGCTGCCCATGCGCCTGGCAGCCCCAGTCGACGGAATCGCGAAACTCACTTTGCCGGCAGAACTCCGATGGTTCGCATCCAGGTTGCGACCAGGTTCGGCCACTCCGTCACGGGAAGCGCCGCCACGGGACGCAATCCATAGCCGTGCCCGCCCTTGGCGTAGATGTGCATCTCCGCTGGAACGGCCGCCTTCTTCAGCGCGAGAAAGTAATAGATGCTGTTCTCCACGTGCACCGGATCATCTTCTGCCTGCACCAGAAACGTCGGAGGCGTTTGCGCCGTGACCTGTAACTCCTTGGCGAACGGATAATCGGGCGGGTCACCCACCAAGTAGCCCGGATAAACGATCACCGAAAAATCAGGGCGGCAGCTCACCTGGTCCGCCTCATCGACGACCGGATACGTTCTCGTCGCATAGTTATTGCTCAGGTTCGCAGCCATATGACCTCCCGCTGAGAATCCGAGAACCCCGATCTTCTGTGGATCGATGCCCCACTCCTTCGCGTGAAAGCGAGTCAGTCCCACGGCTCGCTGCGCATCCTGCAGCGGAGCTTCGTAGCGGTTCGCATCCGGCGATGGCACGCGATACTTCACCAGCACACAGGTCACGTCAATCGACGTAAGCCAGTCGCAAACCTCATTGCCCTCGAGGTCGAGTGCGAGGATTCGATAGCCGCCTCCGGGAAACACCACCACAGCCGCGCCGCTCGCATGATCTGGCTGATAGACCGTCAGCGTAGGATCGGAGACGTTCGTCAGCTTGATAATTCGTCTCCCCGCAATGAGATTGTCCGTGGGAGTCGTCGTATCTTTTTCCGGGACCGAAGTGGCAGTCGCGCCAGGCGCTCCTTTTGGCCAAAGGTGAACTACGGTTGGTGAGGCTGCCCAGGCCATTCCCGAGGCACTCATCGCGCCCGCGACCCCAACGACCCATACCATTGCCCGCAATAACCACACCCGCCGGAACCGAACGCCACTCTCTCTCACCAGATAATCCTCCGCCACCCAGCATCGCACCCGATCCCCGAAGGCGGCAATGGTCCCGGACAATCAAGCCGCACCCGGATGTCGTTTAGTGCAGCCCACCTTATCTTCGGAAGCTATTCTTGCGCCTTCGGAAGCTATCCAAAGATACGAAGCAAGAAGACCGGGATCTCCCCCCAACCCTCATGTTCAGTGTTCTTGAAGAAGGAGATCCACGACGACCCGAGGCCAGTCCCCAAAGCTCCGCCCTATCCAGACAAATCATTTAAGTACCAGCCATGAGCGGAGAGTTCCACTGAAACTGCCCGGTGGCGGCTGGAGTCGCCAACGTCCATCGGGCTGGTGTCATTCACCTGGGGAGAAGCGGCCGCGTTTAGGAGTTCGCCGTTGGCAGGTCACTCACAAGGGTTTGTGGAATCTCTTCGAGGTCGCGATCCCGCACTCCAACCAGGTACAACAGGCTGTCCAATCCGAGAAACGAGAGCGCCTGGTCCGCACCCTGCCTGACAATCGGCTTGGCGCGAAAGGCGATGCCCATCCCGGCGAGTTTTAACATGGGCAGGTCGTTCGCTCCGTCGCCCACTGCGACGATCTGCTCGAGCGAAATCTGTTCCCGCGCGGCGATCTCCTGCAGCAGTTCCGCCTTGCGAGCCCCATCGACAATGCGGGTATTCACCTCGCCCGTCACTACGCCGTCGCGCACCTCAAGTTCATTGGCAAATACGTAATCGACACCGAGACGAGATTGCAGATGTTGACCAAAGAAGGTGAAGCCGCCCGACAGAATCGCCGTCTTGTAACCAAGGATCTTCAACGTGCCAATGAGCCGGTCCGCTCCCTCAACCAGCGGAATGCTTCCCAGCAACGCGTGCACGCGTTCCTCCGGTAATCCCTTGAGCAGCGACACCCGTCTGCGAAAGCTTTCCTGGAACTCGATTTCGCCGCGCATGGCGGACTCGGTAATCTGCACTACCTCATCGGCCACTCCGGCCATCTTTGCGAGTTCATCGATCACTTCACCCTGGATGAGCGTGGAATCCATGTCGAAGGCAAACAAGCGGCGGTTCCGGCGAAAGATGCTCTCGCGCTGAAATGCGATGTCGATGGTCAGTTCGTGAGCGGTCTCGAGAAAGGCCGCTCGCATCTCGTCCTCGGAACGGGCCTGTCCGCTGACCCTCAACTCGATGCAGGCGTTCGCCTTCGCCGAATGCACCGCCAGCGACATGCGCCCGGAGAGGCGCTCGATGCGGTCCACGTTGAGTCCATGTTCCGCCACAATGGCTGTTACGCGAGAGATCTGCCGGGCGGTAATCGCTCTGCCCAGGATATTGATGATGAAACGGTCTTTCCCTTGCCGCGTGACCCAGTGCTGAAACTGTTCCTTGCTGACCGTTGTGAACCGCACCTTCAAATCCAGTTCATGCGATTTGACGATCAACGCGTTCTTTAGCGGCGTGAATTCGTTTCCGGATGCGACCTCGACCAAGAGTCCCAGGGCAAGAGTCTCGTGAACCACCGCCTGGCCTATGTCGAGAACGCAGGCATCGTACTCCGCCAGGATGCCGGTCAACAGAGTCGTCAGGCCCGCGTGATCCCGGCCGGAGAAATGCATCAGGATGGTTTCATTCATCGGTTCAGGCTTCAGGGTAACAGCCGACCGAGAATTTTCGGGCATGCAGCCGATCCCGGACGCGGAGGACGCCATTCAAGACTGCGCCCGGCAGGTCTTAGGTATCGAAGAGGTCTTCATGCTCGAACTCAAGGGCGCTTGCGACTCTCGAGGTAGGCATTCACTGCCTCCTGCCACTGTTTGCCACTTTGCGCATCGCTTTCGCCCAACGCCTTCACGTCCGCGTTGGCCGCGATGTTGAGCGCGGTGCGTGTGTAAACCACGTGCACCTCGGTGTCCCCACTATCGAGAGGATCGAAATTCACGTCGATGATCGTCACCACCACATCGGGAATGAAGTAGACGTATTGAAAGTAGCGCGTCTCGAGATCGAAGACTGTATTGACCCAGACGCTCTTGTGCTCACCATGTTGTACGGTGAATACAGCGCCTTCTACATCTTCGGCCGGCTGCGGGTAGAGAAATCTGGGATCCCATCGCGCACCCGCCCACCCGCGTTCTCCGTTGGGCCCAAACAGGGGCGCTGCCTCTTCATACGGCGCATGCACGGTCAGCACAAAGCTGTTGCGCACGTGCTCGAGCGGCGACTCGGCCCTGGTCTGGGCAAACACCGGCAGCACGGCAGAGGCTGCAATTGCGGCCACACCCAAAAGGTTCATTGCTTACGCTCCTTCAACTGATGGCTGTGCTGGGCTGTGAGGGTCATGCCGTAGAGGCTTTTGAATTGCTCGATTTCCTTGAGCGTATGCGGCGAAAACGCAGCCTTTCCTTCGAAGGCATGCAACACGATGCCTTCCAGCAGGTCGCCCAGGCTCATGTCCTTCTGCTCGGCGACGGCTTTCAGCACCTTCAGCATGCGTTTCTCGAGCCGCACGCCGGTCTGCACTCGTTCGACTTCCACGGTGAGGGCACTGGTTTTCTCTGACGGCATTGGTACCAATGTACCATGGTAAAGACCCTTACGGCAGGAATGCTTTGTCGTCGCCGGGACGGCTGCGGCACTGAATTATCGCCATGGCAAACCGAAGCTTACCGTGTGGGACTCACATTTGTTGACACTCCGCGCGGAGGTTCCTAGAATTAAACAGGACGACTCTCTCTGTTTAGCGGTAAAACATGCTCCGGGACACATCAAATGGCGGTCGGGATATGATTTCAGAGCTCCGCATCAGTCCGCGCGAGCGGCTGGTGCTTACTGCGATCATCGATACATACATTGCCACCGGCGAACCGGTAGCCTCTCAGGCGATTGCCCGCCAGTTCGCTCATAAGGACGGCATGAGTTCCGCGACCATCCGCAACGTGATGGCTTCACTTGGTGAATCAGGTTTGCTGGAGCAGCCGCACACCTCCGCCGGGCGAATTCCCACACCGCGGGCCTTCCGCTTCTACGTCGAGCAATTGAATGGCGTCGCGCGCATCGCGCCCACCAGTCTCTCGCAGGACCGGCAGGACCAGATCGAAGAAAGCTTTGCCGGCGTGAGTAGCCGCCAGCAGTTTCTGGAGCGAACCTCCCACGTGCTGGCGCTGCTCTCGAGCGGCCTGGGTGTCGCCATCGCGTCGCACGGCGATATTCACCTGCTGGAACACATCCATTTTTCGCGCGTTTCCACCGGGCGCGTGCTGGCGGTCGTGGTTACCAAGGCAGGTGTGGTGCTCGATCGGGTGCTTACTCTCGATCGCGATCTCGATTCGGAGGAACTCGGCACAGCCGGCCGCTATCTCAATGAGAACTTTCACGGCTGGTCGATCGAAAACATTCGCGTGGAGTTGGGCACACGCCTGCAGCAGGAGCGGAGTGAGTACGACCGCCTGATGCATTCGCTCGAGGATCTCTGCCGCAACGGCGCCTTCTCGCCCGTCTTAGCAGGTCCGGCCATATTCGTCGAGGGAGTCGCCAATCTCATCGTAGGGGAAGCGGATCGCGAACGGCTCCGCCAACTTTTGAATGCGCTCGAGGCCAAGCAGCGGCTCATCGAATTGCTGAATGCCTATGTCGATGCACGCCAGCAGGCGGTCCGAGTGGTCGTGGGACTCGAAGAATCTTTTCCGGAAATGCGTAATCTTGTACTTATCGGCGCCCCTGCCCGCCTGGGACTGGAAAGTCTGGGCACGGTGGCCGTGATCGCGCCCACGCGCATCCAGTATCAGGATACGATTAACGCTGTGGCCTTTATCGCGCATCTGTCTGACAGAATTCTTCAGCCACCCCAGTAACCCCCTGAAAACCGGCTGTAGGTCCGCGAGTATGTGGCCTGGAGCGTCAGCCCTGGGGCGATGAACTATGAAAGGCCAAGAACCGAGAGATCATGACTGCCAAAATATTTGACACAAACAAGCTGACAGACGAACAGATCGAATCGCATCAGAATACGGATCCGGTCAGTGATCCTGCCGATGCAGCCACCGTGGACAGCAACGCGAGCAGCAAGACCGCGCCGACGGGGACTCTGGAAGGTGCAGGCACTGTTCCCGAGCTGGAATTCGAACGAATCAAATCGGAGCGCGATCAGCTGGTCGACCGCCTGGCGCGTTTGCAGGCGGAGTTCGATAACGCCCGCAAACGCGAGGCGCGCGAGCGAGCTGATTTCCGTGATTTCGCCCAGGCTGGCGCAGTCGAGCAGTTCCTCCCCGTTCTGGATAATTTCCAACTCGCGCTCAAGTCGAACGGGTCTGCAGAGCAACTGCGTGCCGGTGTCGAACTGATTCTCAAGCAGATGGAAGACGCGCTTCGTTCGCTGAATGTGCAGCCGGTCGAGGCAGTCGGCACCACCTTTGATCCGCGCGTTCACGAGGCTCTCGACAGTGTGGAGCGCACCGATCTGCCAGACCAGCAGGTGCTCGATGAAGTGCGCCGTGGTTATCGCATCAAGGAACGGCTTTTGCGTCCGGCCCTGGTGCGCGTCGTCAGTAATCAGAAACAGAAGGAAGCATGAGCCAGACATCCAACGTGAGCAAACTCGACTATTACGAAGTACTCGGTGTTTCGCGCGAAGCCAGCGAGCAGGAGCTTAAAACCGCCTATCGCAAACTCGCCATGCAATATCATCCGGACCGCAATCCGGACGATCCCGCGGCGGAAGAGAAGTTTAAAGAAGCGAGTGAAGCGTACCAGGTGCTCTGCGACGCGCAGAAGCGTGCTGCCTACGACCGCTACGGTCACGCCGGTGTTTCCAATGGCGCCGGCGGCTTCGCCAATGCTCAGGACATCGGCGATATTTTCGGCGACTTCTTCGGCGAGATGTTCAACATGGGCGGCGGTGGGCGCAAAGCCTCGCGCGCGCAGCGTGGCCGCGATCTTCGATTCGACCACACCATTGAATTCGGTGACGCCGTCTTCGGCAAAGATACGGATATCAGTATCCGCCGCATGGAAGCCTGCACCGATTGCCGCGGAACGGGCACGCAGAGCATGCGTGGTCCAAGCACCTGCCAGCAATGCCAGGGCCGCGGACAGGTCCGCTACCAGCAAGGATTCTTTTCGATCGCCCGAACCTGTACCGCGTGCGGAGGCACGGGCAGCGTGATCACCGATCCGTGTGCTACCTGCCGCGGCGATGCGCGGGTCGCCAAGGAACACACGATCCATGTCAGCATTCCAGCCGGCGTTGAAGACGGCACACGCATTCGATACCAGGGAGAGGGCGATGCGGGACGGTTCGGCGGGCCCAATGGCGATCTATACATTGTGCTCGCGGTGAAGCCGCATGCGTTCTTCGAACGTGACGGGAACGATCTGCATTGCGTCATGCCCATCTCTTTCCCTCAGGCCGCACTCGGAGACGAACTTGCGATTCCTACGATGGACGGGGAGAGCCATCTCAAAATTCCCGAAGGAACGCCGAGCGGCAAGGAATTCCGAATCCGCGGCAAGGGTGTTCCCTTTTTGAATGAACATGGACGCGGCGACCTGATCGTTCAGGTGGCGGTGCAGACGCCGAAGAAGTTGACTAAGGTGCAGCGCGAGTTGCTCCGGCAACTGGCAGAAACCATGACCGTCGAAAATACTCCGACCTCACGCAGCCTGCTCAGTAAGATGAAGGATCTCTTCAGCTAGATCGAACCCGAGACAAACAAGAAGGGCTGCAACCATTCGTTGCAGCCCTTCTTGTTTTCCGCAGAGCAACGTATCACCTTGCTCGTCCTGGCTCCAGGTGACTTACTCCAGCAGGGCACTGATCAGCGACATCGCCGCAATGGCGGCGGTTTCGGCGCGCAGAATTCTCGGACCCAGACTTACCGGCTTCCAACCCTCCGCATCGAACAGCGCCTCTTCTTCAGAAGCCCAGCCGCCTTCCGGTCCGATGGCCAACCGGAGTTGCGGCATCTCGTCTCCGCTGAGCGACAGGGCAGCTTCGATGGCGTTCTTCAGGGTGGTCGTTCGTTCCTGTTCAGCCAGCAGGAGCCGAAGCGCAGTCGGCTCGGCCTTCGCCGCTACTTTCAATGGAACGACATCTTCGATCGAAGGAACGTCCGAGCGGCGCGCCTGTTGCGATGCCTCGCGTGCAATTCGCCGCCAACGCTCAAGCCGGTTCGGCGCCGCGGCAGCAAGATGCTTCTCCGTTCGCCGCGTAATCATCGGCACGATCCCAGCGATGCCGAGTTCCGTTGCCTTCTCCATCGCCCATTCCATCCGATCGAATTTATAGATCGAGAGCAACAGGGTGGCCGGAAGCGCAGGCTCCGCTTCCACCTCCGCCACCAGGTTGAATCGCACCGCCTCGCTGCTGATGCCCGCGATCACGCTATGCCAAACGCGTCCACCCGCGACGATGTCGAACTCCATTCCAGTTTGGGCGCGAAGTACGCGGACCAGGTGCGCTGCCTGTTGCCCGGCCAGCATTGCGGTCCCTTCATCCCAGGTATCGGCTATCCATCTGCGTCGCGTCATGTTCCTTATCCTGCTCTGCTTCTTTGAGCACGTCCAGCGAATCGGCAATCGCGCTGTCCGTCGAAAGCTTCGCGCAAAAACACTTCGGGGGACGCTTTTGGCGTCCCCCGAATGTGTTGCCTGTTGCGGTTGCCTTAGTTATTTCTTCTTTGTAGCTTTCTTTGCTGCCTTCTTTGCCGGTGCCTTCTTGGCTGCCTTCTTGGTTGCCATGGTTTTCTATTCTCCCTTTTCGATGATTCATCGAACCTGCAACACTCGTGTTGCAGTTATCGAATGTATAGAGTTCCTAAAAAACTGTGTCAAGAAAAAAATCACATTTCGCATCACTCTTCTCACAAATCGGAATCGCGAACGCTACTCGCGATGACCGCGTCGAGTGAAATTTCTTCACAGCAGGTGCATAAGTTTCGCTAAGGCAAGTAAGGCTCCCACAAAAGAGTCATGCCAGGCGTGTGCGAGCATACCCGTTCGCAGTCCACGCGTCTTGATCGCAAGCACGCTGAACATCGCGCCGAACAAGGTGATCGCGATCATGCCGCTCATCCCCTCGTATCCGTGAGCCGCACCGAAGAGCAAAGCAGAACCAAGAACCCCGATCCACCCGCGGCCGCTCACGCGTGAAAACTGCTGTTGCAGATAACCGCGAAACAGGAACTCCTCGCAAAAGCCGGCGGACATGCTGAGCAAGATCCACAAAGCCAACTCAAGCCAGCTGCTCGGCGCAAGTTCAGCGATCTTCTTCTGCGCGTTTTCCATGTGCGCCAATCGCAGCAGTACGCTTACCGCGGCCAGAACGGTCATGGCCATGATCCAGAACACCAAAGCTCTGCCAATGTCGCGCACCCATCCACGCGCATCCCTTCGCCACTCGCCCACCACGGTTGCGATGGATACTTTCTTGAGCCAAAGTCCCCAGTACGCAAATGCGGCGAGGAACCATTCCCATCCCAAGGTGAAGAGATAGGTTCCGAAGTGGCGGCCCGCCAATCCGCGATGCTGGCTGTGGCGCGTGCCCAGAATCGAAGTCCCCAGAATGAGCAACACCAACAGTGCCGTTTGCCACCACGGTGCGAGCGCACCCCGGTCTCCAGGGGTTGAAGGGTAAGTCTCTATCAAGTCTGTTCCGTTTTCCGCCAACGAATTCTCTCCGGCGTTTGTTTGGATGCTTTGCCGATGTGATTGATTCCCATCGGTTCTGTAGCCCAATGCTTCTTATACTGCGCGGTCTGCGGTTTGCCTACTTCCGCTCCGCTTGCTATGTTCGAGTTCGCCTGCGCGGTGAGAAGGACTGTTGATGTCACGCGACTCAAGCCCGATTCAAAGCTTGCCTCTCGGCATCGAAGCAAAAGGCGAGGAGTTCCACCATGGAAGACGTAGTGATCGTTTCAGCAGTTCGCACCCCGGTAGGAAAGTTTCAAGGTTCGCTTGCAGAGTTCTCGGCCACGCAGCTGGGAGCGTTGGCGGTGAGAGAGGCAGTGCAGCGGGCGGGTCTTGACCCGGCAACCATTGATGAATGCATTCTCGGCAACGTCGTATCGGCTGGACTGGGACAGAATCCCGCGCGCCAGGCAGCGCTCAACGGTGGCCTCGCAAGCGAGGTAAGCGCCATGACGATCAACAAGGTGTGCGGCTCCGGGCTCAAAGCGGTGGCACTCGCCGCGCAGGCCATCCAGACCGGCAACGCGGAGATCGTGGTCGCCGGCGGAATGGAGTCGATGACGAATGCTCCTTACCTGTTGCCGCAGGGCCGAAGCGGATTTCGAATGGGCAACGCAACCGTGGTCGATGCGATGGTGCACGATGGGCTATGGGATGCGTTTAACAACTACCACATGGGAGTGACCGGCGAAAACGTGGCCGAGAAGTACAAGATCACCCGCGAGGAGCAGGACGAGTACGCGTTCTGTTCGCATCGCAAAGCAGCAGAGGCATGGCGCGAGGGCCGATTCGATTCCCAAGTGCTGCCGGTCCAAATCGCTTCGAAGAAGAAAGGCCAGCCATCCACTCTTTTCAAGTACGACGAATCCGTTCGCGAAGACACCAGCTTGGAAGCGCTGCGAGCTTTGAAACCTGCCTTCAAGAAAGATGGCACGGTAACCGCAGGCAATGCTCCGGGAGTGAATGATGGCGCCGCGGCGGTGGTGGTAATGTCGGCGAGTCGCGCGGCAGCGCTTTCGCTTGAGCCTCTTGCTCACATCCGCGCGCAGGCCACCAGTGGTATCGATCCGGCATGGGTCATGATGGCGCCGGTCACCGGGGTAAGAAGAGCTCTGGCGCGCACAGGGTGGTCCGTCGACGAGGTGGACCTCTATGAATTGAATGAGGCGTTTGCGGTACAGGCAATCGCGGTCAGTCGCGAACTGGGGTTGCCGCAGGACCGTGTCAACGTGAATGGCGGGGCAGTCGCTATCGGCCATCCTATCGGAGCGAGCGGCGCGCGTTGCCTGGTGACGCTGCTATACGAGATGACCCGGCGCGATGTGTATCGGGGTGTCGTGGCTCTCTGTCTCGGCGGTGGCAACTCGGTCGCGATGGCGCTCGAACGATAAGCACCACGGGATAGCCTCAGCACTCGATGATGTTCAAAGCAAGTCCGGCCAGAGAGGTTTCTTTGTAGCGTGACTGCATGTCGAGGCCGGTCAGGTACATGGTCCGGATGATCTGATCGAGCGAAATCTTGTGACCCTCGGTCTCATTCATTGCGATGCGGCAGGCGTGTACGGCCTTCACGGCTCCCATCGCATTGCGCTCAATGCACGGAATCTGCACCAGGCCGCCAATCGGATCGCAGGTCATGCCGAGGTTGTGCTCCATGCCGATCTCGGCCGCATGTTCGATCTGCTGATTGGTTGCGCCGAGCGCGGCAGCTAATCCGCCCGCTGCCATCGAACAGGCGACGCCTACCTCTCCCTGGCATCCTACTTCCGCCCCACTGATCGATGCATTTTCCTTGTAGAGCACTCCGATCGCGGCAGAGGTAAGGAAGAAACGCAGCAGCCCTTCTTCGTCGGCTCCGTGGATGAACTCGCTGTAATACCGCGCTACGGCCGGCACCACTCCTGCCGCGCCGTTCGTTGGCGCGGTCACCACGCGGCCTCCTGCGGCGTTCTCTTCATTCACCGCCATCGCGTACACCGTCACCCAGTCGAGGGGCGCCAGCGGATCGCCGGTTCCGCTCCCAGCCTCCTGCTTTTCAATCAGTCTGCGTACCAGCGCTGCCGCGCGACGGCGAACATTCAATCCGCCCGGCAAGATACCTTCCGTCGCCATGCCGCGTTCGATGCAGGCCTGCATCACCTGCCAGATGTGTAGAATTTTCTCTCGTACCGCAGCCGCACTCCCGGTCACGCTCTCGTTCGCCAGCATCACTTCCCAGATCGCAAGGTGGTGTTCCGCAGCCATCTCCATCAACTCGGCCGCGTTGCGGAAGGGATAGGGAAGTGTCATCGGCCGCCTTTTCCTCACGAAGCTCCTCACCATCGGCCACGATGAAGCCGCCGCCGATCGAGAAATACGTGCGCTCGCGGATCGTGTCGCTCTGCGCATTCAGGGCCGTGAAGCGAACTCCGTTCGGGTGCCTCGTCGTCGAACCTGGCGGAAACATGACGTCGCGATGAAAGAGCAGGTGATCGGCTTCTTGGAAAGCAATGGTGTGCGTCCCCATCAACGGCAACATCTGATCCGCGCGGATCTGCGCCAGCTTCGGCTCGATCTTGGCGGGGTCGATGGACGCGGCTTCCTCGCCCGCCAATCCAAGCAGTACCGCGCGATCGGTTCCATGGCCTTTTCCCGTCAACGCCAGCGAACCGTACAAATCCACGCGCACGGCGGCGACCTGGTCCAGAACTCCGTTGCTCGACAATTCCAAACCAAACTGCCTGGCCGCCCGCATGGGTCCCATGGTGTGTGAGCTCGATGGTCCGATGCCAACTTTATAGATATCGAAGATGCTGGTCTTCACCCGACCATTCTATGCCTCGCCATCGAGGCGTAGCGCCTGGCCAGCGCAGGCAAGGGCGGTGTGCAGCGATTGATCAGACCAACCGAAACGCAGTCTGGCGCCTTTATGTATCCGGGGAAGTATGAGATAACAGTTTCAAGCTGATGGCCGGAATCCGGCAGAGTTTGGGTTTTGGCGGAGAGACTATGTTCAGTTCAGCTCGTACTTCCTTACGTTGTCCGAAATGTGGGAATGGGGCGATCAGAAGAAGCCATACTCGCCCCGTGGAACGTCCGCTGAAGGCGATTCGTCTGATGGCTTACCGTTGCGAGTTCTGCGAGCATCGCTTCTTCCGATTTGGAGAGATACGCAAGCCCGCACCTGAAACGGAATCGAAGCTGTCCGACTAATCCCGTCTCTGTTGCTCGTTCCACCATCAATTCTTTTTGATCGGCGCCGATGCGGCAGGTGACCACCGCGTCTTTTGGGATTGCTTCCAGCCGCTCGGTTGACCCGGATGTAAGACGCGGCGGCCGTCAATCCAACGCTCGGCTTCTTATCGGTGAATGTCGCTTGCAGCGCATCGCTCACATCCTTGCCCCGGTAGTTCCCCAGCGCCCGTGCGGAAGCTGCACGCACAAAGTAATCCTTGTCGCGCAATGCGGCGAGAAACTGGCGCTTCGTCCGCGGCGTGTTGTCACTCGAGAGCAGGCTCGCTGTAAGCACCCTTGCAGAATTCGCGTTGGAGCCTTTCATCATCATCTTGGCCGCATCCAGTCCGATCCCAAAAGGACCCAGTAGCGCATACGCTCCCTGCTCCGCTCCAAGCAGCGCGAGAGTCGAAGGGCTATGCAGATCCTTGTTGGCTTGGTGCATCTCCGTGCCGATGAATCCCTCGGCAGCCCTTCGTTCCCCGGCTAACACCTGGTAGAGAATTGCCTCTCCGCTATGATCGTGCACCTTCCACAACGCAACGGCCGCGGCATAGCTGACCTCCGGGTGCCTTGTCATCCAGTGCCCTGCGCAGAAATGGAATCAGCCTGCGGTCATTCATCGTGCCGGCGCCGACCGCCGCAGCCAGGCGTACATCGCGATCGCCATCCGTCATGGCCGTCTCAACGATCTCTTCCGCGTTGGCAAAATCACCCAGCGTGCCGATGGCGCTAAGAGCATCAATGCGCAACTGGGGCTTGGGACTCTTCGCCGCCCTCTGAATCATCTCCCATGCTGTGCCAGTGCCGCCGCTCTTTCTGGCTGCGGCCGTCGGCGGTGCCGGCGTTTCATCCGGCTCTTCTCCAGGCTTGTCTCCTACGATCCCGGAATCGTCATGCGGCGCTGGACGACTCTGTGGACTCTGTGCGGCCTGAGGACCAGCACCGTCGCTCGCACTCGTCTGTGCGGCTCTCATGAATACAGGAAACAGCATCAACACGCCCAAGGCTCCGCAAACCATCTTCCAGTCCCGGCACTGCCTCACGATTCCTCCTTGCTGCCCAACGTTTGATTGCCATTTGAAAGTATCACCGGCGACTCTGCTCCGGTCGTACCTTCCACGTTTGTCGGGGCTGCCCCCGATCGGCCCCGCGAAACGCCTGTGATGCGAGTCACCTGAACAATTCCGCTGCCCTCCTATACTTGCGCCAGCCCTCCCTCTGAAACGCATGCTTTTCAAAGCACTCAGCGCCGCGGTTTACGGTATCGACGCGAACATCATCGATGTTGAGGTCGACTACTCCGGCATTCAGACCGCGGAGGATCGCTTCCATACCGTTGGCCTGCCCGATGCGGCGGTTCGCGAAAGCCGCGACCGGGTGCGCGCTGCGATCAAGAACTCCGGCTTCGCCATTCCGCCGACCCACATCACTATCAATCTCGCGCCTGCCGATTTGAAGAAAGAGGGCTCCGGATTCGACTTACCGATCGCCATCGGCATCCTGGGTGCGTACGGCGCGCTGCAGCTGCGCGACCTCAGCCAGTTCCTGCTGGTCGGCGAACTGGGCCTCGATGGCAGCCTTCGTGCCGTGCCCGGCATGCTGCCGGTGGCGGTTGCCGCCAGAGATCGCGGCATTCGCAACCTGATTGTGCCGGCTGCCAACGCTGCCGAGGCCGCGGTGGTTGAGGCAGTCAACGTCTATCCCGTCACTTGCTTAAATGACGTGCGCGAACTGTTGAACGCCGCGGCGAACGGCGGCATTGGCGTCGAACCATTTCGCATCTCCACCACCAAGCTGCTGGGGGAACTGCAGCACTTCCCCCTGGATTTCAAGGATGTACGTGGCCAACAGACCGCCAAGCGAGCTCTTGAGGTTGCCGCCGCCGGCGGTCATAACATCCTCATGATCGGACCGCCGGGTTCCGGCAAGACCATGTTGGCCAAGCGGCTCCCATCGATCCTTGCTCCACTCAGCTTTGAGGAAGCGCTCGAGACCACCAAGATTCATTCCGTCGCCGGCGTGCTTGACGGCGAGACCGGCCTGGTCACGCACCGGCCGTTTCGCTCGCCTCACCACACTATCTCCGACGCTGGACTGATCGGTGGTGGCGCTATTCCGCGGCCCGGCGAAGTCTCCCTCGCGCACCATGGGGTTCTCTTCCTGGACGAACTGCCCGAGTTTCCGCGCAATGTTTTGGAAGTGATGCGGCAGCCCCTGGAAGATGGACAGGTCACCATCGCCCGAGCGTCCATGTCGCTCAGTTTTCCCGCGCGCTTCATGCTCGCCGCCGCCATGAATCCATGCCCCTGCGGCTACTTCAACGACAAGTCTCGAGAATGTCTCTGCACGCCGCCGATGATCCAGCGCTACATCTCGAAAGTCTCGGGCCCATTGCTCGACCGCATCGACATTCATCTCGAAGTACCCGCAGTCCACTACCGCGAATTGCGCTCCGGCACGGCGAGTGAAGGCTCAGCCGAGATTCGAGCCCGCGTACTCGCGGCCCGGGAACGTCAGCATGCGCGCTTCGCCCAAGCTGCCGAGCCGATCTATTCCAATGCGCAGATGGGTACCCGCCAGGTCCGCACATTCTGCGAACTCTCCGCCGACGCCGAGCGCCTGCTGGAACGCGCGATGCAGCAGCAAGGCCTCACCGCCCGCGCCCATGACCGCATCCTGAAGGTGGCGCGCACCATCGCCGATCTCGAGGCTGCACCCGACATCACCGTTGCGCATATCGCCGAGGCGATTCAGTACCGCACCCTTGACCGCAGCTATTGGAACTAGCAGCGAAGAAGCGGTCAGCAGTGAAGCGGTCAGCTAAGAAGCGTCAGCAAGGTCCGAACATTGAAAGCCGATCCATCACCGCGTGACGCTCATGTCGCTTGATGTGCCTCCCGCAGCGGGAACGTAACACTTCGTGGTGTAATCCATCACCATGCGATCTGCATTGAATCGCCAGCCCAGGGTCCGGATCGTCCGCTTCATTCGCTTGATCCAGCCGCGCGGCAGGCCGTCGCGATCTCGCTGGTAGTAGAGCGGAATCACCTCTTCCCGCAACACGCGGTGCAGATCCTGTCCATCGCGCGTGTCGTGCACATCCATATTGGAGTTCGTGCGTCCTGTGCCGATGGCAAAGCCATTCAGGCCGTCGTAAGCCTCGGCCCACCAGCCGTCGAGAACCGAGAGATTCAGCCCGCCATTCAACACCACCTTCTGTCCGCTGGTACCGGAGGCCTCGAGCGGCCGGCGTGGATTGTTGAGCCACACATCGACTCCCTGCACCAGGTGCCGGCCCACATTGATGTCGTAATCCTCGATGAACACGAAGCGATCAGAGAACTGCGAATCCCGCATCAACTCGGCTATCTGCTGCAGCACCCGCTTGCCCGGTTCATCGCGCGGATGCGCCTTTCCTGCGAACACAAACTGCACCGGCCGCTTGGGATCGTTCACCATCGCCGCCAGCCCTTCGATGTCCGCCAGAATCAGATTGGCCCGCTTGTACGTCGCAAACCGCCGCGCAAACCCGATGGTCAGCGCATCCGGACTGAGTAGCTTGCTCAGCTTCTGCAAGGTTGCGAAGGATTCCTCGCGCCGCTCCGCCTGCTCGCACGCGCGGCGACGCACAAATTCAATGAGCCGTGACTTGAGGCTCAGGTGCGTCTCCCACAACTCCGCATCGTCCACATCTTCGATGCCTTCCCAGATGCGCGCCTCGGCGCTGTGCTCATCCCATCCGGTGCCCAGGTGGCGGTCATAGAGGCGAAACATCTGCGGAGCCAGCCAGGAGGGAACATGCACGCCATTCGTAATGTGACCGATCGGCACCGCATCCTCCGACTTGCCGGGATACAATCCCGTCCACATCTCGCGCGACACTTCGCCATGGAGCGCCGACACTGCATTTGCGCGGCGCGCCATCTTCAACCCAAGCACGGTCATGCAAAAATCTTCGCCGGAGTTGTTCGGATCTTCGCGCCCCAGCGCCATCAGGCGATGCTCTGACAGCCCCAGTTCTTCGCGCAGTGGTCCAAGATGCTCTTCGATCAAGCTGGGACTGAACCGGTCATGACCGGCCGGTACGGGAGTATGTGTGGTGAACGCTACCTCTCGCGACACGCGCGCGACCGCCTGGTCAAAGCCGATGCCTTCTTCGCGCATGCGGCTCGCCACCGCTTCGAGGACTGCGAAGCCGCTATGGCCTTCGTTCAGGTGCAGCACGCCGGGGACGATGCCCAGTTTCTTCAGCGCGCGAAACCCGCCCACGCCGAGAAGCAATTCCTGCCGGATGCGCACGCGACCATCGCCTCCATACAGCCGCGAAGTCAGCTCGCGATCCTCCGGCGCATTTCCTTCCACGTTCGAATCGAGCAGATATAAGTCGCAACGGCCCACCTTCACGCGCCAGACCTTCGCGCCGATCGATCCTCCCCGGGTGTCGATGTGAATGGTGATCGGTTCTCCCATCGCGCCGATCGCGGGCTCCATGGGTAACTTGCTGATATCGGTTTCTAAGTACTCCTCCATCTGCCAGCCGCTGCTGTTGAGCCGCTGCAGAAAATATCCCTGCCCATAGAACAGGCCGATGCCGACCAGCGGAATCGCCAGGTCCGAAGCGCTCTTGATGTGGTCGCCTGCAAGAATGCCCAGTCCGCCGGAATAGATCGGCAGCGACTCGTGCAATCCGAACTCGGCAGAGAAATACGCCACCGGCCGTGGACGCAGCACACCAGCCTGCGCCGCGCCCCACGTATGGTCCGCGTGCAGATACTCCTGCTGCCGCCGATACGCATAATTGATGCGGCTGTGCAGCACCAACTCCGCTGCGCGCCGTTCGATCTCCGCCGAGCGGCGTCTCCGCCAGCAACGCGACGGGGTTTTGATTGAGCTCGCGCCAGCGAACCGGGTTCAGATCGCGAAAGAGGCTGGTGGCGTCGTGATCCCAACTCCACCACAGGTTGCGGGCCAGCGCCCACAACCGCTCCTGTGCCGGAGCAATGAAGCGGTCGAGCGTACGCGCCTCGGCGACCACCGGCGCTACTTGCGACGCGGCCTCCGTCAGCATCCGAATCTCGTCTTCGCGATACAGCCGCTGCTCGACGGTCTGCACCACCAGCACTCCCTGCAACACACCGCGGTCCAACAGCGGCACTCCAAGAAAGGATTGGAAGTCATCCTCATCGGCTTCGCGAAAATACTTGAATCGCGGATGCGTCTTCACCTGCTCCACCGCCACCGGGCGCACCTGTTCCGCTACCAGGCCCGCCAGCCCTTCATGCAGCGCCAGCCGCAGCGCGCCGACGCAATGCGGGCTCAATCCGAGGGTCGCCGCCAGCACCAGGTTCGCTCGATCCGGCTCCAGGAGATAAGCGGAACAGACGTCCACCTGAAAACGCTTGGCGATCAGCGCGACCACGTTCATCAGAGTCTCTGCGGGCTTGCCGCCTACCTGCGCGAGCGCACTGATTTCATCCAGTGTCAGCACATAACTCTCATCCAATGTCTGGCTCATCTACGATTTCTCCCTCACCATCGTTTTCGACACACGTGCAGCCACATGCAACGGGAATACACAGGATCGACGCTGATCCTTATGTTATTCGAGTAACGACGGGGTTACTTCGCGATGCAGACGACAGGCAGACAGGGCCCCGGCCGCGAAGCAGTTTGGCCAGAGACACAGTCTATGCGCATAGCCATGGGCGGGCAACGATAACTTTGGAGACAACGCAGCCGTTGCAGCGAAGGTGTCCGAAACCTGGGTTCACCTTATCCAGGCGGCACTTCAACAGCAGCGGGCCTCGATGATCAGGCTAAGGTCACATGGCCGGCTGTCAACCGAGCTTGCGCTTGTCATAGGCCGCTTTGCACGTCAGCCACACCTCCCGCCCGAGCGCGACCATTCCAATGGCGACCACCAGGGAGAGCGGCAGATGCACATTCCGATTGATGGCATACAACGTGCTGCCCAAAGCAGCCTGGTCTGCGGGATTCTTGAGCACAATGTATGCGTGGTCTCGCGTATTCAGCAGGAACATCAGCAATCCGAAAGCGACTGCCTTTGACAGCAGTTCTTCCAGCCGCCAGCGCTCTTTCCACTTTCCCTGTGCTAAGGACAATGTCCGCCAACTCACCTGGAGTACGTTCAACGCCACCACCCCCCAGTAGAAGGTCGTCCAAGCCGGGGCCAGCTTGTAGGGCAACGTCCTCAGATAGACCGCACCCGGCCCGAGCAGTAGATAAGGGTGCCGCGGTATGAGAAGCAGATACACCAGGAAGCCGACGCCCACCAGGACATTGGCCACAGCCGAGGCGAACCCGCGCGGGTTGCCGTGTTCCTTGCTCTCGAGCGCCGGTAGTTCGCTGACCATCCATTGGTCCAGGCAGGGGGTCTGGGCCGGGAATCGTATGCGAGCGAACTCCAGTGCCGCGAACGCCAGCGTCACCCATGAGGCCGTAATCATCGCCACCCCGGGAAAGCGAAGGACGGCTGCTATAACGCCGTCGAGTGACAGGGTGTTCAAAGAAAGCAGCACGGCGTTCACCAGCGCGTAGACTAGCGCGCAGATCGCCATCGCCTTCATCAGCACGAAGCGGAAGTAGGGGAACACCGCCGGGCCAATCAGATATTGTTGGGGCTGAAACCGCGCCGCCATCTGCATCGGCGAGCCGATCTGCTTCAGCCACGCTTCTTGCTCGGCTGCATCCGCGGGCCGGCCCATCTCTGCCTCGCGTTCCTCGATCTGCGATTCGAGGTTCGCCCGGAGTTCCGCAAGGATATCTTCCTGTCCCTGCTTGGGAAGGTGCTTCTTTACAGCCAGCAGATACCGCTCCAGTAGTTCCATTCCGTCCCGTCCTTATAAAGGCGTTGTAGTCTCTGACAAAATCCTGCCCAGCGACGTGTTGATCGTCCGCCACTCTGCCAGTAACTGCTGCAGGATTGGCTCACCGTCTCCGGAGAGCCGGTAGAAGCGCTTGTTCCGCTTATCCTCTTCTCGCCACTCGCTCACCAGCAGGCCTTGGCTCTCCAACCGCCGTAGCAGCGGATACAAGGTGCTCTCATCGATGGTCATGCCCAATTCGGCAAGGGCCTTGCGCAACGTGTATCCATAGTGTTCCTCGCGCAACTGGGCCAGAACAGCGAGCGTGAGACAGCCCCGCCTCAGTTCCAGGCGTAAGTTTTCGAAGATGGCAGCGTCTAGCGGCATACTGTCTGACGCACACTGTATGACACATAGTATGTGACGTCAAGTAGAAAAATTAAATTGCCTCACGGTCGGCTCTGTTGTTCGAGCGCCTTTCCCATTTCGGGTATGCGATCCCAATTCAGCAGTGGCTCTCGTTGCGACGCGAGATCTCCGTTCCAACCTCCGCCCTCGCCGATACGCTCCTCTGTGACCGTGCTGTTTCGAGGACGGCAGTGAGCAGGCCAATCAGTGAAGTGGGTGTGGAAGGGGATTACCTGGATTGTAGGGCTGGTATTGTTTTGCGCTCTGTGCGCCTGCGCCGAAACCAACATCGGCGTGATCTCGTCGTTCGCGCGTCCGGGCGATCCGGTCTCCAGGGAATGCCAGGCGCAAGTCAACATCCTGGCCAGCGCGCTGGGGAGTTATCCGCATCCGGAGAACTGGCGATGGCTCGTGCTGTGCGACGATGCCGTCTGGCAGCACTTCCTTCGCCACGTCGACCGAGCCGATCTCCACGTCTACGCGCTCACCGATATAGATGGACAGGTCACCTGTTTTCGCGGCTTCACCCTGGTCCATCCGGATTCCCCGTCTGCTGAGCCCAACCATGTCGTGGCCCATGAACTGGCACATATTCGGCTCCACACCCGCGATGAAGATCGAGCCGAAGCTCTGGCCGAATCCTGGCTGGTCAAAGGCTGCAAGAGTTGCAGTGCGCTGGCGCGTCCAGCGGCCGCTTCGCAGCAACCATAACCAGACCGTGAACCGGTGGACATCTCTCCGAAAATGCAGACCAAGTCAGCCGCGGTTCGGAAATACAGGTTCAAGGCGGCACGGAACGGGAGCGAGCCGCTTCCATATGAGTTTCACCTTAGGATTGTGGTTACGCCCGGGACTGCCGCGCACTAAGGATCTGCCCTGAACTGACCAGTGTGTCGACCTCCAAAGTTTCATAGGACCATGGGTGGCAACAGGTAGTTGGCGCAGCTTGGCGACCATCATCTCATTTAGATTGAGCGACTTGCTCTCCTTCGAGACCTCCGGAAATCTGGAGGGCACCGCACAATGTGTGCAAAAAAACTGTTGACCTCAAGCGCGCGGAGGTTTATTTTCATGCTTGCCGATTGCAAATGCGACTCCGAATAGAGGGTGCAGTTCAGCCCCGCCCGCGGTCGTTCTGCTTGACCTCCCGGTCCCATTTCAGACGTTGTTCTCAGCCGTGGGCTGTGCCCGTCTGCCGAGCGAGAGATCACGGTTTTCCCCGGACTTTATTCAGCCAGTCAGCAACGTTGTAGGTGTTGTCGTTCTGACGCGTAGGCAGGGTTACGAGCGCGCAGTTGGCGCCCGAAAATAGTGAACAATACGCAGGTCTTCTGCGTCTAACAGTTGTACCCACAGACCGAAAATTCGCGACGTTAGGCCCTCGTGCCCTTCGCGTCCTGCAAGTCGCGCAGGACGGTCAAGGATGAAGGAGAATACTGATGCGTTCTGATTTGATTTTTGGGGCTTTGTCCCATGTCCGAAACCGCTACCAGCTTTGCCAATTGGCTTCCAAGGCGACTCGTAAGTTGCACCGACCCACGATTCGCCTGCAAGATACCACCAACGAAGTTCTGGTCCGGTTCCGCACAACCAACCCCGCTTCCGATCTTTCCATAGCCCAGGAAACCGATACGGTTTCGCAGCGCCGCGCAGCTTAAGCGCGGCCCTGCCTCCCTGGATTTCTCCCTCAACCGAATACCTGCTCACTCAGCAAGATTCCTTCCCGATTTACCCTCCAAAAGCTACCCACCGTAGGTGATAATGACCATCTCTGAACTAAAAGAAAAGAACATCACGGAGCTCAGCCGCATTGCGCGCACCCTCGAAATCCCCGGTGCCAGCGGCCTCCGCAAGCAAGATCTCATCTTCAAAATCCTCCAGGCTCAAAGCGAAAAAGAAGGCCACATCTTCGCTGAAGGCGTTCTGGAAATTCTGCCCGACGGCTACGGCTTCCTCCGTTCGCCCGACTACAACTACCTGCCCGGTCCGGACGATATCTATGTCTCGCCCTCGCAGATTCGCAAGTTCGATCTGAAGACCGGCGACACCATCAGCGGCAACGTTCGTCCGCCGCATGAAGGCGAGAAATACTTCGCCCTGGTCAAGATCGAGGCGATCAACTTCGAAAGCCCCGAAGAGACTCGCAACAAGATTCTGTTCGACAACCTCACGCCGCTCTACCCGCAAGAGCGGATCAAGATGGAGACCGTCCGCGAATCGATCAGCGGCCGCGTGATGGACCTGCTGACCCCGATCGGCAAAGGGCAGCGCGGTCTGATCGTCGCTCCGCCGCGCACCGGCAAAACCATGTTGCTGCAGGCCATCGCCAACTCGGTGACCACCAATCATCCCGAGGTCGTGCTGATTGTGCTGCTCATCGACGAACGGCCGGAAGAAGTCACCGACATGCAGCGTTCGGTCAAGGGCGAAGTCATCAGCTCCACCTTTGACGAACCCGCAGCCCGTCACGTTCAGGTCGCCGAAATGGTGATTGAAAAGGCCAAGCGCCTGGTGGAACACAAGCGCGACGTCGTGATTCTGCTCGACTCCATCACGCGACTGGCGCGCGCCTACAACACCATCGTGCCGCCATCGGGCAAGGTACTGTCAGGCGGCGTGGATTCGAACGCACTGCAGCGGCCGAAGCGCTTCTTCGGCGCGGCTCGCAATATTGAAGAGGGCGGCTCCCTCACCATCATCGCTACCGCACTGGTGGATACCGGCTCCCGCATGGACGAAGTCATCTTTGAAGAGTTCAAGGGCACCGGCAACATGGAAGTCATTCTCGACCGCAAGCTGGTCGACAAGCGCGTCTTCCCGGCGATCGACATCCAGCGCTCCGGCACGCGAAAGGAAGAACTGCTGATTCCCAAGGACGATCTGGCGCGTACCTGGATTTTGCGTAAGGTGCTCAACCCGCTCTCGCCGGTCGAAGCCATGGAACTGCTCGTCAGCCGCCTCGAAAAGGCGCGCAACAACGCCGAGTTCCTGCAGAACATGAATCAGCTCTAAGCCGCGCGCTGGCTAAGCATCAAGGGACGGGGGCAGCCCCGTCCCTTTGTGTTTGGAGGAGAATGTTCGAGCCTGTGTGCAGTTGAAATTGCAGTCGCGCTGAAGTCAGTACTGCACTCGTAAACTATCCAACGAAGGCAGAAATGTCGCGTAGATTTCCACCTTCAGCCGGCTGGCTTGGACGGCAGGATCCTTCATCGCGATCCTCAGCGCCTCTTCCGCCGTTGGCGCCTCCACCAGCATCATGCCGACGATTTCGCCGCCATCGACCACCGGTCCCGCCACCTTGTAAACTCCGGCTTCCACCTGCTCGCGAATGAAGGCCAGCTGTCGCGGCGTGAGGTCTTCGCTTCCTTCCACCTCATTCCACTGCTCGCCCTTTCGCAACAGTCCCAGGTAGTACGACCTTAGGTTTTGAGGCACATCTTTAAGCTTCGGCAATCCGATCGACCCTTTCAAACTGTGGAATGAAACAGTGTCGCTGTCGGCGCAGGATGTAACATCCCGGCTCGTATCCAGAGCCCCATTATGCCGTCAGTTACCGCGTGGTCTTATACGATCTTAAGCTCAGCGACGAGCACCGCTGCGTTCGTCCAATCGGCACCCGGGAACGAACGCCGAACCAAAATTCTGCGACTTTTCTCCACCTGCCGGCGTCTCTTTGAGCAGCCAGAGTGGAGAGCGCCCATGCCCGAATTCAATAAGCGCCTGCTCATTGCGATCGCCTGCCTCACCATGGGCGCGGTTGGTGTCCTCACGCATTTCGTTTAGCGCATCTGCTTTCACGAGCTCTTCAGCGGTTTTCTCGCGAAGTAGTACAGCGAGAATGCCAGCAGCGCAAACATCACGACCGAGACCGCATCGTGCGACAGAAACGTATGCGGAAAGTGAACAATGTCGTGCTTGTTGGTTGCCGCCTCGTAGAGTTTGAGCGCCACTCCTAACAATCCCACGATGCCGCCCGCGGCAATCAGGCCGCTGGCGTAGAGTGAGCCCGGGCTCACCTCGCTTTCAGTATCCGTGGCGCCGCCTCCAGCCTTCTCCACTGCGCGATCGACCATCCAACGAACCACGCCTCCGACGAAAATAGCCAAGGTAGTTGCGATCGACAGGTAAGCGCCTACGGCAAACGACAGCGAACGGATGCCCAGCAACTCAACCGCAATCACCAGGAAAACACCCAGCAGCACCAGCCCCCAGGGCAGCTTCCGAGTGAGAATTCCGTTGATCACCGTCGCCATGAGCCGGGCCTGCGGAGCCGCTGCCTTCTCGCTCCCGATGCCCTGAATCCACTGCGCTTCGATCTGGTGCGTAGCGGGATTGTAGAGATACTTTCCATCCGCAAGATCGGCGGAGCCCAGCGCGTTCAGCACCATAAAGTCGCTCGCCTCGCGCACCTGGTCGGTCTTGTCGTTGGCGACGACGTGGAATTGCTGCGGTAACTTCGCGCTCTTCTGTTCCTCGACGCCCGAGTGCGGGGTCGCGATATCCCATGGCCGCGTGAGTTGATGAAACTCCTGCAGGCCCTTATTCATCATGTTGAGCGTGATGCCGATGGCTACGGTTGACACGCAAACGCCGATCATGAGGGCGATCTGCTGTTTGCGGGGCGTCGCTCCGATCAGAAAACCCGTCTTCAAATCCTGCGAGGTATCGCCGGCGTTCGCAGCGGCTATACACACCACGCCGCCAATCGTAATCGCCAGTGCGCCAAATGCAGGAGCCGTCCACCCCTTCACCAGGAAGATTGCCGAGGTCGCCATCAACGTCGCAATCGTCATGCCGGAGATAGGATTGGCCGAGCTGCCGATCAGCCCCACAATCCGCGAGGACACGGTGACGAATAGAAATCCGAAGACCACGATCAGCAGCGACGCCGCCAGGTTCGCCAGCACGCCCACACTCGCTCCCGGTACCGGCTTGAAGGTGAGAAAGAAGAACATCAGCGCGACCAGCACCACCGATCCGCCGATCACCACGCTCATGGGCAGATCATCTTCGGTGCGTAGCGTCTCCGTTTTCGGGCCGCCGCTCGCGCGCAGGTTCTTCATGCCGCTGCTCAGCGCGCCGAAGATCGTCGGCAGCGTTTTCAACAGCGTAATCAGGCCGGCGGCGGCCACGGCGCCTGCGCCCATCGGCCGAATGTACGAAGCCCAGAGTTGGCTGGGAGTCATGTCCTTGATCGGAATCGTACCCGGATAGACTGGGCCCGCTAAGTGCGAGCCGAAGAAGTAGATCAGCGGCATCAGCACCAGCCAGGAGAAGACGCCTCCGGCAAAGATGATCCCAGCCACACGCGGTCCGATGATGTAGCCCACGCCGAGATACTCGGGTGTCGCATCTGCGCGAATCGCCGCACCCTTCAGCCACTTGGGCTGGTAATCAGGAGTGCCCGGCCACGCTGCGAATAGGTTCTCATTTTGGAACAGCGTATAGAGCCCGCCAAGCCCCAGTCCGAAGAAGACTCGGCTCGCAAACGAACCACCGCGTTCCCCGGCCAGAAGTACGTCCGCACAGGCCGTTCCCTCGGGATAGGTCAGGTTCCCATGTTCTTCTACGATCAACTGGCGGCGCAGCGGGATCATGAACAGCACGCCCAGCCACCCGCCGATCAGCGCCAACAGAAAGATGCGCGAGTATTCCAGATCGAACCCGAGAAAAATAAGCGCCGGCAGGGTGAAGATCACGCCGGCCGCAATCGACTGCCCGGCATTGCCGGTCGTCTGGACGATGTTGTTCTCAAGGATCGAGGCCTTGCCCAGCACCCGCAGGATGCTGATCGACAGCACAGAGATGGGAATGGAAGCAGCCACCGTGAGACCGGCCCGCAGGCCCACATACACGGTCACGGCTCCAAACAAAATGCCAAAGACACAGCCCAGCAGGATGGCGCGGACCGTAAATTCGGGACGCGACTCTGTTGGTGGAACAAAAGGTTTGAATGCTGGTTGTAACTCGGCCACTCGTATGCCTCCGCTGACTGTAAAACCATCCCGCAATTTACTCAGGACCGACGAGTGTAACAGCGCGGCACCACGAAAAACAGCGCCAAGGTCACCATGCTGGCTCGGAGCAGGTTCTCTTCCAGCGGAGCGAATTTCGCGAAGGCGCCGCGAAGCTCGCGTTACGAGCAGATGATAGAGTTCCTACATTGCAGGAAACGACTTCGCATGCACCTGTCCAAGTTCGCTCTGTTGTTCGCCTTCCTTCTTCTCTTGCAGCCCGCGCTCCCACAGACCTCGCCCGCAAATCCGATGAGCCATTCAGCCGCCATGAGCCAGACCGCCGTGATTCCTCTCTACCCAGGCCCCATTCCCAACGCAACCAACGCTCCGGATGAAGAGCGCTTTCTCGAAGCGGGCAGCGTTGAGAAGATTTCGCGGCCCACGCTTGCGCCTTACATTCCCCCGCCCGGCAAGGCCACGCATGCGGCAGTCCTGATCTTTCCCGGCGGCGGCTACGTGATGGAGGTTTACGAGCGCGAGGGAACCCGCATCGCCGAGGAGTTCCAGGACCGCGGAATCGCGGCCTTCGTAGTCAAGTACCGGCTGCCAAGCGACGTCACCATGCCGGACAAGTCGATTGGCCCTTTGCAGGACGCGCAGCAGGCCCTTCGCCTCGTGCGGCAGAATGCTGCGCAATGGAACATCGATCCGAATAAGGTAGGCGTCCTCGGATTTTCGGCGGGCGGCCATCTCGCCTCGACGGTTGGCACCCACTTCGATAAGGACTACGTTCCCAATCCGGATCATGTGAACCTGCAGGCCCGACTTCCTGATCCTGGTCTATCCCGTGATCAGTATGACCACCGGCCTGGCGCACGCCGGCTCGCGCAAGGCGCTGCTCGGCCCCGATCCCAATGACCAGCAGGTTCGCCTCTTTTCAAACGAAGAGCAGGTCACCGCGAAGACGCCGCCAACGCTGCTGCTCCATGCCGGCGACGACACGGTGGTCGACGTCGACAACAGCGTTCGCTTCTACGAGTCGCTCCGCACCCAGCATGTTCCTGCGGAGATGCTCCTGTTCCCAACCGGTGGACACGGCTTTCCAACGCTGCCTTTCGACGAATGGTTCCAGCCCATTCTTCACTGGATGACCCGCAACGGCTGGCAACGGCCCTGACCCGCTGACGCCTCGTTGGGCGGCTGAACTCTGTTGCTTCCGCGACTGCAGATTCAATTGCGTGAAAGTTGAGTCTGGATGAGCGGCGCCGTTTCTCTGTATACTCGCTCTAACGGCGGCGGGTGCAGCCAGCCTTCCGGCCGCAAGTGAGGTGCGTCTTCCGCAGTCAGAGTGACTCCCTGACGCTCGACGTTCCGCCATCTCATACTTCCGCATGGCGCGCCGTGGTTCGCGTGCTGCGAAGTCCGGTGGACAGCCTCTCCTGTGCGCTCCTTCCTGCCTCCTGCTGCGTCTGCAGCCAGTCTCTCCTGCGGTTTACCCGCGTCCCTGTTTGCGATTCCTGTTGGGATAGTCTCGCCGCCCAGCCCGGCTTTCTCTGCTCCTGCTGCGGTGCCGACCTGGGTGTCGCGACGTTTGGCGATGCCGAACCGCCGCAGAGCTTCGAATCCACGTGTGATTTTTGCCGCAGGGCTCGGCCCAATTTCCGCCGGGCCGTCGCGTACGGTGCGTATCAAGGCACCCTTCGCGCCCTCATTCACCGGCTGAAATACGATGGCATGCAGCCCATTGCTCATGCATTGGGCGTTCGTCTGGCGGAGGCCATCCTGTCGCTCGCGCCCGAAGCTCCGAGTTCCATGATCGTGGTACCCGTGCCGCTGCATACAGGCAAGCGCCATCAGCGCGGATTCAATCACGCAGAGCGCCTCGCCTCGGCCGCCGTCCAAGCGGTCAGGATCCAGCGCCCGGGTTGGAACCTGAGCCTGGCCACAGGAGTTCTCGAGAGACAACGCAGCACCGCCAGTCAAGCGGGCCTGAGCCCGCGTCAGCGCCGCGAAAACGTTCGTGGCGCTTTTTTTGTGCCCCGGCCTCTGGCGATTCAGAAAGCCGACGTTCTCCTGGTCGACGACATCTACACCACTGGGGCGACTGCACGAGCCTGTACGCGGGCCCTGCTCGCAGCCGGAGCGAATTCTGTCTGGGTGGCCACCCTGGCGCGCGCGCAACGTGAGTATCCCGTCGCCCCGCCGCCGCCCGAGCGGGAACTGCCCATCCACGAAGATGTCGCTTTTTGGGATTCAGGTTTCTTCCATCCCGCAGCGCCTGCGCCGGAGGTGCACTGAGCAGGCTCTGCGAATGGATCACTGCAGGTGAGCAAGTTGAACCGAACGATCAGGACTTGGGGGAATGATGTCGCTGGGAAAAACCATGATCCACGCTCGTAAACAGAAGTCCCTTGCCAAGTGCCACGCGCTGCCCCAGGAAGAGCCACGCGCTGCCCTGCCCACCACCATGCAGAGACCCGTGCTGGTCTTGAATGCCTCGTATGAACCGATCAACATCTGCGGAGCCAGGCGGGCTTTGGTGCTGGTGTTGAAGGGCGTCGCCAAGACAGAAGAGGAGCAAGGCGCGATCCTGCATGCCGCCCGCGTTCGCGTTCCCATGCCCTCGGTGATCCGCCTGTTGGAATACCGGCGCATTCCGCACCAGACACGCGCTCTCTCGCGCAAAAACATCCTGCTGCGCGACCGCAATACCTGTCAGTACTGCGGCGTCGTGCTCACTGCCGGCGAACTTACGCTCGACCACGTGTTGCCGCGTTCTCGGGGCGGCCTCTCGACCTGGGAAAACCTGGTCGCCTGTTGCCACTCCTGCAACCGGCGCAAAGGCAACCAGCTGCTGCACGAACTGGAAGACATGCGGCTGCTTCGCGAACCGCGCCCCTTTTCGCTGCATACCAGCCGCCACATCATGCGCATGATCGGCCACTCCGACCAGAAATGGCGGAAGTACTTGTACTACTGAATGAATGGCCGCGCCCGGGCCGCGCCGGTTCCTGGTCCGGGCGCGCAGACACATTCATCCGCAAACACATTCACTCAAAGACGGCAGAGTTCGGGCTGGACCATGCATGGCTCCGACGCGTGCCGGTTCGTGAAGTTTTGCTTCCCGCCGCCGATACAGGGATGCAGATGGGAATCCCATGACGACGCCAGCTACCTTACCCAACCCAGCGGAAAACAAGACTCCCGCGGTGGAACCGAACCGCTTCCTTGCGCGGCAACCCATTCTCGATTCACAACGGCGCGTGTTCGGGTACGAGCTGTTGTTTCGCTCCGGCTGGAGCAATGGTTTTTCCGGCGAGCCGGACGATGCCACCCGCATGATGCTCGACAACGTCCTGGTGTCCGGAGCGGACTCACTATCCAGTCACACGCTTGCGTTCGTGAACTGCACCCGCGACTCTCTGGTGAATCGGCTCGTGACCTTGCTGCCGTCCGCCTCAACGGTGCTGGAGATCCTGGAGACGGTCGAGCCCGACAAGGAAGTTCTCTCCGCCTGCTATGAACTGAAGCGCCTGGGCTATCGATTCGCGCTCGACGACTTTGTCTACGTGCCAGGATTGGAGCCGCTCGATTGAGCTCGCCGACTACATCAAGCTCGATTTCCGCGCATCGGACGCGGCCCAGCGAACTGAGATCCGCGCCAGCCTGCCTCGCACTTCCGCCGCCTTCATTGCGGAGAAGCTTGAAGATGAGGCGGACTTCGAGATTGCTGTAAGCGAAGGCTTCAG
Organism: uncultured Acidobacteriaceae bacterium; assembly: GCA_963748555.1. Taxonomy (GTDB): domain Bacteria; phylum Acidobacteriota; class Terriglobia; order Terriglobales; family Acidobacteriaceae; genus CAWKKW01. Next base: position 210,016 of record CAVVJK010000009.1, read on the forward strand.
CTATTTCCAGGGGTATTTTTTCTGTCGCCCCACCATCGTGGCCCGGCATGAGGTGCCCACCAATGCGCTGAACGCATTGCGGTTGCTGGCCGCGCTGAGCCGCACGCCAATGAACCTGGGAGAGATCGAACACGTGGTCATGGCGGACACTTCGCTCTGCTACCGCCTGCTGCGCATGGTCAACTCGCCGCTGTACGCGATTCGCAACCAGGTGGAGAGCATTCGCCGTGCCCTCATCATCGTGGGAGAAAACGAGTTTCGCAAGCTGGCCATCGTGGCGATGGCTGGGGGCTTGAGCAAACGGCAGCCACACGCTCTGCTCTCGCTATCGCTCCAGCGGGCCCGCTTCTGCGAGTTGGCCGCGACCCGCTATGGTCAGAACCCGACGGAACAATATCTCATCGGGCTGCTCTCGCTGGTGGACGCCATTCTTCAGCTGCCCATGCCCGTGATCGTGGATGCGTTGCCCTTACGTCCGACTACCCGATCCGCGCTGCTCGGCGAGCATAACGCCGAAGCGGTGCCGCTCTCCGTTGCCTGCCACTACGAGACAGGGGACTGGGCGCCGGCTCCGGAACCAGCCAACGACCAACTCACCGACATGTATTCCGAGTCGGTGCGCTGGGCTGACGACTCCCTTCGTTCCACCAGCTACATGTCGTAGCCGGGCGTTCGCCCCGCTCTTTCGAACGGTTCTGACTCTGCGTCCGCACTGCAAACTACTACTTTGGCCCATTCGCCGGTGGTGCCGGCGTCGGCGTCCCACCACCTTGGGGAGCCCCTTGTGGGTTCGGCTGCGGTGCTCCCTGACCCTTCGCATCGCCGTTGTTGGTGATGTCCTGTCCGCCGTAGAGAATCTTGATGGTCGACTTGAACTGCTTGTAATTCGAATACTTGAGTGTCTCGCGAATGTGCACTTCGTTGCCCATGTAACCGCTCCCGCCCTGAAAGTGCAGCACGCCCTCACCCTTGGTATAGACCGGGAACCAGTACTTGCCGTCCACCTGTTCGCGATAGGTGGTGAATGGCGGAGACAAATCTTCGTGCCCCTTCCGGGTGTCGTCCGGCACGTTCTTTCCGTTGGTCACGACAATCTGATAATCCTGCGCATCGACCCAGATCTTGCCCTGGAAATACCGCTTGTTTTTCTCGATGCGCTTCGGCTTCACATCGAACACGAACGTGTCCAGATCATCCACCTTCTGCTTGCCGGCGTAGGTCACGTCGTACTGCCCGATGTCTTCGGTGGTCAAAACAAACGGGAGGCGCTGCTGAATGTCCTGGAAATCCGCCGGGCTCATGGAGATGCGTTCCAGAGAATTGGCAGGCGCAAACGTAACATGCTCGGTCCGCTTGCCGGTCGAGTCGAAGGAGATGTCGGCTTCCTCGAAGTATTCGCCGTCCACCTTGCCATCGTCGTCCACCGTCTGGACGCGCACGGTCCGATGGTAGGTGTAGTTTTCCAGGGCCTGCCGGAACTCCGCCTCCTTGCTGGCGAACCTGGTGATGAGCTGTTCCGCCGGGACGGACGGGGCCGAGGTATCGAGCGGGCCAAATCCCTGGTCGAGCGGCATGGGCGTATACGTCACCTGCGCGCTTGCCGCCCCTGCTATTCCCAAAAACAAGGCGACCACCGCCTTACGGCCGCTCCTCGCCAATCCATGCTTGATTGAATCCACGCTCTGCTGCTCCCCTTTGGAACGATGGCCCGGAATGAACCTTCAGTGTGACGCAAAAAGAATGCCTGATGTAACAATAGACGCGGAAACTCCCGACATGGACCTCTCGGAGCTGGCTTGAACTGCAAATTGCCGGGATTGTTTACCAGACTTGAATTCTAGGAACTGCCCCGGATGGCGGACTACTACCAGATCCCGACGCTGATCCTGCTCAGCTTTCTGGTCTCAGTGTTTGCCGGGCTCTATCTCCGGTCCCGGACCACCAGGACCCTGTTGTGGCTCATCGGCTGGCTCTTCGCCATTCTCCGCATCATCCTCGAGCTCAAGGGCATCTCCACCCCTGCCCTGGCGGCGATCGCGAATTGCAGCCTGGAGATGGCCGGGGTCATGTTTCTCGGCTCCATGTCGCCGCTCAAGTTTGGACGCAAACATAAGACGTACTACGTGGTGGCGGCTGCTGCCCCGCTGATCGCCTTCACCGTATTGATGTCGCTCTTCCCCCAGCCCGGCATCTTGGTGCGGTGCCTCCTGCTGGCGAATGCGGTCGCCACCGTTTGCATCGCCACGCTGTGGAGCTGCGAAAAGAACATTCTGCCCGTCGGGTTTAGCGTCTTCTTTTCTGTGGCCGTCGGTTTGTTGTGCATCGATCTCGCCTGGAATGGGCACTACTTGACCGTCATCTACCTGGCCCGCGCCGGCATTCAGTTCATTACCGCACTGCTGATTCTCGGCAGCTATCGGCGGATCAGCGCGGGCGTGGTGTTTACGGTGACCGGACTGCTGCTTTGGTCTCTGCCGGTGGTCACGCACACCCCGGTGCACTTGGGTGTCGCGGCCCTGGTGTTCGTATCCCGGCTCGCCAACCTGATGAAGGTGATGACCGCGATGGGGATGATCGTGCTGGTCCTCGAAGAAGAGGTCGCCATCAACGACGCCGCTACCCAGCGAGACCGCCGTGCGCGCCGTGAACTTGAAGAGTACGCCAAACTCAACGTGGCGATTTTGCCGGGCTACCGACCCAGCGCCCGCCTATGCTCGACTCTGCGCGGTCGTCGCCGCCAATAGCCGCTTTCGTCAGGTCATCCTCTGCCTTCGCACGGTTGAGGATCATTACTACGTCGCCGCAAGCGCGGGCGCTGAACCGGCGCTCGTCCAGGCTCTCGACGAACTGGGGAGGCGCTCCACCTCCGCGGCCATGCAGGTTTACCGCAGCTCCCCCGGCGTTTCCCGCGAACTGGCAAATACTTACACGGTGGATCTCCGGCCTCTCTTTGTCCCGGGAGATGACCTGGAGAGCCTCAATTTCACCACCGCGCACATGATCCCCATGAGCACGAACGCCGAGCGGCTGGATGGCGTTGTCCTGCTGAGCGGGCTCAAGAATCCCGCCGAACCTCTGCATACCGACGATCTTCTCCCTCTTGAACTTCTCGTCGCGCGCACGGCAGCCGCCCGTGAAAACAATGTTTTGCTGGACCGGGTCAGCCGTTCGGAGAAGCTGGCGGGTCTGGGCCAACTCGCAGGCGGCGTGGCTCACGAGCTGAACAATCCTCTGACCGTGGTCATGGGCTATGCGGAACTGATTGAAGATGGCGCAAGCGAGGCGTCGATTCGCCACAACGCCTCGATCATCCGCACCGAGTCGTTGCGCATGAAGCAGATCATCGAAAGCTTGATCCGCTTCTGGCGGCCCGCTCCACAAGGCCACGAGCCGGTGGCCATCGTGGAACTGCTGCAGGACATCTATGTGCTTGCGAAAGCCGGAGCTTGACCGGCTGGGCATCGAATTCCGCATGACGCTGGCCGAGAAACTTCCTCTGGTGCGAGCCAACACCGATCAACTCCGCCAGGTCCTGATCCAGGTTCTCAACAACGCTGTCGAAGCGGTGCAGCACTCGCGTTCGCTTGAGGACCGCCTGATCCGTGTGGAGCTGACCAGCGCTCGCGAGCATGTTCAGATCCTGATCACCGACTCCGGACCGGGATTTCCCAACCCCAGCCGCGTCTTCGATCCCTTCTTCACCACCAAGCCGCCCGGCGAGGGCCCCGGCCTCGGCCTCAGCATCTGCTACGCCATCGTTCGAGAGCACGGCGGCGAGATCACGGCCTACAACCTTCCTCCAAGGGGAGCCGCTGTCCTCATCGAGATGCCGCTCACCTCGCTGGCGCCGCTGCGAAGCCCTGCCGGCGAGGCCTTCGTGCATTGAGGCTTTCGCTTTGCATCCGCGGTCGTATCCAGCGGCCGGTGGGTCTCCGATCGTCACAAATCTGCACCGTCACCGACGCGCCTCCACCCCAGCATTTACACTGGCAGGTCTTCGCTAATTCAACTGGAGTCCTCACCTTTGCGCGTCTGCTTGCTGCGCCAGTTCAAACACCGAAGGAGCCTGATGTCTCGATTTCGCCAAGTTTTGCCGTTCGTGCTGGCTGCTCTTGCGTGGTGCGGCGCGGTCGCATCTGCCCAGTCACGGCGCCCGATGCAGTTCGACGACCTGATGAAGATGCGCCGGCTGGGCGACATCGACGTCTCGCCCGATGGCCGTTGGGTCCTCTTCTCCGCGACCGATGTCGACCTGGACAAGAACTCCAAGACCTCGCACCTCTGGATTGTGCCGGTCATTGGCGGAAGTGCAGGTTCCCGAGCGGAAGACTCAGAGGCCAAGCCACTCACCGCCTCGATCGCCGGGGAGAGCGGCGGCCGGTTCTCGCCCGACGGCAAGCAGATCCTCTTTCTCAGCGCGCGCGAAGGCGGACAGCAGATCTATCTGGCCAGCTTCGATACTGCCCACGGCACACTCGGCGATCCGCACCGGTTCACGAACATCAGCACCGAGGCCGATGGCGCGCTCTGGTCGCCCGACGGACAAAACATCCTCTTCACCTCAGCCGTCTACCCCGACTGCAGAGACGACGACTGCAACCGCACCCGCGATGAGGAACAGGCCAAGTCCAAAGTAAAGGCGCGGATCTTTACCCAGCTCCTCTACCGCCACTGGAATGCCTATTCGGGAGAGAAGCGCAGCCACTTATTCCTGGTTCCAGCCAAGGGCGGCACACCGCGCGACCTTACACCCGGAGACACCCACGACGTCCCGCCCTTCTCGCTGGGCGGGCCCACCGCTTATGCTTTTTCGCCAGACGGCAAGGAACTCGCCTTTGAAGAGAACCTCGATCCGGTGCCGGCGATCAGCACCAACGCGGACATCTTCACCCTCGACCTGACGAATGCCGGCGCCAAGCCAGTGAAGGTCTCCACCAGTCCCGGCGGAGATTTCAGTCCCGCCTACTCGCCCGACGGCAAGTACATTGCCTGGCGTTCGCAGGCGCGCGCCGGATATGAAAGCGATCGTTCCGGCTGGTGCTCTATGACCGGCAGACCAAACAGATCCAGGACCTGCTGCCGAACTTCGATCGCTGGGTCGATGAGTTCGCGTGGGCGCCGGATTCGAAGACGATTTATTTCGTCGCGGGAGATAAGGGGGAGGCTCCGATCTTTTCGGTCGGCATCAGACGGCTCGCGTCTTGCCCGTAGGGTGGACCCGAGGCTCTCAAGAACAGCGATGGACGGCGAGTATCGGTGATCTGCATCTGTTGCCCGACGGCAAAACGCTTGATCGCCTCGCGGATGACGTGCTTCGTCAGCCGGGCGATGTGTTGACGATTCGAGACTGCGACAAAGGTGCAGTACGGGAAACTAGACCGCAAGGCGCTTCTCCTGGCGGAGCGCAGCGCCTGGTGTCCGACCGAGTCCACGCAGCTCACTCACCTCAACGATGCTGTTCTGAACCAGCTCGATCTGCCGGAGATGGAGTCCTTCTGGTTCACGTCGATTGGCAAAGTCCGGGTGCAGGGATTCGTCATCAAGCCACCCGCGCTTCGATCCGGCGAAGAAGTATCCATTGAAGTTCCTGATCCACGGCGGTCCCCAGGGAGCCTGGGGCGACGCATGGTCCTATCGCTGGAACGCCGAGTACTTCGCCGCCAACGGCTATGTCGTGGTGATGATCAATCCGCGCGGCTCGACCGGCTATGGGCAGGCCTTCACCGACGGCGTGAACGGCGACTGGGGCGGCAAGCCCTTCATCGACCTGATGCGCGGCCTCGACTACGCCGAACAGCACTACTCCTTCATCGACAAGAATCGCGAATGCGCCCTGGGCGCCAGCTATGGCGGCTACATGGCCAACTGGGTTCTCGGCCATACCAACCGCTTCAAGTGCATCGTCTCGCACGACGGCATGTTCAATCCCGAAGCGGCCTACGGCTCGACCGAAGAGCTGTGGTTCAACGAGTGGGAGTTCAAAGGCAAGCCGTGGGATTACTATGGCAAGCCCACCGCGCAGAATCCTTACCGCAAATGGTCGCCCGCGCTTGCGGCCAAAAACTTCAAGACGCCGACCCTGGTGATTCACGGCCAATTGGATTACCGTCTCGACGTCTCGCAGGGATTCGATCTGTTCACCACGCTGCAGCGACTCAACGTTCCCTCGAAGATGCTTTACTTTCCCGACGAAGGACACTGGGTGCTGAAGCCGCAAAACTCGCAGCCTCTGGAACAAGACCGTCAGCGACTGGGTCGATCAATGGACCAAATGAGCGGCAGAGCTTTCCGGGCCTGCGCACAGGCGGCTTGCGTCGCGGCCGGTCGCGGCTCTTTGCTCTGCACTGCGCATCAGGGCCTTATGTCCTTTAGCCGCAAGTCGCGCAAGCCGCCGGAGCCTCTCGCCGAAGCCGCCCTCTATACCTACGCGGTCTCGGCGCTGGGCCGGCGCATGCGCACGGTTGCGGAGCTGAAGCGGCTGATGAGAAAGCGCGTCGAGGAAGGCGAAACCGGCGAAGCCAAGATGAATGCGGTGATCGCGAAGCTCAAGGAATACAAGTTCCTCAACGACACAGCCTATGCCGCCGATTACACCCGCATGCGGCAGGAAAACGAGAAGTTCGGCAAGCGCCGCGTGCAGTCGGAACTCTATCGCAAGGGCGTTCACCCCGAACTGATCACTCGCACGCTGGACACTGCCTATGAACACGTGAGCGAAGAGGATCTGGCCCGCCGCCATCTCGATCGCAAACGCATCGCGCAGCCTACCGACGATAAGCAGGCCGCTCGGGTGATGCGCCAGTTGGTGCGCGCCGGCTTCTCTCCGGGCGTGATCTTCAAGATCCTGAAGCACTGGCAGATCGACGAAGAGGCCCTCGCGGCGCTCGAGTCCGCCGGTCCGCAAGATGCAGGCGACGAATGAAGCCCGAACGCCCCGAAAGCATTGTCGCGATAGCTTCGCACCGCGCATCCCGGTAAACTAAAAATCTCTATGCAATCCATGTCTGGCTCCGCAATTCGCGAGACCTTCCTACGCTACTTCGAATCGAAGGGGCACCGCCGCGTGCACTCTTCCTCCCTGGTTCCCGCCAACGACCCGACCCTGCTCTTCACCAATGCGGGCATGAACCAGTTCAAGGACGTCTTCCTCGGCGCCGAACATCGCGATTACAACCGGGCCGCGTCCTCGCAGAAGTGCGTTCGCGCGGGCGGCAAGCACAACGACCTCGAGAACGTCGGCTTCACCCGCCGCCACCATACGTTCTTCGAGATGCTGGGCAACTTCAGCTTCGGCGACTACTTCAAGCGCGAAGCGATCCAGTACGCCTGGGAGCTGATCACTTCGCCGGACTGGTTTGCCATTCCCGGAAGACAAGCTCTACGTCACCATCTTCGAAGGCGACGAGGAAGTGGCGCGCGACGACGAGGCCGAACGCCTGTGGATCGAAGTCGGCGTGCCCAGGGAACGGATCTTTACCTTTGGGCGCAAGGACAACTTCTGGCAGATGGGCGAGACCGGCCCCTGCGGTCCATGCAGCGAAATCTTCTACGACATGGGCCTGGAAGCCGCGGAGGTCCCGGGCGTCGATAAGCCGTTCGGCGAGGACGATGCCCGCTACGTGGAGATATGGAACCTGGTCTTCATGCAGTTCGACCGCAGCGCCGAGGGCGTGCTCACGCCCTTGCCTAAGCCTTCGATCGACACCGGCATGGGTCTGGAACGGCTTGCTGCCGTGCTGCAGGGCAAGATCAGTAACTTCGATACGGATCTGTATTCACGCCGCTGATTCAACGGGCGAGCGAGTTAGCAGGTCAGCAAGTTAGCAAGTTAGCGAAGGACGTATCGGCAGCCAGCCTGCGCATCATCGCCGACCACTCGCGCGCTGCAACCTTTCTTATCTCGGATGGAGTGCTGCCTGCCAATGAAGGCCGCGGATACGTATTGCGCAAGATTCTCCGCCGCGGCATCCGCCACGGTCGCTTGCTGGGGCAGGAAAAGCCATTCATGTACCAGATGGTCTATGCCGTTCGCGACGAGATGAAGGATGCGTATCCGGAGTTAGTCAACTCCGCAGACCGCGTCGCAAAGATCGTCGAGGCGGAAGAGAAGCAGTTCGCGCGGGTTCTCGAAGCTGAAGCGAGACAGCTTGACGGCTCTGATGAGCAGTTGCAGACTATGCAGCAAGCCTGTGCTCGACCAGAATGAACCTGAGTAATGCAAGTCTCGTCCGGATCGGAGACAAGGCCTTCCATCTCTACGAAACCTACGGCCTGCCGCTCGACTTCATGGTCGATGCTGCGCGCGATGCGGGCATTGCCTTCGACTCCGAAGGTTTCGAAGCCGCCAAGGAAGCCGAGCAGGCTCGAGCCCGCGCGTCCTGGAAAGGCGGCTCGCAGAAATCCGCCAGTCCCGCCTATCGCGAACTCCCGAAGACCGACTTCGAAGGCTACCGGCACCTCACCGTGCACGGCGCGGAAGTACTCGCCATCGTGAGAGACGGCGTCGGTGTGCACGTCGCGCCATCCCGACGAGCAGGTGGAAATCGTGCTCGACGAGACCAGCTTCTACGCCGACTCCGGCGGTCAGGTCGGCGACACCGGCTGGCTCTATTCCGCCGACCACAACAGCATCGTCGCGGAAGTGACCGGCGCTTTCAAGCCGGTGCAGGGAGTGTTCTCTCACCGCGCCATCGTCCGCCAGACGATCGCTGTCGGCGATAAGGTCGACACCGTGGTCGATGCCGCATATCGCGACGCCACGCGCCGCAATCACACCGGCACTCACCTGCTGCATGCAGCGTTGCGCGAGGTGCTCGGCACGCACGTGAAGCAGGCTGGATCGCTGGTGGACGATCACCGCCTGCGCTTCGACTTCTCGCACTTCGGCGCGCTGGCCGACGAAGAGCAGCAGGACATCGAAGACCTCGATCAACCAGCAGGTGCTGGCCAACACGCGGGTGGAGACCATCGAAGATGTGCCCATCGATGTCGCAATCAACGAGTACCACGCCATGGCGCTCTTCGGCGAGAAGTACGGCGAGCGCGTCCGCGTGGTCAAGATCGGCGACTTCTCAACCGAGCTCTGCGGCGGCACGCACACCGGCGCTACCGGAGAAATCGGCGTCGTCAAGCTGCTGGCCGAGGGAAGTGTCTCCTCCGGCGTTCGCCGCGTCGAAGCGGTCACCGGTCTGGGCGCGCTGCACGAATTCCGCCGCGACTTCCAGGTTGCGCAGCTCGCATCGAAGCTGGCCCCGCCGGCGAACTCTCGCCCGCCGAAGCCTTGCAGCAGCGCCTCGCCGCGCAGGAAGACGAGTTGAAGAAGCTGCGCCGCGAACTGGACGAAGCCCGCATGAAGTCCGCTGCCTCGTCGCTCTCCTCCGCCGCCGACAAGGCCGTCGAGGTAAAAGGCGTGAAGGTTCTGGCGCAGCGCGTCGATGCGCTCGATCGCGGACAGATGCGGACGCTGGTGGACAACCTGCGCAACAAGCTCGGCTCAGGCGTGGTGGTGCTCGGCTCGGGCGATGGAGACGGCAAAGTGGCGCTCATCGTCGGCGTCACCAAGGACCTCACGTCGAAGCTGCAAGCCGGCAAAATTGTCGGCCTGCTTGCAAAGAAAGTTGGCGGCTCGGGCGGCGGCCGTCCAGACCTGGCCGAGGCGGGCGGCAAAGATGCTTCGCAACTGAACGACGCACTCGCCTCCGCCGGCGAAGTCGTGGGCTCGCTGCTGAGCTAGCCGGGATGGTGCTCGGAAAGGGAATTGCAGCTTCAGAGTTCCCGAGATGGGCTCTTCGCCCCTATATTTCTTGCCTGAGCCAGATTCGCAACCGCCCGTTTTGGGAGGCCTAAGCGGCGCCTTTCATTCGGCTTACGTGCGATTGCGGCGGCGCGGACCTGCGTTGTCCTTCGCGGCACCCCCGCATTGCTGGCCTTTCTGCGTCCAACCTATAATCGGGTAGCTTCCTGACTGGTTTTCTGACGCGCAGCATCCCAACTCGACCCGTTTCTTCTGGAGGATGCATGCGTCTCCTGGCCCTAACGCCCATCGCTCTTGCCACGCTGGTCTTGTGCGACCTCGGCGGAGCAGCGTTCGGAGGCGTGCGTGAGGCGCAGTCAGTCAGTCACCAGGCGGGAACTCATCAGACGGTCGCGCTCACTCCGTTCGATAAGGCCGAGCGGCTGCACGAAGCTCTCGAGGGCCGTCCCGAAGAACAGCGCACCCGCCGCGATTACGAACGAGTGCTGAGCGCCTTTCGCGCCGTGTACCACGACGATCCCGCCTCGCCGCGCGCGGATGCCAGCATCGCCGCCGTCGCCGATCTGCTCGCCGAAGAAGGGCGCATCTTTCAGGACGAGAAGGCGCTCCACGACGCCATCGGCCAGTATGAATTCCTGCGCCGCGAATACCCCGGCAGCCGTTACCGATTCAACGCGCTGCTCACCGAGGCGGAAATCTACCGCCACGATCTCAACGATCGCGATGCCGCAAAGAGCGGCTTTCAGCAGTTCTTGAAGCTGTATCCGCAAAACCCGTTGGCCGACCAGGCGCGCCAGGGATGGAAGCAGATTCACGCCGAAGAAGTCGCAGAACGCCGCACCGGCCTCAAGTCGGCGCCGAAATTCAGCGACCCAATCTGCTCAGTCCACTTCGTTTCCATCCGCGCCTAAGCCGCTCGCGAAGCCCACTCCCTCGGCTGAGGTTGCTCCGTCCGCTACGATCCCGGCAGAGGACGCGGCCGCCGAGAGTGGCGCGCCGGCTCGCGACCGAGTCACGGCTGCTTCCGCGGCTCGAAAGAAGTCCCGCAACACGGTTTTGACCGCGGCCATTCAGTCGCAGGCAGCACAATCTGCGCAGCCACCGCAGTCCACTGCCCAGATCCAGTCAAGCTCCGCAGCCCGCTCCGCCAATTCAGCAATCCGCAGCCGCGCGTCCAGGCACCACGTCCATCGCGGAGGACCCGATCTCCACGCGCGACAGCCACGGCCCGAACCGAGCGCAGGAGACTACGCGCGAACCGGCGCGCGATGCGGAACCGGCTCACCCCACCGAAGCCGCCCTCAACGCGCCTCCGCCTCCGCGCCGTGGCCGCCTGCCGCTGGTCACCGGAGTTCGCCATTGGTCGACGCCGGTCTATACCCGCGTCGCCATCGACCTGCAGAATGAGGTCGAATACGAAGCAGCCCGCGTCCCCGATCCCGACCGCATCTTCTTTGACCTGCACGGCGCCCGATCTCTCCCCGGAACTCATCGGCAAATCTGTCATGGTGACCGACGATGGCTTCCTCAAGCGCATTCGCGTCGCACAGTTTTCCAATGAAGTGACGCGGGTGGTCCTCGACGTGAGCGATGTCAGCGACTACTCGGCCTTTTTGCTGCCGAATCCTTATCGCCTCATCATCGACATCCACGGACGCAAAGGCGCTCCAGCGAACGACGTCGCGCAGTCCGCGCAGCCGGCCCCGAACCCCGCGCTCAGCGACGCTCCGCCGCCCCTTGGCAACGCCGCCCCAATCACGCGCACGCCGACTCGTCGCTCCAGCCCGGACAGCAACGGAAGTCCTGCCTTCGAGCACTGCCGTCGTCCTCCGCGCCTGACCAGGCCACCGTCTCGCAACACACTCAGACGCAAGGTACGGCTATTCAGGACATCGCCAACCTCGGCCATCAGCCCAACAAGGTGAAGGCGACTCGAGGACCAACGACGGCTCCTGTTTCGGATTCGGTCGCGGGCACAACTCCCGCACCGCAGCCTTCCGACACGCCCAGCCGTTCAAATCGAAGAGTCCGCGAAAGCGCGAGCAGTGCGGACAATGGCATTCACGAGGCCGAGCCCACAGCCGGCGGAAGCCGCTCGCTCTCCCGCGCGCTTGGCTTGAAGATCGGCCGCATCGTCGTCGATGCAGGTCACGGCGGACACGACTCCGGTACGCTCGGTCCCGACGGCATTGAAGAGAAGGAAGTGGTGCTCGATGTGGCGCTTCGCTTCGGCAAGCTGCTCAAGCAGCATCTCGGGGCCGACGTCATCTTCACCCGCGACGACGATACCTTTGTCCCGCTGGAGACGCGCACCGCCATCGCCAATAAGGCGCAGGCGGATCTGTTCATTTCAGTTCACGCGAATTCGAGCCAGGATCCCGCGGCCCGCGGCGTCGAGACCTACTACCTCAACTTCACCTCATCGCCAGACGCGCTGGAAGTGGCCGCCCGCGAAAACGCCGTCTCGCAGCAGTCCATTCATCAACTCTCAGACCTGGTGAAGAAAATCGCCTTGCAGGACAAAATCGACGAGTCGCGCGAGTTCGCTTCCGACGTCGAGAAGAACCTCTACGACGGCCTGAACAAGGGCAATCCGGGCCTTCGCGACCGTGGCGTGAAGAAGGCTCCGTTCGTCGTCCTCATTGGCGCGAACATGCCGTCGATCCTCGCCGAAATTTCCTTCCTCACCAACCCCGACGATGCGGAAGAGCTGCATCAGCCTGCCTATCGTCAGCGCATCGCCGAGTCTCTCTATCGCGGCGTTTCACACTACATCAGCGGCTTGAGCGGCGTCCGGCTGGCCGAAAGCAGCCCTCATCCGGCCGGCAACTGAAGTAACATTAATGTGAAAAGGAACGTGCTTAGCCCGGCCTGGGTATAGCCTTGTCGGTGCTGGCAGCATCGCGCCGCCCTGGCCTGGCGAACACATCCGTCGAAATGGCGGCGCAGCAATTGGAACCTTAAATGACAGAAGCCATCACCTCATCGATAGATACCGGCCTGGAAGTGGTTGACATCGGCACCGATCAAGCCTTCGCATCCAGGCGCGTGCACGGGCGCGATGTGGTCACCCAGATGGAAGGCATGCGCCGCATTGCTACGGCGTTCGTCGAGAGGCCCGAAACCATTCTTCAGGAGTTAGTGAACGCTGCGGTTGAGATCTGCGGTGCAGACAGCGCCGGCATCAGTATCGAAAGAGAAGGCGCTACCGATCGAGACTTCTACCACTGGGTTGCCACCGCTGGCCAGTACTCGGGGTTTCTCGACGCGATCCTGCCTCGCTATCCCAGTGCCTGCGGCATCTGCCTGGAGCGTGGACGGCCGCAACTTTTTCGCGTCCGCAAACAATTCTTCGACCTCATGGGCATCGAGGCTCCGCTGGTGACCGACGGGATCCTTCTTCCGTGGAAGGTGGACGAGACTCGCGGAACGATCTTCATCATGGCCCACGGCCGCACCGAAGCCTTCGATTCTGACGACTGCCGCATGATGGGTTTGCTGGCCGATTTTGCTGCTATGGGCGTCAGGCAGCTACGACAACAATCCTTGCTCGTGGAGCAGGCCAGCGCCGCGGCGGCTGCGGCCATGGCCAATGATCTGGCGCACCAGATCAACAATCCGCTGCAGAGCCTCACCAATCTGCTGTACCTCGCCGCGGAAGATACCCACGGAGAAACTGCGAGAGAGTTGGCGCGGCAAGCTTTGCCGGAGCTCTCTCGACTGTCGCTCCTGGTGAGCCGGTTGCTCGCGCTCCCAAGCGTAAGCGCCTGAGGCCCGCCACCTGCGGGCGAACGCCCCTGCCGACCTGGTAAGGGAACCGGCCAGATTCCTGGTGTAGACGGGCGCTTCCTGCACTATCATTCCTTTCGAATTCACCGAAATAGAAGGAGTGCTCCGATGACACGCACCAGCAGTGTCAAACGCAGTGTGTCGAGGATTGCGAAACGGCGGCTCCTGCTGCTGGCTCTCGCGTGGACCATGTTGCTGGGCGGACCGTGCATCTGGGCGCATCATGGGCTCGCGGCCTTTGACACCACGCATACGGTGAAGATGGAGGGAACCATCACCTCTGTCGAATGGATCAACCCACACGCCTTTCTTCACGCGGATCTCACCGGCAGCGACGGCAAGGTCCTAAATTGGAAGCTTGAGATGGGCAGCCTTGGGATGCTCACGAAATATGGGGGCTGGAGCGAAAACACTGTGAAGCACGGAGACCGTGTCACAGTCCAGGGATTCGTCGCCAAGGATGGTTCTCCCTACATGTCGCTCGGACGAATCTGGTTGAGCGATGGCCGGTCGCTGGAGGGAAAACCATAACGCCGCCGCTGGTGCAGCAGTTCTGCTGGTGGCTGGAGCAAACTTCCGTCGGCGCTGCAGTGCGTCAATCACTATGGCTGTTTCCCGTGATCGAGAGTGTGCACCTGCTTGGCATGACGGCTCTGCTTGGCACGATCGGCGCACTGGATCTTCGTCTGCTTGGATGGGCTCTCACGCGCGAGTCCGTTTTCCATCTGGCGCGCCGGTTGCTTCCATTCGCATGGGCTGCATTCGGAGTGCAGGTGCTCACCGGTTTCCTGCTCTTCTCCTCCGAGGCCGTCAAGCTCTCTACCAATCCCGCATTTCGATGGAAGCTGCTATTGCTATTTCTTGCGGGCCTGCACGCCCTGCTCTTTCAACGCATCCTCGCGCGCGATGCCGAAAGGTGGAACCGCAACGGAAGCCCGCCGTTGCGCGTCAGAGTCGCTGGTCTCGTCTCTCTCCTGCTGTGGACAGGCGTGGTCGTGGCCGGTCGCTTTATCGGGTTTGTTTAATTGCAGCGCAATGAGGCGGGCCGCCCTTCTTAAGCCTTGGTTTCCGACCGAACGCGGTGTTCACGCGCCGCTGTACCTCTAAAATAAAACCAGATGCAAGAACACCGTCCCAGCGCGACCGCGCAGAAAGTTGCCATTCGCCGCGCTGCGCATCAACTTCTCGATCACCCGCTCATCTTTGAAGATCCGCTTGCCATCCCCATCATCGGGCCACGCGCAGCGGGAACTCTCACGGCCGATCCGGCCAAGTTCCAAACCCGATCTTCGCGATTCCTGCGCGCGTTCGTCGCGGTACGCAGCCGCTTCGCCCAGGATGAACTGGCCCTTGCCGTCGAGCGCGGCACTCGCCAGTGCGTCATTCTCGGCGCCGGTCTCGACACCTTTGCCTATCGCAACCCTTATCCCAACCTGCGCGTCTTCGAGGTGGATCATGCCGCCACCCAAGCGTGGAAGCGCATGCGTCTGGAGATGGCAGGCATCGCCGTGCCGGAGACGCTCACCTTCGCTCCCGCCAACTTCGAGCGCGAGACATTCGCCGAGGCGCTGGCGCATGCCGGCTTCGATGCCGGTCAGCCGGCCTTCTTCTCCTGGCTCGGCGTCACACCCTATCTCACGATCGAGAACACGCTCAACACCCTCCGCCTGATCCGCTCTCTTTCGCCTCTCAACTCGGTGGTCTTTGACTTCGCCGTTCCGCGCAGCACGCTGAACCCGGTTCAGCAACAGGCCTTCGATCTGCTCGCGAGCCGCGTCGCAGCCTTGGGCGAGCCGTTTCAGGGATTTTTCGAACCCGCCAGCCTGGTTCAGGATTTGAAAGAGATGGGCTTTGCCCAGGTGCAGGACATGAACCCCGACACCCTCAACGCACGCTACTTCCGCGACCGCGAAGACGGATTGCGAGTCGCCGGCGCTCTGGCTCACCTGGTCTACGCTGGCGGGTGATGCTGGCTCGTGCGAACGCTTCGGAATCGCAGCAGAATACTTGCACCCGCATGGCAAGCGAACTTGATGCGGTCGAACCAGCGGCACTCACGCTGGAGCCTTGGTGTTAGTCTCAACATCAGATTTGTATGCTGCTTCGTCTCTCTACATCCGTTCTCGCCATCGCTCTCGCTGCCGGATGTGCCGGTCCGGTTTCTGCTCAGACTGCAGCCCACTCGGCGCACCGCGGACACAAGCCGGCCGCCAACTCTGAAGCGCCTGCGCCTCTTCTGCCCTCGGATTTCGCCGGCTGGCACCTCGCATCTCCGGAACACCCGAGCACTGTGCCGCAGACCGCCGACGAGACCAACGCCGACGTGCTCACCGAGGACGGATTTCAGCGGTTCTCTGCCGGCACCTACACCCGCAACGACGCGACGCTGAAGGTGCGGGCGATGCAGTTTCAAGACGCCTCGGGAGCCTATGCCGCGTATACCTTCTACCGCCGCCCCGGCATGCTCAAAGAGGACGTGGGCCAAGGCGCCGCGTGGGACGGAAGCCGCCTGCTCTTCTGGAAGGGCACGATCCTGGTCGACGCGACCTTTGACCACGTCACCTCGATGTCCGCCGCGGAACTGCGGGAGTTCTCGGGCGATCTGCCCCTGGCCTCCGGAAGCGCCTCCGTCCCACCCACTTTGCCCCGCTACTTGCCGACCGAGAACCTGCAGGCGCTGACCACCCGCTATGCACTTGGGCCCGCGGGCTACCTGCGCAGCGGCGGAGTCTTGCCGGCCTCGCTGGTCGACTTCAACCGGGGAGCCGAGGTGCTTACGGCCCAGTACGCCAGCCGCGATGGCGACGGCACCCTGACGGTGATCAACTACCCCACGCCCCAGTTGGCGGACAATCGCCAAAAAGCCATTGAAGCCTTTCTGAAAGCCGGCAACTCTCCGGCCGCAGGTTGGCCTGCCGGTCTGGCTCAAAGCTCGCCTACGGCCCTGCTATCGCGCAGAAGCGGCCCTCTGGTCGCGGTGACGACCGGTTCTTTCCCGGCCAACGAGGCCCGCAAGCTCGTCGGCCAGGTGAACTACACCGCCGACGTCACCTGGAACAATCCGAAGGGCTACTTCAGCGAAGCATCGAAGACTGCCAGGCTGTTGCTCAGCATCGCGGTGCTCACCGGCGTTTTGTGCGGAGCTGCGGTGATTCTCGGCCTATTTCTGGGTGGCGGGCGCGCTGCCTATCGCTGGGTCCGCGGCAAGCCGGTTTCCACATTGCAGGAGAGCGAATTCATCAGCCTTCACCTGGAGTGAGCGGCGCGAAACTGCACAGGATCTGGTGCGGTTCTAACGGTAAGCTGCAGAATCGCAGTGACTTCGAGTTAGATTTGCCTCGGGCCCTGCCTCAAGCGACACCGGCAGGCGCTCTTTCCGGCTTCGAAGGCTGTTCCGCTAAGTGCCGTTACACGGGCAACTTACCGGCCTCCCGGATTTGGTCTTGACACCCCTTTTAGCCGACCATACTATTTCGCCAGAAAGTTCTGATGGCTTTGCCTCCGTTGGAACTATTCTCCCTAGAAGAAGAGGCCGCCCTGTTGCCGGGTGGCCTTTTCGTTGCTTGAAAGAGCATTGATGCCGACTCTGGATCTGGCTTTCCTGCTGATAATAAAAGGCTAGCGCATCCCCGGCTCGTGGCGGAGAGCGGTCACTCCGAGGCGACCACTTCTTCTTGCCAGGTGTGGCCGCAGGCCTCGCAGCTCCATCGATTGACGGGATCGCAGCTCTCGAGCAGCGGATCGGCGTCATGACAGCGGGGACATTCCGGCGGCGTGAAGTCCTCCACGTCGGCCGTTGCCGCCGATCGAATTTGCTCCGGTATCGGCTTTGATAACACCTCCGCCGCACGCTCCAGATCGTCGGCCGCGACCTGCACGCGGGGAACGGTTGGGTCGGTCGGCCCGCTCGGCACCTGCAGCCAACTCTCGATCCCCGCTTCCTTGAGCGCCTCGTTTGCCATCCACGCATCCTCGGCGGAGGAGAATTGACGCAACGTGACCTTCCAGCTGTATTCGCGCTGCAGGGTGGGTTCTTCCTGTCCTGCGTCCTGTGAGGCCGTGGAGAGGGCCTGCAGGCGCCGCAGGTTCTCGGTGGAGTCGTGTCCTCCGCCTGGTTCAGACAAGGCTCCGGCAGCTTGCGCTTGCGAAGTTCATCGCGCAGGATTTCCTGCGCCAGCTCGGTGAGGGAGTCGTAGGCTTCGGCTAGTTCCTGCAGCTCTTCATCGCCCATCGCGCCGTAATGCGCGGTGAGCCTCTGCCATTCCCGGGTGCGATCCATGATGGGTATTCCCCCTTGCTGCTGTTGTGTGATTGCGCTAGCCAAGTCCCGATGAGAACGCCGCTAGAGCGCCAATCAGTGCGAAGTATAGCGGCTCACGCAGTGCCGCGGCCAAGCACGCGGTGCACGCGGCCAAGCACACGGTGCGCGCACGAGGGCGGCATCTTTACCGCAATCCGCACTCGACGATACAATCCAACTTGGGCTGGGCCACCACGGCGGGTCCAAATCAAGGCCGACGTAGCTCAGTTGGTAGAGCAGCCGATTCGTAATCGGCAGGTCACCGGTTCAAGTCCGGTCGTCGGCTCCATGCGTTTCTGCTTCTGCCGCACCACTTGCCATTCCTACCTCAAATCCTGAGTCCCAGGTGCGATTCAGAATCGCTGTCAGGCTTTCGTAACCTTCGCCTGCAACCTGAAGCTTAAATAAATCCTGAATGAGGGCATACCGGCTACGCGTGGCTGCATCCCAGCGGCCGTGCGTCAGGAACTAAGTCCTGCAGGAGATAGAGTTTAGCTCCTTCCGTTCACGTTGAAGGACCGTCGCTAGACGGTTACCTCGTGACCGGGATGCATGTGTGGTTCGGCTCCGCTTGGCCCAGGCTCTCTTGCGTGGGAGTAAGGAGCACGAAATGAAAGTAAGAACCTTGCTCGTCCTGTTGCTGGCGGCTTCGTCGCCGGCGTTTGCGCAAACCACACTCACCTTAGTCCCCGGAGGATGCGGACGCGGTGCTGCGTTTAACTGCACCTCTTATATCAAGCCCTATGCCACAGCTGGAACCGTGTGGATCGACGTAATCCCGGGGTATTCGCATTTCATCCAGTTTTCGGCCGCCGGTCCGGGGAGCCTCACCTCCACCAGCACCAACGTCGTAGGGAACTTTCAAACCCTTGTGCCCATGAACAACCAGACGCATAGCCCAGACAACAGCTACAAGCTGACCATTTCGAGCTTCTCGGGCATGGATCAGAACAACCATCCTTATTCCGGCTATGGATCCGTGTTGTGCCACTACTACTACGTTGTCAGCACAGGAGGTAAGGCCGGGGGCAGCAGCGGCTGGCACCTCCAGGTAGACAGCGGAAGCATCACCCTGAAGTAGGCCCGCCCCAGTAGGCCCATGCATTTCCGAATCACGCGAAGTTCGGTAACGCCGCGTGGGCTCTCAAGGATCGCAAGCGTGAGAGTCCCATTCGGCTGCACCCGGCCCTCCACTCAGAGCAAAAGCCGCGGCCCCTGATCATTTTCAGGGGCCGCGCGCTTGCGTACTTGACCCGCTCTTACTGAATCCGAAACAGAGGCGTGCCGTAAAAGTGATTTCTCAAAGCGGCTACTAAGCGCTTCCAATCTGCGCCTCCCATTCACGCCTTTTGCATCGGTCCTCGATTTCCCCAGATAATTCGATTGGAACCCGGGTGGGTACCTGTTTATCCACCGTTTTCTCATCTCGCCCTATTGCTCTCGTTCCCTTCCCTCCGCATAATCGGCTCATCTGTAGAGGAGTGACGAGCTTCAAGCGAGTACACCCCTGTGACCCGATATAGCCGTCAGGATGTTCTTCGGATCTTGCACATCCACGCCAAGCAACTTCGCGCGTGGGAGCGAGCCTCGCTTTTTCCCATCGGCGATTCCTATTCCTTCCAGGATCTGGTGCAACTAAGAAAGCTGCGCGATCTGCGTGCGACGCGTTTGTCCGCGTCGAGTATCCGCGCGTCCATCGTCGCCATGCGTGGCGTCTCCGGCATGACGAACCCGCTGCTCGAGGCGGGAACGGTGTGCGATGGCTCCCGTCTGGCGTGGCGGCACTCCGGCGCGACGGTCGAGCCCATCGCCCGCCAATTCGTCTTCGACTTCGAACCGGACAAGCGCCTGACCCAAGTGCTGCACTCCACCTCAGCCATGCCGGCCTCGAAGCCCGCGTCAACAGCCTGTTTCTTGACGCAGTGCAGATGGAAGAGTGCGCGCGGATCAAAGAGGCGGCGGAGATCTACGAGCAGATTCTGAAGATGGACGCCGAGCACGCTCCGGCCAACATCAATCTCGGAACCATCTGTTACAACCAGCGGCAGTTCCACCGCGCCGAACAGCTTTACCGCAAGGCCACTGAAGCCGATCCGGGATACGCGCTCGCCTACTTCGATCTAGGGAACGTGCTCGACGAAATTCAGCGCCTGCCCGAAGCGATCCTCGCCTACCGCGAAGCGATTCGCCTGGTGCCGAAGTACGCGGATGCGCACTACAACCTGGCACTCGCCTACGAACGCACCGGCGAACGCCGCAAGGCTCTGCGCCACTGGACTGCGTACCTCAAGCTGGACTCCATCGGTCCGTGGGCGAATCACGCACGCGGGCAGGCGCGCAAGATTCTGGAGCGCGAGAAGCTGACCATCGTGCATCGTTCGTCTGCATTGCATGCGAACCGCCCGGCGGCCTCTGCGAAGCCGGTCGTGCTCACCGCGATTTAGCCGGCCGCGTATCTAATCGCGGATCCTTCAGGCCCAGTCTGCACAGTTCCCAGTCTGCACACTTCCTGGCCTGCACAGTTCATGGTCTGCGCAGTTTTGGCTAAGCTTTGCGCGCGATGGCCCGGACGACCTGCGTGCTGGACAGGGTCCAGTCTGCGGTTGCGGAGGCCTCTTCAAACAGAAGCACGTCAAATCTGGACAGAGCCGGAGCTAATTCGGTCGGATCGATGTCGACCGGGCGTCGCCTCTCCGCGTTCCTAGGCGTGCTGAAGCTTTCGATCACCAGCAAGCCGTCCCTGCGCAGCGAGTCGTAAAGCTTGCTCGTGAACTCCGCATTGACCAACGGAAACGGCACGTAGGTGAAGACGATCAGGTCCCATTCGCCGATACCGTAGTTGAAGCCATGGCCGCCAGTCTGGACAGCGCGGATGGAGACGCCGGCGCGGGCCGCATCGGCGCGCGCAACCGCAAGCCCCTCGTCGGAGACATCGAAGCCGGTCACGTCCCATCCCTGCAAGGCCAGGTACACGGCGTTGCGGCCCTGTCCCATGCCTGCATCGAGCGCGCGGCCCGGTGTGCGTTCGCTGATGGCGGATGCCAGCAGAGCGTTCGGCTCCGCAGTAAATGCCGGTGTCGCGCTTTTGAAGATCGAGTTGAATATCTGTTGCCAGCCATCCTCACGGATCCGCATGAGACGCGGAATCACTCCGAGGTGCGTGCCGATTTCCGCCGGCGGCACAGCACTCGCAAGCAGATGCTCCTTGTACCTCAGGATCAACTCGCCCGGATCCCTCCCCGGATCGACCGTCGGCACCCAGGCGAGGAACTGGTGCCAAATCCGTTCTTCGTCCGTCGTGGGTGATCCGTTACTTACTGGCATGTCAGACATGGGGGAATGGTAGCAGCGCAAAGCGTGCTCCGAAAGGGAAGCGGGCGATCCCGGGACAAAGACCCGCCGGCTGTCGTGTCCTCCATCAACCCTGTTAAACTCAAGCCGCCAAACAAATCATCAGAGGTTCCCCGTCGAATGTCTGATCTGCTGACCGCTACACCCCCGTTGACCCAGCTCAACGAGGACGAGCAGCTCTTCCGGTCCTCGGTGCGCGAATTCGCGCAGCAGAGCATCGGCCCGCTGGTCCGCGTGATGGACGAAGAGCAGCACTTTTCTCAGGACCTGATCACGCAGCTTTTCAATCTCGGCATGATGGGCATCGAGGTTCCCATCGAATATGGCGGATCGGGCGGCACTTTCTTCGAAGCCATTCTGGCGGTGGAAGAGATCTCGGCAGTCGATCCCTCGGTCGGCGTTCTCGTCGATGTGCAGAACACGCTGTGTGTGAACGCGCTGTTGCGCTGGGGCACTCCGGAGCAGAAGAAACGCTATCTGCCTCGACTCGCGGCGGACACGATCGGCGCCTATGCCTTAAGCGAAGCCGCCTCCGGCTCGGATGCGTTTGCGCTGCTCTCGCGTGCCGACCGCCACGGCGACTCCTACCTGCTCAACGGCCAGAAACTCTGGATCACCAACGCACTCGAGGCCGGCATCTTCATCGTCTTCGCCACTCTCGATCCTGCAGCGGGATACAAAGGCATCACGGCGTTCCTGGTTGAGAAAGAGACTCCGGGGCTCAAGATCGGCAAGAAGGAAGACAAGCTGGGTATCCGCGCCTCCTCTACCTGCGAACTCATCCTGGACGATTGCCGTGTGCCGGCAACGAATATCCTGGGCGAGCCGGGCAAGGGTTACAAAATCGCCATCGAGACGCTGAATGAAGGCCGCATCGGGATTGGCGCACAGATGCTGGGGCTGGCCGCGGGAGCCTGGGGCCACGCTGCCCGGTATGCGCAGGAACGCAAGCAGTTTGGGCGCGCCATTGCGGAGTTTCAAGCAGTGCAGTTTGCTCTCGCCGAAATGGCGACCGACATCGAAGCGGCGCGCCTGTTGGTCTATAACGCTGCACGGCTCAAAGACGCTCACCGCGATTTTTTGAAGGAAGCGGCGATGGCCAAGTACTTCGCCTCGCAGGTCGCCGAACGCGTTGCCAGCCAGGCGGTTGAGATCTATGGCGGTTACGGATTCGTGAAGGACTATCCGGTCGAGAAGTACTATCGCGACGCCAAGATCGGCAAGATCTACGAAGGCACCTCGAACATGCAGCTCGCGACGATCGCCAAAAGCGTTCTAGGAAAGCCGCGCTAACGCAGGCGGCCGCGGGCCGGCATGGCTCAACCGCTGCTGCCTCGCGACGATCACGCGAGTCGACCCTTCACCCCAAGTCGGACGTTTCCCCACGGGGTCCTGAAGGTGCGGACCATCCCGGAAAACCAGCCGCAAGTCACTCTTGCCTTGAACCCGGTATCTGCCCAATCGCCATCCTGTATCTTGGCTATGCAATTCCTTTCTCCCCAAGGCGCAAATTCGGAGGTTCCATTCGCGTGAAGGCTCGTGTAGCTCTCTTCGCAGTTCTTACCCTGTTGTTTCCTGCCATCCTGCCCTCGCAGTCCGTGCAGACGGTCGCCGCGCGACAACAGTCGTTGAAGGCATTACTCGCAGAAGAATGGGAATACGAGCTCCGCGAATCACCGGAAACCGCCACAGTGTATGGCGACTATCGCTACAACGATAAGCTCAGCGATCTCTCGCTGGCGCATATTCAACAACAGCGCAAGGATGCGGAACGATTTTTGGCGCGCTTCGAGGCCATCGATACCGCCGGCATGCCGGAGCAGGACCAGCTCAACCAGCAATTGATGGTTCGCAGTTACAAGGAAACGCTCGAAGCTCTGAAGTTCAAGAACTACGAGATGCCTGTCGATCAGCTGAACGGCATCCAGATCGCGGTTCCACAACTGGTCTCTCTGGTGCCGCTCGACAGCACGAAGCACTACGAAGATTACCTTGCTCGTCTTCGGCAGATTCCCCGCATGTTCGACCAGGTAATGCAGCTGCTGCAGCAGGGCGAGAAGGACGGGCTCATGCCGCCCAAATTCCTGCTCGAAAAAGTGGTGACGCAATGCGAGGCCATCGCTACCCCGGCCGGGGAGTCAAACCCTTTCGGACAGCCGGTCGCCAAGTTTCCTGACAGCATCCCGGCGGCTGACCAGAAGCGGTTGCATAAAGAGGTTGTGGCTGCGGTCGATACCGAAGTGCGGCCTGCCTATGTGAAGCTGGGCAAATTCGTGAAGGACGACTACGCGCCCAAAGGACGCATGGACCCTGGCGTCTGGGCGCTTCCCGACGGAGACGCCCGCTATCGCTTCGCTGTTCGGCATGAGACCACAACGAATCTCAGCCCGCTCGGGATTCACCAGCTTGGGTTGAACCAGGTGCAGGTGATCGAGAGCCAGATGACCGCGATTGCAAAACAGCTGGGGTTTGCCGATTTGAAGAGCTTTCGAGCCTCGCTCAAAACCACACCCAAGCTGGCGCCCGCTTCTTCCGAGGCATTGCTAGGCGCCTACCGCACCTACATCGACCAGATGAAGCCCAAACTGCCGCAGCTGTTCAATTTGCTGCCGAAGGCGACCGTGGAGGTGGTGCCGGTCGAGGTCTACCGCGAAAAGGAAGCGCCGGCCGCCGAATACAATCCTGGAACGCCGGACGGTTCTCGTCCCGGCAAGGTCTACGTGAATACCGGCGACTTCGCGCACCGCAGCATGCTCGATGTGGAGTCCACTGCATACCACGAGGGCGTGCCCGGCCACCATATGCAGATCTCGATCGCGCAGGAGATGAAATCCCTGCCGCCTTTTCGCCAGCACGCCACGTACACCGCCTATGTAGAAGGCTGGGCGCTCTATGCCGAGCGGCTGGGCAAGGAGGTAGGCTTCTACCGCGATCCTTACAGTGAATATGGCCGGCTCTCGAGCGAACTGCTCCGCGCCACCCGCCTGGTGCTCGACACCGGCGTTCACTACAAGCATTGGACGCGCGATCAGATGGTCACGTTTTTTCGCGAGCACTCCGATGAAGACGAACCCGATCTACAGGCTGAAACTGACCGCTACATCGCGGATCCGGGACAGGCGTTGGCGTACAAGCTGGGGCAGTTGAAGTTCATCGAACTCCGCAACCGGGCGCAGCAAAGCCTTGGACCGAAATACGACATTCGCGCCTTCCATGACGAGATGCTCAACGGGGGAGCGTTACCCCTGGATGTGCTCGAGGCGAGAACCAATGCGTGGATCGCCAGGGTTAAGGCTGGAGGCACACAGGCCAAGAGCAGGGAACTGACGGGCTGGTCGGTTACCCGGCCGTGCGGCAGCGGCAAGTCCAGCCTGCTCCTGATAAAGTCAAAGGATGATCAAAGGCATCACGCTCGTGAGGCGGACGGCGGACTCCACGGTCTTCGACCAGCTCGCGAAGTTCTTCAGCGCAATGGGTTTCGAGCTTGGCAAGGGCTGGCACGAACCGTCCAGCCGCAGCGCGCCCTTCCTCGCGCCGCTGGCGAACCTGGAGTTTGTGGAGGGGGAAGTGCCGGCCACCTCGGAGATTCTGGTCGAAGTGACTTCGATCGATTCTGTTCACGAAATCGCCGGCAAGTGGATCGTCAACGAATTCGGAGAAGACGGACAGGCGCAACGGCTCACTCCCATCGCCGACACGCACTGGAAGTCCCGCGCGTTCACGGTGGAACCCGCCCCTGGCTACTCCTTTGCGTTCTGGGAATGGAGCGAACCGTTGCGGGGCAAGCCCATCGCGATCGAAGGCGATCTCTCCGCGGCCGGGATGCGCTTCGCCATCATCGTTGCCCGTTGGAACGCCGTAATCACCGACCGACTGCTGCAGGGCGCGCTGGACGCGCTTCTTCGCAGTGGTGCGCACAGGAAAGACATCGAAGTCCTGCGCGTTCCCGGCTCCTGGGAGATTCCCTCGGCCGCGCTGCTGGCCGCGGAAAGCCTCAACTACGATGCGATCATCACCCTCGGCTGCCTGATCCGTGGCGAAACCGCCCACTACGAAGCCATTTACAACGAAGTCGCCCGCGGCATCGGTCAGTCCCAACAGTCCACCGGCGTGCCGCATTCCTTCGGCGTGCTCACCTGCGAGACGCTGGAGCAGGCGCTGGACCGCGCCGGATTGAAGGCCGGCAACAAGGGATTTGAAGCCGCCGTCGCTGCCATCGAGATGGTGTCGCTCCACCACAAGTTTGAAGCGCCACCACGCGGTGCAGCCATGAGCGGCAAGCGGCGCAAGTCGCGCGAGCTCGCCATGCAGATGCTCTTTCAGGCAGACATCGGCAAGCAATCTCCCGAAGAGGTGCGCGGCACCTTCTGGCAATCCCGCGAAGAGGTCGACTCCGATACACGCGGATTCGCCGAAGATTTGTTTCGAGTCGCTACGGTGCGCGATACCGAGATCGACCAGCTCATTGAGGAGAACTCCGCCAACTGGCGACTGTCCCGCATGCCCGCCGTGGACCGCAACGTACTTCGAACCGCGATCGCCGAAATGCTGGGTTTCTCTACGCCCGCGCCCATCGTCATCAACGAATCTCTTGAGATCGCCCGCCGCTACTCCGCGCCCGAATCCATCAACTTCCTCAACGGCGTCCTCGATGCCATCGCACGCGCCCGAATCAAAGCCTGATCTGCAACCATCCTGACCGAAGACACACACCCTATGAATTACGAGAACCTGCGTTACGAAGCCCACGAGTCGATTGTCGTGCTGACGATCGACCGGCCCAAGGTCCTGAACGCACTCAATGGCGCGACCCTGGACGAATTGGAAGCCGTCTTTCAAAAGCTCGCCGAAGACGAATCGGTACGCTGCGTTCTGCTTACCGGCGCGGGCGAGAAAGCATTCGTCGCGGGAGCCGACATTCAGGAGCTGGCGGAGGTTTCGGCGGCGCAGGGAAAAGAGCTTGCCGAGCGCGGCCAGCGGCTTTTCGATCAGATCGAGAACTGCGGGAAGCCGGTGATCGCCTGCGTGAACGGGTTCGCTCTTGGCGGCGGCTGCGAACTGGCTCTCGCCTGCACCTTCCGGCTGGCGAGCGAGACGGCGCGCTTTGGTCAGCCGGAGGTCAAGCTTGGACTCATTCCCGGCTACGGAGGCACGCAGCGCCTGCCTCGGCTGATCGGCAAGAGCGCAGCCCTGAAGCTTTTGCTCACTGGAACCGTGGTCACCGCCGCCGAGGCCTTGCGCCTCGGGCTGGTCGATGAAGTGTTGGCGCCCGGCGATCTCATGGCCCGCGCGCACGAGCTGGCGCAGACCATCGCCGGGATGGCCCCGGTCGCCGTCCGGCACATTCTGGCTGCGGTGCATGAAGGGTGCGAGCTTTCGCTGCGGGCCGGGCTGGAACTCGAGGCCTCGCGGTTCGGCATCTGCTGCGGCACAGAAGATAAGGCCGAAGGTACCCGTGCGTTTCTCGAGAAGCGCACTCCGGTATGGAAGGGCCGATGATCCACTCCGAAATACGTCGTTTGGAAAGCTCCGGGCCTGCTCATCCGGTGAACCCTGTTCGCCAACTCCGTGACGGGAAAGCGCTCCCTCTCCTTGATATTCTTTCCTGTGTGTTGACCTCCTCGCAGCCGCTGTTTCCCATCCGCCGTTTGCGACACCGCGTGCGTCGGGCGACTCGCGGCTCCGCTGCCCTCGTTGGCCTGTGCTTGTCTCTGGGTTTGCTCGCGGGCTGTTCCCGGCACACCACCAGTTCGGCAGAGGCTGCCTATGAAGCGCGAAGAGCGCAGCAGGAGAAGCTCCGCGAAGCCGCACAGGAACGCGAAGCAGCGCGCATGCAACTGGAGGAAATCCCGCCGCCCGCCAAGAGCCGCTACCTTGCCGTGCATACTCAGGACAACTGGTCGAACCCGTTCCTGATCGTCGGACGCCAGACCGTCAACCTGCGCATCCTCTATCCAGACGCGAATCCCAGCACTCTGGGACAAGGCGGCATGCTTCGGCCCTCGAGCGCTCGGCAGGAGACGATGGACGTTCGGCTCTCCGATCTGCCCAAGGCACTCGCCGCTATCCCGCAAGGTGCGTGGCCCTATGGAAGGGTCATCGCCGTAGAGGAAGGCTCTGCTCTTTCCAAAGCCGATAAGCCCCAGGTTCGGCGCAACGTGGAAGCGACAATTCAATTGCTCAACGATCTCGGGATCGTGGTCGATGAGTGGACCGGAACGAATGGCAGCCTGCTGCGCTGAGCCCGTCTGCAAAATTGCAGGCTGCTCCGCAAATCCTGGCTCGCCCCCGGCTCAACCTGGTCCCGACCGGCTGTTAAGATAAGCATTCTTTCCCATGCCTGTTCACACCATCGCGCTCGTCGTCTTCTGTGTCTGCTTCGCCCTGGTCACGCTGGCGGGCTTTCTCGCCGCGCGCTGGAAACGCAGTGATCTCGACAGCCTGGAAGAGTGGGGACTGGCCGGCCGGCGCTTCGGCACGCTCATCACGTGGTTTCTGATCGGCGGAGATTTCTACACCGCCTACACGGTGATTGCGGTGCCGGCGGCGATGTATGGGGTGGGCGCCTTCGGCTTCTTCGCCATCCCGTATTGCATTCTGCTGTATCCCTACATGATGCTGGTGCTGCCGCGCCTCTGGCAGGTATGTCACCAGAACAGTTACGTAACCCTGGCCGACTTCGTCAAAGGCCGGTACGGCAGCCGCTGGCTTTCGATCGCAGTGGCGCTCACGGGGATTCTGGCCACCATGCCTTACATCGCGCTGCAACTCGTCGGCATGCGCGAGGTGATCGCCGTGATGGGCATCAACGGAGAGTGGCCGCTCATCGCTGCCTTCCTGATTCTGGCCGCCTACACTTACACCAGCGGACTCCGCGCACCGGCCGCCATCGCCATCGTGAAAGACGTGATGCTCTACCTCATGGTGCTGGCCGCGATCATCGTTCTGCCGGCCAAACTGGGCGGCTACGCCCACATCTTTCTCCGCGGCCGGCACGGCGCTCGCCCAGCATCATCCGCCCGGCTCGCTCATCCTGCAGCCCACGCAGTTTCTCAGCTACTCCACGCTGGCCTTTGGCTCCGCCATGGCGATCGTGCTTTATCCGCACACCATTACCGGCGTACTCAGTTCCGGAAGCGGCCGCATCCTGCAGCGCAATGCTGCGCTGCTGCCTGCTTACAATCTGCTGCTGGGCCTGATCGCGCTGCTGGGGTTCATGGCGCTCGCCGCCGGCATCCACACGGCGAATACGTCGAGCGTCGTGCCGCTGCTCTTCATGAAGATGTTTCCCGAGTGGTTTGCCGGCTTCTGCCTCGCGGCCATCGGGATCGGCGCACTGGTGCCCGCTGCGATCATGTCCATCGCCACCGCCAACCTCTTCACGCGAAATCTCTACGGCGAATGCCTGCGCCGCGCGATGACGCCGGCCGAAGAGTCGCGCAACGCCAAGCTGGTTTCCATCTTTATCAAGGTCGGCGCGCTAGCGTTCGTGCTCCAGGTGCGCTCGCAATATGCGATCGAGCTGCAACTGCTCGGCGGCATCTGGATCCTGCAGATCTTTCCCGCGGTGGTATGCGGCGTATTCACTCGCTGGTTTGACGGACGAGCTTTGCTTTGCGGCTGGGCCGCCGGAATGGCAAGCGGCACCGGCATGGCCATAGCCCGCGAACTCAAGAGCTCGATCTACCCCATCCACCTCGGCGGTCATGTGTACGCGATGTATGCGGCCGTTCCCGCGCTCGCGCTCAACTTCCTGGTGGCTGCTCTGGGCACCCTTGCCCTGCGTGCTGCCGGCAAGGAGCGAGGCACCGACACCACCACTGCCGTCGTTGCGAGACCATAACGCAAGCAGGACACAGGGTCCTCCTTGCCAAGCCTTTGCACGCGGGAATCAGGTCAAAGCGGACGAGAACGGCCTCCAGGTTTATTGAGGAATTGCCGGGTAATGCACTGCTCGAGTCATCCATCAATTTAGGAGCGCCGACGGTATTGTCTGCCTGCTAGGATTCTTCGGTGATGGAATCTCTGCGCCGTTCCAGATCCTGCAAACCGGTCCGCACCCGCACGAGGGCTTTCGTGCCTCGCAGGAACTTGAGCAAAGGCTGCTCTCTATGATTCGCGGAGAGGTCCGTTTCGACTCAGGCAGCGCGCGCGCTGTACGCAACCGACGCGTCCAACTACCGCCAGGTGCCGATCGGTCTGGTGATTCCGCGGGACGCAGCGGATGTCGAAGCAGCAATGGCGGCTTGCCGGGAGTTTGAGGCGCCGGTGCTGGCGCGCGGCGCGGGCACCAGCCTCGCGGGCCAGGGTTGCAATGTGGCGGTGGTCCTGGATTTCTCCAAGTACATGCGCTCCATCGCTGCGCTCGATCCTGCGACGAAGCTGGCGCGTGTCGAGCCGGGCATCGTGCTCGATCGCCTGCGCGAAGCAGCCGAGGAGCACAACCTCACCTTTGGACCCGACCCCGCTACGCACAGCCGCTGCACGCTCGGCGGCATGATCGGCAACAACTCCTGCGGCGTGCACGGGCTGATCGGCGGCAAGACGGTCGACAACGTTGAGTCGCTCGACATCGCTGCTCTACGACGGAACCCGGATGACGGTGGGCGCGACCAGCGAGGAGGAACTCGCGCCATTCATCGCGGGCAGAGGAAGACGCGGCCAAATCTATGCGGGACTGGTGCGCATTCGCGACACGTATGCCGTCTCTGATCCGGCGGAGATTTCCGCGCATTCCGCGGCGCGTCTCCGGATACAACCTCGACGAACTGCTGCCGGAGAACGGCTTTCACGTGGCGCGCGCACTGGTGGGCAGCGAAGGAACCTGCGCGACCATCGTTGGCGCGACGCTGCAACTGACCGACAGCCCGCCGCATCGGCGGCTCGTGGTGCTGGGATTCGCGACGCCGTTTCTTGCTGCGGACGCAGTGCCCTTCAGTGCTCGAATACAAGCCGATCGGGCTCGAAGGATTCGACGGCATGCTGGTCGATTTCATGCTGCAGGAAAATCTGGCGGTCGACGACGTTCGGCTGCTGCCGCCGAAGGCCGGGGCTTTCTCCTCGTCGAGCTTGGGGACTGGTCGTCGGAGGATGCGGATGCGCAGGTGATGCGCTGATGCACGCGGTGGCTGCAATGGCGGATCCTCCGATCGCCCGCACCTACACACACCGACGAAGCGTCGCGCGTCTGGCACGTGCGGGAGTCGGCACTCGGCGCGACCGTCTTCGTTCCCGGCGAGCCGGAAGGCTGGGAGGGATGGGAGGACGCTGCCGTACCTCCGGCGAAGCTGGGCTCCTACCTGCGCGATATCGATCCGGCTCATGACCGAGTTTGGATACCGCAGCCCGATGTACGGCCACTTCGGTCAGGGTTGTGTGCATCTGCGCATCAACTTCGATCTGGAGAGCGAAGCAGGCATTCGCAAGTTTCGCGAGTTCATCGAACGCGCGGCAGACATCGTTCTCGACGCATGGCGGCTCTCTCTCCGGCGAACATGGCGACGGTCAGGCGCGCGCGTCGCTGCTGCCCAAGATGTTTGGCCCGGAGCTGATGCAGGCGTTCCGCGAATTCAAGGCGCTCTGGGATCCTGAGAACCGCATGAATCCCGGTAAGCTCATCGATCCGGTCGCGGTGTACGATCCGCGTTGAGAACCTGCGGCTCGGCGCCGGATACAAACCGCAGCCAACAGAAACGCACTTTCAATTTCCGGCGGACGAGCGGCTCGTCTCGCTCGCGCGACGCTGCGCTGCGTGGGCGTGGGCGCCTGCCGCAAACAGGAAACCGGCACCATGTGCCCGAGCTACATGGTGACCCGCGAAGAGAAACACTCCACCCGCGGACGCGCTCACCTGCTGTGGGAGATGCTCGAAGGCGACGTGCTCACGGCGGCTGGAAGAGCGAAGAGGTGCGTGAGGCGCTCGACCTTTGCCTGTCCTGCAAGGCGTGCAAGACGGAGTGCCCGGTCAACGTAGATATCGCGACTTACAAGTCCGAGTTTCTCTCGCACTATTACGAAGATCGCCGCCATCCGCTGCGCGACTATCTCTTCGGCTTCATGGATCGCTGGGCCTCGATGGCCTCCGCGGTTCCCGGCATCACGCCGCGTCTCGCGAATTTGCCGATGCAGACCCCGGGTCTGCGCGATCTCATCAAGTCCATCGCCGGTGTGGCGCCCGCACGCACCTTGCCTGCCTTTGCGCCCCGCAGCTTTCAGAGCGGCTTACCGCGTCGGAACGACACGTCGAGCGCAGCGTTGCCGCCAGTGCTTCTATGGCCGGATACCTGGAATAACTACTTCCACCCGAGCAGCCTGACAGCCGCGCAAAGCGTTCTCACTTCGGCGGGATTTCGAGTGGAAACACCGCGCGAGCATATCTGCTGCGGACGGCCGCTCTACGACTTTGGATTTTTGAAGGAAGCGCGCCGCTATCTCGAGACGATTCTCCATCGACTGGCGCCGCAGATCGACGCCGGCGATGCCCTTCGTCATTCTGGAGCCCAGTTGCGCCAGCGTCTTCCGCGATGAGCTGATCAATTTGTTTCCTAACGACGAGCGTGCCCATCGCCTCTGCAATCAAACTTTCCTGCTCAGCGAATTTCTCATCCGCCGCGTACCGGATTATCGTCCGCCGCAGATGCCGGGACGGAAGATCCTGCTCCACGGCCATTGCCATCACAAAACAATGATGAAGATGACCGCGGAAATCTCGATCCTGACGGCAACCGGCGCGGAGGTGCAGGTGCTGGATTCGGGGTGCTGCGGCATGGCCGGTCCTTTCGGCTTCGAGAAGGAGAAGTTTGAAGTCTCGCAGGCTCTCGGCGAACGCGTGCTGCTACCGGCGGTGCGCCAGGCTGCGGCTGACACCGTGCTGGTGACCGACGGATTCAGTTGCCGCGAGCAGATCGCGCAGAACTCGCCGCGCCGCGCCGTCCACTTCGCCGAAGTGATCTGCGGGGATCGCGTCTAGCACCGTGGGCGCTGGGCGCTAATATTCGCCTTGAACGATGTTTTTGAGCGGTTGGCCTTGTAAGTAACGAGTCACCTGCTCGGCAGCGAAGGCAAAGGCCCGAGCCATGAACAGTGGGCTGGACGCAGCGACATGCGGAGTAATCAGCAAATTGGGCGCGCGCCACAGTGGATGACCTTCGGGTAGAGGCTCTGGATCGGTTACATCCACGACCGCCCGGATCTTCCCCGCCTGCAGTGCTGCCAGCAGGGAATCGGTATCCACCACCGGCCCTCGCGCGGCGTTGATCAGCAGCGCACCGTGTTTCATCTCGGCCAGCTCTGCGGCTCCGATCATCTTCTCGGTGTCTCGGCGGTGAGCGGCACGATCAGCACCACTACGTCGGCGAGCGGCAACAAGCTACGCAGATTCTCCACCGGCTCGATTCCGGGCCGGGCCGAGCGGGCGACTGCGCACAAATGTTCACCCCGAACGGCGTCAGCCGCTCTTCGATCGAGCGGCCGATCGAACCATAACCGACGATCATCACCGTCTTGCCGGCTAGCTCCTCGACCAGCACGGGAGGATTGGAGATCTTATCGACTCGCTGCAGTTGGCGATAGGCCTCGTCGGCTTCTTTGCGACGGTACCAACTCTCTGCCATCTGCAGCTGTGTGTAGAGAGGGAAATTCTTCAGCGCAGCAAAGATAGCACCGACGACCCATTCGGCGGTCGCCACGTTGTGCACACCTTGTGCATCACAGACGGTTACACTTTCGGGAACCATCCTGAGCAGCCAGTCCACTCCTGCCAACAGGGACTGTGCCACTGCCACGCCATCCAGATAGGGAACGACCTTTGCGGCCGCCTTGGGATACACAGGCGGAATCCAGAACTCAATCGTCATCCTGGCCGCCGGCTCGGCCGGAATCCGAATCAGCTCGATGTCTTTCGGAAACGCCGCCAGCAGCTCTTCCTCAGACCAATCCGGCACACCGACACGTACCATTCCGCCTCACCTGGACCAGGAACTCAATCCTTCCATGCTACATGGCGCGCGGCCAAAAGAGCCGTGACCTATGCACTTTCCCGTGCCGCGAATGCATGGTCGACTGAGTCTGGGCGATTCCCTTCCAAGCGCCTCGCAACCATGGACCAGGCTATCCACGAAACCGATTCTGCTTTTACCCCTTCCACTGTGGCGTTAGTCTCTACACAGACAATGCTGCAGACGATCCTTCAGGCGAGCGCTCGCCTCCGCAACTCGGACCGATTTAACCTGCTGCTGCAAGGCGCTAAGACTGCGCTGGCTGCGGGTTTCTGCTACTGGATCTCGCTGCGATTTGGACTGCATGAAGGCTACTGGTCGGCGATCAGCTCCATCATCGTTCTGCAATCGAACGTAGGCTCGACCATCACCGCCTCGCGGGATCGCCTGATCGGCACCGCCATTGGGGCGGTGATCGGATTTGTGGCCTCGCCGTGGGGTCCGCACCCGCTCGCTTTCGCTCTCGCCATCCTCAGCGCAGTGCTTATTTGCGGAGGCCTCGGCTTACGGAACAGCTCCAGGCTGGCCGGAGTCACGGTGACATCGTGATGCTGGTTCAGCGCAATGGCTCTCATTGGCGCATCGCCGCTGACCGGTTCCTCGAGGTAGCGCTTGGCATCGTGGTTGCGCTCGCGGTGTCCACATTTGTTCTTCCGCGTCGCGCCCGCCAGCATTTGCAGCAAGGCCTGGCGCAGGAGTTCACTTCGCTCGGACTGCTCTTCGACACGCTCATGCGCGGCTTCCGCAGCGAATTGCCGCCAGAACTGCCGGAGCAGAAACAAGCTCTGGACCAGCTGGTGCGTGCCAACGAAATCCTGCTCAAGTCCGCTCGCAGCGAACCATCCAGCAGCGAAGCGAGCCTGGAGGGTCTGGCCGTCTTCTTTGACGCGGGCCGGTCTCTGTTCGAGGTAATCCTGGCGCTGGATCTGGCAGTGCGCGAAAGTGCGGACGACCGGTTTGCCGAACGGTACGAACCGGAACTGGGCAACCTGATCACCGCCATCGGCCATGGCTTTCCCCTGCTGGCAAAAAATGTGCAGCGCTGGAACTTCGGCAAGAACCGCACCGCCCTCGACATGGACAGGGAATTGCAAGCCCTGGAAGCGCGGGTCTCCGAGGCGCGTCACACCAGCGTGAATTTTCCGCTGGATGAAATGCTTCGTATCTATGCGGTTCAACTGCACCTGAAGCAAATCGCCATGCTGCTCAAGTCAGCCTACGATGATGGCCTGCAGATTGCGCCGTATCGGAATCGCTGAGAAGTGAATCAGGATTTTGCACGAAACTCCTTCAAAGCCTCGAGCCCTGCGCGAATTGCGTCCATCGAGGTCGCATACCCGAAGCGCAGATGTCCCTCGCCCTGTGCCCCGAATACCACGCCGGGGATGGTGGCTACATGGGCCTCTTCGAGCAGCATCGTGGCTGCCTTCCGGCTCTGCTTGGCAACGATATCGGCTCGCGGAAAGGCGTAAAACGCGCCTTGCGGGAGATCACATTCAAAGCCCAGTTCCTTGAGGCCACTGACCAGCAGATCGCGGCGTTCGCGATACTGGTCGCGCCGCTCGGCCAGCACCGACACTGGCATCGAAAGCGCTTCCAGTGCGGCCCACTGCGTCGGCGTCGACACTCCGTTGGTGGAGTAGAGAACCATCTTGCGCAGACCGGAAAGAAACGGTTCGTGAGCGGCTACGTAGCCGATCCGCCATCCTGTCATTCCATAACTCTTCGAGAAGGTGAAGCAGGAGATGGTGCGATCGGCCATGCCGGGCAGCGAAGCGATGGAGACGTGCTCGCCCTCGTACACCAGGTCCTCATAGGCCTCATCGGCAAACACAACCAGGTGGTGCTTGCGCGCGAACGCGGCGACCTCTTCGGCTTCAGCACGGTTAAACACGAATCCGGTCGGGTTTTGCGGCGTGTTGTAGTAGATAGCGCGCGTGTGCGAGGTGGAGAACTGCTCCAGCGTTTTGGTCACGCCATTGCCGTCGCGCACTGGCCGTCGGCACCAGCAATGGCCTCGCCTGTGCCGCCGTAATCATGTCTCGAATCGGCGTCCAGTAAGGGGAAAACATTAGCACGTCGTCGCCCGGATCGAGCACCGTCTGGAATGCCGCGAACAGCGCATGCGCCCCGCCGCTGGTGATCACCACCTCTTCTGCGGCGAACTTCAGATGGTTCCTCTCCTGCAGTTTGCGCGAGAGCGCCTGCCGCAGCGGCAGAATCCCCGAGGACGGGCGCGTAGAGAGTCCTGTCCTCGACCAGCGCCCGAATCATCGCGTACTTCACGTTATCCGGCGTGGGAAAAAATGGCTCGCCCCCGTGGAACGCGTGGACCGTCTCACCCGACTCCCGCAATTCCATCACCTTGTTTCGGATCTGGACGATGTCGGAGAAGCCAACCTCGTCCAGCCGCTTCGCTATTCGCAGTGCATGTTTTTTCGTTGCCATTCGTTGCTCACTTCCAAAATCGATCTGGGGTAAAGCTGCCATTCGCTCAGGCGAACCACTGTACAGCAGATGGGCGGGAGTGTTCTCGCCCACCGAGTGAAGAATCGCGCGGCCCTCTGGGTCAAGCAGTTCGCGCTCTATGAAACCCCTAGGTGTCTGATGTGTTCCACGCTGCAGGGTGGTCTGGAGTTTTCGTGGTGGTGGTGCCTTCTCTTGACCGCGACCGGCCACTCAGATGTCATCAAGAAAATGAAAGCTGCGTTTCCAAACGGGAAGCTGCGCTGCATGGAGCGTTGACTCGAGCCGGAATGGATGGGTCCGAGGTGCTATGCTGCAACGGATGCGGCGTTCTACTGTATGGTTCGTCATTGCGGCGCTGTGGTTTCTGCTGACAGCCATGCATGTCTTCCAGCACCACGCCGGGCTCGCAGCCCTCACCGCCGGCGTCGCTCTTGTTTTCGTCTCGATTGGCATACTCTTGCGGCGCCGAGAACTTGCCAAGCGGCAGAGCGCTCGCCCTAAGCCTTAGGCTTCGAGCACGCCGGTATATACCGCCATTCCGGCAACAGCATCCACACCAATCTCATCGAGTGCATCGATCTCCGCGCGCTCGCGAATGCCGCCGGCCACAATCAGCTGTCGCGCGGTCACAGCCCGCAACTTGCGGGCCTGCTCGATGGGAAAGCCCTGCATCGTCCCTTCCTTATCGATATGGGTGTAGAGGAAAGCGGCGCAGTAGGGTTCAAGCGCGCGGATAGCCTGCTCCGGCGTCAGTGCGACCGACTCCTTCCAGCCTTTCACCGCAATCCGGCCCTGCTTGGTGTCGACGCTGCAAACGACGCGTTCCGCTCCGACGTTTTCGGCCAACTCAGCAGCGAATTCTGTATTCACCAGGCTCGCCGGATCGTCTGTCGCCTGTGCGGCGCGAAACAGTGCCGAGCCGACGATCACCCGGCGCGCGCCTTGCTCCAACACGGTACGTGCTGTTTCGACCGAAGCGATGCCGCCGCCCACCTGGCAGGGCAGGCGCTCCGCGATCCGACGAATCAGCACCCGATTCTCGCCCTGGCGCAAGGCCGCGTCGAGATCGATCAGCTGCACCAGCGGATACGAAGAGAAGCGGTCGATCCAATACTCAAAGTCGTCGAAGGCAAGCTTGAGCTTCTCGCCGTGCACCAGCTGCACAATGCGACCACCCATCAGATCGATGGAAGGAATCAGCATGGCAGTCTCACCGGAACTCCGGCCTGGGCGAGCTCCTGCTTGAGCGCCCGCACGTCGGCCACGCCAAAGTGGAAGATGCTTGCCGCCAGCGCCGCGTCCGCTCGTCCGCCAGAGAACACGTCGGCGAAGTGCTGCGCGTTCCCTGCGCCACCGGAAGCAATGACCGGGATCGATACCGATTCGCTGACCCGCGCGGTCAATTCGCAATCGAAGCCCGCGCGGGTGCCGTCGGAGTCCATCGAGGTGAGCAGAATCTCTCCTGCCCCGCGATCTTCCACCTCGCGCGCCCAGTCCAGAACTTTGCGGCCTGTCGGGATGCGGCCTCCGCTCACATAGACTTCGGCGTCTCCAATCGGATCGCCGCTTTCCGCCGCACGCCGCGCATCGATCGCCACGATCACCGCCTGCGCGCCGAAGCTGCGCCCGATCTCGTCGATCAGCTCTGCACGCGCAATGGCGGCCGAGTTAATGCTGATCTTGTCGGCTCCGGCATCGAAGACCGCGGCCGCCTCGTCCGCAGCTGCGAATACCGCCGCCCACGGTAAAGGGAATGAATAACTCCCGCGCCGTTCGCTTGACTGTATCGATGAGCGTGCCGCGCCCCTCGTGCGTCGCCGTGATATCGAGCAGCACGATTTCATCTGCACCCGCAGCCGCATGGCGCGCAGCCAGTGCAGCCGGGTCTCCCGCGTCGACCAGGTCGAGAAATTGCACGCCCTTGACTACGCGGCCAGCCTTCACGTCGAGGCAGGCGATAATTCGCTTCGTCAGCATCGTCTATAACTCCACGAAATTCGCCAGAACTCGCATGCCCACTGCCCCGGACTTTTCAGGATGAA
This sequence comes from uncultured Acidobacteriaceae bacterium, assembly GCA_963748555.1. Taxonomy (GTDB): domain Bacteria; phylum Acidobacteriota; class Terriglobia; order Terriglobales; family Acidobacteriaceae; genus CAWKKW01. The sequence continues at coordinate 247,717 of CAVVJK010000009.1, forward strand.
ACTGCACCCCCATCACGTTGTCGCGTTCGATCGCGCCCGTAAAAGCCTCGCCATAGCTCGTAACCGCAACGGTGTCTTTATCGAGCGGGGCGCGGTAGGAGTGCGTGTAGTAGACAAAGGCATCTTCGTCCACACCCGCCATCAAGCGGGATCCTGCTTTCAATGCGATGGAATTCCACCCGACGTGCGGCACCTTCTGTCCCTCTGCGAACCGTTCGCACACGCCTCGGAATGCCCCTAAACCAGCAACCTCGGGCGCTTCGGTGCTGCCCTCGAAGAGCCACTGCAACCCCACGCAGATGCCGAGAAACGGAGTGCCCGCGCTCACGCTGCTCGCGGATCGCGCTTGTCAATCCCGTCTCGTTGAGCAGGGCAGTCGCGGCGAAGTGGCCGACTCCCGGCAGGATGATCTTGTCCGCGCGCCGTACCTGCTCAGGGTCTGCAGTGACGAACGACGCAGCCCCGAGCGCGCTCAGCCCCTTCATCACCGAAGTGAGGTTGCCCGCTTTGTAATCGATGACTGCGATCAACGGCGGTTCCCCCTTGCGTTAAAGCAGGCCTTTGGTGCTGGGCAGCATCGCTCCCAATTGCTTGTCGCGCGAACACGCCACCCGCAGTGCTCGTGCAAAGGCCTTGAACAGAGCCTCGATCTTGTGATGATTGGAGCGGCCATACATCGTCTTCACGTGCACATTGGCCTTGGCTCCGCGTGCGAAGCCGTCAAAGAAGTCATCGACCAGCTCCGATTGCAGGTCGCCCACCAGTCGCGTTTTGACTTTCGTCTTGACCACGCACGCCACCCGGCCGCTCATATCCACTGCGGCCAGCCCGAGTGTCTCGTCCATGGCCATGAGGAAATAGCCCGCGCGCAGAATGCCTTTCTTGTCGCCGAGCGCCATCTCGAATGCCTCGCCCAAGTGCGATGCCGACGTCTTCAACCGTGTGGTGCTGGTCGACGTCCAGGTCGCCGTCGCAGGTGCAGATCCAAGATCGAAGGCGCCGTGGCGCGTGAAGAGCTCCAGCATGTGATCGAAGAAGCGAATGCCCGTCTTCACGTTATAGTGGCCGCCCCCCTCAATCGTCAGCCGCAGGCGAATCTTCGTCTCCGTGGTGGCGCGATCGATCGCCGCAGAGCGCTTCTTTGCGGCTGGTTCTACCGTCTTCGTCTTCAAAGCCATTCGTCCAACTTCCTCATTCAAGGATTTCTGTCCAGCCTATCTCGTCGAGTGCTGCTTCAAGTGCCAGCTTCGCCGCTGACTGTCTGGTTGCGCAGCCCGATGGTCACGCGCACGCAGCCGTCGCATCCTGGGTCATTGGAGCGATCGCGTACGAGTACACCGCGACTGCGCATGGCCTCGACAAATTGCCTTGTGCTTCGGTCCGATATTCAGCAGTACGAAATTTGCCCGGCTGGGCCAATAAGGAACACCAAGCCGATCCAACGCAGTTACGAATGCGCCCCGAGCGGCCAGCACCTCGCCCACATACCATTGCAGGTAGGCCTCATCTTCGAGTGCCGGCGGCAGACACGCCAGCGCCAGGGAATTCACGCTGTAAGGCGAAATCACGCGCCGCATCCAGTCAATGCTTTCCGCTGGGACCGGCAATGACGCCGAGCCGCAGCCCTGCCAGTCCGTAGGCTTTCGAAAACGTCCTCGCCACCAGCAGGTTCGGAACCCTTCCGATCAGATCGACCACCGTCTCGCCGAAGAAATGAAAGTAGGCTTCATCCACCAGCACTGCTGCCTGCGGCGCCCGCTCTGCCAGAGCAACAATCTGCTCACGGGCGATCGTGGTTCCCGTTGGGCTGTTTGGATTTGCAAGAAGGATCAGCTTGGTGCGCGCGCTGATGGAATCGAGCAATCTCTTCAAGGGGAACGAGAAATCCACGCCACCCTGGACCGTGACGATCTGCGCATCGGTGCCCGAGGCATACACCTCGTACATGGAATAGGTCGGCACGGGGAAGAGAACCTCGTCGCCCGCATCGAGATACGTCTGGCAGAGTACGTGAATCGCCTCGTCCACGCCATTGGTCAGCAGCGTTTGCCCCTGCTGCAATCCGAGGTGATGTGCGACCAGCGCCTCTACCGGCTCACGTTCGGGATAGCGCGTCAGATCGCCCGCGGCTGATATTTCTCAGTGCCTCCAGCACCCGCGGCGAACACTCGAAGGTGTTCTCGTTGAAGTCCAACCGCAGCCCGTTCCGGCCGCCTAGTGGCGGGTGATACTCCTTCATGCGCAGAACGCCGGCACGCGGTGAGGGCACAGCCGTGGTTTTTGTGTCAGCCATCGATCCCCCTTGGCGCGAATCGCCTCAGCATGTCCCACCAAGCCTTCTGCCTGGGCGAGAGCAATCGCAGGCGGACCCAGTTTGCCGAGACCGGCGCGCGTGTACTGCTGCACCGTGACCACCTTCAAGTAATCCATGACACTCAGGCCGCCGCGCACTCGGGCCAAGCCTCCGGTCGGCAAGCGTGTGGTTCGGGCCGGAGATGTAATCGCCCATGGGCTGCGGCGAGCAGCGGCCTACGAAAACGGAACCCGCATTCTTCGACCCACTCCAGATCTTCCTGCGTATCGACGGTCAGATGTTCCGGCGCGAGCCGATTCGTAACAGTATGTAGTTGGTCAAGGTCGCGGACCAGAAAGACGAAGCCATTCTTCTGCGTCGCTTCTTTCGCAATCGCATTCGTCTTCACGCGTTTCTTGACTTCGGAGATCACTGCGCTCGCGAGCTTCGCCTGCGTCGTGACGAGAATGGCAACCGCTTCAGGATCATGTTCCGCCTGCGCGACGAGATCGGATGCAATCGCCACCGGGTCGCCGGTTTCACTCGCAACGACGATCTCTGTTGGCCCGGCCAGCATGTCGATGCCGCAATCGAAGCTGACCATCTTCTTCGCCGTTGTTACAAATGTATTTCCGGGCCCTACGATTTTGTCCACGCGGGCAACGCTCTCGGTACCGTAGGCGAGAGCTGCCACGGCCTGCGCGCCACCGATGCGGTAGAAGTGTTCCACTCCAAGCAAGGCGGCGGCTGCCAATGTCTCCTTTGCGGGCCGCGGCGAAACCACGACGATGTGCTCCACACCCGCGACCTGCGCAGGGATCACCGTCATCAGCAACGTCGAGGGCAGCGGATAACGACCGCTCGGCACATAACAGCCCACCCGTTCGAGCGGCCGGACCAGTTGACCCGTCACCAGGCCTTCCACAGGTGAGAAGGTCCAGTTCTGCGGCATCTGTCTCTGCGCGAATTTCCGGATATTCTGCGCGGCTGTTTCCAGAGCCGCCTGTAACTCATTCGATGTTTGGCTCCAGGCCTGCTTCAACTCTGCCGGATCGACGCGCAATTCGGATCGCAATGGTTGTCCGTCGAACTTGTTCGCGTACCTGCGCAATGCCGCGTCGCCGCCTTTGCGCACGCCATCGACGATCCTGCGCACCGCCGGCTCCACCTTCTTGTCCCGGGAAGACTGCCGTTGTTCGAGATCGCGGAGCAGCCGCAGCGCATCGTTTTCGCCACGGCCGCTCATCTTCACCAGCTTCATCGCTGTTCTCCCGTACCCTTACAACACAACCTTGCTCAACGGATATTCCACAATGCCCGTAGCGCCCGCAGCCTTCAGCTTGGGGATCACTTCGCGCACCAGTTCTTCTTCGAGGATTGTATTCACCGCCACCCACTCTGCATCGCTCAACGCAGAGATCGTCGGCGAATTCAGAGCAGGCAGCACGGCGAGGATCCGGTCGAGGCTGCTCTTCTGAGCATTCAACATCAAGCCCACCTGGCCTTGCGCGGAGATGGCCGCTTTCAGCATCAATGCCAGGCTGTCGATCTTCTCCTTCTTCCATGCATCCTGATAGGCCTTCTGGTTTGCAATCAGGTGCGTCTCGCTCTCCATTACCGTATCGATGATGCGCAGGCGATTCGCTTTGAGCGAACTTCCTGTCTCCGTCACTTCGATAATCGCATCGGCAAGGGTCGGTGGCTTCACTTCGGTTGCGCCCCAGCTGAACTCCACCTTCACCGGAACATTCTTGTCTGCGAAATAGCGCTTGCTCACTTCGACGAGCTCAGTTGCGATGATCTTGCCGCTCAGGTCTTCCGCCTTCTGGTAAGGCGAATCCTCCGGCACAGCCAGCACCCAGCGAACCTTGCGCCGGCTCTGCTTGCTATAGGTCAGGCTGGTCACGCTGGTGACCTCGAGCCCGCTCTCAACCACCCAATCGATGCCGGTCAGCCCGGCGTCGAGCGCGCCATGCTCCACATAGCGCGCCATCTCCTGCGCGCGCACCAGCATGCACTCCAACTCGCTATCGTCGACCGTCGGAAAATACGAACGCCCATTGGCATAGATGTTCCATCCGGCACGCTGAAACAGCGCGATGGTCGCATCCTGCAGGCTGCCCTTGGGAATGCCCAACCGAAGTTTGTTCGCCATTAGACCACCGCCTTTTCCTGCGCAGAGTTCAGCGCCAGGGGACGGGTGAAACAGCTTACCGTTCCCTCGTGGCAAACCAGACCGTCGCCTTCCACTTCGACCAGGAACAAGAGCGTGTCCTGATCGCAATCGGTCGCTGCGCTCACAATCGCGCAGGCGATTCCCGCTGGTCTCGCCTTTCATCCACAGCTTCTGGCGGGTGCGGCTCCAGAAAGTGACAAAGCCACTTTCCTTTGTCTTCTCATAGCTGGTTTCATTGACGAATCCGACCATCAATACTTCACGCGTCTTCGCATCCTGCACAATGGCGGGAACCAGCCCGTCCATCTTGGCAAAGTCAATCTTGATCTCCGCTTCACTCATTCCGCTTTCGTCTCTCATTTCCAGGCACTCGCGTGCTCCGTTCGATTTGCATCCTAAACGCGAAAAAGCCCGCCAACGTGGTAGCCGGCGGGCTTCGATCCTTGTGCTTCCGAGTGGTGTACTACAGTCCGGAAGAGTCCGCCGACACGCTCGTCACGTGGTGATGGTGCGAATGACGATGATGTACGCGGACTGCCATCTGATAAAAACCCTAAATCCTACCCGGTGTCCTGTCAAATGCTTTCCCGCGTTGCTGCACCTCGTGCGGGAAAACGCTCGAGCACTGCAGCAAGGGATTGCAGGCTAAATGGCTTCTGCAGGAAGACCGCCCGTTCGGCCGCCGCAGTCTCTTCCGGCCTCGCGTTCCCAGAGATCATGACAGCATGCATCTGTGGGTATTTGCGTTGCAGTTGCTGTACCAGCCCGAGGCCGCCGATACCCGGGATCAAAAGATCTGCAATGACCGCCCACGGCTCTGCTTCCAGCGACGTTTCCAACTGCAGCATCGCCTCGGCGCTTGCAGCCGCGATGACGGTGTATCCCTGCGATAGCAGGAAGTGACGCAGCAGTTCCCGGACTTCCTCTGAGTCCTCGACCAGCAGCACGACGCCTTCATTGGCTTTTTCGCCGGGCTTCGCAATCATGGGCAGGTACAGATCGAAGCAGGTGCCTTGCCCCGGCGTGCTGTCGATCGCAATCGCGCCGCCAAGTTTGCGGAGCACGTCCCGAGCCGAAGCGAGACCGAGACCGCTGTTGGTGCGCTGGTCCTTGGTGGTGAAGTAGGGCTCAAACACTCGTTGTGCAGTCTGCTCATTCATACCGGTGCCCGTGTCTCGCAGCGAGATGCGAGCATAGCTACCGGGGAGCAGTTCTCCTCGCGGCAGCGTCAGGCTCTCGGCCTGCGTCGACACGGAGAGCGTTCCTCCGGTCGGCATCGCTTCGCGCGCATTCAGGGCAAGGTTGAGCAACACATCCCGCATCTGGCCGGCATCTGCGAAGACCGGCTCGATCTGCGCACCCGCCTCGAACACCACATCAATCGTCTTCCCCACGACCGCCCGGATCGCCGCGAGCTGTTCCGCGACGAGTTCGTTCAAATGGAAGAGGCGCGGTTCGGATTGGACGGGCCTGCCCAACGTCAACAATTGATTCGACAGCCTGGCTGCAGATCTCGCCGTTTTCAGGATCAGTTCGGCCTCCGCATCGCCTGACTGGCCCGCCGCTTCCACCCGCGCCGCTGCCACGTTCTCGATCACCATCAGCAGGTTATTCAAGTCATGAGCGATGGAAGCGGAGATCAACGTCAATGCGCGGAGTCGTTCGGCGCCGGCTGGCAGATCTTGCGATCGGCTCGTCGGTTCCAAGTTCTCGTGTTGACCGCCAGGAGAATCAACAGGACGGCTCATCCAGGGAATCGACTCCTAATGTGTTGCATCGCTGAAGCGAAACTCAAATCGGGCCGGGAGAAATGCAGGCAACAACAGCATGGCAGATATGTCACACGGGGTGTGACGTGAAAATGACAGAAGCGAACCATCCGGCTGCTCTGTACGAAGGTTCTTACGCGATCCTCGCGTCCTGGACGAGAACGGTGCAGGTGTACGCGTTTCGTTCACCCGCCCCGCTCTGTCTCAGGTCACATGCTTTAGAGGTTTACGATCGCGTCGAATACCTTGGTAAACAAAGCCGCCACTTGATCCGGATCTTTCAGCGCCTGCGCGCCTGCATTGGATACCGCCGCCGAAGTAATCTCGGTTGCCGCAGTCAGGATCGCGAGATACCGCTCCTCCGCTTCGTCGTGCGACAACTCGTCATCATCGATATCTTCGTCTTCTTCGCCCAGGTCGTCATCGCCCTCATACTCCGGGTCAATGTCATCATCATCATTCAAGCTGGATTTCTGATCGAGTTCGTCCGCCATATGTCCTCCTGCGACTCTCCTGCCAACCTAGTCTACAGCCGCTCACTGGATGAGAACGGATTGTGAATTACGGGCAGATTTTTCGGGAAGAAATGCAGCATCCCCGAGCCTCAGTAGAGCCCGTACGCAATCCGGCATCGCGTCGCCACCCGACATCCGGACAGCACTTTGCAACCGGACACAATCTCAGAATGTCGCCACGCCTACCTTGAGCACCTGCGGGCGAAAGAGAAGTTCAATCCATAGTCGGTCTGCTGGAGCGCCTCTAAACCCATCGACCTTTTCATGGATCCGGTGTGTTCACGCCGATCATTGTACTCACAACTAAAACGTTAAACTAGAGGTGCTGCAAATTCCTGAATCGGAAATACCGCGGCCGGAAGTTCATGCAATCCGCTTGCTCGAGGGGCGCAGGAAGTTTATACATAGGCGTTCACGTTTGTGGTCGAAGCGAAGCATCTGTTGCCGTGGGAGGGCAGTGTGTCCAAGCGATTTGCAGTATGGGTAGGGATCATTGTTTCACTGACATCGGGCCTGTTCTTGCCTGCGCTGCAAGCCGCCACTCCCGCTGAAGTCAACAAGCAGGCGGATGGGATCGAGCTCGCTCTTCCCACCGGAACGCTGCGTCTGCAGGTGCTGTCGGACACCGTCATTCGAGTGGCGTTTGCGCCTGAGGCCGCGTTCTTCTCGCGGCACTCGATCGACGTGCTACCGCACGAGCAAAGCCAGACGGAGTGGAAGTCGACCACCTCGCCCGCTGAAGTAATCCTGACGACCGGCAAGCTGCAGGTTCACGTAAATCGCTCCACGGGCCAGGTGCGGTTTGAGGATGCCGCGGGAAAGCCTATCCTCTCCGAAGCAGACTCGGGCCGCAGTCTTGAAGCAGCAACGGTGCAGGGAGACAAGACCTTCCACATCCAGCAGCAATGGAAGCCGAACTCGGACGAGTCACTCTACGGGCTGGGTCAGCAGCAACTCGGCATTGTCGACATCAAAGGTTACGATCTCGACCTCTGGCAGCACAACACCAACATCGCGTTGCCGTTTCTCGTCTCTAGCCGGGGCTATGGAATTCTGTGGGACAACACGTCGTACACGCGCTTCGGCGATCTGCGCGAGTTCACTGCGATTCCAGCGGCCCAGCTTCTCGATAGAGCGGGTCAACCCGGCGGCCTCACACTTCAACCAATGGACGGATCGGCTCCTGCAACCCGCACCGCCGACATCGAGGTCAATTTCAAACCCACGCAAGGATCCTGGGCGCCCAAGAGCCAGCGATGGGAAGGTTCGGTCGTGGCGCCCGTCTCCGGCGAATATCAGTTTCAGGCCTACTCCAACGGCGGCATCCACGTCTGGATCGACAACCGCTCCGTCATGCATCATTGGCGGCAAAATTGGCTCACCTCCAACGACCAGGTCAAGCTGCACCTTGAAGCAGGGCATCGCTACCCCATCAAGATTGAGACCGACGGCGAACAGCAAACCACGCTCGCAGTTCCAATGGAAGACACCGTCGGCGACGAATGCGACTTCGTTATGGTCGAAGGTTGGTGATGGCATCGACTACTACTTCGTATACGGGCCCAGCGCGGATCAAGTCATCGCGGGTTACCGATTCCTGACCGGCAAAGCCAACATGATGCCGTCATGGGCTTTCGGGCTGTGGCAATCGCGTCAACGGTACGAGACAGCGCAGCAGGGTCTGGATGTGGTCGCCGAGTTTCGCCGGCGGCAGATTCCCTTCGACAACATCGTGCAGGATTGGCAATACTGGCGCCCGGATTCCTGGGGCTCGCATCAGTTCGATCCCACACGCTTTCCCGATCCCGATGCGTGGGTCAAATCCATTCACGACCAGCACGCGCACCTGATGATCTCAGTCTGGGGCAAATTCAATCCCAATACAGACAATGCGAAAGAGATGCAGGCGAAGGGCTTTCTCTATCAGCCCAATCTTCAGGAACATCAGCTGGACTGGATTGGGTTTCCGTACACCTTCTACGACGCTTTCAACGCGGGCGCGCGCAAACTCTTCTGGTCGCAGATCAATACGCGCCTCTTCAGCAAAGGGATCGACGCCTGGTGGATGGATGCGACCGAACCCGATCTGCTAGCTTCGCCGCCGACCCTCGAAGGTCAGGAGACGCACATGCACCCCACGGCGATGGGCAGTGGTTCACGCATGGTCAACGGCTATCCGCTGATGAACAGCGAAGCCGTTTACACCGGGCAGCGGGAGGCCGCGCCCAATCAGCGCGTGTTCATCCTCACGCGCTCAGGCTTCGCAGGACAGCAGCGCTACTCCGCGGCCAGTTGGTCGGGCGACATCACCTCTACCTGGACGGCAATGTACAAGCAGATTGCTGCCGGTCTCGGCATGAGTATCTCCGGGGTGCCGTACTGGACTATGGATGCCGGCGGTTACACGATGCAGCGGAAGTTCGGCGCCAAAACGCCTAAGCCAGAAGATGATGAGGAGTGGAGAGAGCTCAACACCCGCTGGTTCCAGTTCGCCACCTTCTGTCCGCTGTTGCGTGTGCACGGTGAGGTGCGGCCTCGCGAAATGTGGACGCTTGGCGACAATACTCCCGCCTATCAAGCGGAACTGAAGTTCGATCGCCTGCGCTACCGCATGTTCCCCTACGTCTATTCGCTGGCCGGAGCAGTTACGCAGCGGGACTCGACCATCATGCGGCCCCTGGTCATGGATTTCCCCAACGATGCGCGTGCCCGGGAACTGACCGATGAATACATGTTCGGCCCGGCATTCCTGGTGGCGCCTGTTACGGAATACAAGCAGCGCAGCAGGGAAGTGTACTTACCCAGCTGGTGCAGGATGGTATGACCTTTGGTCGGGCAAATCCGCCGCCGGCAGCGTCAACGCTTCTGCGCCCTACGATCAGATTCCGGTTTTCGTGCGAGCGGGCTCGATCGTTCCCTTCGGCCCCGAGCTACAGTACGTCGCGGAGAAACCCGCCGACCCGACGACGCTCTTTGTCTACACGGGAGCCAACGGAGCGTTCACGTTGTATGAGGATCAAGGCGTGACCTTCGATTACGAACACGGAGCGTTTGCAGAGATTCCGCTGGAGTGGAACGACTCCATCGAAGACTCTCACCATCGGCAAGCGCAACGGAAGCTTCCCGGGAATGCTGGAGAAACGGACCTTTCAGATCGTGCTCAGTGCTCCCGACAAGCCCACCCCGTTTTCCTTCACGCCCGAGCCAGCCAAAACTGTGAACTACGACGGCACCGCACTGACGGTCAAGCTTCCGTAACTATTCGATGGCGGCATGCTAGGCTCGCCTCCACCGGAGAGCACGTGTTCGAGGCGTGCTCGGCCTAGATCGGTCGTGGACTTGTATTTTGCGCTTCCGTGACATTGGAGGGCGAATCGGAAAATTGCTTGCCCGGCGCGAACGCGAACTTCTCGTGCTTGCCGCCCACCTTGCGAATGGCGTCGTGCCAGCCATCGTCCCAGGCGATGTGAGCCTCTCCATCCACGTAGCTCCACGTCCCATGCTGTGCGCCCACCGATTTCGCCGCGTGCCCGTCCTCCTCGAGCGTGATGTAGAAGGTGCTGCCGTTTCCATCTCCGACCAGCCACTTGCCCAGGTAGTGTCCCCGGCCGGGTACCGCGGCGGAAGGCAACGAGATTGGCGAGGCTATGCCGGCAGCCGATCTGAATTCCATGCGCGCGATGGCCGCCACGGGAAACTTTTGCTGATGGCCATCCTTGAAGATGATGACCACTGCGTTGCCGTCGTCCGTCGCGGCCGGCTTGGTGCTCGCAAATGAAACCATCGCGCCGCAGGTCACCGCCACCATGCAGATAACTTTCCAGGAACCCTTGCTCATGGAGTCTCTCCTCGCTCGCCCCGAACTATATACCTGCAGCCGCTCCGCCCGATGTGCCGCCGGTACACGAGCGAACTCATTTCGCGGTGCTCGAGGTTTTCGTCACCAGAGATACGCGGGTTGTCCCGGAATGGTTCCGAAAGAAAGCGATTTGCGGGTTAAGCCGGGTGGGCGGGGTTGATTCACTCAATGGCAGGATCGTCGCCATGCAGCAACGCACGGCAGGCCGGTCAATTCGGGAGTTTGATCCGATATGGCGCAGGGAATTAGAATTCGCAGCGAGCGATCAGGCTACATTCGGGCGCTGGTCGTCAGGTCGCGGCGCCAGAGATCGCGGGGCCAGGGCATAGCCCTTGCCGCGTATCCACGACTTTCATTCTGTTCCAGTCGTAAGGGAATTCGCGACCGCACCGCAGGCACGCCACATAAGTGTCTGCGGCAGCCTCTCCCTCGTCTCGCGAACGCGCGCGGAGTCATCGGGAAGGTCAGGCGTTTGTGCGTGCATCCAAACAGCGCGTTTACCAGAGAGATCATCGGCAGCAACCTCATAGCATCCGTACGTCTGTTGGCATAGTGCTGTTTCTGAGGGAAGCGTTACATCGAATGGCTAATTCGTCAGAATTAGAAGATGCGAGCTGCAGAGAGATGCTTCGGTGGGAGCCGCGGTCGAGATCGCGACTCCCTCGCGTGCGATGGTGGGCTAGCGATTCCCCTGCCGGGACGTGTCGCCCTGCTTGCCTGGAGCGCCGCCCTGCTGCTGACCGGACTTCCCGGCGTCATGCTGCTGTTGTTGCCCGCTCTTCTGATCGTTCTGCTTCTGCCCTTGATTGCCCTGCTGATCGTGCTGAGATCCTGACTGCTGAGGATTTGACATGGATACTACCTCCGTAGGGATTGCTCCCCGTAATAAGTGGGAGTTCGTGTTCCCTCGGCCTGGTTGCCCTTCAGATTGAAAGAATTAACACAATTGTTCAGCCGGATAGCTGGCTGTGTTACGGATGTGCAACAGGGCAGGCTACTTACGAGAAGACCGGTCCCGCACCACGCGCGATGCCGTTGCTCTCCCGTCGCGGATGAGATCAGGCAGACCCACGCCGTGATACGCATTTCCCACCAGCAGAAGCCCGGGATAATCGTCCAAACGGCTCTCCAACGCAGCAATGCGCGCCTGATGTCCCACAGAGTACTGGGGCAGAGACCTGGGCCAACGACGCACCAGCCACTCATCCGGCTCGGGAATCGGGCCCAGGATACGGCGCAGTTCCGTGAGCGTCCGCGCGAGCAGGTCTGTGTCCGACTCCTCCAGCAAACCCACAGCCTGCTCACCTCCGAAGAAACCGCGCAGCAGCGCTCCACCTTCGGGCACGCGGTGCGAAAACTTCTGGTCGACAAACGTGCACGCAAGCAGAGAACTCGCGCTGCCTGTTCCTTGCGGCACCAGAAAGCCGAACCCCGGGGGGATTCGCATTTGGCTTGCCTGCGCCGGGGCAAATGCAAGCGCGACCACGATGGCCGAGGTCGCCTCCATCTTCAACAGGTCAGCCATCGTTGAGTCCAGCGGCTCAAGCAAGCGTCGGGTCACGTGGGCAGGCGTCGCGAGTACCACGGCATCGAATGTCTCGTGCTGACCTGCTGCTTCGAGCACCCATTGCTGTGCGAAGCTGCGAATCGCCGTCACTTCCTGCCCCAGGCGAATGGAGCCGGCCGGAATCTTCGCGACCATTCCGTCCACCAGCGCGCCCAACCCCATCGTCAGCGTAGTGAAAACAGAGGAAGCGCCTCGATCGCTGCGCACCTGCCGACGCAGAGCCTCTACCAGGCTGCCGTGCTCGCGTTCCATCTTGACGAAGGCGGGCATCACAGAGCGCACGCTCAGGTTCTCGACGCTCCCACCGAAGACACCCGCCAACAGGGGTCCTGCAATTTTGTCTGGCGACTTCCTCGCCAAAATGCCGGCGGACAAAAGCTGGCCACCGATTCGTCCTGATCGAGCAGCGATTGCGAAGCCTCTTCAACTCCGCGGCTCGCTCCGGTTCCTCGCGATATGCGCGCAGCGCCTCGGCGGAAAACAGCGGCGATCTCTCCAATGCATCGAAGTCGGTCGGGCACCATCATCCGCATGCCATCGGGCATGGGAATCAGCTGCTCGTCCGTCGAGCAGGTAGGTGCGGCGCTGGTGGTCGTTCGAGGGGATGATCTGCGTCTTCGAGCCCAAGTTCAACGGCCAGCTCTCGAGCCCAGGGCTTCTCCGTCACCCACGAATCGGGACCGCATTCGATCACGAAACCGTGGCTGCGACGAGTTTCGACAATGCCGCCCAGGCGATCGGAAGATTCGAACAGGACACATTCGACCGGATGCTCGGCCTGTTCCAGGGCAATCTGATAGGCGGTGGCCACTCCGCTGATGCCACCGCCCACGACCGCGACGCGGACGCCGAACCGCGCCCAGTTCCGAGCTCACGCGCTTTCCGCGAATCGCGCCGTCAAGCGCTCCAGGCCTTGCCTGGCCAGGTCGGCGATGGCGGCCGCAAGCTGCGGGGATCCGTTCAGCGACTCGGGACGATCCAGGTGCATTCCAAGTTGCTGCGCATACTCGCGAAAAGCGATATCCACGTCATACAGAATCTCCACGTGGTCGCACAAGAAACCGATCGGCTGCAGCACCACCGCCTCGCCCCGCCGCCATGCAACGCGGTAAGCGTGTCTTCTACCGTAGGACCAATCCACGGACCGCCCGACATTCCCTGGCTTTGAAAGGCGAAGACCCATCGGTCGGGAGCGAGTCCGCATTGTTCCGCCACCAGCGCAGCCGTGTGCTTGGCCTCTACCGGGTAAGGGTCCGGATCCGGGTCGCGGCATCGGCCGGCCTTCCGCCAGCGGCGGCCGATTGCCCCGGAGCTGCCGAGGCTGAACCTGAATCGTTCTGCAGGGCACGCTGTGCGCGGTGAAGAGCACCGGAAACTGGGTGCCGTATTCTCGCTGACGCGCTCCAGCACCGGTCGCAGCCGCTCGGCAAAGGCCTCTGTCAACTGCGGATGATCCGCCCAGCCCGCCACAAATTCGACGGCAATGTCGTCGCCCGTGGCTGCCAGCAGTACCCTGCGATACAGGCCCACACTCGTTCGCGAGTTCTGCGGAGCCAGGCAGATGGCCACCGCGCCCGTTACCCCATCGGCACGCATCTGTTGCACCACATCCGAAATATAAGGCTTCCAGTTCCGCATTCCGACATAAACCGGCAGCCCGAGTGCCTCGACACCAGCCGCCCCTGCGCAGACTCAGCGCGGTCAAAGGGCTATGCCCAATCAGGGAGTAGCGATGCTGGATCTCCTCGATCACACTCGCGGGCATCGGTCTGCCGCCGGTTACGTTGCTTAGATACTCGGGAATCTCGGCGAGCGCGTCGGGCGTCCCATGTGCCAGGAGCAGCACTGCCAGCTTTTCCGTTCTAGCCAAGTGTGCCTCCGGCAGGTACGAATTCGCGGACGAACTTCACCACCTGCTGCACATGCTCGACCGGAGTGCCGGGAACGATTCCATGCCCGAGATTGAAGATGTGTCCCGGGCCTTCCTGCCGCTTCCGTCAGGATCTGTCGAGTACGCTCGCGAATCAGCTCCGGGTTCGCGAAAAGAGTAATTGGATCAAGATTGCCTTGAACCGCGCAGGAATAATCCAGCTTCCGCCATGCGTCATCGAGCGGGGTTCGCCAGTCGAGCCCGAGAACATCCGCTCCCGTCTCGCGCATGGAAGGCAGCAGGCTGGCAGTGTCCACTCCGAAGTAAATGACGGGAACACCCAGCGCCTGCACCTCGCGCACCAGCGTCCGGGTAATCGGCAGCACGAACTCGCGATAGTCTGCAATGCTCAAGGCGCCTGCCCAGCTATCGAATATCTGGATCACGTCTGCGCCCGCGGTCGACCTGTTGCGCCGCGTACTCGCGCAGCACCACGACGAGCTTCTCCAGCAGTGCTCTCCACGCACTCGGGTTGCGGTACATCAGCGTCTTGGTGTGAATGTAGTTGCGTGACCCGCCGCCTTCAATCATGTAACTCGCCAGAGTGAACGGCGCGCCGATGAAACCGATGATCCCAATGCGATCTTTGAAATGCGTGACCACCTTATCGATCGCCTCAGCCACATAACTCAGCTCCACAGCCCGATCGGTCCTCAGTCGCTGAATATCTTCCACCGTCCGCACCGGGTGATGCACGACCGGCCCTTCACCTGCCTGAAACTCGAAATCCAGGCCCATGCACTCGAACGGCAGCAGCAGGTCTGCGAAAATAATTGCCGCATCCACGTCCAGCTTTTCGGCCGCTGTGATGGTCACTTCGGCCGCAAGTTGCGGCTTCTTGCAGATCTCAAGCAGCGTATGATGACGGCGCACAGCCTGGTACTCGGCCATATATCTCCCCGCTTGCCGTAGAAACCACACCGGCGTGCGGTCGACAGGCTGACGCAGACAGGCGCGAACGAAGCGTGAGCCGCTGGTAAGGGGATCAGGCCTGAACGTGCACTCAGGTCCGCGCTAATGGGCTCGGGAATAGGATTCAATGGCATGGGGAAAACTCAATAACAAGAGGTTAGCATTTCCACCAGCCCCGGTCGCCGGGAATGCTTCACGAATTTCGCCGGGTGCAAAACCGCTCGTTAAACCTTTGGGGCGATCGTCAGGGGGAATCAGTTGCGAACCTACTCCATCCGCAGCAAGATCTTGCCGACATGTTCTCCTCGTTCCATCCGCCGATGCGCCTCCGCAGCCTCGGCCAAAGGAAAGATGGCAATCGATAACCGGCCGCAATCGCCCGCTCAAGAAGCTGGGCCATACCTGTTGCTCGATGGAGTCGCGCAAGACGCGCTTCTCACTTACCGGCCGCGAACGCAGGGTAGACCCCGTCACGACCAGTCGCTTGCGCATCAACGTACTCAGGTCGAGTTCCACCTTGTTGCCGCTGCCATGGGCGATGTGAATCAAACGCCCATCGGTGGCCAGCAGCGCCAGGTGCCTGGGGAAGTAATCGCCGCCAACCATATCGAGGATGACGTCCATTCCCTGCCGCCCGACCAATCGAGAACGCCGGCGGCCCAATCTTCTTCGCGATAGTTGAACGCACGCTCGCAACCCAGATCGATCGCATGCGCGACACTTCGCCGCGGTTCCGCGCTGTACTTACCACGTGCGCACCAAACTCCCGGGCGACCTGGATCGCGATCGTACCAATGCCGCTGCTGCCGCCTTGAATCAGCAGGCGTTCGCCAGGGAACAGCTTGCGAGGCTCAAAGAGATTGGCCCAGACAGTAAAAACAGCCTCGGGCAAAGCGGCCCAATCGACCAGGGAGCGTGCGCGGGAACGGGGAGACACTGCTCCGCCGGAGCGACACAATATTCCGCATATCCGCCGCCGGCCAGCAACGCGCAAACGGCATCGCCTATTTGCCAGCGCGAGTCCACCTGCGATCCTATGGCGGCAATGTGGCCGGAGACCTCAAGCCCCAGAACCTCAGAGACTCCAGCAGGGGGCGGGTAATGGCCGCGGCGCTGCAAGAGATCGGCTCGGTTGAGCCCCGCCGCGGCAACACGAAGCAGAAGCTGATTCGGTGCGGGTTGAGGAGTTTGGGTCTCGCCGATCGCGAGTTGATCAGCTTCCCCAGGCGCGGTTACCAGAATTGCTCGCATAACTGACCATAACTACCACTTGCGCAGAATTCTTGGCACTAACACAAAGAAACGAAGGGTCCCGCATTGCAACGGGACCCTTGGTCGTCTCTGGAGTCTCTTATGCGGATGGAGACGCTGCCCTCTGTGCCTTGCGAACTTTTGCCCAGCGCGCCTTCTGTGCGGCTGCAATGGCTTTCCTGCCAGCGGCACTCAGCGTGCGCGTGCCTCGTGCGCCCCTTTTACTAACCGCATCTGAGGACTTGCGTCCGGGAGCATTGAGCGGGCCACCCTCGAGCAGCCTTTTCGCCTGCTGTAACCGGGCTATCTCTTCTTCAATTTCTTGCACTACGCTGTTCATAGCCATGTAGCTGTTGCTCCATTCTTGATCTTGAGGTTCCGGGCTACAACCCCAGGCGATCGATCGTTGCGCCCGTTCTTCAGATACAACTCGTATCTATCAAGTATAGGCATAAACGTTCTGCTTCGGCGAGTCGGCAATTACATTTTATCCGGATCTATCTTACTTAAGTGTCATAGTAGCCAATTAGCCTTTCGTGAACTTCGAACCCCAAATGGCTTAGTAACTCACTTATCGGCCGATAACCTGCAGCATCTCAGAGTCAGGTGCCTGCCACGCCTGCGCTCCTTCGTGATTCAACTTTCCAGATTGCTCATCCCAATGGAGATGGGTAATCTTGCTATCGCCTTTCTCATACGCATAAGTTCTGCCGTCATCGTCATAGAGGGCGAAATCCGCGTTGGCTCCCGGAGTACACTTTCACCTTGGCGATCTTTTGCTCCTGGCTGGTGCTCTCGATCTGTTCTCCGACGGGAACAATCGATCCTGCCCGGACAAACAGGGGTATCTGGTCGATCGGCGCCTCGACGGTCAGCGTTTGTCCGCCCTTGACTCGCTCGTTGGTCCAGTAGTTATACCAGTCGGAGCCGGCGGGTAAGTACACCTCCCGGTGAGTCGCTCCCTGGTCTGTGATCGGTGCGACCAGGAACGCCGGGCCAAACATATATTCGTCACCGAGGTCGGCTACCTTAGGATCGTCCGGGAAATCCATAAACAGTGCCCGCATGATCGGTGCGCCGGTCTCATAGGTATGGTAGCCGAGCGAATAGATGTACGGCATCAATTCGTAACGCAGTTTCAGGTATTTCTCCAGGATCGGCTCAGCCTGTTTGCCATAAGACCAGACTTCGTTATAAGTCCGGCTCCCATGCGTTCTGAAGATGGGCAGAAACGTCGCATACTCAAACCAGCGAGTGTACAGCTCGGCATAGTCTTCGTAACCGCCAACCGTGGCGCGCGCGTCCGACGCGTCGATCAGCGGTGGGTGCGCAGAGTGATGCTCCGCGGGCAGATACTGCCAACCTCCCGTATCGTTGCTCCAATACGCGAATCCGCTCGCCGAGAAATCAAGACCCGTCGGGATCTGGCGCTTCAGCGTATCCCAGGTCGGAGAGATATCCGAGGACCACATGATGGTGCCGTTCCGCTGCGAACCCAGGTACGCATCGCGCGAGAGAATCAGCGCGCGCTGCTGGAGATCGCGGCGGAATCCATCGTAGATCGACGCTGTATGGAACAAAGGAAACACGTTGTAGTAACGAGTTCCCGGCCCAATCTTCCAGTAACTCCCGTTCGGCGGAAGGTCCGGCTCCGTTTCGTCTGCCCAGAAGGAATCGAACCCTTTGCTCACCAGGTCTTTGCGAATCGTATCCCAGTACCACCGTGCCGCTTCTGGATTGGTCGTGTCGATGTCGGAGCCCGCTCGATCGTAAGGCAGCCCATTGGTCGGCGTGCCGTCGGCCAAGTGTTCAAACCAGTTATTCTTGAGCAGTAAGTCATAGTACCGGCTGCCCGGAGTAAATCGCGGCCACACACTGATCATGGTCTGAAAGCCCATATCGTGCAGCTTCTTATTCATCGCCGTTGGATCGGGCCACTTGGCCGGATCCATATCCATCTGACCCATCTTCGTGTAATAGAACCAGTCCACCACGATTACATCGGCGGGTAAGTGGCGCTCCCGATAACCATTGGCCACCGCCATCACTTCCTCTTGCGAGCTGTACCGCTGCTTGCACTGGATAAAGCCGTAAGCGGCCTTGGGAAGGAGGGGTGTGGCTCCGGTGAGCAAGCGATAACCCTGGTAAATCTCATCGGTCGCTTTGCCTGCAATCACAAAGAAAGATACGCGGTCGCCGACTTCCGAAGTCCACTTGATTCGTTCATTGAACCCGGGCTCAATGGTCGTGCGCGAAGGGTTATCCCAGATCATGCCGTAGCCAAGGTTACTCACGAGAAAGGGAACACAGACCGTCGGTCCGCCAGTCGCCGTGTAGTTATGCCAGCACTGCATGGTGTGGCCGCGATGATCCAGATAGCCCTCCTGGTTCTGGCCCAGACCGTAGTAGTGTTCGTTGGCAGGCGAACGAAAATCTGCGCCGACCTGGAAAAATGGCGCGTCCGTCGGCCGACGATCGTAGAGCACATCGGCATTGCCATCCTTGTGATTGGGCACAGACATCGCCCATCCTTCCATATCCAGCAGCGTCTTGCCCTCAGGCGTTGCAATCACGATGTGCGCCCCGGGAGCCGAGCCATTGAAGAATTTGGAGATATCCACCTGGGTGGGAACTGGCTTACTGGGATGATCGGCCGCTACGGTGACCACCAGGCGCGACGATCGGTAGACCTCCCCTGTCTCGTCTTTCGCGTGGCTCCAGCCGGCCGATTCAGGCTTTGCGATAAAACCAAATCCGGGTCCCGCCAGCGCAGGCTCCGATTGCTTGCTCAACGTCACGCGAATGATATTTGGCGCGTAGGGCTCGAGAACGATCGTAGCGCCATTGTGGTCGAGTACGACCTTCTGCTCCTGCGCGCCCGCCGTTACCAACAGTGCGGCGGTAAACACAACGAGTGAAACCATTTTCCTGAACATTGCAGTCTTTGCTCCTGATTCTTGCTACCCGATCCACTGTCCAAACTTCAACCAGCGAGTGTAGTTGCTGCACCGGCTTGTGGAAGATCCTGGCGCCGACTTGCGCAGATCCCGCCAGGGAACCGCCCGAGGGCGCAAGTGCTCCCGCAGCAGGACAGCACCCTGCTGCCTCTGAAAAAATCATGGGGAGTAGCCGCGACCCTCTCGGCAGCTAGGCAGGTTGCTCCAGCGCATTCTTCCGTCGTGTTTTCTTGGATGCTACGGCCACGCGCCCAGTCGACTCGCGAACGGTGAGTGTCGGTTCCATCACGATCTCCGCTGCGAACTCCTTCGCCGGATGCGCGATCTTGTCCAGGAGAATGCGTGCGCCTTCATTGCCCATATCATGCAGCGGCTGATGGATGGTGGTCAGGCTCGGCTTGAGATAGGCGGCACTGATCACATCGTCAAAGCCTATCACCGAGATGTCTCCCGGAACGGTGAGCCCCGCATCCTGAATGGCACGGATGGCGCCGATCGCGGTGATGTCGTTGAAGCACGAGATCGCAGTGAAATCGCGACTGCGGGTGAGTAACTTCTTCACCATGTCATACCCTAATTCGGGCGACCAGGTATCCGCCTGCAGCGTGAGGCATAACTCGGATGTAACTCTGAGTCCGAGTCGCCGCGCGACCTGCATGGTGCTGCGCCAGCGAAAGTCGGAGTCGGGGATAAGTTCAGGTCCGCGCATAAAGGCCATCTTTCGGTGGCCTAACTCGTACAGATGTCCGAGCGACAGTTCCGCGGCCTTCTCGTGATTGAGGATGATGTTTGAAGTCCCGGGTCGCTGAATATGCCCGGAGATGGCCACGGTCGGCAGAGGAAGGTCGATGTCCGCACCCGTGTTCAGCAGAAGAAAGCCATCCACTGCGCGCTCCATCAGCATGCGCGGATATTCTTCGATCAACTCCTGCTTCCAGAAATGGCTGGCGGTGAAGTAGAAGTAATGGGACTTGATCAGATGCTCTTCGACGCCATTCAACACCAGGGTAAGATAGCCTTCACTCAGGTTCGGCGCCAGCACGCCCACAGCCATGCTGCGTTTGCTTCTGAGCGACCGCGCAAAGTAATTTGGCCGGTAGTGGAACTTCTTCGCCGCAGCAAACACACGTTCCCTGGTGTGCGCAGGGATCGACTTGGCAGTCGGTGAGTCGTTGAGTACCAGAGAAATGGTCGTTTGAGATAGATCGAGTAACTCTGATAGCTTCTTCAGATTCACGCGACCGTTATCTTCCTGGCTTTGCGTTTTGCTTTTCGCCATCGCAAGAGGTTCCTGCCGCTTCGATTACCCAGCCCATGCTCCTGGCGAGGCAGCACGCCAGATTTGTTACCAAAAAACGGTTTAGTCCACTCTACTACGCAACCTGTGCTCCTGCCCTGATGCAGAAATATCGTTAACTTGCGCGCGCCGTGGAGCGGCCGCCCCGCCCATTTCTCGCACTTCACGAGAGAGGCGAAGGGCATCGCTTAAGGGACGAGACGGCGGAGGATCAGGACGCGCCTGAATGACTACGCGAACTGCTTTGTAGTCTGGATGGCAGAAGGCCGCAGGACTGGGCTACAAAACCCGCCGAGGCCCGGACTGATTCTCATAGAATGCTTTGAATGACTTCTTGGCGCGGTGGATCAGGACCCGCATGTACTCGCGGTCGACTGAGAGTTCCCGGCACACCTCATCCTTGTCGCGCTCCTCTAGAAACACCAGCTTCAGCAACTTGCGGTCGCGCTCGGCTAACTTGTCCAGTATCTCCCTTACCACGCGCTGCGCATCTTTCACCATCAGTCCGCTCAGTGCGTCCGGTTTGCGAGAGGGGAAGCTGGTATCTTCATGGTCGTCGATCGATTCCGTGCGCGAGTGCGAACGGTAATATTCCAGCAGGACGTTATTGCAAACCGTGTTCACAAACGCGCCGAGCCGCTCGGCATGCTTCACGCCGCCTTCGTTGCGGATCGACGTGAGCACCCGCGCAAAGGTCTCCTGCTTCACATCCTCGATCGCGTCTCTTGAGTTCAGTCGCGACCGTAGCTTCAATTGGATCAGTTCACTGAAGTAGGAGACGAAATGTGCTTCCGTCCGGGCGTCACCCGCCCTTAGCCTGCCGAGATAGTCCTCGTCGAATGGGTGGAATTGCAAGCCATCGTCCCCCGGAGAAAGTAGGTCGAACCTAAGTTTACACGTTCGTTAGTTTCTGACCTGTCAATCTTATGAGTGACTACTTACCCCCAAGTCCTAACCCGCCTTACCCGCACGCGTAACCCGCCGAGACCTCGCCACATCCCGCAGTCACACCTCGCCTATGAACCCACGTTACTTGACCGGGACCCAGGGGCTCTCCACTAAGAGCTGCTAAGTCGGCGCGCACGGCTACCGCGAATCACTTGCAAACCCCGGCTGCTCGCCTGCAATCTGATAGGCATGCCTGAGTTGCCCGACATCGCCGCTTACCTCCGCGCGCTGGAGGCACGTATCGTCGGCCACCCGCTGGAGAGAATTCGCATCGCGAGTGCGTTTCTGCTGCGCACGGCGCAACCGCCGCTCGAAGCCGTCGAAGGTCGTACCGTGCGTGAGTTGCGCCGGGTCGGCAAACGCATTGCCATCGGTCTGGAGGGCGATCTCTGGGTGGTGCTCCACCTGATGATTGCTGGCCGCCTTCATTGGCGCGCGCCCGGCGCCAAGCTCGCCGGCCGCAATCAACTCGCCGCCTTCGACTTCTCACACGGCAGCCTGGTTCTCACGGAAGCCGGCAGCAAGCGTCGCGCGTCCTTATACATCGTGAGCGGCGAAGAGGGACTGCAATCGCCTCGACCCCGGCGGCATCGACATCTTCTCCGCCACTCCGGAGTCGTTCCGGGACGCCCTCATGGCTGAGAACCGCACGCTCAAGCGCGCCCTTACCGATCCGCGCGTGCTGAGCGGGATCGGCAATGCCTACTCCGACGAGATCCTGCATGCGGCCCAACTCTCGTCCTTCGGCACAGACGCACAAGCTGCAGCCGCAGGAGTGGGAGCGCCTCTACGCTGCTACGCGCGCGACCATTCAGGCCTGGATGGATGAGCTGGAGGCCGAGGCGGACAAGAGTTTTCCCGAGAAGGTCACCGCATTCCGCAAAGGAATGGCGGTCCATGGGCGCTATGGCGAGCCCTGCCCTCGATGCAGTGCGCCGGTGCAGCGCATCCGCTACGCCGACAACGAGACCAACTACTGCCCGACCTGCCAGACGGGAGGCAAGGTCCTCGCCGACCGCAGCCTCTCCCGGCTGCTCGGTTCCGACTGGCCGCGCACCCTCGACGAACTCGAGGCTCTCAAGCGCCGCTAGCTCGCTAATAGGCCGCGCTCCTCGGAACCGAACCGGCGTTCGCTCGAACTGTTACCCTAACAATGGAAACCGCAAACATTGAGAAAGTGACCGCGATCCTCCACCGGGTTCGACGGCTTGATACGCAAGAGAGCGCATGTTTTATCCCACAGATGATCTCCGCATAAAAGGGACCAAGGTCGTTCTGCCCCCGGTCTTTCTTGAAGAGGAAATGCCGGTCACCGAACAGGCCTCCGCCACCGTCTTCCAGGCCCGCGACGAGATCGTGAATATCCTCGCCGGCACGGACCGTCGCCTGCTTGCCGTGGTTGGCCCCTGCTCCATACACGACACCCGGGCCGCCCGCGAATATGCAGCCCTGCTCAAGACCGCCATGGCCGAGTTCTCGGGTGAGCTGCGCATCATCATGCGCGTCTACTTCGAGAAGCCACGCACCACCCTGGGCTGGAAGGGGCTCATCAACGATCCCTATCTCGACGAATCCTTCCGCATCAACGATGGCATGCGCATGGCGCGCCGCCTGCTGCTCGATCTGGCGGAGATGGGCGTTCCCGCCGGCACCGAGTTCCTCGACATGATCTCCCCGCAATACACCGCCGGCCTGGTCAGTTGGGGAGCCATCGGCGCCCGCACCACGGAAAGCCAGGGCCATCGCGAACTGGTCTCCGGACTCTCCTGCCCGGTCGGCTTCAAGAACGGCACCTCCGGCAATGTCAAGATCGCCATCGATGCCATTCTGTCCGCCAGCCATGCTCACACGTTCCTGGGGCATTCCAAGTATGGCCAGTCCGCCATCCTCTTCACCAGCGGCAATCCCGACTGCCACATCATCCTCCGTGGCGGCCGCGGCACGGTGAACTACGACGCAGCCTCGGTCGAAGACACGGCGCAGCAGATGCAGAAGGCAGGAGTTCCGCCCCGCATCATGATTGACTGCAGCCACGCCAACAGTCAGAAGGACCACCGCCGCCAGCCTCTGGTCGCCCGCGACATCGCCGCACAGATCTGCCGGTGGAGACCGCCGCATCATGGGCGTCATGATCGAGAGCAACCTGGTCGCCGGTGCGCAGCCGCTTGTCCCCGGCAAGCCCCTGGTCTACGGCCAGAGCATCACCGACGCCTGCCTCGGCTGGGAAGAAACCCGCTCCACCCTCGAAGAACTCGCAGCCGCAGTCCGCGCCGCCCGATAGCGGCAACCCTCACCCAACCCGGGTCGCCCAAGCCGGGTGCCCCATCCTTCGCGCAGTTTGCGAAGGGTGGGAAAACATGAACCCTTGACCCACAATCCAAGCTCTACATCCCAACGGTCCGTCCCTGTAACAAAACCCTCGACAAACCACGTATTCCGCGTGATAAAACGTTTGACTGAAGAGGAACCCATGAACCGTCGCCGTTTTCTGCAGAACTCCACGTTAGCCTTGACTGCCAGCGCACTTGCCGCGCGCAGCGGCTTTGCCTTTGCTTCCCTGGCCGAGGTAGCCGACAAATCAGCCGCCCAGTTTCCGGCCGGCTTTCTCTGGGGATCCGCCACCGCCGCCTACCAGGTCGAAGGCGCGTGGAAAGAGGACGGCAAGACCGAATCCATCTGGGACCGCTTCGCCCACACGCCGGGCAAGATCAAGAATGGCGACAACGGCGACGTAGCCTGCGACAGCTACCACCGTTATAAGGACGACATCGCCCTGCTGAAGCAGCTCAACATCAAGAGTTACCGCTTCTCGCTCGCCTGGACACGCATTCAGCCGAACGGCCGCGGTCCCGCCAATCAGAAGGGTCTGGACTACTACAAGCGCCTCACCGATGCGCTCGCAGCCGCCAACCTGCGCATGCTGCCCACGCTCTACCACTGGGATCTGCCGCAACCGCTCGAAGATGCCGGCGGCTGGCCCAACCGCGACACCGCCGAGCGCTTCACGGAATATGTATCCATCGTCGCGCATTCTCTCGGCGACCGCTTCTCGCACATAGGCATCTTCAATGAGCCGAAGACCTTCACCGGCGTCGGCTATCTCGACGGCATCCACGCGCCCGGCCGCAAGGAGCCGATGGCCTTCCTCAAGGCCACCCACACCGTCAACCTTGCGCAGGGGCAGGCCTTCCGCGCGCTGAAAAGCGCCAATGCCAAGCTTCAGGTCGGCGGGAGCCTTTGACGTCTCGCCCATGATCCCGGCCAGCGATACCATGGGCGACCGCGCCGCAGCCGAACGCTATCACCGCTTCCTCAATCTCTGGTTTCTGGATACCGCCCTCAAGGGCCGCTATCCCGAAGGCGTTCTGCCGCCCGAGCAGCAGGCCGAACTGCTCGGCTTTCGCCCCGGCGATGAGAAGATCATGCGCGCTCCCCTCGACTTCATCGGCCTCAACAACTACACCCGCTTCACCATTCACGACGCGCCAGAAGGCGTCAATATTCCCGGCCTCAATGCCCGCGCTGACTGGGCCACCGGTCCTGATGAGAAATCCGACAACGACTGGGATATCTACCCGCACGGCTTCTACGACATCGTTACCCGCATGGCTCGCGAAACCGGCAACCTGCCCATCGAGATCACCGAGAACGGCGCTGCCTACAACATGAAGCCCGATGCCAACGGCCACATCTCCGACCAGAAGCGCATTGCCTACCTGCGCAGTTACCTGAGCGAACTGGCGCGCGCAATTCAGGACGGAGCCCCGGTCCGCGCTTATCACTGCTGGAGCCTGATGGATAACTTCGAGTGGGCCGAAGGCTACTCGCAGCGCTTCGGACTGGTGTATGTCGACTTCAACGACAAGCAAAAGCGAATCATCAAAGACTCCGGACATTGGTACGCCAAGGTTGCAGCAACGAATACGGTGACTTAGAGATCGTCGTGGCGAGGTAACCGCCTGCGAATATTCCGGGAGCAGCTATTCCAGAAGTGGACATGGTTGCCGGCGGAAAACGTTCGTCTGATCTCTTTGCATTCTTACTGATACTTGTGGCACAGTTTCGACATGGACAAGGTCTCGGTAATCGAGAAATTGCGCGAACACGAGCCGGAACTTAGGGCTGCCGGGATTGTACATCTGCGCCTCTTTGGGTCCGTCGCCCGCGGCGGGTCTTCCGCGGATTCCGACATCGATCTCATGGCAGATTTCGATAAATCAAAGCGTCGTACCCTGGTCGGCATGGCGCATCTGGAAAATCGACTGGCTGATCTGCTTGGGGTAAGAGTGGACCTTTCACCTGCCGACTCGATGAAAGAGCCCGTCCGGCAGGAGCTTGTCCGCGAGTCCGTTCTTGCCTTTTAGAGACCCACAGTCACAACTGCGCGAGATCTTCGTGAGTATCAATTTCATCGAGGATTTTACGAGCGGGATGGATCTCGCTGCCTACACCGAGGATGCAAAGACCCAGGCAGCCGTGGAGCGCAAGTTACTGATCATTAGCGAAGCGGCAATCAGGATGGGCGGCGATGCCGAAGCGGCCTGCCCTGGTGTTCCGTGGCGCGATATTCGAGGTATCGGTAATTGGCTGCGGCATCAATATGACCGCGTGGATGTCGAGACCGTATGGAATACGATCGCTGACGATCTACCTCCTCTGAAGGCAGCAGTGGAAATGGCTCTGACGCCAACTGACGGCTAGCTAATCTCCCGCGACCACTGCCGGCGTGGTATCCCCGATCCCAGGCGCCTTCACCAGCTGCACCTTCTTGGCCAGCCCCAGCGTGCGGAATGTCCAGATGTGCATCCAGTTCATGTCAATCTCGTACCAGGTCATCCCGTGGCGTGCCGCCGTCGGATGCGCGTGATGGTTGTTGTGCCATCCCTCGCCAAAGGTCAGCAGGGCCACCCACCAGCTGTTCCGTGAATCATCGCGAGTCGCATACCGCCGTGTGCCCCATTTGTGCGTCGCAGAGTTGACGAACCACGTCCCGTGATGTCCCAGCGTCACCCGCAGGCACAGGAACCACAGCACGCACCCCCAGCCGAACGCCCAGCCATGCAATGAACCGAAGACCACCAGCACCGCTGCCGTTGCCAGCGTGAGGGGGACCCAGTGGTAGCGGCTCAGCAGAACGTAGAACCGATCCTTTGCCAGATCCGGAACATACCGCGCCAGCGCGTCTGTTTCGCTGTGAGAAGAAGCGCCGGTCACCATCCATAGCAGGTGCGCCCACCACATGCCTTCGCGCGGCGAATGGGGATCGCCGTCCTTGTCGGAAAACTGATGATGCTGACGATGCAGCGCCACCCACGAAATCGGGCCGCCTTCGAGCGCCATCGTAGCGATGACGGCGAGACTATACTCCAGCCACTTGGGAACCTGGTACCCGCGATGCGTCAGCAGTCGGTGATAGCAGGTGCCCACGCCCACACCGACCGTCAGCCAGTAGGTGACGACCAGCAGAATCAACCCGGTCCAGCTGAAGAAAAAGAGAGCGGCAATGGCTCCAAGGTGGAAAATGGCCAGCGTGATCGCCGGAATCCAGTTGATCTTCCAGGCGCCATTCTCATCGTGGCTGGCAGTGACGGCGTTCCGGGGACCGACTTCGTGAGGCGTTGCGGAGGAACTCATATCTTCAACCTACAGGACTCAGAAGCAGGTCCGGGCGAACGGAACGTCATAGTTCCGTAACACCTGCGTTCCAGGCGCCTTCCGGCTGTTGATTCTGCGCAACTCCGAGGCCAGTACCGGGCTCAAATATTCTCCAGACTATCAACTTTCCCCGTCCGCTCGCCGCACATGGGTTACTCTCAGAGGCAGCGTAAGGCGACTGGTGTCCGCCACCCACATCTCATGAGCTCCTGGAAAGCGAAAGCCCAGAATTGGAAAGAGATGCCGACCTCGTCGTCGATCTATTTCTTCGTCGGCGTCTTCAGCCTCTTCGCTGCCCTCAACCTCGCCAGCGTGAGCATGAACCTTCAATGGCAATCGTTCCCGGAGCGCATCTGTGGCGCGCTTATCAGTGGAGGCTTCGCGATCGTCTGGGCCTATGCCGGTACCCGAAGAGTGCTCTGGTTGTTTCCGGTTGCCGGTGTGCTGGAAGCCCTGATGTTCAGCCTGATGGCCCACGTCTTCTCGACCCATCATGCGCTCGCGCCGGCGGAGATGCAGCAGAAGCTGGTGCTCAATGGCGTTCTCATCATGTGCCTCATCGTCTCGGGATACGTGGCTTTTCTCATCTTCTTCGGCCAGGAGGGAGCCCGATTCTTTCGCACCCAGACGGAAGTGAAACTGGCCGGCGAAATCCATCGTGCCCTGGTTCCCGCACGCCACCACACCATCGGCAACGTGGAGCTCTTCGGCACCTCTGTGCCCAGCAGTGAAGTCGGCGGAGACCTGTTCGACTTCGTCGAGGGCGACGGTTTATGGCACGCCTATGTCGCCGACGTCTCTGGACATGGAATCGCTGCCGGCATTCTCATGTCCATGATCAAGAGCGCCGCCGCCATGCAACTCAACAAGCTCAAGAAGCCGGACGACCTGCTGCTCGATCTTAACGACGTGATGCAGCCCTTCACCTCGCCGGCCAATTACCTCACCTTCGCCTACGTCGGCGGCAACGGGACCGATCGCCTCAACTTCGCCCTCGCCGGCCATCTGCCCATCCTGCATTACCAGGCCAGGACAAAAGCGATCGTTGAACACTCCGACTCCAACGTGCCCATCGGCCTGTTCAAGAACCAGACCTTCCAGACCTCGCAGCTTTGTCTCGAAGAAGGAGACCTGCTGGCCATCATCACCGACGGATTCACCGAGGTCTTCAACGGCAAGGATCAGGAAATCGGCATGGAGCAGTTCAAGTCCATGCTGCAGGCCTGCGCCGACTGCGACCTGCCGGAGATCTACCGCAGGCTACGCGCCCGCACGCTGGAGTTCGGCAAACAAACAGACGATCAGACCATGCTGCTGATCCGCCGCAACGGCTAAGCCCTCTAAATGAATGATCCGGCGAAGGAGCTTAAGCGGGTGCCCCATCCTTCGCGCAGTTTGCGAAGGGTGGGATCACCGGAACTGGCGTCGCGAGGCCAGAGGACTGGCCGTGGAGCAGCTTCCACTACCAGGTTTCGGAGAGTTCTCCGAGATAAAAGTAGATTCGAAGTGATTGCGGATCTGGCAATCCGACGTGGAACCCACCCTTCGCAAACACGCGAAGGATGGGGCACCCTCGATTCGTTCGGATTGAGCTAAGTCTGACGAGAAAAAGGTGGACCACCCGCCTCCTGTTTTAGCTCGTCAGCAACAGTTCCCCATCCCCGCCAAGCCCCATCCCTAGGTTGGTACATCTTGCGAAGGTAGAAGAACCAAGCCTTGGCGTACTACCCTTTCGATAAGGGAGAAGGTATGGGTGCCCCATCCTTCGCGCGCTTGCGAAGGGTGGGATTACGATGCCCCACTCCGCTCCTCTCAGCGTCCATCACGCGCGTCGCCCGCGCCACTCGCTTCCCCTCGCCATCCCAAACTCCCCACCCTTCCTTCCCCTTCCCCTACAATGTCTCTGGCTGCGCATCGAGCGGCGAAAGGATTTCCCCGATGGAAGCAAATGAAGTGCAGGAACTGCAGGAACAACACGAACATGCCCACGAATCGAACCTGAAGCCGGTCAGCTTCACCATGAGCGTCCTCGCCGTGCTGGTCGCGGTCGTCACGGTGCTTGGGCACCGTACGCACACCGAAGCCGTCCTCAGCCAGGCCAAGGCCAGTGACGAATGGAATCTGTATCAGGCCAAGAAGATCCGCCAGAACGACACTTTGTTGGCCACCGATCTGCTCTCCGCCCTCGCGTTGCGCGATCCCGCAGCCGCCAAAAAGCTCAGCGACTCCTACAACTCTCACCAGGAGAAGTGGACCGAGGACCTGAAAGAAGAGGAAGCCGAGGCGCGCAAGCTCGAAGGCGAGGTGAAAACGGCGGAGAAGCGTGCCGGGAAATTCGATCTCGGCGAAGCTCTGCTCGAAATCGGATTGGTCGTTACCTCGATCACGCTGCTCACGCGGCAGCGAGCCTACTGGGGCTTGGGCGTCGCCTTCGGAATCGCGGGCCTGCTGGTCGCCGGCATGGCCTTCCTCATCCATTGACCGCTCTCAATCCTTGACCGCTCTCCACCAAAAGTAAACGGCCCAAGGCAATGTTGCCCTGGGCCGATCCTGTTCAAGCGGTTGTCTTATTGGTTCAGGGTGAACGTCGCATTCAGCGGTGTCTCTGTCGAAGAGCCTCCAACAAGGACCTTGTACTCTCCGGGCAGTTGTTCAAACGCATTCTTCTGCACGTTGAATACGGAGTAGTACAGCGGGTCGACCTGGATCGTGACCGGCTTCGATTCTCCCGCACCAAGCTCGACGCGTTCAAACCCAACCAGCCGTTTGTACTGTTCGCCAGCGCTCGCCGGCAGGGCCACGTAGACCTCGGCGATCTCTGTCCCCGCACGCTGCCCGGTATTCTTCACGCTGAAGCTGACGCTCTTCGCATCCGCTTTCACGTCGGAATAGGCGTACTGGGTGTAGGACAATCCGAACCCAAAAGGAAACAGCGGCTGTTTCTTTTCTGCTTCGAACCATTTGTAGCCGAACTTGGCGCCCTCTGTGTAGTTGACGTCGAACTCGGGGATCTGCCACTTGTGCGCCTTCCGCGCCGCCTCCGCCAGATCAAGGCCTGCAATCTTCGGATGCGGCAGGTCCGCTTCGCTCTTGGCGAACGTCGCCGGCAGCTTGGCCGAGGGATTCACATCGCCGAAGAGCAGGTTAGCAATCGCCTGGCCTCCGCCGATTCCCGGGTACCACGCCTCAAGAATGCCATCCACCTTGCTCGCCCAAGGCATCGAAACCGGGCCACCCGTTTCCAGCACCACGATGGTGTGCGGATTGGCCCCCGCTACTGCCTCCACCAAGGCGTCCTGGTTGTTCGGCAGCGACAAGGTAGCCGCGTCCGATCCTTCGCTCATCCACTGGTTTACGAACACGATCGCCAACTGTGACGATTTCGCCAGGGTCGCAGCGGCAGCCGTATCGCTGCCGTCGTTGTATTGCACCTTCGCATTCGGTGCCTTCCGCTGGATGTACTTCATCGGCGAGGAAGGGAAGTAGACCGCCTGTCCCCATTGCGATCCGCCCGGTGCGCCGCCCGGCGCGTCCACCTGCGCCGAACCGCCGCCCGAAAGCACGCCCATATCCGCATGCGATCCGATCAGCGCAATCGACTGCACGTTTCCCGCGTTCAGTGGCAAGGTCTGGTTCGCGTTCTTCAGCAGCACAATGCTTTCCTCGGCGATGTGCTGCGCATCTTCTTCGCCCTTGAACGGATCGACCACGCTACGTGGCATCGGCGGGTTGTCGATTACACCGACTGCGAACATGCTGCGCAGAATGCGATGCACCATATCGTCCACGCGCGACTGCGGAACCTGTCCGTCCTGCACGGCCTTCTTCAGCGGCGCGCCAAAGAACTCGTCGCCCGGCTGCTGCTGATCGAGCCCGTTGATCGCCGCCTTCACCGTGCTGTGGGTTGCCATCCAGTCCGAGAGCACAAACCCCTTGAAGGCGAAATCCTTCTTCAATACCTGGTTCAGCAGGTAGTCGTTCTCGCAGGCCCAATCGCCGGCGACGTGGTTATACGAACACATCACGCCCGCCGGGTTCGCGATCCCAATCGCAATCTGAAAGGCCAGCAGATCGCTCTCGCGCGCGGCTTTCTTGTCGATGATCACGTTCAGAGTGTCGCGCCCCGTCTCCTGGTCGTTGAGCGCGTAGTGCTTGATGTCGCCCATGATCTGCTGCGACTGCAACGCCCTTCATGAGATTGCCGACCATGGTGCCCGCGAGCACCGGGTCTTCGCCCGCGTACTCGAAGTTGCGGCCGTTGCGCGGCTCGCGCATCAGGTCGACACCGCCGCCGATCGACATGTTGAATCCCTGCGCCCGCAGCTCCCGCCCAATCACCTGCCCATAGAGCTGCGCGCCTTGCGGATCCCAGCTGGCCGCCGCGCCAAGTGCGGAAGGCAGCAGGGTCGCATAGCGGCTTTCGAGCGCGGCCATTCTCACGCCTACCGCAGAGTCGGCCTCGTTGATATCGGGGATCCCCAGCCGTGCCACTCCTTCGGTAAACCCAGCGCCAAAGTTCGAATTCGGTGGAACCGGATCGCCCTGCCGCAATACACCCCAGCCTGTTCCATGCACCAACTGGATCTTTTCGTCCAGCGTCATCTCCTTCAGCACCATATCGGCCCGCTGGTCCGGGGACAGGCTCTTGTCCATCCATGGTCCCTTGGGAGCCGCCGCCTGATGCTGCCGATTCTGCGCTTGCGCCGCGCCCGCTGTGACCAATCCCAGAACGCACATGCAGAGTGCTAATTTCCCGCTCACTCGTTTCAACTTCATACTTCTCCTTAAATGCCCTGCGGCTGCAAAAGAGTTTTCCGGGCAGCATCAACCAGTGCCCGCCGCAATGTAGGGTCGCGAGGTCATACTAGAATTCAGGATCAACAACAGTCAAAATAAAACGATTAATTAGGGAAAATCCGGGACTCCGGGCTTGCCCTTCGTCCTCGCCCGGGCGTAAAACTTTCTTGTCCGGCATCCAAGATGTATGAGGTAGGAGTATGTCCACCAAAGATTCAACGGGTCGTCGTCAATTTTTGAAAACCGGAGGAGCCGTCGCCGCAGGGCTGCTCGCCCAGGCCGCCAGGGGCGAAGCCACCAAGGCCCATACCACGCTGCCCGCCATGCCAGAGAATGCGGCCAGCAAAGAGATGCCCACGCGCAATCTGGGCAAGACCGGCTACCGGGTCGGCGTCTTCTCTCTCGGCGGTCAGGCCGCCCTCGAGAAGCCCAATAACGAAGCGGTCGCCGTGCCCATCATCGAACGCGCTCTGGATATGGGCGTCAATTACTGTGACACTTCGTCGATCTATGGCGGTCCCGATCGCTGGAGCGAGCAATACTTCGGCAAAGTCATGAAAACCCGCCGCAAAGATACCTTCCTCGCCACCAAGACCAAGGAGCGTACCCGCGACGGCTCGATGCGCATGATCGAGAAGTCGCTTCAGCTGCTCAACACCGATCACGTTGACCTGTGGCAGCTGCACGACATCGGCACCATGGGCGACGTGGACGAGGTCTTCGCCAAGGGCGGCGCCATGGAGGCTCTGCTCGAAGCCCGCGACCAGAAGATCGTGCGCTACCTGGGCATCACCGGCCATCACCGCCCAGAGTCGCTGATGGAGTGCATCCACCGTTACCCCTTCGACACCATTCTGATGGCCATCAATGCGGCCGATAAGCATCAGCACAGCTTCAGCGATGCCCTGCTGCCGCTCGCCGTCGAGAAACAGATGGGCATCATCGGCATGAAGGTGCCGGCCCGCGGCCGCCTGCTCGCCAGTTGGACGCCACCTCCCGTCGAGCGTCAGCAGCACTCCTGGGAAGGCCAGGCCGTGATCAGCACCAAGCCCGGAACCATCAACATGCGCGAGGCTGTCTACTACACCCTCTCGCAACCCGTCAGCACCATCATCATTGGCTGCGATTCGGTCGCGCAGCTGGAAGAAAATGTCCAGCTTGCCCGCGACTTTACCCCGCTCAGCGAACAACAGCTCGCCTCGCTCACCCAGAAGACCGAGCCCATCGCCAGCCAGGCGCTCTTCTTCCGCAACTTCCAGCGCACCTAGACCGCACTACCGAACGCAACCGAAGGGGCATCCGAACTCAGGATGCCCCTTTCAATTTCAAGCGCCTCGGACCGAATCCGCAGCGCCCTTCCGTTTTTTCCTGCGCAACCTACGCTCCTGCTCCCGCTACACTGATCCCTGCGCCCTGCTCATGCCGGCCGCGGAGCCAAGCTCGTGCAAATCTGGAACTCCTTCCTGATCGCCTTCAGCGTACTTTTGCCGCTGATCAATCCCTTGGGCTCGGCGCTGGTCTTCCTCGGCCTGGTCGGCGAAGCTCCGCCTGCGGTCTACCGCTCTCTCGCGCGCCGCATCGCCATCAACAACATCATTTTCCTGGCCGTCATCGAACTTCTCGGCTCGGCCATCCTCAATTTCTTCGGCATCTCGTTGCCGATCGTGCAACTCACCGGCGGGATCGTCATTGCCTCCATGGGCTGGGGAGTCCTCAACGAGAAGGACTCCACCGCCAGTTCGAAGGGTAAGGAACGGGAATCCGAAGTTCGCGAAGACATCCGCACCCGGCAACTCGAACAGAAGGCCTTCTACCCCTTCACTTTTCCCGTGACTTCCGGGCCGGGAACGCTGGTGGCCATCCTCACCCTGACCGCCCATATCTCCGGCCGCCTGTTGCTGCGCAGCATCCTGGCCCATGTTGGAGTCTTTCTTGCCGTAGTCGTTCTCAGCGCGCTGGTGTACGTCTGCTATGCCTACGCACCCAGGATCACCAAGGCCATCTCGCCCTCGACCGCCCACGGAATCCTGCGTGTGGTCGCCTTTATCCTGCTTTGCATCGGAGTTCAGATCGCCTGGAACGGCCTGTCCGTGCTTCTGGCAGGCGTGCAACGAGCGCACTGAGCAAAGAAGCCTGCCCGAGCATTGCAGCGCTTACTTTGGGCGGCTTGCGCCCGCGTTTTATACCGTGATTCGGGGCGGCAACCCGGAGCCGCGCTGCCGCATCTGTCTCACAAGAACGAGTAACAAGAGTGATACGAACGAAGGGTTAAGCGACGAGGCGAGGGTCTCAACTCCGTCTAGTCGCAGCCAGCCGGATACTTCCTCTGGCGAGGGGCCCGCACCAACCCTGTTCGTCTTTGTTCCTGCTCTGCAAGAGAAAAATTCTTCGAGAGTTGCGAATCGATGCTGATCTTATGGTCTTCCCTCGGACCGACCCCGGGCACTGAAGTGTACGGCCGCAAGAGCTGCCCCGTAGGCACCGTCATCGAGGACTACTACAAGCTGAAAATGGCCGACCACTCGGCCGCAATCAAAGCTCTCAACTGGCCTTCGGAGTCGCCGTTCCCGCAGGAGAACGAACACATCGCTGCGACCAAAGCGGACATGATCAAGGCCAGCCAGGCCTTGCTGGCGCACTGGCAGTCCTGCGAAGACTGTAAACGTCAGCCGGTCTCAGAGACAGCGGCGTCCATATAGAACAGGCTCGCCGGCGTTTGCCCTCCTTCTCGCGTTAGCCGCTCTCCATACCTTCGCACGGGAGCTTTGCCCCAGGCAGGGTTCCTCCGAAGCCACGGGTCTCGAAGCACTCGCGCCTGCATCTGCCATCCTCGATGAACTAAACTCAGATTCGAAATGCCCATAGCTCCCTACCTCCTCACCGGCTGCGCTGCGTACCTGCTAGGCTCCATCCCGTTCGGGTACCTGCTGGTGCGCATCTTCCGCAAGGAGGACATTCGCGCTACCGGGAGCGGGAATATCGGCGCTACCAATGTCATCCGTTCGGGCGCGAAGGGGCTGGGCCTGCTGACATTTCTTCTCGACGCGGTGAAAGGCTTCGCCGCCGTGGCCCTCGCCGTCTGGATTGCGCGACTCGCTGGCCAGGACTTCATCCCGCAGAATGCGCGCGCTATCGCCGGCGCGGCCGCCATCGTGGGCCACATCTTCCCCGTCTGGCTGCGGTTCAAGGGCGGGAAAGGTGTTGCCACCGCTCTGGGCGCATTTCTGGCCCTGGTTCCGTATGCGGCCCTCGCCGGGCTGGTCATCTTCGCCGTGGTCGTGCTCCTCACCCGCTATGTGTCGCTGGCCTCGGTTCTCGCCGCTGCTGCGTTTCCCATCTTCGCGCTGTGGTTTGCCCGGGACCGCACACCGCTCTTTACCGCCGTGCTCTTCCTCATCCCGTTGCTGGTGATTTCAAGCACCGGCAGAATATCGTCCGCCTGCTGCATGGAACCGAGTATCGCTTCGGCAAGCCCAAGGTCACCGCGGCATGAGCCAGATCGCTGTCATGGGCAGCGGCGCCTGGGGTACCGCCATCGCCCTTGGCCTCGCCGCGCGGCACGAGCGTCACCCTCTGGTCGCACTCGGTCGAGGTCTGCGAACGCCATTCGCGATCGCCGCGAAAATACCCTGTTCCTTCTCCGGATTTCCGCATTCCGGAGACACTCGCCGTCACCTCCGACGCCGCCACCGCTCTTCGCAACGCGGCCATCGTGGTAAGCGTCATGCCATCGGAGTACGTGCGCACTTCGTACCGGCAGCTTTGCTCCCATCTCAAACGCGGCCAGCTCCTGGTCAGCGCCACCAAGGGCATCGAAGACGAAACCTTCCTGCGGGTCAGCGAAGTCATCGATCAGGTGCTTGGCGAATCACGGCCTCGATCTACCCTGCGGCGTGCTCAGCGGACCATCCTTTGCGCAGGAGGTCGCCGCCGGTTCTCCGACCGCCATCACCATCGCCTTGGCCGACAACGAACTCGCCGCTCGCATCCAGCGCGAGTTCAGCAACCCGTCGCTGCGCCTCTACACCAACGACGACGTGATCGGCGTGGAACTCGGCGGAGCGCTCAAAAACGTGATCGCCATTGCGTCCGGCGTCGTGGCCGGGCTGGGGCTCGGCCACAACAGCGCCGCGGCGCTCATCACCCGCGGCATCGCGGAGATCACCCGCCTCGCCGTCGCTTGCGGAGGCCGCCGCGAGACGCTGGCCGGGCTCTCCGGCCTCGGTGACCTGGTGCTCACCTGCACCGGCTCGCTCTCCCGCAATCGCCTGGTCGGCATGGAACTGGGTAAGGGTCGAGCGCTCGCCGACATCCTCGATGGCCTGCACGGCAAAGTCGCCGAAGGCGTTCGCACCACCGCCGCCGCGCTCGGCCTCGCGCGCCGCATGGGCAGTCGAGATGCCCATCACCGAACAGATGGACGCCATTCTGCATCACGGCAAATCTCCGCAGACCGCCATGCAACAGCTCATGTCTCGCCCCGGACGCGACGAGTCGTAGTGCTTCGGTTCGCACTCCTACGACTTTCGTAGGACATCCTGTTGGCCTTTTACTCCGTAAACTGGTCTGGTTATTGCTACCCCCATAGCAGTCACGCTGCCTATGAGAAAGACCAGCAGTTTGCGTGCGAGGCTTTTACCGCGGCTCTTTGTAGTCCTTGGCGGCATAAGCGTATTCTCGTGCGTGGTGACCGAGATTTCGGCACTCTGGCTGCGCAGCAGTGGCGCCAGTTTCTGGGTCGGCCTGGCCCTGAGTCTCATCATCAGCGGAGTCATCAGCCTGCTGGTGGCGCACACCGTCTCTTCCCAGAACGAAAAGCTTGTCGAGGCCATTCGCGGGGTTGCGTCCAACCATGAAAACCTCGAAGACCTG
Source organism: uncultured Acidobacteriaceae bacterium (assembly GCA_963748555.1). Classification (GTDB taxonomy): domain Bacteria; phylum Acidobacteriota; class Terriglobia; order Terriglobales; family Acidobacteriaceae; genus CAWKKW01. The sequence continues at coordinate 284,515 of CAVVJK010000009.1, forward strand.
ACGCGTTCCACCTTGTTTTCTGATGCCGCGACCGAGTGGTCGCTGGCCGTGCGCGGCCTTGAAGAAACCAACTTCCATCTGCAGAGCAACGCCCAGCGCACCACCACCGCCTTTCAGGATTTCATGCGCATGATGGCCAAAGCCATCGACGAGCGCACCAGCTATCTACGAGGACACTCCGAGCGCGTGGCCACCTACTCCGCCGAGATCGCCCGCGAACTGCAGATGAAGCCCGCAGAAGTGGAGCAGATCCGCCTGGCCGCGCTGTTGCACGACATCGGCACCATCGGCATTGAAGACAGCATCATCATGAAGAACACGCCGCTCACTCCGGAAGAGTTCGACATCGTGAAGGCGCATACAGTGAAAGGCGCGGCGATCCTGCGTCCCATCGAGCACCTGAACGAGGTGATTCCCGGCGTCGAGTTGCACCACGAGTCTCTCGACGGCCGCGGCTACCCTTACGGGCTGCACGGTGACGAAATTCCCATGATGGCTCGCATCATCGCCGTTGCCGACAGCTTCGACGCCATGACCTCTGCTCGCCCCTACCAGGCCGCCATGGATCCGAAGTACGTGCTCGAAGTTCTGAACCGCCTCTCCGGAACCCGCCACGATGTCCGCGTCGTCGAGTGCGCTGACCCGCCTGGTGGCAACCGGCACCATCGCCGTCAAGAATCATCGGCTGCCCGATCCGCTCCGTGCGCGAACGGCGCGGCCGCCCCGGTCTCTGCCTCGAACCCCGTCCCGATGGCCTGAAGCTCCGGCTTCAGCTTCTCCCGGCCGTTCGCCTCGAGCCGCGCATTCCAGTCTCGCCGCCCGATCTCATCCTTCTCCAGCGCAAACGCCGCTTCATCGAGCCTGCTCGTCTGCCCCTTGGTAAACTCGAAGGGAAGGATTCGAGCCAACCCATGATTCAAACTCTATTCGGCAGCCTGAACGAACCGGAGAAGAAGAGCATCTTCGACCGGATGAAGCAGGCTGTCTCGCGCACGCGCGACAACCTGAATGAACGCATCGAGACCGTCATCGCGCTCACTCGCGAAGTGGACGAGTCGACCCTGGAAGACCTGGAAGTCAGCCTGCTCTCCTCCGACCTTGGTGTGACCACGACCATGGAGGTCATCGACGCGCTGCGCGAGCGTGCCAAGCGGAAGCAGATTCGCGATGGTGCCGAGCTGAAGGAACTGCTCAAAGAACAGCTCAAGGCCATTCTCGATGAGCAACAACAGACGTTACGTATTCCCAAAGCCCCGCCGCTGGTCATCCTCATGGTCGGCGTGAACGGCACCGGCAAGACCACCACCGCCGGAAAACTCGCTGCCTGGTACCGCGGTCAGGGCAAGACCGTGCTGCTGTGCGCGGCCGATACCTTCCGCGCTGCGGCCATTGAACAACTGGAAGTCTGGGGCCAGCGCAGCGGCGTAGAGATCATCAAGACCAAGCAGGGCGGCGATCCGTCGGCCGTTCTTTACGACGCTATCCATGCGGCGAAAGCCCGCACCACCGACGTGCTCATCGTCGACACCGCTGGGCGCCTCCACACCAAAAACAGCCTCATGGCGGAGCTTGAGAAGATGCGCCGCACCACCCAGCGCCTCATTCCCGACGCGCCTCATGAAGTGTTGTTGGTGATGGACGCGACCACTGGCCAGAACGGTCTGCAGCAGGCGCGCCTGTTCACCGACTCTGCAGGCGTGACGGGCATCGTGCTGAGCAAGCTGGACGGCACCGCGAAGGGCGGCATCGCCATCGCCATTGCCCGCGAACTGAACCTGCCCGTCCGCTATGTGGGTGTCGGCGAAAAAATAGACGACCTGCTGCCCTTCGACAGCGAAGCTTTCACCGAATCTCTCCTCGGAGGGTAGAAGCCCGGTAGGGAACCGATAAGTGAAGGCAGGGCTTAGGAACAGTCATTCGTCCGTGCGCCAGCCATTTTGACGACGCCTGTATACCCGGCGGCGCAGCTTCGATGTGTCTTCGGTACTTCCGATTTGTGCGGCTTGTCAAAACCTTGCCACTTCGCTTCAGAATGGGAACGATTGAGACGTATGCTTACGCTAGCAACTTGACCATTGGTCAAGCGGGGTATCGAATGTTTGACCCTGGGCTTAAGCTCTAAACCTGACCTCTGGTTTCTGTTCTGCTCTTGGAGACGATCGCGTGCCCGAGCCGACCGCAGCCCATTCCTCCGATGAACTGTGGATGTCGCGCGCGTTGGAACTGGCGCAGCAATCGGTCGGTATGGCTTCGCCCAATCCGGCGGTCGGTTGCGTGCTGGTCCGCGACAACCGCGTCAGTCGGCGAAGGTTTTCACCAGTACGACAAGCTGGACCACGCCGAGGTGGTTGCGCTCGCGCATGCCAAGGACCGGGCGCGAGGTGCGACTGCCTACGTCACGCTTGAACCGTGCAGCCACCGCGGCAGGACGGGGCCCTGCGCCGATGCTCTCATCGCCGCCGGGATTGCCCGGGTCGTTGTTGCTACTGCCGATCCAAACCCGCTCGTGCAGGGTCGCGGCATCGAAAAGCTGCGCGCCGCCGGCATTCCAGTCCAGGTCGGTGTTCTCAGCGAAGAGGCCCGCTCTCTCAACTGCGGATTCGCCAAGTACATCCGCACCGGCTTGCCGTTCGTCAGTCTCAAAGCCGCGCTCACCCTGGATGGGCGCATCGCGCCGCCACCCGGCACGCGCACCGTCCAGGCCCCGGTTTGGATCACCGGCCCGGAGGCCAGAGCAGCCGGGCAGCAACTCCGTCACGCCAGCGACGCCTTGATCACCGGCATCAATACGGTGCTTGACGACGATCCTCTGCTGACCGACCGCACCGGGCTTCCGCGTCGGCGCCCGTTGCTGCGCGTGGTGCTCGATTCGGCGCTGCGCCTGCCGCTCGATTCCCAACTTGTGCGAAGTGCTCGGGAAGACCTGCTGGTCCTGTGCACCACTCCTTTGACCGACCGCGCCCGCATCCTCAAGGGCCTCGGCGTTCACGTGGAGCGCATTGACCCTGCCCTCGGCAGCTCCCGCATCTCGCTCCGGGCCGCACTCGCGTTTCTCGGAAAACAGCAAATCACCAGCGTCATGATTGAGGCCGGGGCCCAGGTGAATACCAGCGCGCTCGAAGAAGATATCGTCGACCGGCTCGACCTTTTCTATGGCCCCAGGTTCCTCGGATCGACAGGCGTGCCTTTCCTCCATGCCCCGGCGGTCGATCTCCCCGCAATGCAGCGCCTCAAGGTCCGCACGGTGGGCGAAGACCTCGCAGTGGAAGGCTGGCTGCACGACCCATGGGACGCATCGACTGCTTAGGCCAATGGGAACAAGCTCGCGTCTGCAGGCGGCCGGCTGCCGGATCCCCATCTTTCGCGGGTGCCCCATCCTTCGCGCACTTTGCGAAGGGTGGGATTCCGCAGCCTTACATCATCCCTTCTTTGCCGTGCGAGAAAGTAGAACGATCCGACGACCGAACTCTCCCAAATTCAGTAACCTAGTCAGATACGTTTTTACTCTGCGCCGATTCAGGCAATGCCGGGGTGCCCCATCCTTCGCGCACTTTGCGAAGGGTGGGATTCCACAGCCTTTCATGACTCCTTCCCCGTGAGCGAGGAAGGAGCAGTCCGGCCGCGGCTCAGCGGCAGATAGCGATCCGCCCCTCGCCTCACTCGTGCCGTTCACGCTCGAGCGCCTGTTCGGCGAGCACTGCGAAGAAGGAGTGTCCAAACACCGTCGGATGGATCGCATCCCAGTAGTAGTGCGTCAGCGGATCGCTGCACAAGGTCGGCGGTGCGACCGCCGCGTTCAGGCACGGAGCTGGTCACATCGCTGAACCCGTAATGCGTCGGATCAGTCAGCACCGCGTGCTGCAGGCTGAGCGTGTCGATGCGCACGATGCGCGTGTCCTCGAAATAGGATTCCAGCGCAAGCCCGGCATCGAGTCCCTGGTTCACAGCGGCCGATGGCGGCGGATGCAAACGCGGAGATGCCTCGCGCCTGCGCTGCGGGCAGCAGTCCTACATCCGACAAGCGCGGCACCAGGATCGTTCTCGCTCCCGCTCGCTGCAGCGCACGAACACTGGTCAACAGCCCGAAGGCGATCTCTCCGCCGAGCACTTGCGGCGAACCGCCGGTGGCGTTGAGTATGTCGTTGCCGCCGCCTTCCACAATGTAGAGCGCCTTGGGATCCGCCTTGAACTTATTCAGACTCAGATACAGAGCCACCTGCTGCGGCACGCTCGGGATCGATGCGGCTCCCTCCGGTACCGCGGCCGTCACCTCCGCGCCGCCGAAGGCAAAGTCCGTGCCTCCCAACTGCGAAGGCTGCATGCTCACGCCGTAGGTCCCGGCCAGGTGCTCTACCCAGAGCGGGCCATTTGAAAAGCGCCCATGGAAGTACGGCGCACCGGGCACCGTTCCGCCGCTGGCGGCGAACAAATTTCCCACATCGCAATAGCTGTCACCGAAGACATAGATGGCGTCGAACGCCGGTTTCTTCTCTGCGTAGGCGGCCATACACGCAGTCAACGTGAGTGCCGCGGCTGTCATCAAGCGGATGCGCTTCAAAGGAAACATGGTGCGAAGTTCCTCAGGTCGGCTACACGTGTGTGCCGCCTCGTCAGGGGAATGGAGCGAACTCTGCGCAACCAGCCTGGGTTGGCAGGGTATCGTCCTGTTCCAAGTGGTTGCCCGATCACTCGTCTACGCGATCGGAGGGCGTTTTCAAGATCGAGTAACTATATCCCTGATCGCCGCGGTTGCATACGGCCTCCTTCGCCCATTCCTGGTTCCAATCGCAACGCTAAGCCTCCCTCAACGCCGCCATCGATTTTGAGACCGGTGGGGCAGCACGATAAGCTACCACCATGTTCACGGGATTGATCGAGACCACCGGAAATGTGCTGCGGGTTGAGGAGCGTTCCGGCGCGCGGCGCATCACGGTGGCTGCTCCCTCGCTGGCCTCGCGGCTGCGAATCGGCGACAGCGTTTCCGTCAGCGGCGTATGCCTCACTGCGCTCGACATTCAGCCCCAGGCCGATCCGCCTGTATTTCACGCGGACCTGGCAGCCGAGACCGTGGCGCGCACGTCCCTGGCCGCGCTCGCTCCCGGTTCGACCGTCAATCTAGAATTACCCACAGCGGCAGGCTCCCCGCTCGGCGGCCATGTCGTTCAAGGTCACGTTGACGGCACCGGTAAGTTAGTTTCGCTGTTGCCCGTGGTTACAGGAGCCGATCCCGAGTTTGCGGATTGGTGGATGCGCGTGAGTGTGCCCAGCAACGTGAGCCGCTACATGGTCGAAAAGGGATCCATCGCTGTGGAGGGCATCAGCCTGACCATCGCCGGTGTCGAGAGCGACCCTGTGCACGGCACGGTCGTCAGCATCGCCATCATTCCCCACACTTACGCCGCAACCAATTTGCATACACTTGCGCCGGGAAGTCCGGTCAACATCGAAGCCGACGTGCTGGTGAAGTTCGCTGAACAACAGAGCCGGCAGCGCGACACTTTTGACCTGACCCTTGAATACCTGATCAGCAGCGGCTATTGACCCCACTACAGCCCGCAGCGAATTTCCCCTGCGCCGGAAAACTTGCCAATCCTTCCCGGCGTCTCACGGTAAGCCGTAAAGAGGGGCGATGAAATGCGCAGAAAAGAATCAACCACCCAGGGAATGCCCCGATTCGTGCTCTTCGCTATTGTGCTGGTGGCGCTGGCACTCGCGGTAGGCGTGTACCTGTTTTACTCTCCCGGACGCAGCAGTCCGGTCGAGCATCCTCGCAATAACTCGAGTCAACTAATGGTGCCTATGACGGATGCGCCGTGCCTGCCAGCCTAGCTAAGCGATGAGTTAATGCGCAGGTTGTCGCACCCGCAGAATGAATGCAACGCTGACCAGGATCAGCAATCCGCCCAGCAGCATGCGGAGCGGTGAACACTTCGCCCAGAAACCAATGGCCTAGCGCCAGCGCGACAACTGGATTTACATAGGCGTGGCTTGATACGGCGGTTGCCGGCATGCGGCTCAAGAGCCACACGAATGCGGTGAAGGCAAACAGCGACCCAAACACAATCAAGTAAACCAGCGCCGCGGAGCTTCGCCAGGTGAACTGCGGCATCGTGTGCAACTCGCCTGCCGCCAACGAACAGCAGAGGAGCATCAGGCCGCCAAGAGCCATCTCTGCACCCGCCGTGATGGTCTTCGACTTAGGCAGCGCCAGCGAACCGGAAAGCACCGCCCCGGTAGCCCATCCCATCTCGCCGCCGAGTATCGCGAGACACGGCAGGATGGAGAAGTGTGCCGGGTTCCAGCTGAGGATTCCCACCCCGATGAACCCGATGACCATCGCCGCCGCGGTCACCTTACTGAGCGGATATCTGCGAAACACAACCGTCTCGAGCAGCAGGGTCGAGATTGGCAGGGTACCCACAAGAACAGCCGCGATCCCCGACGGCACCGTCTTTTCTGCCCAGAACAGCGCACTGTAGGTCAGAAGAAACATCAGGGCGCCGAGCATCGCCAGATTGCGCCATTCTGTCCTTGTCGGAGACGCCTCGCCGCGAATGCGCGAGACACCGTACAAGATCGCTCCAGCGGTAAAGAACCGCATTCCGGCTGCCAGCAGCGGCGGAATGTGCTCCACCAGGATGCGAATGGCGAAGAATGTCGATCCCCAGACGATGTAAATGGCGAAGAAGGCAAGCGCCAGGGCGGCGCCGACGGACACCTTTCGGTTCGAGCGAAGACTAACCTGCGAAACCGTCATAGCTGGTTATAACTCCGGATTTAGCACCAGTCAAGTTGGTTTTGGTGGTTAGAATAAGGTGTGAGCACGTCAGAGAACACACCGTTTCAATTGACAGCAGGCGCACCCTGCGCTCGACTTCATCAACACACTCGACAACCGCTTCATCCCTTCCGGTCCCGACGAGCTGCTGACCTCCTACGAAGAATTCCTTCGATTCGTGACGGAAACGGGCCTGCTGACACCGCAACAGGCCGCGCACCTGAGAACGCACACTTCCAAAGAGACCGCACATCGCATGGTCGAAGCAGCGCGATCAGAACGGGAGTTGCTGGCGAAACTCTTCTACGACCTCGCGGAGGGGCGACACCCGGAGCTCGGCCCTATCAACCGTGTCCTGCAGATGATTTTGCCTCATCGAAGGATCAAAGAATTGGGCGGAAAAATTGAATGGACCTGGGAAGGCCTTGCCACCGATCCGGAATCGCCCTTGTGGTTGCTGGCCTTTAAATCCGTAGAGCTGTTGACCTCTCCGCAGATTGCCCGCGTACGAACCTGCGGTACGTCCACCTGCAAATGGCTTTTTCTGGACAGCAGCAAGAATCAGAACCGCCGCTGGTGCAACATGCGGGTGTGCGGCAATCGCACCAAGGCCCGTCGCTACTATCACAAGGACACCGCGAGCCGAAGCCCAGGGCAAGACTCCGCTATTGAGGGGTAATAATGCCGCCCACGGGCGAGCGCGCGGGCAGCACCACTCCGCGATGATCGACTTCCCGGGGCGCCTGCTTTTCACGCGGTTGAGCGGGAGATGCGGGCGGCACGTCTTCTCGTTTGGAACGCGGATCCAAATTCGATGTCATTGCTTTCCAGCCTACAACAGCATGGTTGGGTGGTGGAGCGGTCAAATAGAAAACCGAGCCTGCCAGTCATCCAGAGCCGAAGCCAACCAGCGGCAGGTAGACTGGTAAAGATGACTCGCTTTCCCCGCCCTCCCCGCGTCCGGATGATTGCCATTGATATTGACGGCACGCTGATGCCCTCCTCCGGCCTGGTAATGAGCCGCCGCAATCAGGAAGCCCTGCGGCGTGCCGAGGCGGCCGGCGTTGAAGTCGTCATCGCCACCGGCCGGCGTCACGCCTATGCGCTGCCTCTGCTGCGGCAAGTGGGCCTGCGGCCCGAGACCGTCATGATCTCTTCGAACGGCACCGTGACCCGGACCTTCAGCGGCGACTCGATCGACCGCTGGCTGCTGCCTTCGGCGACTGCACGGGATTTGTGTGGATTGCTGCGCCAGTTTGGCGGCACGACCGTCTTCACCTTTGATCGCGGCGGCGACCACGAACTCGTCATCGAGTCGATTTACCAGCTTCATGAACGCATCGCGGCTTGGGTAGACGCAAACCGCGCCTATCTGAAAGAAGTGGTGCCGCTCGAGAGAGCCTTCGATGGAGGCGAATCGCCGGTACAGGGCATGGTCTGCGGTACGGTCGAAGAGATGCGCATCGCGGAAGAACGGCTGAATGCCAGCCGCTTCGCCGGCGAGGTCGAGAGCCACCGCACCGAATACCCGCAGCGGAACCTGGCGATCCTCGATATTCTGCCACCGGGCGTTTCAAAGGGCAGCGCGCTCGAGAGGCTGGCGGCGCGGCGGGGCATCCGCATCGAAGAGACCCTGGCCATCGGCGATAACTACAACGACCTGAGTATGCTGGAGTGCGCGGGCCAGGCAGCCTTGATGGCCAATGCGCCAGAGGAATTGCTGGAGATGGCCGGTCAGCGGGGCTGGCAGATCACCGGCACCAACGACGAAGATGGAGTGGCGCTGGCGATCGAATCGGTGCTCGCCTCGGCACTGGGTGAGACAGAACCGTCGCACGCCAATCCCACGAGAGAAGTATTCCAGGAGGCGATTGCACCCGTGGTAGAGTGGCCATGACAACACTGGAACGGGCCCCCACCGAACGCCTGCGCGTATGTGCGCAAGTAGCCAGAGCGAAAATGCAACAACAGAGTGGAATGGGACCAAATCTCAGACATCGGACTGCGTTCTGGCTCGCTGGGGCGCTCCTGGCAGCGTCGGCGGTACTGCCAGCGCACGCGACCGAACACGTCACTCTGACCAATGGTTTTGACATGATCTGCGACCACCAGGAACGGGTGGGGGACCGCGTGCGCGTGTTTATGGCCGCGGATAGCCCGGGATTTGTCGAGTTTGGGGTCGGCGATATCGCCAGCGTGGAGCCGGGACCTGCGCCGGCCATGGTGGCGAAAGCTCCTGTTCTGCCTGAACCGGTGCTGACCCAATCGGAACTGCACGAGATGCTCGCCAAGGCGGGCGCCCAGCACAATCTGGATGTTGACCTGCTCGCCAGCGTCGTTCACGCGGAAAGCGGCGGCAATGCGCACGCGGTGAGCCGCACCGGGGCGCGCGGGCTGATGCAGTTGATGCCCGGGACCGCGAAGGAACTGGGCGTTCACGACAGCTTCCATGCAGAAGAAAACATCAACGGCGGTACCGCGTATCTCGATTCGCTGCTGGTGAAGTACCACGACAAGCTGGCCCTCGCGCTGGCGGCATACAACGCCGGTCCGGCAGCCGTGGATCGCTGGCACGGCGTGCCACCGTATCGCGAAACCCGGGCCTACGTCGCGCGGGTGATTCGCGAATTCAACCGGGCGGCTCTGGCGCGGAAACGAACCGCAGAACCGATGCAGTTGGCTGCGCTCAAACACGAATCAACGCATACGCCTATTTCGAGCCACCCCGCCGCGGTTGCAGCTCTTGCGAACGGAAACACGTTCGGCACCAAGGTGGCGACGCACCGCTTCGGGCAAAAAACAAAGAGCCGCGACACAACTCGCCATGGCTGACCATCTACGCTGAGCCGACATCGAAACCCGGTGTAAGGGGCGAAACATCTTTTGAAAAATAGACGCTGGATCGTAGGGGCGGTCGTTGCAATTGCCCTGGTGGTGTTGATCGTGGTCGCTCGCGGCCGTATTCACTTCAGCTGGCACATCTTCTGGGAGCAGCTGAGGCAGGCGGACCTGAAGAAGTTCGCCATCGGCATTCTCATGATCTATCTGGCCTATGGATTGCGTTCGCTTCGCTGGTCCATTTTTCTGCGGCCAGTCAAGCGCGTCGGGCCGTTCGCTACACTAGCATCCCAAGTCATCGGATTCACCGGAGTGGCCCTGTTTGGCCGCCTGGCGGACCTGGTCCGGCCGTACCTGATCGCCCGCCGGGTCCAGCTTTCCGTTGGCTCCCAAGTTGCCGTGTATACGGTAGAGCGCATGTTCGACATGGGATCGATGGCCCTCATCTTCGCGGTCACCCTGCTGCTCGCTCCCGATCGCAACGCGCTGCCGCATCATGAACTGCTCGGTCGCGTGGCCGGAATCAGCCTGCTGGTCAGCGTGGGCCTGGCGATCTTTGCAGCGCTGGTTCGCGCCTCGGGCAATGCGATTGCGAACGCGGTCGAACGCGGCGTCGGCATCCTGTCAAAGAAGCTGGCGCACTCCGCCGCCGAGAAGATTCGTGCTTTTCGCGATGGGCTGAACACCCTCTCGTCCTTTGGCGACTTCGCTCTGGCATTGGGCATTTCTCTGCTGATGTGGGGCATGATCACCTTTGCGTATCTTGAGACCACGCGGGCCTTCGTCGCCTCGAAGGAACTCGCGGGGATGACCCTCGCCAAGTGCATGGTGCTGATGGCGGCCAGCATGGGTGGATCGATTCTGCAACTGCCGGTGGTGGGCTGGTTCACCCAGATCGGCGTGACCACTGTGACCATGCAGAAGGTCTTCGGCGTCGCGCCCGAACCGGCATTGGGCGCAGGCGCAATGCTGCTGGTGGTCACCTTCATGAGCATCATTCCGGTCGGACTGATCTGGGCGCGCTTCGAACATGTTTCGCTGAAACGCGTAGCTACCGAAAGCGAGCATGCCGAAGAATCGGCAGCGGCACCAGCCGCCGCCAAATTCTAGGCGCTGTTTCGTGGCCGGCTGCGACGCTGGTTTTTGCGGGCAGCAGTCCATTGCGCCGGAACTGCATCCTACTGGGCATCGTGAGTTGGGAGAGGTAGCGGCAGATGGGTAAGGCGATCACGGCGAATGCAAAGCGGTCGATCTGGAAGGGCGCATTGGCAGGACTGGCGGGCGGCATCGCCGGTTCCGGCGCAAAGATGCTGGCGGAGAAGGCCTATCCACCCCGGCTTACCCGGAGAACAGCCTCCACCGGTGGCGCTGGTGGAGAGAGCCGCCGGACGTCCCCTCAGCCCGGGCGAGCAACAAGTTTCCATGCAAACCATTCATTGGGCGGTCGGCGCTCTGGCAGGGGCAGTCTATGGCGCATTCGTCGAGATGAGACCGCAGGCCAAAGCCTGGGGTGGCGTCGCCTTCGGGCTTACGGTCAACAAGCTGACCCACCGGAACATCCTGCCGAAGATGGGAATCGAAGAGCCGGTTCAACAGCAACCCATGCAGAAGCGCCAGAGCGAGTGGGTGACGCACGCGGTCTATGGCGTGGTGACGGAAGCTGTGCGTCGCGGCGTGAGATCGGGCCTGGACTAGGCGTCCGTTCGGCGTAGCGCGAGTTAGCTTTACAACGAGTCCCCGTTCGGAAACGATGATGGATTAACACGAGAGAGTGTCGCCACCGAGAGTTGCTTTTCCACCCTTCGCAAAGTGCGCGAAGGATGGGGCACTTTGCAGATCTGATGAACAGCCGCAGATCTGATGGCCAGGCCGGCGACTCTCACTACATCAGCTTACGCCGCACCAGGTCGAGAGCCTGATGGCTGGAGAGGAAGCGGATGCGGTCGCGATCGCCTCCGAAGCGGCGTTCCACGACTTCGATCTGCTTGCCGTCGGCGATGCCGATGTACACCAGCCCGACGGGTTTCTCCTCGGTGCCGCCGGTAGGCCCGGCGATGCCGGTAATGCCGACTCCGATCGACGATCCGCAGCGCTTGCGGATTCCTTCTGCCAGAGCTCCCGCGACTTCGCGACTGACAGCGCCGTTGCGCTCGATCAGCTCCGGAGGCACATCGGCAAAGATGGTCTTTAATTGGTCGGAGTAGACCACCGCTCCGCCGAGGAAGGAGCGCGAGCTTCCGCTGATGCTGGTGAGCCGCTGTGCCATGAGACCGCCGGTGCAGCTCTCGGCGACCGCAGAGCGTCTGCGCGCGCATATCGAGGTAGAGCAGAACAATCTGTTCCAGCGACTCGCCCTGCGAGGAATAGAGCACGTCATCGAGTTCTTCCTCGATGCGCTCCGCAACTTCATCGACCCGCGACTGGGCGATGGGCAGCGAAGGTTTGGAGCAGAGGAGGTTCAGCTGGATGTCGCCCATGTGCGCGAGGATGGTGGTCTCGACGTCCGGGTACTGCTGGTAGATGGGCGCGATGCGCGCGTCGGCAACGGATTCACCGATCATGGCGGCCTTGAGGGTTCGCTGCGCGATGTGCCGCAAGGGGAATCGTGTCGCGCAGTCGCGGCATGCACTGCGCATCAAACAGCGGCTTGATCTCCGACGGCGGCCCGGGCAGCATGAGGATGAGCTTGCGATGACCTTCGTAGACGGTGTCGATCCACTGTCCGGGCGCGGTGCCGTTGTCGTTTTCGAGAATGACCGCGCCGGTGACCACATCCGCCTGGCGCGAGTTGTTCTCCGTCATCTGGATACGTCGTGCGGCAAAGCGGGCATACAGCTGCGCGATGATGTCGGAGTTGCGTTTAAGGCTGACATCGAGCGCTTCGGCGACTGCTTCGCGGGTGAGGTCGTCGACCGTGGGGCCAAGGCCGCCCATGGTGATGACGATATCGACGCGGCCCAGAGAGACGCGCACGGCCTCGACCAGGTGTTCGCGGCGGTCGCCGACGATGGTCTTGAAGAGCACCTGCACGCCCAGCGAGTTCAGCCGATCGGTGAGAAACAGCGAGTTGGTGTCTTGCCGGAACGGGTGTAAGCAGTTCTGAACCGATCGCGATAATTTCACAATTCATTTCGTCGCTCGTTCCAAGGCTGAGATGATGACGAACTGGATCAAGTAACTGCTTCGTGTAACAAACTTAGAGCAACAGGCCAATCCGCGGATCGAATCCGTCTGGCGGGTGAACCAGAACGGCTGGTCTGCGAGCGTGCCGCTCGAGGTTGATACAGAGCTAGAGGAGAGCGCCCTCCACTCCCAGCTGCACATGATAGATCGCGCCGCTGGTGGCCAGCAGGGCATTGCCGCCCGGGGCAAAGCAGAGCCCTACGATGCCTGAGCCGGAGACCACCAGCGAAGCTTCCTTGTCCGGCGTGATGCGCACGATGCCGCGCCGTCCGCGCCAGGAGGCCGCGACGTACAGGTTTCCGGCTACATCGGTGGCGATCCCCTGAGGTCGGCCCAGCCCGCGGTAGTAGACGGTTGTGTCGCCATTCCGATCGATGGCGTAGACCGCGTCGAAGCTTGAGGTGGTGGGTCCGGTGACGAAGAGCGTGCCGTCGAGACCAAAGGCCAGGTGATAGGCAGCGAGGCTGGGTTCGAGCGTGGCGAAGACAAAGATCTGGCGGTCCGGCGAGATCTTGAAGATGGTGCCGCTGCGGTCGCCGACGTAGAGGTTCTGCACGCCATCGAAGGCCAGTCCGGTGGCGATGCCCATGCCTTCCGCGTAGATGGAGGCCGCGCCTTCGGGCGAGACGCGGTGCACGGTGCCATCGTTGCGCGAAGAGACGTAGAGATAGCCGGCCAGATCAAAGGCCAGGCCCGTCGCATTCATCAGGCCGGTGACGAAGGGCTGCATCTCGCCTTCTCGGCATCGATGCGGAAGACCGAGACCGGGGTCTCCTGTCCGCGCGAGCCGGAGAAGGTGGCATAGATATTGCCGTGCGCATCGATCGCCGGGTTGGCCACGGCATGGATGCTGGCGGCGATCGGCCGGGCGATCTGCACCTGCGACTCCATTGCTGCGAGAGCCGTTCTGCAGGATTTCCAGTCGTGCCACTGGGAGCGGCTTCTGCGGGCGCGCCGACGATCATGCGGGATTCGCGGCTCAGCAGGACGGGTGCGGCCGTGTCGCCGATGACGCGACGCGAGGGCGCTTGAACCCGGTGGGCCCCAGGTGGGAGCCAAGGATCTCGATTTCGCCGCCGGGCAACGCCGCTGCCGGAACGACGGAGTCAATCCGCGGTCCGCGTGTTCCGAAAAAGTCAGGCCTGGGAATCTTGGTCATTCGTGGAGTCCACGTCTATCTTAATCCGTTCGATGCAATGAGGTGCGGCCGGGGCCTTCTGTGCGCACCCGAGACGGTGCCTGGAAGCAACAGCGGCTTAGATCCAGTGCCGCAAGACCTGCAACACCAGCAGGGCGTACAGACCGGCGGCGACGTCGTCGAACATGATGCCCCACCCGCCCGGCAGGGATTCAAGTTGCCGGGCGGGCGGCGGCTTCACGATATCGAAGAGGCGAAAGAGCAGCAGCGCCAGCAGAGGGTGCTTCCAGTCCAGCGGGCAGAAGAGCAGCGCGATCCATTGACCCACAACTTCATCGATCACCACATGCCCGGGATCTTCGCGACCGGTCTCCCGCGCGACGATCGTGCCTGCCGGGATGCCGATGGCCAGGGCTACCAGTGTTCCGCCCAGGGTCAGAAGTGTGAGTTGTTGCCGTAGAGAATCCAGGGATACGGCTGGCGGCCGAACCACAAGCAGCAGTGCGGCGATCGAACCCCAGGTTCCGGGGCCGGGCTTGCCAAGGCCCGCGCCAAAGAACGTGGCAGCGATCCAGGCCCAGTTGGTCTTGCGGCCGGGAAATCTCCTGGTCGATGCGGCCGTCTGGCCCGAGCGCGGCGGTCGCCACGTTGGTCGGGTGTACCCGGCGCATTCTGACTCTTTGGTTTCTGGGGGCTATTCATCGTCGGCCGAATGCGTACGGCCAGACTCCAGGTCTTCGAATACATCCGGGTCAACGATTGGCGAAGAGATCCGATACGCGCCGCTCGCCCATTTGCCCAGATCGATCTTGCGGCAGCGGTCGCTGCAGAAAGGGAAGTCCTCGTCCGAGGCAAGCACGATGGTCTTGCAACTCGGACAACGCAACGCAATTGGCTTCTTTGTTCCCGGTTTACCCATACCGTTTTCCTACTCCATGGGATTCACGACAACGGCAGAAAGTCGCACGCCGCCGTGATCTGAAGAGAGCTTTGCTCCAGTGTATCGGCCGCGAGAGCCGCTGAAGCTTCACGCCGCCGGATCCCGGACGCTGCCTCAGGGCGTCTATTCCAGAATGCGCCCGACCAGATCGTATTCGTGCGACTCGGTAATCTCGCAGCGGTAAAACTTGCCGGCGGTCAGCGTCTCGTCGGGGCCGAAGTCGTTGATGTACACCGTGCCATCAATCTCGGGCGCGTGAAACTGCGTTCGGCCCTCCCAGAGCAGCGGCGTCTCGGCCGACTCGCCTTCGACCAGCAGATCGACGGTCCGGCCGACCCATTCCTTCTTGGCCCTCTTGCTGAGGCTCTTCTGAATACGCATCAGCGTCTTCTTGCGGCTCTCGATGGTGCGGGATGCGTTCTTCGCCTCATAGTGAAAGGCCTTCGCGCCGTCTTCATCGGAGTAGCCGAAGACACCCATCCAATCGAATTTCGCCGCACGAACAAACTCGCAGAGCTCCTCGAAATCCTGGTCCGTTTCACCGGGGAAGCCGACGATGAAAGAGGTTCGGATGGCGATGCCGGGCACCGCCGCGCGTACCTTCTCCAGCGTCTTCAAAAAGATCTCCGCGTTGGCTCCGCGCTTCATCTGCTTGAGCACGTTGCCGGAGGCATGTTGCAGCGGAACGTCGAGGTATTTGCAGATGTTGTCGTGGCGCGCGATGGTTTCGAGCAGCTGGCCGGTAATGCGGTTGGGATACGCGTAAAGGAAGCGCAGCCAGCGCAGGCCTTCGATCTGGGCGAGGCGGTCGAGCAACTGCGCGAGCCCGTCTTTCATGCCGAGGTCTTCGCCGTAGCAGGTGGTGTCCTGGCCGATGAGCGTGATTTCTTCGACACCTTGCGCGACCAGGGCCTTGGCCTCGGTGACGACCGATTCGAAGCGCCGGGAACGGAACTTGCCGCGCAAATTGGGAATCACGCAGAAGCTGCAGGGATGATCGCAACCTTCCGCGATTTTGATGTAGGCAGAGGCCTTGGGCGTGGAACGCAGACGCGGCGTGGTGTCGTCGTAGAGGTATTGCGGCAGCGCGGGCTGCGCGCCATCCCACTCATCGCGCGAGAAGCGGCCCTGCTGTTCGCGCAGGTCGCCTTCCGGCCGGGATGACACCGCGGCCGTAGTCGCCTCCGGTCGCAGGCCAGTGGCCAGGATGTTGAAAGGCGAGGGCTCGACGGTCTTCAAGCGCGGCGCCACTCCGGCAGCTGTCAGAATCTGTTCCAGCTCGCCGGTGCCGACCACGGCGTCGACTTCAGGAATGTTCTTGCGAATCTCGTCGCGATAGCGTTCCACCAGGCATCCGGCAACGATCAGCTTGCGCGCGCGACCGGCAATCTTGTGCTGCGCCATCTCCAGAATCGTGTCGACCGACTCCTGCTTGGCCGAGTCGATGAAGGAGCAGGTGTTGACCACCAGCACGTCGGCGGTTTCAGGATCGTTGGTGATTTCGGCGCCGGAGCTATGCAGCAGCCCCATCATCACTTCGCTGTCGACCAGGTTTTTGGGACAGCCAAGGCTGACAAAGCCAACCCGTGTGCGCGCGCCGTCCGCGGTGGACGCAGGCGTTGCATCTTCGGGGGGACTGAGGACGGAGGACAAGTCCTCTTGAAGGGAAGTGTGGGTCACACCCTCTATTCTACCGAATCATGCCGGGAAACCGGGACAGGCTGCTCGAGGACCAGGGCGGCGCGGGTGCGGACGCCCCTCTTACACCGGCGGCAGGCCGTTGATCACGGTCACGCCCGGCGGCGCCTTGAAGACGAAGTCACTCTCGCTGGCGGGAACATTGTCCTGTTCGCCGGTGAAGCTGAACCGGGTGACCGATCCGTCCTTTCTCCTCAACGCGCATGGCCTGGATCGTGCCATCGGCAGTCACCGTCAGTTGAAAGGACTCGACCCGCTGCTCCATTCCCTTGGGGACACCCGACAGTTCAAAGGCGCTGCCTCCGTACCCTGAAGGTGCGATCTGCAGGTGCGACAATTCCTTGGCGAGTTGGGCATGGCCCAGCAGCAGGCGAAGCGGCGAGCGCAGGTCGTCCAGCTTTTTCGCCGAGACGCGCTGCACGTTGCTTTCGCCGGGCGAGTAGAAGTACGCATCCTTGCCGTCGAGAACGAAGAGCTTGCCGGGAGGCTGGGCGTAATTCCAACGCATGCGGCCCGGCTTCTTCAGCAGCAGCACGCCGGTCTCCTGGCGGTGCATCCCCATGCCGTCGTACTGCTGCACAAAGTTCACGCGTAGCGAATGAAGCGCGTTGTAGTGCTTATCGACGCGTCCCGCCAGAACCTGAGCGGTCGGCGCGGGTGCGGACTCGCCATCGGCAGCCGCAGTCGGAACGGCACTTGGTCGAGCGGCTGCCAGCCCGGGGCCCGCGCTCAGGAGGGTTGCAGCGCCAGACGCGAGTGAAGCACAAATCACAAGCCGCCCGTGGCGGGAAAGCCACTGGCGGCGAGGAGGCAGGTCTTGACAGTTCGCGATCACTGCAGCGGAACGGTGCAATTGGTACCACCCGGCGGGATCAGCCTTGATCTCCGCGCTCTGGTCGATGCAGAAGCCGCGGTGGCCGGTCTTGCCGACCGCCTGGGGCACTGCGGTCGCCTCGTAGGAGGTGTACATATCCTGGTTATTCACCGTCACCTTGGTGCAGTTCACGATGTTGAACGTGTAGCCGCTCTTCTGCCCGGTCGAGAGCGCCGTATCGAGCACCTGCGCACCCTGGGCACTCGGCGCTCCGGAGGCAGCGTTGCCGCCCAGCGAGCTCAGCGAGCAGGCAAAGCCGTTGGCCGGGTAATTGGTCTGGTATTGAATCTCTGCCTGGTAGATGGCGCGCAGCGACTGCATGGCCGAGGTCTCATTCGCCTGACTCTTCATGTTGGAGAAGTTCGGGATGGCGATGAGCATGAGGATCAGCATGATCGAGATCACGATCAGCAGTTCCATCAGAGTAAAGCCAGACTGGCGCTTGCGGCGGGCAGATTCGCGTTGAGTCAAACACAGATTCATGGGTGTCGCTTCCTGTGGCCGTTTGAGGGCCATCGATGGCAATCCTAAATGAAGTAGACGGAAAGGTGAACGAAAACGCTCACGGGCAGGGGCCCGGCCGGAACGTCAGTAATCGCGGAAGAGGCCGGGATTGTTAGTCCCTGCCTCTTCCAAATTGCGAAATGATCGACCGATTCCTGCCTTTAGCAGGCCAGGGCGTCCCGCGAAATCTTCAATCCATCCAGCCGACCCAGCAGGGTCAGGGCCACTTCTTCCGGCTTGAAGAGGTGCGCGGCCATCTGCATTACCTGCTCGTCGGTTACGTTTTCGATCTTGTCGAGAATCTCCTGCATGTCGAAGAAGTACTGGAAGTACATCTCCTGGCGCGCCAGGTTGGACATCCGCGACATGGAGCTTTCGAGCGAGAGCAGGATGTTGCCCTTGAGCTGGTCTTTGGCACGGCGCAGTTCGTCGGCGGGCATGGGTTCGCGTCTTGAGCCGGCGGAATTCCTCCATGATCAGCTCCACCACCTGCAGCGCCTTGCTGGACGAGGTGCCGGCATACACGCACAGGGAGCCGGTGTCGCGATACGGGTTCAGGTCGCTGTAGATGGCGTAAGCCAGGCCGCGTTCTTCGCGCACCGTCTGGAAGAGGCGCGAGCTCATGCCGCCGCCGAGCACGGTGTTCAGCAGCAGGGTGACGTAGCGATCTTCATGGGCCATCGGCGGCGAGGGCACGCCCAGGCAAAGCTGCACCTGTTCGAGCGACTTCTTGTTGCGCATGGTGATGCGGGAGTTGGTGTTCGGCGGAGCACCAAAGGCGTCCACTTCACCGCCGGAGCAGCGATTCGAATCGCTTCGAGACCTGGTCGACGAAGGAGTCGTGTTCGATATTGCCGGCGGCGGAGAAGATCATATTGCCGCCCAGAAAGCGCTGCCCGTAGTAGTTGAAGAGCGTGTCCTGCTGAAACTGGCGGACCGTCTCCTTGGTTCCGAGGATCGGCTTGCCCAGCGGATGACCCTTCCAGAAATTCTGGGTGAAGATTTCGTGGACCAGGTAGTCAGGATTGTCCTCGTCCATCTTGATCTCTTCGAGGATCACGCCGCGTTCGCGAAGAATGTCCTCACTGGGTGAAGGTCGGGTTCAGCACCAGGTCCGAGAGCACGTCGAGCGCAATCGGCACATGCTCGTCGAGCACCTTGACGTTGAAGCAGATGGTTTCCTTGCCGGTGAAGGCGTCGAGGTTGCCGCCGATGGCGTCCACTTCGCGCGCGATGCGCTGCGCGGTGCGGGACTTGGTCCCCTTGAAGACCATGTGTTCGACGAAGTGCGAAATTCCATTGACCTCGGCGGTCTCATGTCGCGAGCCGGCGCGGATCCATACGCCCATGGCAACAGAGCGGATGTGGTCCATCTTTTCGGTAAGAATCGTCAGGCCATTCGGCAAGACGGTACGTCGAATATTGCGTTCGTTCGTCATAAGAATTTCCTTGGGTCCCTACAGGATCAGACGCGTGTGCCGGTGGCGGCATGGCTGCAGTCTCTGGGTGCTATGCTGACGAAACGGGTACCGGTGTAGCGATGACTCCAGGCAGGGACAACCTGTTCTCTATTTTAGACGCTCCCAGCCCCGCCCGGACTCGATCTCTTTTCGGCCTTTCGAATGAGCAACTTAGAGAGATCCTCGCGGGATTTTCTGCCCCCGCCTACCGGGTCAGGCAGCTCCGGGAGGCGCTTTACCGGGAGTGGCGGACCGACCTCAACGACCTCACCACCTTCCCAAAAAAACTGCGCGAATCGATGATCCGCGACGGGTTTGCGGTGGGGCTGCCTGAGATCGTGCAGACGTTTCGTTCGTCCGACGGCACGGAGCGCTACCTGATCGCCGGCAACGATGGGCAGACGGTCGAGACGGTGTGGATGCCCGAAGGGGACGAGGGCGAAGCAGGGGACGGCTCCGATGCCGGCGACGAAGAGAGTGACGGTGGCAGATCGAAGAGCCAGCGGCGAAAGTTCATCGCGCGACGATTTGCGTGTCGAGCCAGATCGGTTGCGCGGTCAACTGCCAGTTCTGTCTCACGGCCCGATTGGGGATTCAACGCAATCTGACCGCCGGGGAAATAGCCGGGCAGGTGGTCGCGGTATTGAAGCGGCAGGGCGCGTCGATCGGGCGCGATCGCATCAACCTGGTGTTCATGGGCATGGGCGAGCCGTTTCTCAACTACGACGAGTTCATGAGCGCGGTGCGGCTGCTGGTGGAAGAGGTGGGCATTGCGGAGTCGCGCATGACCGTGTCGACTTCAGGGATTGTGCCGGGGATCCTGCGATTTGCGGCCGAGAAGGTTCGTCCCAAGCTGGCCATCTCACTCAATGCTTCGAATGACGAGGTGCGCGAGCGCATCATGCCGGTCACGCGCAAATGGGATATTGGCGACCTGCTCGCGGCCGTCAAGCAGGTGCCGTTGCGGCCTAAGGAGCGCGTGACCTTTGAATACGTGATGCTGGGCGGCGTCAACGATCGGCTCGAGCATGCAGACGAGGTCGTCACGCTGCTGCGCAGGGCCAATCTGCCGGCCAAGGTGAACCTGATCGTTTGGAATCCCGGGCCGGGGATTGCGTTTCACAAGCCCGAAGCTGCGGACGTTGCGGCATTTCAGCAGCGGCTGATCGAGCGTGGCATTCCGGCGTTCATTCGAAGACCGCGCGGTCTGGACATCTACGCGGCGTGCGGGCAGTTGAAGCGCACCGTGAGCTGATTCAAACAGACCCCGCCGCGAACCGGATCGCAGCAGCCCAGCCCGGCGGCGTGTTCACTCGACAAGGTCTGCGTCATACGCCTTCAGCTTGATTTGCCCCTGGTAGACGCGACCGCTGAGTACGCCGCGATGAGTGCCTGACGTGGGAATGGATTTCTCCTCCGACGTCGTGTTCACGTATAGCGTTCTTCCTTCCACGACACGGGCATACACGCCCGCGGGCGTCTCAGGTCCTCGCTCGATACCGAGCTGCGCATACAGACTGCGGACGAGAGGACCGAGGATAGACGTCTGCGCAGGCACAGCTACGTAGATCGCTCGGCCCTTGCCATAGGAGTTCACCGTGACGGCGGGCGGTGCGTCGGCAACATTGGTGAAGCGGGCAAGCGTCTTCGCGCTGCGTGGTTCCAGCACTTCATAGAAGGGAATGCTCGCGGCTGCCTCGGTTTGTTGAAAGGCAATCTTCGGTGGAGTCGTCGGACGATAGAACTGCGATGTGCGAATCCCGAATACATCGCTGAGCCGGCCGGGCAGCGGCGTGTTGAACCACTGCGCGTGTTCATCCACTTTGGCGGAGAGGGCCGTCATGACGACTGTCCCTCCCTCTTCTACATAACGGCGGAGGTTTTCGGCGCTTGCCTCGTCCATCACGTAGTCGGCCGCCACTACCACCAGCTTGTAGTGGAGCGGACTGTGCCCGATGTGAATGAGGGCCGCATCGATATTGTCTTCAAAGAATGGCTCGAGCGCGCTGGCCACCTGTTCGGTGTAATTGACGGTGAAATACTGGCGCACGGTGTTGCTGGGCCCGGGCGGATGCGACGCGATCAGGCTGTCGAAGGAATAAGCAATTGCGACATCGGGGCGATGGTAGCGCGGAAAGCCAAGGTGCTGGAGCTTTGAAAAGTCCGTGGCGATTTGCTGGAATTCGGTGTACTTCCACGAAGGCGTGCCATCATGGTCGAGCAGTCCAAAGAGGGCCTGTTCTTCGCCGCCCTGGTGCGTGTTAAATGTCCAGGCCAGAAAAGTCTGGCTGTATTCGAGCAGGCCGAGATACGCCCACATACGGATCTTGCCTTTCGGTCCGCCGTAGTCGCCGCCGCCTCCGGTGATGAATTCGTTCAGCCAGGTGGGCGTGGGCAGATCGCCTTTCGTCAGCAGAATGCCCAAGGTGGCACTCAGAGGATCGGCGGGGTAGAAGCCCTCTGTGCCAAAGCTCACGTACTGCTTATAGCTGCTGAGGTAATCAAAACCTTTGCGTCCGCTGGTGTCCCACAGATTGGAAGCCACCGGCAGATCGGGCATATTGCGGCGCCTCACCTGTTCCAGATCGTTCAACACTGCGATCGTCTCTTCGGACCAGAATCGGCGCAGGTCGAGGTTCCGCTCCGGTGGTCCGGGTCCGTCGCCGTAGGGCAGTTCCACCTCATCGAAGCTATTCAGACGTCGTGACCAGCGCTGCGTGGCCCAAGCCGCGGTTAAGCTGCGCGACTGTCTGGTATTTCGCCTGCAGCCAGGTAATGAACCGCTGACGGTCCCCGGCAGAGTAAGACATGAATCCGTTGCCGATCTCGTTGTCATAGCCAATCGCGGCAATCGCCGGATGGTGTGCATAGTGACGCGTGAGCGCATCTGCGAACTGGATCACGTGTTCGCGATAGATCGGATCGCTGATATCCACCATGTAGCGCTCGGCCGGATACAGCATGTTTCCATGCTGGTCGACGAGGTTGACGGAGGGGTACTTGTGATGCAGCCAGATCGGCGCTGGCAATCCGCTGATATCGAGCAGAACCTTGATGCCAGCCTGCTGCATCTGGTCGAGAATCTGATCGAACCAGGCAAATGCGAATTGCCCCTCGGCAGGCTCGAAAGAATCCCACGAGAGGTCGCCCATGCGGACCAGTGTGAATCCGGCCTGCTTCATCAGCGCAATATCGCGGCGAATCTCTTCCGGAGAGCGGTCGACCGGCTGATAGCAGGTTCCGACAAACAGCTTGTTCTTCTCGAGAGGCTGTGGAGGGGCTTAAGGCGGATTGGGGGCAGGCAAAGGCGCTGCTCAGAAGCAGCAGAATGGTCATCAACGAGCGTTGCTGCACGGAGCCTCTCTGAATTGCAAGCCCATGGTACTCGAAGGAGTATCTGCGGGGTGCGCTTCGGTGGGCAGGGAAGCGCCAAGCTAACTCGACGTTAGCGGCTGGGACCGGCGCTGGCCAGAGCGGCTGCTCGTTCCCGCTTGTATTCGAGGCCGAGCGATAAAACCGCTTCCGCAACGCGATCGGTCGCATGTCGCAGAACATCGCCTTCGGCCGCGAAGTCGCCGGTGATGCACTTGATGCCCATCGCTTCCACGCGCTCCAGATCCGCTTCGATCAGCGTCGGCGCCTTCACTGCGCGTACCGCTGGCGAATCGAATCGGAGACCGGCGAAGTATTGATCAGCGCGTAGTCGAAGATCGGCTGCCGCGCGTGTTCATAGATGCGCTCGATATGCTGCGAGGCGGTGAGGTCGAGGCTCTCATTCGCCTGGGTCATCAGGTTGCAGATGAAGACGCGTAGCCCGCGCGCTTTGCCCAGTGCCTCGGGAATTCCGTCGACCAGCAGGTTGGTGATCAGGCTGGTGAAGAGGGAGCCGGGTCCGACGGTAATCAAGTCGGCGCGCGAAATGGCATCGAGGGTGTCGGGCAGCGGATCGACCTTGGGTGGATCGAGCGTCAATTCGACGATGCGGCGGCGCGTGCCGCTGATCTCCGTCTCGCCCCGCACGATGGAGCCATCGTCCATGCGCGCGACCAGGGTCACGTTGCTGTTGGTGGCCGGGTAGATACTGCCGCGCGTGGCCAGCACCTGGGAGGAGAGCTTGATGGCCTGGGCGAAGTCGCCCGTCATCTCGGAGAGCGCCGCGACAAAGAGGTTGCCGAAACTGTGGCCGGCCAGGCCTTCGCCGGTTTGAAAGCGGTGTTGAAAGAGCCGCGAGATGAGGTGTTCGTCTTCTGACAGCGCGACCATGCAGTTGCGCAGATCGCCCGGAGGCAGCATCTTGAAGTCTTTGCGCAGACGCCCGCTCGAGCCGCCGTCGTCGGTCACGGTGACTACGCGGCCAGATTGCTGATCGGGTAGTGCTGCGCTTCGGTCGACCCGGCCGCAATGGCTGCCGGCGAGGCCACGAAGTGGCGAAAGCCGCGCAGGATGGTCGATAGCCCGGTTCCTCCACCGATGGCGACTACGCGAAGGCTACGCTTGCAATGGCGCCTCCTCAAAATCTGCTCCCGAGGCCTGCAGCGCATCGGGCGGGCAGCAGCTTAACTGCACAGGAATGTAGGTCCCCACGTTCGTAATAAGTCACCGGTAATCCGAGCAGGGTTTCGTTCACCTGCGGACCAGACTCACGGGATTTCAGGATACAGGAGTTCGGTGAACCGGGGGTCGTCCGCCATGTCCTGAAAATCAGAGTCGCTGCGGGCTTGGATGCGATTTTGCGGATTGAGTTCGATGGCTGCGGTTAAATGTTCAAGACATTCTTCCGCCTGTCCGGTCATGCTGTCGAGAATGGCAATGCCGTAGTGGGCGTAGTCGGCCGAGGGGTGGCCGGCGAGAATGCTCTCGAACTGATCGCGAGCTTCTTCGTAGGAGCCGGTATTGAGCAGCGAAATGGCGTAATCGTACTGCTCTTCAGGGGTGTTGAACGACAGCGCGGCCCGCTTGCACGTTGCGGTCGCAGGCGGTCAGGTACACGCGGGATCGCTCCGTCAGCTCGTTCGGCCCGGCGTTCACCAGCTTCTCAAAGATGGTTCTCGCTTTGTCGAACTTGCCTTCCTGCATGAGCTGCAAGCCCATCTGGTAGTGCTGCAAAGCCTGCTGCTGCGCGGCATTAGCGACCGGGTGCGTTTTACCGGCGATGGTACGGGGAGTGCGACGAGGACCCTGACGTGCTTCTTGCATACGGTATGTTTCCTTTTCTGCGAAAAGGGCATGTGCCCGAGTGCGCGTTCTTACCCGTGAAAACGCCAGGCACCGCAACGGTAAACGCCAAACTTCAGATTAACCATTAAGACCGTTTTTATACGCACAACCCACACCTACGTCAACTCGCGCCGCTTCCCGAGTCTTGTGTCGCAGGCTTCAGCTCTTGGCGGAATGAGTATAAACCTCAGGGTTCAGAGTCGGATCGTTGTACATCTTCAGTTGCCGGTAGAGCTTGAATCGACGCCGCCCCTGCAAGCACCTCTACCCACAGATGATCGAGGCAGTGCGCCAGGTCGGAGCGTTGTTCGAGCAGAATCCGGTGACGTTCCTCGTTGCGCTCCCGATGCCCGGCGGGCGCGTCGGGTCGACCGATCTCTTCGCGGGTATGGTAAAGCTTGAGCGAGAGAATCGAGAGCCGGTCGATGATCAAGCCCGGCGACTCTGAATGAAGCTCGGCATCTGGGTTCGGCAGGTTCCGTTCCGCCAGGAAAGCAAGCAGCATCGCGTCGCATCCCTCCGCGAGATCGTTGCGCCTCTGGTTGATTCGATCGATGGCACGCTTGACCCTGGCGATGGTGCGGTCCGGTGCGCCCGGAATGCGGGCGCGATCTTCCTCGTGCCAGAGTTCGAAGTTGGACAAGTGCTGCGCCGTGACCTGGTCAAGGAATTCGCTCTCGCCGGTGGCGGATACCAAAGGAGTGTCCTGGTGCCACTGCGAGGTGCGCAGGTCGTGAAGCTCGGTAATCTGTCTGGCTGAAAGCATAAAATGGGCCCGCTCCGCATGCGCTGCCGGTGGCCCGGTCGAGGCCGCCGGGCGGAGTGCGCTCTTATGGTAGAACTAACGGAAGAGAACGGCGAGTCGCGACTCGTCTCAGGCTGACGCATGACCCAGAAGAACGATCTGATCCTCTGCATCACCAGTTACGAGAAGGGGCAGGCTTTCATGCGCCAGGCTGCCGCCATGGGCTGCCGCGTCCTCCTGCTCACCGTCGACAAGCATCGCGAAAGCGACTGGCCGCGCGATTGCCTCGAAGAAGTTCTCACCATGCCGGACGGGCTTACCCGCGAGCAGATCACCAACACCGTCACCTATCTGGCTCGTTCTCGAAAGATCGACCGCATTGTCGCGCTCGACGAATTCGACATGGAGACGGCCGCTCATCTGCGCGAGCACATGCGCATTCCGGGCATGGGGCTGACGACCATGGCCAACTTTCGCGACAAGCTGGCCATGCGCATCGAGGCAAGGCGAGCCGGTGCGCTGGTTCCGGACTTCACCTCAGTCTTCAATTACGACGATCTGCGTGCCTACATGGCAGCGGTTCCCGGACCCTGGGTGTTGAAGCCCCGCTCGGAAGCCTCGGCGATCGGCATCAAGAAGATTCACGAGCCGGAACAGCTATGGCGAGCGCTCGATGAATTAGGCGACCGGCAGAGCTACTTCCTGCTGGAGAAGTTTGTTCCCGGCGAGATCTTTCACGTCGACGCGATCACCAGCGAACGCAAGGTGGTCTTTCAGGAAGTGAGCGGCTACGGCAATGCCGCCGATGCAATTGATGAACGAGGGCGGCGTCTTCACCACGCGTGTGCTGGATCGCGAATCGAGGGACGCGACCGCACTTCGAACCATCAACGCAGACCTGGTGCCTGCGTTGGGCCTGCTGCGAGGTGTGACTCATGCCGAATACATTCGCGCAGGCGAAGATGGCCGCTACTACTTCCTCGAGGTTGCGGCCCGTGTCGGCGGCGCGTTTATCGCCGAACTGGTGGAGTATGCCAGCGGAGTGAATCTCTGGGCGGAGTGGGCCCGCATCGAAATCTGCTCGCTGCGCGGCGTGCCCTACACGCTGCCCGAGATTCGGCCCTCGTATTCCGGGCAGCGTCCTGTGCCTGGCGCGGACCGCCGAGCCCGATACTTCCGCATTCAGCGATCCCGAAGTGGTCTATCGGATGAAGAAGCATCATCATGCCGGGCTGATCGTGCAGTCGCCGCATCCGGAGCGCGTGAAAACACTGCTCGAGAATTACAGTGAGCGGTTTGTTCAGACGTATCTCGCCGTCGAGCCGCCGCCCGACAAACCAACTGCTTGAAGGGAAGTCCGCAAGGTGTCAGACCTCACGTTTCCGCACCGCCGCTACAATCCACTCCGCAAACAATGGGTACTCGTCTCCCCGCATCGGACACAGCGGCCGTGGCAGGGCGAGGTCAATCCCTCGTCGGGATTCTCAGACGTTCACTACGATCCTGCCTGCTATCTCTGCCCGGGAAACGAGCGGGCGGGCGGGCACAGGAATCCTCCGTACACCAGCGTCTTCGTCTTTCAGAATGACTATGCGGCGCTGATGCCCGACTCTCCCGCACCCGAGGGCGACACTGGATCTCCACTGCTGCGGGCGGAACGGGAACGCGGAGAGTGCCGGGTGGTCTGCTTCCATCCCGATCACAGCCTCACCGTGGCGCGGATGGAACTGGTACGACATTCGCACCGTCGTGGATACATGGGTCGAACAATATGAGGAGTTGAGTTCCAAATCGGGAATCGCCCACGTGCAGATCTTCGAGAACCGGGGCGCGATGATGGGCGCCAGCAATCCCCACCCACACTGCCAGATCTGGGCCACCGAGCACGTTCCGGACGAGCCGATGGCGGAGCTGGTCTCGCAGCGGGAATACCATCAGCAGCACGGATCCTGCCTTCTCTGCGACTACATCGCAGCAGAATCCCGGCAAAGAGAGCGGATCGTCTGCGAGAACGAAGACTTTCTCGTCCGTGGTGCCGTGGTGGGCGGTCTGGCCCTTCGAGACGCTGGTGCTCTCAAAACAGCATGTCGGGTCGCTGCTCGAGTTTGGCGACCGGCAGCGGACCTCGCTCGCCGACATTCTGAAGCAGACGACCACCCGCTACGACAATCTGTTCGAGACCAGCTTTCCCTATACGATGGGCTTTCATCAGAGCCCGACCGACGGCGAAGCGCATCCGGAGTGGCACTTCCACGCGCACTACTATCCGCCGCTGCTGCGCTCGGCGACGGTACGTAAGTTTATGGTGGGATTTGAGATGCTGGGCATGCCGCAGCGGGATATCACGCCCGAAAGCGCGGCGGAGCGGCTGCGGACCCTGGCGGCGGATCACTTCACCACGCGGAAGTAATTTCGGCTGGAAGGGACGCGATCGCGGCGTCAGGGCAGACTCCAGCCCGGGATCTGGTGGGCAGAATCCGTGCTTTCGCCGGGAGACATAGCGACGAAGAATGGTGGCTGTGAGGGGTGGTGAGCTCGCTGGGGCTCGAACCCAGGACCAACGCCTTAAAAGGGCGATGCTCTACCAACTGAGCTACGAGCTCACAGATTTCCAAAATACCACAGGAACAGGGGTAACTTGCGTGGTGCTCCCTTCGTTACTACCCTCTGCATACGGAAAACAGACGATTCTTGTTGCAAGCAGGACGTTGTTCCCCTTTACTACTAGGCAGATATCAAGAAAAACAGGCGAGAAACTCCTGCAGCGCTCCATCGTTGCTCTACCGACGGGTGTGTCAGGGTGGCACAGGAGTGTTATTGCAGGGCACTGGACTCGTGACTATTCTGGCCACGATATCCAGCAATCCTTACTGATTTTCTCCGGCGGTTGAGGCCGGTGTGTGCTGCCCGGTGACATTTTCGGGCAAGCGTTTACACCGCGAGGTGGTTGATTCCGGGCCGAGTGCGACAGCAGAACGAGGGCAGTGAAATGGTTGAGCGCAAGAAAGACGATGTGATCGAAGCCGCCGATGATGTGGCGGTCCTGTATTCGTGGGCCAATCTTCACGGCGCGAAGTATCGGGACTTTTCCGCCTCCCGGCAGGAGCTGCGCGCGCAATCACGTCACCGGACGCTGGCCGAGCAGGACGCCCTGGCGCAGGAAGCCGTCGCAGCCGTCGTGGAAGAGAATGCAAAACCCGCGAGTAGAGGCGCAGGCACAGGCCACCGCAGAGGCCGCCACCATGGCCGCGAATGCGCGGAAGAATCTGCGCCCCGAGATGCGCCCGCTGGGCGAGCCGAAGAGTTCCCACCAGAAGACCGCCGTGCACTATGAACGGATGCCGGCCCCGGTGGCTGCTTTGCAGGCAGCAGTGGTTACAGATTCGAGTGTCGATGCTCCAGCGCCCAAGATGCCGACCGTAGCGGCATCGGCAACGGCGCCTGTCGCGAGTGGAACCGCAGCGCCCGTCGATCGCGCACCTGCCGAACGGCCGGAACGCCATGCCGACCTGCCGCGGGAAAAGGAATACCGGCAACAGCCCCAGGCCGAGCCGCAGTATCGCGAGCAGCAGCGGAGGGAATTCCGCGAGACTCCGAGTTGGGAGCGCGAGAGGAACGAAGCCCAGGGCCGGGAATCGCAAGATCGGGAAAGGCAAGCAAGGGAATCCTATCGCGAACCAGTTGCGCGAGAGCCGCAGTATCCTGACGCTGCGCCGCGCGACCCGCAATATCGTGAGCCGCAATATCGTGAGCCCCAGGTTCGGGATCCCTACACCCGAGATTCACAAAGCCGCGGCGCACAAGGTTGGGAACCGCAGTTTCGCGAGACGCGCGAGCCTCAATATCGCGAGCCTCATTACCGCGATCCGCGGGAGCCGCAATCCCGGGATTCGCAGTACCGCGAAAACCGCGAGCCACAGTATGGTGAGCCGGCCTCTGCGCCTCGCGTCGAGCGTCGCTCCCCGAACGCGCGGCCGGAATTCACGCCAGCTGTCGATCGTCGCGTCCAGCCCGAGCAGGAATTCTCCTATCAGTCGCGTCCGTCCTGGATGTCCTCAGAGAAGGAAGCCAATATCTACGGTGCGAACGGGGATGGTTCCGAGACGCTGCAGCAGTCTCGCGAACGGGTAGCCTCGCGCTGGTTCGCACTCAAAGGCGTATTCGATCACTCGGCTAACGAAGCACGGACCGAGCGACGCCGCAACATCCACGTACCGACAATCGCGGTCTTTTCGCTAGCCGGCGGCGTGGGCAAGACCAGCCTGGTGGCCACACTGGGACGTTCGCTCTCGGCGCTGGGCGAAAGGGTGCTGCTGGCGGATACGAGTTCCTACGGGCTGCTACCGTACTACTTCGGCGCTCGCGATCTTCGCCCCGGTGTAATGCGAACCTTCTCGCCTCCGGGCGGCGGCACAGACGCTCCGGTAAACCTGTTGAACCTCGACGCGGAGGCACACGAGAACGATCCTCAGAATATGGATTGGATGGCCGAGGACCTGAGCCGGAACGGCCGCGGTTGCAGCCGCATCCTGATCGATCTGGCCACGGCGTCGGCCTCTTCGACGCGGCGCGCACTCCGCATGACGCCTACCGTGTTGGTGCCCATCATCCCGGACATGAACTCCATCGTGACGCTGAGCGTGGTCGATGGCTTCTTTCGCAATCACCAGAACTCCGAGGGCCGCCCGGTGCAGCCCTACTACGTTCTGAACCAGTTCGACCCGTCCATGCCGCTGCACCTGGATGTGCGCGAAGTACTGCGCCAGCAGCTTGGCGAACGCCTGCTGCCCTTCGTTCTGCGCCGCAGCCAGGCGGTGAGTGAAGCGCTGGCTGAAGGTATGACAGTGGTGGATTACGCTCCGGATTCCGCAGTCGCCGATGACTACCAGCAGCTGGCCGATTGGCTGCGCAGTGTCTCCGCCCCGGCCGGGGTTGGACATCGCGGCATGCGGTGGAGCGAGAGATGATTGGTTCCGGACTCTGGCGGGAAATCGAGTCGGGTAACAATCCGCTGACGCTGCTGTTTCGCGTCACGGTTCTCACCGCCAGTGCGTTCTGCCTCATCTTCTTCGGAGCGCTGCAACTGAGCTGGCCGCAGCAGGCGGTTCTCGGGCTGCTCATGCTGCTGATCGCGCTCTGGCTGGGTAAGGCTTCGAACTCCTACCTGGTCACGCTCACGCTGATGATCATGTCGATGTTCTCCACCTTCCGCTACGGCTTCTGGCGCGTGCACACGGTGGTCGACATTCTTTCGCGATCCGGGCGTGAAGTGGGGACCGCTCGACGGATTCTTCATCCTGCTGTTGTTCATCGCCGAAGGCTATGCCTACTGCATTCTGTTCCTGGGATACTTCCAGACCATCTGGCCGCTGCGGCGCGCACCTGTGCCCCTACCCGATGATACGGATAGCTGGCCGCATGTAGACCTGGTAATTCCGACCTACAACGAGCCGCTCAGCGTCGTTCGCTACACCGCCTTTGCCGCGCTGAACATCGACTGGCCCGCGGACAAGCTCCACGTCTACATTCTCGACGACGGCAAGCGCGAAGAGTTCCGCAAGTTGTCGCAGGAAGCCGGCATCGGCTACATGACGCGCAACGACAACAAGCATGCCAAGGCCGGCAACATCAATCGCGCCCTCGAGAGGCTGCGATGCTCCCTACGTCGCCATCTTCGATTGCGACCACGTCCCCACGCGCAGCTTCCTGCAGATGACCATCGGCTGGTTTCTGCGCGACCAGAACCTGGCCATGCTGCAGACCCCGCACCACTTCTATTCGCCCGATCCCTTCGAGCGGAATCTGCGATCAGTTCCGCACCATTCCCAACGAAGGCGAGCTGTTCTACGGCATCGTGCAGGATGGCAACGATTTCTGGAACGCCACCTTCTTCTGCGGCTCCTGCGCCGTATTGCGCCGCACCGCGCTCGACCAGATCGGCGGCATCGCCGTCGAGACCGTTACAGAAGACGCGCACACCTCGCTGCGCATGCAGATGAACGGCTGGAACACCGCCTACATCAACATCCCGCAGGCCGCCGGCCTCGCCACCGAACGCCTGATCGGGCCACGTCAAGCAGCGAATTCGCTGGGCCCGCGGCATGATCCAGATTCTGCGCACCGACAATCCGCTCTTCGCGCGCGGGCTGAAGTTTGCGCAGCGGCTCTGCTACTTCAACGCGATGACGCACTTCCTCTACGCGCTGCCGCGGCTGATCTTCCTCACCGCGCCGCTGATCTACCTCATCTTCGGCACACTCAACGTTCCCGGCTACTGGGCTGCCATCCTCGCCTACGCTTTGCCGCACCTGACGCTCTCCAGCATCACCAACTCGCGCATCCAGGGCCAGCATCGCCACTCCTTCTGGAACGAGATCTACGAAACCGTCCTGTCGCCCTACATTCTGCTGCCCACCATGCTGGCGCTCGTCAATCCCAAGCTGGGCAAGTTCGACGTGACGGCCAAGGGCGGCGTCGTCAGCGAGACGTTCTTCGACTCGCGCATCGCGCAGCCATTCATCGTCATGATGGTGTTCAACATCATCGGACTGCTGCTGGCCATCCCGCGCTTCATTCACATCCCGTATCTCGAGTTCATCTGGGATGGAACCCACCCCGGCACCATCATCATGAATTGCATCTGGGTGGTGTTCAACATTGTGATCCTCGGCGTGTCAGTCGCGGTAGCGAAGGAATCGCAGCAACGGCGTGAGAGCGTTCGCGTAACCGTAGCTGCCCCGGCGACAGCCAAGCTCGCGGACGGCAGGCTCATCGTCGGCGAGACGGTGGATGTATCAAGCGGCGGCGCGCAAGTCACCCTTTCGGAAGCGGTGGACCTGAAGGTGGGCGACTCTCTTCGCATGCTCTTCCCGCTCGCAGCCGGCGAAGCTGAATTGCCCGTCACGGTGGTGGGATACAAGGCGAGTAATCTTCGCGTTCAGTTCGATCCGCTGACGATTGTGGAAGAGGAGTTGTTGACCATGGTTCTGTATTCACGAGCGGACACCTGGCTCGGTTGGGGCGAGAGCCGTGAAGTGGATCAGCCGATGCGCAGCTTGTCTCGTATTCTGCGGCTCTCCGTGGTTGGCCTCCAGGTCACCTTCGCCGCGCTCTTCAAACGCAAGCCGAAGAAG
The DNA here is from genome assembly GCA_963748555.1 of uncultured Acidobacteriaceae bacterium. Lineage (GTDB taxonomy): Bacteria > Acidobacteriota > Terriglobia > Terriglobales > Acidobacteriaceae > CAWKKW01. The sequence continues at coordinate 317,023 of CAVVJK010000009.1, forward strand.
AAGACTCCCATTCCGGCGCAGGCCGTGCGGAGTGGCGCCGCTCCAGTGGCTCTCTTTGCCGCGGCGCTGCTGGGACTCGGCGCCGTGCACGCACATGCAGCCAGTCACAGCACGACGCGCGTGAAGCTGAGCAGCACGCTGCCACAGCCGGACGCGACAGCATCGACCAACGGCGGCAACTTCAAAAGCACATTCACGCTGAAGGACATGGGCGTTCCCGCGACCATCGAACTGCGCGGCATCGACAGCTTCCATACCGTGTACTTCGCACTGCCGCAGAACCAGGTCGTGAAGCAGGCGAGCCTGCACATCTACTATCACTTCTCGCCCAGCCTGCTGCCGCAGTTGAGCCACATCAAGGTGATGGTCAACGGCACTCTGTTTGCGACTCTGCCGGCGCCGCCCGCACCCGAATCCGGAGACGCGGTGCTGGATAAGACGCTGATCATGCCGGCCGATCTGCTGGTGCGCAAAAATCAGCTCACCTTCGAATTTGTCGGTCACTACACCATGACCTGCGAGGACCCCGCGAACACCGTGTTGTGGAGCCGCATCGATCCCAACAGCGCGCTCGATCTCTCTGGCAGCTTGTTGCCATTGACCGATGACCTGAAGCTGCTGCCGATTCCGTTCTTCGACGCTGCGTTGACCGTTCCCCCGGTGATTCCGATCGTGTTTCCGTCGCAGCCGTCGACCAAGGCGCTGCAGGCGGCAGGCATCATTACTTCGTATTTCGGAGCGCTGGCAGACTACCGTGCGACCCGCTTCCCGGTCACCATCGGCTCCATTCCTGCTGGCAATGTTGTGGTGATCGCCGAGAATCCATCGACTATGCCGGGTGGCCTTACCGTGGGCATGCCGGGCAATCCGACCGTCGCGTTGCGGCCGAACCCCAGCGATCCGTATGGCAAGGTATTGGTGGTCACGGGCGGCGATGCCGATCAGCTGATCACCGCGGCGCAGGCAGTGGCGCTCAAGTCGAACCTGCTGCAAGGTCCTACCGTTACCATCAATGAATTCAATGCGCCATCCCCGCGTCAGCCGGATGACGCTCCGCGCTGGGCGCGCACCGATCACACCATCGAGTTGTGGGATTACGCAACGGTCGAGGCTCTGCAGGGCGATGGCTCGGTGCCGCTGGCCGCCTACTTCCGTATCCCGCCGGATCTTTACTTTGGCGATCAGGGCAACGTCAAGCTGGCGTTGAGCTATCGCTATAACTCGATCCCGGTGGGGCCGATCTCGAGCATGCAGGTGAAGGCAAACAACGCCTACCTCGGCTCCGTTCCGCTGACGCCGGGCACCGAATCGGCCAAGGAAGTGCGGACCGACGTTGCCGTGCCCGTCGTCAATCTGCGGCCTTTCTCCAATTCGCTGAGCTTCGATCTGGCTTTCCAACTGCAGAAAAAGGGCGGATGCCAGGACACCACCCCGATCAACATGATCGGCTCGGTGCTGCGCGACTCGAACCTGGATCTGCGCGGATATCCGCACTGGGCGGCGCTGCCGAACCTGGAGTTATTTTCGAACGCGGGCTTCCCGTTCACGCGGATGGCCGACCTGCGAGAGACCACGGTGGTTCTGCCGACGCAGCCGACGGCTTCTGAGATCGAGCTCTACCTTACCCTGCTGGGCCACTTCGGAGCACAGACCGGATACCCAGCGCTTCGTGTAACTGTAACGGATGCAGATGCGATGAAGCCGGAGGCGGACACCGACTTTCTGGTGCTGGGAACAGTGCAGGATCAGCCCGGGATTGAGAAATTAGGCGCCGCCCTGCCCGTGATTCTGACCAGCGACGGTATCAAAATTCAGGATGCCGAGGGGTTCTTCGCGCCCTTGCATCACGCCTGGTGGAAGATGAAGACGACAGACCAGCCCGTGTCGGGCGAGTTGATGGCGTCCTCCACACCCGATACCGTGATCGAAGGCATGGAGTCGCCCTACAAAAAAGGCCGCACCGTGGTGATGATTGCGGTGAAAGACGCGGCGACCTTCGAGCCGATGATGAGCAGCTTTCTGAAGACGGCACAGTCAGGGGATGTATCGGGAAGTGTCAGCGTGCTGCACGGAAGTGATTTTCAGTCTTATCGGATACGTAATAGCGTGTACCATGTTGGCAACCTCCCATGGTGGACAGCATTAAGCCTGTGGGTCATGCAGGTTCCGTGGATCGTTGCACTCGCAGTGCTGGCGATTTCGTTCATCCTGGCCGTGTGGACCAGAACGTGGCTGCGCGGTAGAGCACGTGCACGGTTACAAATTCTGGAAGGTTGAGGGTCGGGACCCTGGGCAGGCTGGTTGTCATTGGAGCATTCGTAGTTTGCGCGCTGCTTTCGGGCGCGCAGAGACTGCTTGGCGCAATCGTGGGATTTATGGAATGCGTACTCCGCAGGTTTTCTGGATGGCGGCGGACGAATCATCGATCGGCAGGCGGGCGACCGGACGACCTCCGAAGGCCAGGCGTACGGGATGTTTTTCGCGCTGGTCGCGAACGATCGCAGCCGGTTCAACCTGTTGTTGAACTGGACGACGTTCAACCTGGCGCAGGGCGATCTTATCGGCGCATCTTCCGGGCTGGTCCTGGGGCCGCGCCGCGGACGGGCAGTGGCATCTGCTGGATGCGAATTCGGCGTCGGATGCGGATGTATGGATCAGCTACACGCTGATCGAAGCGGGGCGGTTGTGGAATGAGCCCGGCTATACGGCTTTAGGAAAAAAGCTGGCGGCGCGAATTGCCGGCGAAGAGGTAGTGGCGCTACCAAATTTCGGGCTGATGCTGTCGCCGGGCAACCGGGGATTTCGGCCGGCTGCGGATCGCTGGGTGTTGAATCCCAGCTATGTTCCCCTGCCGGTGCTGTTGCGTCTGGCAGCGGTCAATCCCGACGGCCCGTGGAAGGGTATCGCTGCGAAAGTTCCGGCATTTTTACAGGACGCTTCGCGCGGTGGTTTTGCGATGGATTGGGTGAGTTACAGCCCGGGCCAGGGATTCGCTCCGGAAGCGGCGCCGGGCAAGAGTGAAAGTGCGGGTGCGTTTGGCAGCTATGACGCCATTCGCGTGTATCTGTGGGCGGCATGACCAGCCGCGCCAGCGCGGGAAGTCAGCTATCCATGGCTGCTTTGCAAGGCATGGCGAAGTACGTGGAAACGCATGGAGCGCCGCCGGCCGCAGTGGACGAAAACGGAGTGGCGGTCGACCCGCGGGGGCCGGTTGGATTCTCGGCCGCGCTGGTTCCGTACCTGGAAGCGTTGGGCAAGAAGGAATCGGTGATGAGGCAGGTCGGCAGGGTTTCGTCCGAGAGGGATGCTGCGACGTTACTATACGGGCATCCGCCAACGTACTACGATCAAAACCTCGTGATGTTCGGTTCCGGCTGGGAAGAGCAGCGGTTCCGATTCGGTCCCGGGGGCGAGCTCAAGGTGAAATGGAAAAAGGGATGAGACACTCGTTGCGGAAATTGTCGCTCACGGCATCGATGCTTGGATTGATGATGTCGTTTTCAGGGAACGGCTACGCGCAGACAGCAGCTCAGAAAGCGTTGATCGAGAAGGCTCATTCTCTCGAGACGCGAGGGCACGTGGACCTCGCGGCGCAAACCTGGCAGCAGATCCTGCTTTCCGATCCGAACAACACCGAAGCCATTGCCGGGCTCGCACGCTGCGCCAAATTGAGTGGCAATGACGCCCAGGCCCGCACCTATCTCGACCGCCTTCGCCAGATCAATCCCACCGATCCGAATATCGGCAAAGTCCAGTCGATCATCAGCAACGCCGCTCAAAATGCAAAGCTGGCGCAGGCCGCAAGACTGGCGCAGGCCGGGCAGCAGGAGCAGGCGCTGAAACTGTATCGCGAGGTGTTTGGAACCAAGCCACCCGATGGCGATTGGGCCTTGGCTTATTACGATACCGAGGCTTCGACCGAAGCCGGGCGCGCCGACGCCATTGAGGGCTCGAGAGATTTGGCTCGACGCTATCCTTCCGATCTTCGCTATACCACCACCCTTGGGCGGGTGATGACCTACAGCCCCAAGACGCGTGCGGAAGGCGAGCGGATTTTGCGCGAGCACCCGCAGGATGCGAAGGCTCAGGATGCGCTGCGACAGGCGCTCGTGTGGGATTCGCAAAACCCCAATGCTGCTCCCGCGATCCGCGAATATCTTAAAGGGTCATCAGGACACCGAACTTTCAGAGAAGCTGCAGGAGTCGGAAGCCAAGCAGGCCAAGGCGCAGGCCGGCCTCGCCGCCAATGCGGAAGAGCGTGCAGCCTATGCTGCGTTGCAGGCCAATCGTGTGGACGACGCGCAGACGCGCTTCCTGGCTCTGAACGCCAAGGATCCGAACAATGGCAGAGTGCTCGCCGGTCTCGGCTTCCTGCGTATGAAGCAGGGCAACTTCGGCGGCGCGATCAGCTATCTCGAGCAGGCGATCCAGAACGGGCAGAAGAGCGGTGCGGTTGAGAGCGCGCTGACGACTTCGCGCTTCTGGTACACGGTGCAGGAAGGCACCACGGCGCTGAATGCCGGTCATACCGACGAAGCCATCGGCAAGTACAAGGCGGCACTCGGCATTCGGCCGAACAGCCCGGAAGCGTTGGAAGGACTCGGCGGCGCACTGATGAAGCAAGGCCAGTACGCACAGGCTGCGGGCGTGTATCAGCAGTATGTGAAGGCGCAGCCGAACTCCGCCGCCGGATGGCGTGGACTGTTCCTCGCTTACCAGCAAGCAGGCAATCCCAAGGAAGCGCTGGCCGTCTCAAGGCGCATTCCGCCGGCCATCCAGTCTTCTTCATCGAAGGATCCGGAATATCTCAGAACCCTGGCGGCGGCCTACACCAGCGCCGGGCAGGATGCGGATGCCAGCCGCGTGCTGGCCCAGGCGTTGAACCTGCCGTTCCCGGAGAACGGCCGCGGCATGAAAGCCGATATGCGGCTGCAATACGCCGGCCTGCTGACCCAGGGCAAACACTTCGCGCAGGCGGCCGGACTCTATACCGACATCATCCAGGAAGATCCCGGCAACGTGAACGCGTGGCAGGGGCTAGTCGATGTGCTCCACCAGAACGGCCAGGATGCCGATGCTGTAACAGCCGTGGAACGTATGCCGCCCGCGAGTTACGACGCGGCATTGGCCGATCCCGGCTTTCTCTCCGAGCTGGCTTCCATCTACCAGGCGCAAAATCAACTGGAAGTCGCGCAGGGGTTCCTCGAGCGCGCAGCCCGGGTGCAATCGTGCCGGTGGTCAGCAGCCGGCGGTTCCGTTGCAGCTTCAGCTCGCGTCCATCTATTTGCAGCGGAATAATCCCGATCAGGCATACGCGATCTATCGGCGCGTGCCTCACGGCGCATCCGGATCGCATCGACGCGTGGAAGGGGCTGATCGCTTCGCTGCATCAAACCGGGCACGACCAGGAAGCTTTGGCGCAGGTACAGCAGATTCCGACCGACGTGCGGCGCACGCTGTCGCAGGATGTGCAGTACAACCAGACGCTCGCGGCGGTCTATGCTTCGACGGGCGACACGCAAAGCGCGCTGTCGATGTTCAGCCAGGTGCAGAGCCACTACGCTGCCCAGCACCAGGCTCCGCCGTCCGACATCGAGATTCAGAACGCCTGGCTGCTTTACAACGCCAAGCAGGATCGCGCGCTCTATCCCGCGCTCATGCGCATTGGCGGCCGCACCGATCTTACCGACGATCAACGGCGGCAGGTGCAGACCATCTGGGCCTCGTGGAGCACCCGCCGAGCAAGCCAGGCTGCGGATGCGGGCAACACCCGGCGGTCGTTACAAATTCTGAACGCGGCCGCGCAGGCGTTCCCGGGCAATCCCGCAGTCAGCAAGGCGCTGGCTGGTGGATACCTCAAAGCCGGTCAGGCCAAGGAAGCGGTCGAGATCTTCCAGTCCATCGACATGTCCACCGCTTCGTCGGGTGATTTTCAGGCGGCGGTCGGTGCGGCGCTGGCCGCGAACGACATGCGGCAGACTGAGATCTGGTTGCGGCAGGCTTTGCAGCAGGCGCCGAACGATCCGCAGTTGTTGAGTATGGCGGCGAAGTTTGAGCAGGCGCGCGGAGACAACTGCCCGGGCTGCCGAGTTCTGGCGCGCCTCTTTGAACGCGATGCCGCGGGTCACGCCGGCCAACGAATTGGCGCACGCGCTGAGCTCTCCAGATCCGGTGCGGCAGACAACGATGCGCAGCGAAACGGCGATCAGCCTGGCCAGCCTGCTGGATCCCGAAGCGGAAGTTCCGGCCACGCGCGCGGCTGCTCCGCCTCCGCTTCCCAGCTATTCCAACTCCAGGCGGCCGGGTTGCGGTGGATTCGCAGACGCCCTATGGTCCCGATCCCGTATGCGGGCGCGGCTCCGGTGGTGCTGAATAACTCTCCGGTGACACAGTACAACTCGGAACCAGCTCCCAACGCGCGCAGGAACGCACCCGCGCAACGGCTCGGCGACTATCGACCGCATGCCGAGATGATGCCTGAAGCGATACCGATGACCGGACCGGATCCGGGGATGGCAGCGGCACCGGTGTATTCGGCACGCGAGGTCCAAGCCGGATCCTTATCAGCGGCAAGAGCAACTCGTCGCGCAGGCGGATACCGGGTCGGCCCCGTCGCTGATGAATGACCCGCAGGATTTCCTGACCAAGAAGTCGGAACACGCAGCCCGAGCCAGACGAGCGCGGCGAGCGGTACAGCCCCAGCCCAGCGAAGAGCCTGCGGATACCTACAGCGCTGCGGTGCAAAGCCCGGTATACACGGCTTCGCCACAGAACCAGGAGTACTTCCCTCCGGCACAGGCCAATTCGCAAGCTGAGATCCAGCCGCAGCGCAATTCGGAGATAGCCGAGTATCAGCCAGCGGAGCGGATCCGGATTCCGGTACCGGAAGTTCGTCAGTTTCAGGCCCGGCCCTCGGCAGAACGCCAGTCTGAGCTTTCCGCCTATGAGCCACCAGCGCCGGCGACTGCGCCTGTCGAGACTGCATCCGCAAACGATGTGGCACGGTATGAACCAGCTGAGCCGATTCGCATGCCGGCAGAGAGAGCGACAGCGGCACCCCAGAAGCTCTGGATACCGCCGACCACCGCCTCGATTGCAACCGAGAATGCGGCAACCGACGCAACGGTCGAGGTTCGTTCGCCGGCTGAGCCAACGCGCATCGCCCGCGGCATGGAGCGAGACATCGGACCGGTCGCACCGCAGAAGCTCTGGATTCCTCCGGCGACCGCTGCCATGCCGACGCAGAACGCGGAGACGGCGGCGACCCTTGCTGTTTCGCAGCAGGGTCTCAGCAACGCGCCGGACACCAGCATGAGCATCCGCTACGTTCCCAACGCGACCACGAATGACCGGTTCGCCGGAGCCGCGGAGGCGCTGGCCGCAGCCGGTAAGCCGGTGACCGATACCTATCATTCCGTGCAGTACACGCCGTCGGCCCAGGAGGCTGCTCCAGCGCAGGTCTACACGCGGCCCGGCCAGAGTCGGAAGCAATCTGCCGCCGCAGTATCGTCCCAATCCCGTTCCCATCACGGTGAACCCGCCGGAGACCCAGGTCGGGCTGACGGATGAGCAACTGATGCAGCGAAACCTTCCGCCGCTTCGCGGTGGATACACGCGCGCGTTCACGCCGCCGACTCGTCCGCGCGATCCGCGCGAAGAGGCGCAGACGGAACTAGCCACCATCGAGGGCGGATATAGCCCGTGGATGGGTGGAACCGGCATCGTGAATCATCGCTCCGGCGCAGCGGGATACGATCAGCTCACCGCGTTTGAGGCGCCGTTTGAAGCCTCGGCTCCCCTGGGCACAGGCGGCCGGCTCACGGTCATTGCGCGTTCCTCGTTCCTTGACTCAGGCATCGCCGATGGCACCAACACCAACATCCTGGGCTCGCTCGCCGTGAGTTCCACCAGGCTGCCTCCGCAGCAGAACGCCTCGGGCGTCGGCGGCGAACTGCAACTCGCGCTGCCGAACTTCGGCGCCGCGGTCGGCTACAGCCCCTACGGTTTCCTGGTCTCGAACATCATCGGGCGCCTGAACTGGCGTCCCGCTGCCGGGCCGATCACCGTCGCCTTCAACCGCGACAGCGTGAAAGACACGCAGCTTTCCTACTCCGGTCTGCGCGATCCCGGTTCGGCCGGTCCCGACCTACTCCGGCAACATCTGGGGCGGCCTGATCAGCAACGGCGGCAGCCTGCGGTTCGCCAAGGGCGATGAAAACTCCGGCTACTACATCACTGCCGGCGGCCAGTACATCAGCGGCTTCCACGTGCCGGTCAACAACCGCTTCGAAGGCGATACCGGCGCCTACTGGCGGGTGGTGAACGCCCCGGCGATGGGCAACTTGAGCCTCGGCGTGAACTTCTTCGGCATGCACTATGCCAAGAACCTGCGCTATTTCACTTACGGGCAGGGCGGCTACTTCAGCCCGGAAGCGTATTTCCTGGCCAGCGTTCCCGTGACCTGGACGGGCCACTCGGGACAGAATCTCCGCTATACGCTGACCGGCAGCATGGGCGGCCAGGCGTTTCAGGAAGACAGCTCGGCGTTCTACCCGCTGGATACTGCGCTTGCAGGCAGCGGCGAATAACGCGACGTATCCTGCGCGTTCGAGCGTGGGCGGCAACTACGATGTGCATGGACAGGCGGCGTACCGTCTGACAGATCACTGGTTCCTGGGCGGTTTCCTCGCGGCCAACAACTCCCGCGACTACACCTCCGTCACCAGCGGATTTTTCGTGCGCTACATGGTGAGGCCGCAATATCCCACCGAAACAGCGCCGACAGGCCTCTTCCCGTATGACGGGTTGCGGCCGCTTATGGTGCCGTAAGCTCGCTTTCACCGGGTGATACGCCGGCGATTGCGATGAATGTTTCGTACGAAATATGGCGGCTGCATCGACGGCCGCCATGTTTTTGCCTTCCATTCGGTCTGACCGAGCGTCAAAGTAGTCGATGATCGACCCGAAAGCCTCACACTCGCCCACTCGAACGATTCTGGCGAGTTTCGCCGCCGCGCTTGTGTTTAGCCTGTTTCTTCGTCTCGACGGCACCAGCTGAAAGCTGTCCAGCTCCAGCCAACTCCGATCGAGCTCGGCTTCCACAGCATGTATAACCTCGATTTCGAGAACGCTCATCAGCGGTTTGCTGCCTATCAGCAGGATCATCCCGAAGATCCGATGGGTTCGGTTTCTCAGGCTGCGGCCTACCTGTTTGGAGAGTTTGCCCGGCTGGGCGTGCTGGAGTCTGAACTCTTTGTCGATGATCAATCGTTCGACGCCCGCAAGAAGCTAAGTCCTGATCCGCAGATCAAGCAGAAGTTCCAATCTGCTCTCGATCAGGCGAGCACCGCTGTGCCGCAAATGCTCTGCAGCAAGAATCCCGCCGATACTAATGCGCAATTTGCCAACGTGCTCGCACTCGGGCTTCGTTCTGACTATGCGGCGCTGATTGAGAAGCGAGACTTCGCCGCGATCAGTTACACCAAGCAGAGCCGGCAGACTGGCAGAGCAACTGCTCAAGGAGAAGCCCGACGAGTACGACGCTTACCTGGCGGTTGGCGTCGAGAACTACCTCACCGGTATCAAGCCGGCTCCGGTCCGCTGGCTGTTACAAATGGGCGGAGTCGAGACCGACAAGCAGCAGGGCATTCTGAAATTGAAGGAAACGGCGCTGCACGGCGACCTGCTCGCGCCCTTTGCCAAGCTGCTGCTGGCCGTGGCTGCGCTGCGTGACAAGGATACGGAGCAGGCCTGCGGTCTGCTGCGCGGGCTTGTCGGGGCAATATCCCAGGAACCCTCTCTACGCGCGGGAGCTCCATCGCTGTCATTAAGCGGCGCGTCATTTCGCGGTCTCTCCTGCCCGCACAGATTCTGCTTGCGTATCCGTCCAATCCGAAGTACAAACAGGAGACTCTCTGCGGAACTGACGAATTAAAGATCACTGGGCCACTTGCCGGAGGTCTCACTTACTCAGTCAGCAGCGAGATTGCTCGTCGTTTGAGGGACTTCCTTGGCCACCTGTACGCGCTTTCTGCTTGTTGCTGTAAGTTTTGCTCTGTCGATTCCAGCCCTCGCCGCCACCTGGCAACAGCCCGCCCCAGAAGAACTTAAGATGACGGCGGAGCCGGCGGCTCCCGGCGCGTCTGCCATTTATCTCTTTCGCGAAGAGATCGCCGACGACAAACTGCACTTCCATTCGGTGTATGTGCGGATGAAGATCCTCACGGAAGAAGGCAAGAAGTATCGCCGACGTGGAGATGCCCGACTTATCTCCATGGCGAGTTTGAGCCTGAGCGAAATTCAGGCACGGACAATTCACAGCGATGGAACGGTGATCCCGTTTACCGGCAAGCCGTTTGAGAAGCTGTGTCTCGAAGACCAAGTATCGAGAGCTATCAGACCAAGGTCTTCACTATGCCGGACGTCCAGGTCGGCAGCATTCTCGAATACCGCTATCAACTGGACTACGGCGACTACCGGTCGTCTCGCCCCGCTGGTACATCCAGCAGGACCTGTTTGTTCGCAAGGCTCACTATCGTTTTCTGCCGACGGTTCGGGCGCTCGACGGAAATGCAAACGCCGACTTTCGTACACCCGCGTGCTGCCGGCCGGCGTCGAGGTCAAATACGCGCCGATGCAGAACACATACGAAGTAAGCGTGCAGAATATCCCGGCAACGCCTACGGAAGACTACATGCCGCCCGTCCACAGCCTCACCTATCGGGTGCTCTTCTACTACACCACCATCTTCAAAGTGGACGAGTTCTGGAAAGAGAAGGGAAAGAACTGGTCAAAAGAGATGGACAGGTTTGCGGCGCCGTCCAAGCTTATCCGGTGCGGTGCAACAGATCATGCAGCCCGGGGACAAGGACAGCGAAAAGGTAAGAAAGATCTATGAAGCGGTGATGAAGCTGGAGAACACCGACTTCACGCGCGAGCATACCGCGGCCGAGAACAAGGAGCAAGGCGTCAAGATCAAGACCGCTGCCGATATCTGGGAACAGAAGCGTGGCAGATGCGGACGAACTCGCGGTGCTGTTTATTGGCCTGGCGCGGGCTGCGGGCCTGAAGGCGTATGCGATGGACGTAACGGATCGCGACAAAGGGATTTTCATCAAGGATTACCTCGAGATGGATCAGCTCGACGACGACATCGCCATCGTAGTGGTAGACGGAAAAGAGCAGTACTACGATCCCGGACAACGCTACTGCACTGCTGGGCCAGCTTCACTGGAAGCACAGTTCTTCCATGGGATTGCGGCAGACCGACCATGGCACCGACCTGGCCGAGACGCCCGGAGCCGGATACAAGGATTCTGTTCTGACCAGAGTTGCGAATCTCAAGCTCGACTCCACCGGTACCTTGCAAGGCTGGATTACGCTGACCTTGAAAGGAGCCGAGGCGCTCTACTGGCGGCAGGCGCGCGCTCAAGGCTGACGAGGAGGAAGTAAAGAAGCAGATGGACGACCGAGTCGAGGCAACGCTGCCGCCCGGCGTGCATGTGAAGACCAATCACTTCCTCGGAATGAACGATCCTGAATCCATGCTGGTGGTGCAGAATGGACGTTTCCGGAAACATGGGCACAGCCACCGCGAAGCGGGTGCTGTTGCCCTCTACATTTCTTTGAGGCGCAACGCAAGCCGATCTTCACTGCGCAGAAGACGGGAAGCTGCGCGTCGATCTGCACTTTTGCGATACAGCGCAGGACCAGTAACGATTGAGCTGCCCAAGGAATTTGCAGTCGAGAGCCTGCCCAAGAATGCGGACATTCCACTTCCGAAGAATGCGCTGTATACGTCCAGTTATAAGGTAAAGAACAATATCTACACGCAGAAGCGGAGTGTTTATTCTGGCGAATGTTTTCTTTCTGCAGAGCGAGTACGGCACGCTGAAAGACTTCTATCAGAAGGTCGGTTCACAGGACCAGGAGCAAGCCATCTTGAAGATGGCGGCCGTGGGAACTGGGCAATGACCCACTCGCGCAAACTGAATTGGATTTTCTGTCTCGGTTGCATGGTCGCTGTTCCGGCGCACGCGGGCGCCAGCTTTCCGGATTGGGTGTCGCAAGCGGCGAGCACCAAGCTGCCGACACTGCCGTCCGAAACCAAAGCAGTGGAACTGCTGCGATGACACGTTGGTGACCGTGTTTGCCGATGGCCGAGCGGTGGAGCGGCATCGCGAGGTAATCAAAATTATCAGGCCGCAAGGACGCGAGTACTCCGACCTTGGCGTGTGGTTTCTCAAAAGATCGAAAGCTGAATTCATTTCATGCGTGGAGCATCGGTCCGGACGGTCACCAGTACATCGTGAAAGACGATCAGGTTCGCGAAATCGGACTTTGAAGGCGGCGGCATCTTGTATGTGGACGATCGCGCCAAGATGGTGCGGCCTCCCGGCTCCGATCCCGGTGGGGTGGTGGCGTACGAGATGGAGCGCCAGGTGCCTGAACTATCGTTCCGAAGCGGTCTGGGAATTTCAGACAGACGATTCCCATGATGCACACGGTCTTTGAGGTGGACTTGCCGCCGACCTGGCAGCACTATGCTGCCTGGCTGCGACCACGATACGAAGCCGCCGGTCGAGGTGGGCCCCAATCATTTTCGATGGGAGCTTACGGATATTCCCGGCGTGAATCTGGAAGGCATTTCGCTGGCTCCCTCTGAGGATGCATTGGCCGGCCGCATGGTGGTGCACTACTCCGGATCGCCACTGCCGGAAGGCGAGGGCGATGGGCGCAGATCGGAACTGGTACGACACGCTGGCCTCGCCGCGGACCGAGGGGCCGATCGAGATCGCGTCCAAGGCGCAGCGGAACTGGCCGGCGCGAGCACCGACTTCGTCACCAAGATTCAAAGCGTGGCGCAATTCATGCAGCGAGACATTCGCTACGTCGGCATCGAAATCGGCATTGGAGGCTTGCAGCCGCACCGGCCGCGGATGTCTTTCACAATCGCTATGGGGACTGCAAGGACAAGGCCACGCTGATGATCTCGATGTTGAACGCGGTCGGTGTGCGGGCTACATGGGTGCTCGTCGATACGCATCGCGGCTTCGTGGATCCGTCTCTGCCTTCCATCGAAGGCAATCACGCGATCGCCGCGATCGAGATTCCCAAGGACGTTGAGTGATCCGCGCTGCAGGCGATGGTGACCGCCAAGACTGGAAAGCGATACCTCATCTTCGACCCAACCAATGAGTATGTCTCGATCGGCTTGCTGCCGACGTACTTCCAAGGAGGATACGGAATCCTGGTGGCGGGCAACGACAGCCAGGTGATCCAGTTGCCGAAGCTCGCGCCCGAGGCCGACTCTCGGAGTGGCGGCGAAGTTTGAACTTGCGCGAGGACGGCACGTTGAAGGGCGCGGTGAAGGAGACACGATTCGGGAGCCTCCGCCTCGGCCCATGCGCGCCTGTTTCAGGAGAAGGGCGAGAAGGAGCAGCGCGAGTACATGGAGAAGCAGCTTCGTCGGATCTCTCCGAGCTTCACTCTGAACTCGAGAAGTCGACCTGAATGCCCGCGATCTGGACAAGCAGCTGGTATTGAACTATGACGTGACGGCGAGGTCGTATGCGAAGACTGCTGGAAACCTGCTGCTGGTGCGCCCACGCGTGTCGGGACCGTGGTCTCTCCGTATCGACGACAAGCCGCGAAAGTATCCCATTCGACCTGGGCAGGACTGGCGTGTGGCGGGACAGCATTGATGTGGCTCTGCCCGCCGGCTATGTGGTGGATGACCTGCCGGCGCCAGTCAATGTGGATGTAGGATTTGCAAGTTACAAGAGCGAGGTCAAGTCGGACGTGAGCGCCTTGCATTATACGCGCGAATACGTGGTGCGCGATCTGCAGCTTTCGCCGGAGAAGGATGCCGACCTGCGCAAGCTCGAAGGCGCGATCCTCGCGGATGAGAACGGCAGCGCGGTGCTCAAGAAGAAATAGTCAGTTACAATTTAGTGAAGCAAAACGCGTGAGGAAGAACAAAGGCAGGTTAGGCTAGCGTTTGCTCCTGCTCACGGGGACGACCTGGACGGTGACGTCGCGGACCTCGGCGAGGAAGCGGTTGAGCACCGAGCCGCGCAACAGGATATCGAAGCGCGAGCGCGCCGACTGGCCGAAGACCACGTGGGAGATGTTCTCCTGCTGGGCGAAGGCGATCAACGCGTCGGAGACTTTTTACTGCTCAGCACCACAACCTGTGCGCCGAGCGAACGAGCTAGCTTTTTGTACTCTTCCATGCGATGGAAGGCCTCGGGATCGCCGTGGCCGCGTCTCGTCGGGCGGCTCCACGTGAATCGCGTACCAGTTCGTAGCCATGCGGCCGGCGATGCGCGCGCCTACACGCAGCAGGCGTTCGCCTCCGACGCGCGAGGTCAGGCAGACCATGACCTTCTCTGGGATCGGCGCCTGCTCCAGGCCCTGGATTCGCCGGTACTGCGCGGCCGAGGTGCTCACCTGCTCGGCCGTGGTGCGCAGCGCCAGCTCGCGCAGCATGTTGAGATTGCCCTTGCGGAAGAAGTTGGCGAGGGATTGCTCCACTTTTTCCGGCGCGTAGATTTTGCCCTGGCGCAGGCGGTTGCGCAGTTCATCGACGGTCACATCGACGTTGACGACTTCATCGGCGCGCTTGAGCATGCTGTCGGGAACGGTCTCGCGCACGACCGTGTTCGCGGAGCGGGCGACGGCATCGTTCAGCGTCTCCAGATGCTGGATGTTGACCGCGGTCATGACGTTGATGCCCGCGTCAAGCAGCTCCAGCACATCTTCGTAACGCTTACGGTTACGTGATCCGGGAACGTTGGTATGCGCCAGTTCGTCGACGATGACAGGTATCCGGATGCCGGGCAAGGATCGCGTCGATATCCATCTCTCTCAAGGTGACGGAGCGATAGGTGATCTCTTTCTGCGGGATGATCTCAATATCATGGATCAGCGCTGCTGTCTCGGCGCGGCCATGCGTTTCAATCAGCCCGATGACGATGTCGACGCCCGTTGCCGCAGCATGGTGAGCGTTCTCGAGCATCTGGTAGGTCTTGCCCACGCCCGGAGCCGCTCCGAGGTAGATGCGAAGCTTGGCGGTTCCGGGCTGGGGTCAGATCGTCAAGTCAGTACATCAGTTACGTCTCCGGCTGGCTCTGCTGCGTGCGAGGAAATCACTTCGCGGTGCTATCCAATCTCCACGGGATGACGGCTAGGAAGCGCGATGGCAACCGGCAGGGTGAAGCTGAAGGTGGTGCCGTATCCCAGGCGGCTTTCAACCGCCACCTGTCCGTCGAGAGATTCGACCAGACGGCGGACCAGCGACAAGCCCAGGCCGGTGCCCTCTTCGGAGGCGGCATTGAAGCGGCCAAAGATGGTGGGCAGCCGTTCAGCCTCGATGCCGCGGCCAGAATCCCGCACAAAAAACTGCACGCGATCCTTCGATTCGATCGCCTCGAGAACGATCTCGCCCTCGGCCGGGGTATAACGGACGGCGTTGCTGAGCAGGTTGTCGAAGATGCTATGCAGCGCCCGCCGGTCGCCCATGACATAGGAGAGGTCAGGGAAGGCGCGCACGACCACCTCAATTTTTTCGCGCGGGCATCTTCGCGGATGCGGTTATAGGCGTCCTGCAGAATAGTCGAAGGGCCGCAGACGTTCAAGCTTTACGGCGCGACCGCCGGTATCGAGTTCGGCGACCTCGATGAGGTCGGACATCAAGTCGTTGAGCCGCTCGGCCTCTTCTTCGGCCCTGAATGAGGTCTGCCTGCAGCGGCCTCAACTCTCCGCCAAAGCCACGCGAGAGCGTGTAGAGGCCCAGGCGCAAGGTCTTCAGGGGTTCGCGCAGCTTCTTCGAAGCGATGGCGATAAAGCGCGATTTGAAGCGGTCCACCTCCTGCATCTCGGTCACGTCTTCGAGCACAGTAACCGCGCCCAGCAGTTTGCCTTCGGCATCGCGCATGGGCGTGGCGCGCAGCCGGTAGCTGCGTTGTGCTTTGCCGATGCGCATGGGCAGCAACGCGGCCTCGCCTTCCTGGGCGACCGGCCGCTGCATAGAGACCGCATCACGAACCGCATCGAGAATCTTGAGGCCGCCGGGCGTGTTTGTGAGGGCCATGCGATCCGCGGCTGCCGCTTCGCCGAGCAATTCGATGGAGGCCTGGTTGAGCTTGAGCACGTGGCCCTTGGCATCGGTGACGATGACCGGCTCGAAGATGGAATGGAGCACGGCGTCGCTCAGCTGATGTTCCATCTGGCGGCGCCCGGACTCTGTCTCGCGCAGATCGCGTAGTCGAACCGCCATTCGATTCAATTCAGTGGCGACAATACCGAGGTCGTCGCGCGAGCGCCACTCGACCCGGGCTTGCAAGTCCCCTTGCCCGATGCGCTGCGCCGAGCGCGCTGTGTGTCGCAAGGGGAGGATGACGGAGACCGCGGTGACGGCCGCGACCAGCAACGCAGCGAGAAATGCCGAGCCGAAAACGTAGTGGCGCGTGCAGCCGAGCTGCTCCGTAGCTCGCGGCATCTGCAACGGCTGCGTCGTGCTTCCTGCTCTCGGATCAGGGAAGTTGCTTGAGGTCTTGGTCCAGCCGCGCAAGTGCAGGCTGAAGTTCTGTCTTGGCCAGAGCCGAACATTTGCGCGGAGTCGGCGAGGAAGCGGCGCACGAGTAACCATGGCGGCCAAAGCGTTGTGCATCTGTTGTACCGGCTTCAGGGAAATAGTCGGATCGGAGTTGGCCAGGGAAAACGAAGCAGCGAGGAACTGCTGCTGCGCGTCTTGCATCTGCGTGCTTGAGTGCGTCCAACTGGCCCGTCCCGATCGGAGCTCTGTGCCAGCCGAGTGCATGAACGGTCGCGAGTTCGCGACCGAGCAGCGGCTCCAGCGTGGACATCGGCCTGCGGCGGCGCGGGCAGAGTTGTCGACCAGTGCCGCCTTGGCGGCTGCCCGGTGCACGAAAGGTGCGCACAGCAACGCCAGCCCGAACACGATGGCCAGCAGCAAGGTTCTGCCAACGATCAGTCTCTGATAGAAGCTCAACATAATGGAAGACAGCGGTCGGTTGGAACGCGGAGCCTTTCTTCGATCAGGTTGGCCGCTGTGTGAGCCGGCCCGGGCAGGCGGACCGGAATCCGGAGCGACCGCTGAGTGCTTTCCCTTCAGACTTGCGAGACCTGCAATAGACTCGATTGCCCTATTTCGAAATGCATCGATCCACTGCTATATCGAACTGAGTGACAACTTCGGTGCGAGCACGCAATCGCCGCGTACCCATCGTGACTGCGTCAGGCCGAGTCTCTATTGTGCGCTATTGTCGTTTGCAAGCAAAGACCATCTGTCGGCGTCGCGGTTCGGGTGGGCGCGCCCGGGAGAAGATTACGCTGCCGCGGACCAGCCTTGGCTTCGCCCATGCGCCGCTTTGCAGAGAAAAAATCGGTGTTGGTCGATGCCTGGCTGCACAGAGCCGGTCGTGAACCATGACCGCCGAGGTGCCTTGCCAGGATGTGTTAGGGTGAGGCGGCTGCGCCCGACGGGATGCGGCAGACCGTGACCGCCTGATTCTCGTAGGGGCAATCAAACCCAGCAGGTCCGGGGCGCTTCACCAGAATCCAGGTCACCGGATATTCGGCGGCAAGGCGTTTGAAGTCTGCCGCGGTGAAGTGATTCCAGCCTTCCTGGGCCGTGACTTCACGCTTCCATTCGTCTGCAAGCTGGGGGAAGAGCGAGACCGCGCCACTGTCTTTCATGTAATCGGCCAGAGACGCTGCGTTCGGCCATGGCGCGAAAGCCATGACCGTCGACACCGGGCTCGTTCATATATTTCGGATCGAGGGCGAAGACGGCATCCTTGGGAGTGTTTTCACGAATCCACAGGAATGCGGAGAGCCATGGGCTTTTCGGTTTCATGCCGGGCCACTCCACATGCGCGCTGGACCGGATAGGTACTGCGTGCAACCCACCACATCCCGGCGCAAAGGGGAACGAAGAGCGCGAGCGTCGAGCCAGATTCGCCGCTTGAACAGATACTGCTCGCCCAGCGCACCAAGAAAGAGGAAGAAGATGACATACACCAGGTGCAGAGAGCGCATCGGTTGCAGCCGGGCGAAGTTCTGCATGGAGTCGGGGATGGAGCAGACCATGGCGGCAGCGATCGAGAGCACCCCGAAACTCACCAGGGCAAGGCAGAGGCGGCGGAAAGGCGGGAAGCGTGCCGCGCACCTGGACTCTGCTCAAGCGCCCAGAGGATCGCGAGCGGCATCAGCGCGCCTGCCCACTCATACCAGGCCCAGTTGGAGACGAAGAAATAGGTGCGCATCATCAGGGCTTCGCGGTAGGGCCCCTGTGCCGGACCCGGAACAAATCCGCGGGGCAGCATGGCAGGAATCAGACCATAGACGGCAACCGGCTCCGGCCGGCGCATGCGGGTGCGAGTCATCCGCATGCATGACGAAGAAGACCGCGCAGTAAACGCTCATCTGCGGATGGATGAGCGCGGTGAGCAACCAGCCAGATGAACGCCGAGCGATAGCGGCTGCGTGGCAAATGCGGCGATGGCGAACAGGGTGGCGGCGTGGAGAGAGATCGCGCCGTGAGGTAGGGGTCCATGATGACCAGCGCAGTCCCGGCAACCGGCACCGCGAGCACACCGGCCAGCAAGGCCACGCCTGTGAAGCAGGCGCGCTTGATCTTCAAAGCTGACGGTCAGCAACTGCCATGCAGCCAGGAACAGCAGGAAGATGCTGCAGACGTGCCAGAGAAAAATGGTCGTGTCGATCGGCAGGTGGGTCAGCCGGGAGGAGAACGCGACCAGGTTTGAGAACAGCGAGAGCCGTCCGTGCGACATGAAAAACTGTGAGCCGAATGGGAACAGGCTGGGATCAACGGCCTTCTTTACCGCGGCGACATAGATTTCGGCGTCATCAGTTCCGAAATGGTAGCCGTGAACCAGAGCGGCGAGTTGCGGTGAGGAGGAGAAGCCAGCGTTACGGGATTCGGGAGACTCCCGAGCTCCAATCATCGAGGATCCTCAAGCGCGAAGATCGAATCGGGAGTTCCAGGGCGGGATTCGGCGAGAAAGAGTCGAAGATCGGCGAAGTCCGAAATCCACGTTGGGCGAGCCAGCAATCCCAGGTGGTATCATCACGCCAATGCCATATTGCATGCTGCGCTGAAGTTGATCGAAGACGCTTCGGGAAAATAGCGCGTCGGGCAGCTAGATCTCGCCGATGCGCGCCTTGATCAGGATGCACTGCGCCAGAACCTGATTATCGAAGACGAAGTCATCGGAATTGTGCGCAGGGGCAGCGAGTGCAGGACCTCGCGGCTGAAGGCGCGAAAGCCAGTGTGGTACTCAGAGAGCCGTGCGCGCCGAGCATCAAGTTTTGAAAAGTGGTCAGCAGCCGGTTGGAAATGTACTTGTACATCGGCATGCCGCCCTGGATCGCGTGGCCGCCGAGGATGCGGAACCCAGCACCACGTCGTAGGTCCCGAACGCGATCATGCTGGCCATCGCGGTCACCAGCAGCGGCGAGTACTGATAATCCGGATGGATCATCACCACCACGTCGGCTCCGTGGGCCAGGGCGCGCGCGTAGCAGGTCTTCTGATTGCCGCCATACCCGGTGTTGCGTTCGTGTACAGCGACAGTCAGTCCGAGCGACCGAGCCAGCGCTGCGGTGTTATCCGTGCTGCCGTCGTCTACCAGAATGCTCTCGTCAACGATGTCAGGTATCTCGCGAACGGTGGCAGCCAGCGTCTTCTCCGCGTTATACGCGGGCAGCACAACGACGATACGTTTTCCATTGATCATGCGTAGGAATATCCGATCTACGAGCCTTTAACTATATGGATTGCATTCCAGCCGAAGGCAAGCCAAGTTACGATAGCCTCTGCGCCTAAACTGTCCAGATAAAGAGACGTGAAACACGACAAAATCGTTGGCATGCCCACGATGAAGTTTCGTTCAGCTCAGCTGTGAATTTGTGTGCAAGTGGCAGATATAACAGGCACTAACGCAGTTAGTGGCCCCGATAGCGTCCGAGAACGTCATCAAGAGTAACAATGCCTTCGAGTTGCCGCGGCTGGCGCGATTATGCACCGGCAGCAGCGGCCAGCGCGGAAATACGGCAGCGCGCTGTCAAGCGCCATGTCAGGAAACAGCGTGGGTGTGCGCTCTTCTTCGAAGAACTTTCCGAAGCGGCGTGTCCGGAGTAAACGCCGCCATGGCGCTGGTCAGCTCGGCGACGGGCATGGCGTACCAGAAGCCATCCCAGGTCCGAATGAGAAGGTAGGGGACTGGAAGGCTCGAGGGTAGCCGAGGCGCTGGCCAGGGTCTCGACATCCTGCACAATCGGCACATCGATCGGTCGCAGCGCATCTTCGAGATGCAGCGCGATCTCCTCCCGCTGCTCCTCCATCGAGGGCAGGTCGAGGCCGTCCTGGTGGGTGAAGACTTCGAAGATCGGCACCGGCTGCAGGCTGCGGGCGAGCAGATAGGCGATGGTGTTGGCCAGAATGACGGGCAGAATGATGGAGTAGTTCCCGCTGACCTCGAGCACCATGAAGACCGAGGTCAGGGGCGCGCGCAGGAATCCCGCGAAGAGGACGCCCATGCCCACCAGCGCGTAGGAGCCGACGGCGCCGGTGAAGTGGGGGAAGAACATCTTCTCGAACGATCCGACCGAGGCCCCGAGCATGGCTCCGATGAAGAGCGTGGGCGCGAACATGCCGCCCGGCGTTCCGCTGGTGAAGGAAAGCGTGGTAGCCAGGATCTTGAGCAGGCCGAGAGCCAGCAGCATCTTCCAGGCGAACTGGCCGTGCATGGCCTGGTCGATCACGCCATAGCCCGGGCCCATGACCTGGGGAAATCCGAAGTAGCCGATGCATCCCACCATCAGGCCCGCCAGCGCCGGCTGGGCGAAGTGGGTCCAGCGGCGCATGGCGCGCAGACGCGGACGCAGGTAACCGAGCGCCTCGAGAAGATGAGCGCGGCGATGCCGCCCATCACGCCGAGGACCGCATAGGCGGTCAGTTCGCGGGGGTCGCGCAGGGTCACGCTGGGAATGCGAAACATCGGTTCCGGACCCCAGAACCATCGGGCGACGACCACGCTTGAGATGGCCGGAGAGCACCACCGATCCGAGGACCGCGGCGCTCCAGCGGCCGATAACCTCTTCGATCACAAACAGGATGGCCGAGATGGGAGCATTGAAGGCGGCGGCCAGGCCGGCCGCCGCACCGACCGGGGCAAACAGCCGCAGCCGTTCGCGCGACAGGCGAAGCCTGGCGGCTGACGACCGAGGCGACGCCCGCGCCGATCTGCAATGACGGGTCTTCGGGGCCAAGCGAGTGGCCGCCGCCGATGCCGATCGCGGCGGTAATGAATTTGCCGGCCATCGTCTTGGCCGAGATAAGCCGTTGTAGATGTAGAGCGCTGCCTTGGTCTGGTTGACGCCGCTGCCGCGTGCCTGAGGAAAGAACCACTGTACGAGGAAGGCCACCAGCAGACCCGCCAGGCAGGGCACGAACAAGAGCCGAACTGGCCGGGATGCGGCGCCGAGCCCAGGGTGAGAATCTGGATCCACTCGATGGCCATGCGAAAGGCGACCACCAGCAGACCGGAGATGATGCCGATAAAGATGGACAGCACCAGGAAAGAGCCGCTCTTCCCGGGTGGGGGCGATCTTGTGGAGATCGATGGCGCTCTCGACGGGAGCAGGCGCTGGCGGCGCGGCGATGGCCGGCGGCTGTTCACAGCTTCATTGCTCCTCCACCGCGTCAGGGTTCTGGGCAATTTTGAGCAGAAGCGCATCGTCGCCGGTCGGAGCGCCGCATTGGGCGGCGGTGATCTTCTCCGTGTCGTAGATCAGCTGAAGTTCGGCATCTGCTGCAGGGCCGGGATTCCGTTCCAGCTCGCGTCTCGTGGGCGCGGTGAACATCCTGTTGCCAGCGCTCGCGAGATCGGGGAGCGATTGCGGATTAGCCTCTGGGGATGGGCTGCCGCCGAATCCGCTGCAGCTGCTCAAGCGGCTCTCGCGCCAGGCTGCGGTCGTGCAGAATCCGCTCGGCGCGGCCGAGGAGCCAAGTTGCGGCGAGGGATAGAGCAGCAGGATCCGGGTGGATTGAGTCAGCAGGACTTGCGATCCTGGTCGCGAGTCTGCCTTGATCCTCTTTCGCGAATCCGGGCTGGCTCAAGGCCCGTTCCATGAATCGCTTGGCTTGCAGTAAGCGGCCCATGGCAAATGCCGAGCGGCCGGCGCCTTCCAGGGCCGCAAGCCGGACCGGCGCTTGCCGAAGAATCGAACGGTAGATCTCAAGCGCGTCGGAGCGGGTCCTGCGCTGTCTCCATCAGCTGCGCGATCTGCATGCGGACTGAGGGATCGTCGGGCGCGTTTCCCTCGGCGATCAGCAGTTCGCTCCGGGCGTGGTCCACTTGCCGGGACAGGAGGTATTTCACCATCTCAAGCCGCACCTCGCGGCGCCGAACCGAGCCGTCGCCCTGCCAGGTGCCGTCGATCGATGCCTGGTAGTAGCGCATGGCCGAAGGCTGGTTTCCTTGCCGGACCGCGAGACGGGCCAGCGCCAGGTTGATTTGTCCGTTTCCGGGCTCGGCTTCCCAAAGGGTGTTGAAATAGGCGGTTGCCTCCTGCAGGCGGCCGGCGGCTGCCAGCGCGGTCGCCAGTTCGATCTCGATGTCGCTGGTCCGGGAGAGTACTGCAGTGCCGAGCGCAGCGCGTCGACTGCGCCGCGGCCGGGTTGGCATCGCAGAGCCGCTTCTCCACGAACGCGCCATCGTGTGCCAAGGGCGGCGCGGTGGTTGGAGAACGACCGAAACAGCGCCCAGGTGGCAACGAATAACGCCACGTGATGGCCAGGAGGCTGAGCAGTGCCAGGGAATCCCGCATAATCAGTTGTCGTTTCTGGAGCCGCTCTTGTGGCGTTAAAGCGGATTTAAGGCGAGTGCTGACATTCCGCGTCCAATTTACTTTAGTCTGATGGCGAAAGCGCTGCCAACGGTGCTTGGCCCGGGTCGCCCAGCCTGAGGCCGCGGCTTCCCGGGCGCGCTCGGCCGGGAACGAAAAAATGGCATCCTAAAGCCAAGGTATTCCGCGCACTGAAGACGTTTCGCGGCAGGGCTGAGGGGACTGGACGCAGATGGAACTTTCAGAAAGAAATCGCCGGTTCGAGGAGCGGCTGCGGCGAGTTGGGCAGCGTGATCGTCGCCTACTCGGGCGGAATCGATTCCGCCTACCTCGCCTATGCCGCGCTACCAGGTCCTGGGCGAACGGATGATCGCAGTACTGGCCGACTCCGCCAGCCTGGCGCGCAGCCAGTTCCAGGATGCCATCCTGTTCGCGGAGGAGAATCACATTCCCTTTCGCAGCGTCGAGACGCAGGAACTGGAGCGCGAGGCGTACGCGGTCAACGGCGCCCGACCGCTGCTTTCACTGCAAGGATGAGCTGTTCACGGTGCTCGAGAGGACAGGCCGCTCGGATTTGCGGCGGTCGCGTACGGGCTGAATGTGGACGACAAGCGGGACTTCCGCCCCGGACATCGCGCGGCGCCGGGAACATCATCGTGGCCGCACCTCTGGCCGAAGCGGGGCTCACAAAGGAAGACGTTCGCGCGCTGGCCGCGAAGCCGGGCCTGCGCATCTGGGACAAGCCTGCGTCCGCCTGCCTGTCGTCGCGTGTGGAATATGGCCGCAGAGTGACGCCGGAAGCGCTGCTGATGATCGAGAAAGCGGAGGACGCGCTTCGATTGCTGGGCCTGCGCCGGTTCCGAGTGCGCCATCACGGCGCGGTCGCCCGGGTCGAGATTGCAGAAGAAGAGATGGCCGCCGCGCTGAACGTGAAAGTCTTCAAGCAAATGTGCGGCAGCGGTACGTGAGGCAGGATTCCAATATGTGGCCGTCGATTGCGAAGGGTACCGCTCCGGCGTCGATGAACGAGATTCTGCCGGTTGAGGTGCTGATGCGCTCGGCCGGGCAAACAGAACGGCGGCGCTTCGGAGACTCCGGTCGCGGAAGCAGCGAGGAGTTAGCTCGACCGATGCGCATTGCCTATATTGAATGTTTTGCAGGAATCAGCGGAGACATGCTGCTGGGTGCGCTGGTCGAGGCGGGCGTCTCGCCGGAACTGTTGCAGCGGCACGGTGGAGGATCTCAATCTGGGCGCCGAACTTGCGACTCTCCACGGTGGATCGAAGCGGTGTTCGCGCGACCAAGGTGGATGTGCTGGTCGACGGAGCGGTTGCGGACCAGGTTCAGACTGCTGCCGGGACTCGCAGCGAAGGCGGGCACTCTCATGTCCAGATCACGAGCATGTGGAGGCACATTCTGAGCACGCACCATCATGATCACGAAGTCATGCTGATGCAGCCATTCTCCTCATTGACGGGATCCATCACGCGGCACAGCCATGCGCATTCGCACAGCTACGAATCAGTCGCATGCGCGAGCAGCGCAGAAGCGTCCGCGAATTCACACGCCCATCAGCGGCACGAGCATTCGCACACGCATGGCCGGAGCCTTTCGCAGATTCGCACCTGATCGCAAACTCCGGCGATTGCCCCCGATGCCAAGCACCTGGCGACTCGCACCTTCGAGTTACTCGGCGAGTCCGAGGCGAAGATTCACAACGTACCCGTCGAGCAGGTGCACTTCCACGAAGTGGGCGCCGTCGATGCGATCGTCGATATTGTGTGTGCTTCCGTCGGGCTCTGTTCGCTGGGCGTGGATCAGTGGGTCTGTTCGCCGCTCAACGTGGGCGGCGGATTTGTGGAGTGTGCGCACGGGAAATTCCCGGTACCCGCGCCCGCGACGGCCGACCTGCTGCGCGGGGCTCCGACTTACTCTTCGGGGATACAGATGGAGTTAGTAACTCCTACCGGTGCGGCCCTGCTTCGAGCACTCGGCTGCAGCTATGGACCTGCTCCGCTGATGCGCGTGAACACCATCGGTTACGGAGCCGGAACGCGCAATCCCAAGAGATTTGCAAACGTGGTCCGGATTCAAATGGGCGAGAGCGAGGCTGCGCACTGACTTCCCGACCGAGACCGTCACCGTGCTCGAATGTGCGATCGATGATCAGAGCCCGCAGGTGCTCGCGCATGCCATGCAACTGGCTCTCGAACACGGTGCGCTGGACGTCGATGACGCAGGCGGTCCAGATGAAGAAGAACCGGCTCGGCACGTTGTTGACGCGTGCTGTGCAGGCCCTCCGCAGGCTGCCGGATGCAGGCCCTGCTGTTCCGCGAGACCAGCACCATCGGGCATTCGCGTACGGCAGGAGCAGCGGGTCTATCTCGAGCGAGAGAGCGTGAAGTAGCGACGGAGTATGGCGTGGTCCGCGTCAAGATCGGTTCCGCGCAGGGCGAGCAACTCAACGCCATGCCCGAATACGAAGACTGCCGCGCGATCGCCGCGGCCCATGGAGTTCCCTTGAAACAAGTGATGCAGGCGGTGCTGGCGGCATTGGCGGAAGTCAAGGTGCAGGCATGAACCGCGATTCGATTCTCGATTTACTCGGCCGTGTGCAGATCCGGGCGTTGTAACTGCCGAAGACGCCGCCCAGCAACTCTCAAAACTGCCCTTTGAAGATGCAGGCTTCGCCAAGATCGATCATCATCGCGCTTTGCGTCTCGGCCTGCCGGAGGTGATCTTTGCCGCGGGCAAGACCCGCGAGCATGTTGCGCGAGATCTTCTTTCGCGATGACGCGCGTTGGCAGCGATGTGTTGGCAACCGAGAGCGAGCGCCGAAGCCTACAGTGCGGTGAGAAGCTGGTGCCGGAGGCGCAGTATCACGAGGTGGCTCGAAGACCATCTCGCTGCGACAGACGCTGGGAAGGGAATCTCGGTCCGATCGCCGTGCTCTGCGCAGGAACCAGTGATCTGCCGGTTGCCGAAGAAGCGGCCACGACCGCCGAGGTGATGGGCGTCGAGGTGGATAGCGTGTACGACGTGGGTGTCGCCGGACTCCATCGTCTGCTCGCGCAGAGTGACGTGCTCGCCCGTGCGCGGCGGTAATCGTCTGCGCCGGCATGGAAGGCGCATTGCCCAGCGTGGTGGGCGGCCTGGTAGGCGCACCGGTGATCGCGGTGCCGACGAGCATCGGCTATGGAGCTGCCTTTGGCGGCGTGGCTGCGCTGCTGGGGATGCTCAACTCCTGTTCCCCAAATGTATGCGTGGTGAATATCGACAACGGTTTGGGGCTGCCTATGTTGCCACGATGATCGTCCGCACTAAAGATCGCGCGGAGTCGCACCAGCAGGAACTCGAGGCCTCTCGGGGGAAGATGGACCCGGTGAGCGCCGACTAAGTAAACGGTCAAGTCGCAACAATCCCTTGACATCTCACCGAATCGCTCTGATTCTGAGAGTTTTACTTTCGAGGGCGCCTATGGCATCGACTGTCTGGAAGGGCTACATCTCGTTTGGGTTGGTTTCTGTACCGATCCGCCTGTTTGTGGCGGCGCGGGAATCGCACATCAGCTTCCACCAGATCCACGAGGTGTGCAACACGCGCATCAAGCAGCAGCTTTTCTGCCCTACGTGCGAACGCGTGGTGGAGCGCAGCGAACTGGCCAAGGGGTATCCCCTCGACAAAGAGACCAATGTGCTGGTGACCGCGGACGAGTTGCGCGCTCTCGAGGCGCTTCCTCGGAGTCGATGGAGATCGTGCAGTTCGTCAAGCTGCACGACGTAGACCCCATCTATTATCAGACGTCGTATTACACGGTCGCGGAAGAGCCCGGCCGCCGCGCCTATGCGCTCATGTTGCAAGGCATGCAGCAGCTTCAACTGGCCGCGGTTGCGAAGATCACCTTGCATCAGCGCGAGCAACTGGTGCTGGTCCGCCCCTATCATCGCGGGCTGGTGTTACACACTCTTTACTACCCAGCGGAAGTGCGCGAGATCGCCGAGTATGGCCGCGACGAGCAGATGACCCTGCAGACGCAGGAGGTCGCTCTCGCCGAACAGTTCATGACCCAGTTGACAGGCGGATTTCAGCCGGAGGCATTCAAGGACGAGTACGAAGAACGGGTGATGAAACTGATCGAGAGCAAGGGAGCGGGAAGAACGCAGCCGGCCGATGCGGCGCCTCGCAAGCACCTGGCTCCGGTCATCAACCTGATGGACGCTTTGAAGAAGAGCATCGAGGCCAAGCAGGCCGCCGGGCAAGCTGGTATGCCGAGAATGGCCGCACCCCCTGTGCCTGAGCCTGCGGCAGTGGCTGAAAGTGCGCCGCTTCCGCAGCCGATCGTCGCCGAAGCAGATAAAAGTCTCCGCAGCGTGCCACCGCTTCCAGGGAGAAGCCGCGCAGCCGCAAGCGCGCCTAGCCAGCTCTCCGGCCTTAGGCCAACGTGGTTCGCTGGATCCTTCCGGTCACAGAAGCCCTGAATTCCTGCGCTCTACGAGCTGTCGGGGCGGCAGGAAGCCGGGGATCAGGGCTTGCAAGGGCGGCACGTGCAGGCGCGAGCGGCGGATGAGCCCCAGTCCGACGAGGCTCTCCTTTGAGCTTCCGGCGTGATGCGAGTCACAAACGCCCGTAATTTCCATCACTGTTACTCTGCGCCCGTAGCCGCACACTGGTGTCGTACATCAGAGGATTCGGCTATGAGGCACCCATTCAGTTTGAAGTTCCAAACGATCGTCGTCGCCACTGACTTCACGCAAGCCTCAAACTCTGCGCTCACCTACGCTCGCTGGTTGGCGAAGATTTACCAAGCCAGGATCGTTCTGGCTCACGTGATCGATCCGTTGGCCTATGCGAACTTGGCCGATGTGCCCGAGACTGTTCTCGAGCAGATGACGTCGGAGGCCCGGCTGCGCATCGAGAATCTCTCGGACGAATTGCTGAGCGCTGGCATTCCGAGTCACTCCACGGTACGGCAGGGGCTGGTGACCGACCTGTTGCTTCAGGTCGTGGATCAATACCAGGCGGACTTGCTGGTTCTAGGCACCGATGCAGCGCACTCTGAAGGGCAGGTGGCCCTGGGATCGATCGCCGAGCAACTCGTAAGGCGCGCTTCCTGTGCCGTACTGGCGGTTCCTTCTACCGGCGTGCTTCAAGAGACAGAACATCCTCTTACCGGACCTATCCTGGTTCCTGTGCAGGGCACAACCGCCTCGCTCGCGGTACTCTCGACTGCGCAATCGCTGGCCGCCGGTTCTGACGAAGACATTCTGCTGCTGCATGTACGCACGCCAGAGGAGCTTGCCGCCCAGATCGACCCATGCGCACAGGGAATGTCCTTCCCCATGACACAGCCGCGCGTATCTGTTCGTTGCCTGGTTCGCGACGGGGAGCCTGCGGCCGAGATTGCGTCCGCGGTAAAGGAGTTCCGGGCATCGCTGATGGTCATTTCCGTCAACCGGGAAAGCCGGCGACCGGGCTCGGCGCACGGCACCGCGTTTGAAATCATGGCCGGCGCTCAGGTGCCGGTATTGTGCATGCCAGCCGCGCAGACGCATTTCGTTCAGCCGGAGTGGGAGCCAGAGGTGGTAGAGACATGCTGAAACAAGTGGCGCAGCACCGCTGGATCTGCTATGTGCAGGGCGGGCTGACCCTCTTGTTTGGAGCAGGCCTGCTTTATCTGCGTGGACTGATGGTGAGCCCGCTTGCCTCCGTTCTGATGAGTGTCGTGGCCCTGCTGGCGGGTGGATGCCTCCTGATTTCGGCGGGAGTGCTGGATCTGGCGGTGGCCATAAAGATTTCGACTCGGATGCATCGCATTTCGAGCGCCGTGTTCTGGTGGGTGGCCGGCATGCTGGGTGTGAGTACCGGTCTGGTGCTGTTGTGGGCGCCACAGTTCTCAGTGCAGTTGCTCGCCTACTTCGCCGCCGCTCACGCCATGATGGTGGCGATCATTGACGCCTGTCTCTACAAGAAATTCCAGGCGCAGCTGCCCTATCCGCGAGTGGTCGCGGCCTCCACGCCATATTCGTCCTGTTTGCGTGCGGGCTGGCATGGAGCGCGATCGGCACGGACCAGTTCGCGATGGTATGGTGGCGGCATACTCCATCTTCTTTGGGCTTCGCATGTTGTGGCTGGGCGCGCACCAGCCCCCACAGAAGCTCAGTCCGCTCCGGCGATCGATGCCGGGCAGGTGCAAATCCATGCCCGCATCTGAGTTTCGAGGAACTGTTTCGTCGCGGCCGCTCTCTGAGTTGCTGGCTTGCCCCGCGCCGATCAGCGAACAGCTCGGCCGCAGCGCGCAACGCCGGGAATACCAGGCCGGCCAAATGCTGTTTTCTCAATACTCTCCCTGTCACGGGCTCTACCTGCTGTTGGGCGGCGAGTTCTATCGAACAGCAGAGCGGCGCGAAAAAAGGATCACTCTGGGGCGCCTGCAAAGCGGCGATCTTACGGAGCTTTCGGCCGTACTGGGAGACGGGACTGCACACGTACTCGCTGATGGCCGGTGCCCCTTCCGCCGCGTTACTCTTCCCGGCCGACTCCTTGCTCAAGGCGTTTGAGGCCTATCCGCCCCTGCGCATGCGCCTGTTGGAGGAGTTGGGCCGAGAGGTTTCCCGCGTGTACCGGTCGGTCTACATCCCGCGACGTTCCCGGGTGCGGCCGAGCCAGCCTGACGGCACCCGCTGCTTGCCTGCCCGCCCGCAACTTCAGCCACTTTCGCCTGATGACTCTCTCAGAACACAAAGCTTTGTAACCGCCGCAAAGCAATGGAACAAAGCCCGAATATCATTGCGTCGGTCTTAGATGGGACTATACTGAAATCAGTCGCCCTGGCCCAACTGATTATGTCAACGTTTTACGGACATCACGCTACTGAAGATTGCCTCAATTGCCAACATCGCACATTGCGCATGTTCTGCAATCTCACTCCTGAAGCACTGAAAGACTTCGATTCCGTCGGAATCCACATGAGCCATGCGCGTGGAGCGAAGCTGTTCAGTGAAGGCGACGGCGCGCGAAACGTCTTCGTAATGTGTTCCGGGCAGGTAAAAATCTCTTCGACTTCCCGCGAGGGGAAGACCATGATTCTCAAAATCGGCGGCCCTGGCGACGTTCTGGGTTTGAGTGCGGTTCTGGCCAACGTCTCCTATGAAGTGACCGCCGAAGCGATTGAGCCTTGCACCGTAAAGGCGATTCGCAAGCAGGAGTTCATTGATTTTCTGGCGAAGCATGGCATCGCGAGCATGCATGCCGCGCAGGCGCTCTCGAGCGAGTACCTGACCGTCTTTCAGGATGCGAAGCGGCTGGCCCTCTCGGGTTCCGCTGCGGGTCGGCTGGCCCGTCTATTGCTCGATTGGGCGAATTCCGTCTCCTGCGGGAAGCACGAAATGCGATTCACGCTGGCCCTGACGCATGAGGAAATCGCAAACATGGCGGGCACCTCTCGCGAAACCGTCACTCGCTTGCTGAATCAGTTCCGGCGCAGCGAATTCATTGCCATCAAGGGCACATCGCTCACCATTCTGAACCGGGATGAGCTGGAGCGCCTCACCGCCTGATCGGCTGGTCTGAAATCTCCATAACAAACTTGAAGGTCAGGACCGGCTTTTACACCGGCCTGCGCCTCCTGTGCTGCCCAGGGCGCTCGCTCCGACGAGTCCCTTGGCTCCGCCGGCCTGCTTACTTCTTTACGGCCTGCAAAATGAGTTCCTGATTTTTCAGGATCTGATCCAGAGCATCCTGATTCCGGGTGATGGCGTCCTGGTTGCTGAGGATCGTCTTTTGATTTTCAAGTATCGTCTTCTGATTTTGAAGGATGGTCTTCTGGTTCTCAAGTACGTCGTTGTCCGCCATAGTTCTCCCGTTTGATTCCTTACTCTCTTGATTTTGCTGTACGACCAGGCCACTCTTTATAAATGGGATGTCGCTCATACTGACAACCATCAGCGTTGTAGCCGCGAGCGCAAGAATCGCGAGCTGGCGACGGCTGCTAACATGAAAGGTTTGTTAGCGCGAAGAACGACCAGGTATATCAACTCGCCAACGCGAAGAGCCCGTCATCCATCCCTCAGGAATACACCGGCATCTCCATATGTACATGAGAGGTTTGACAGAAGCGAGCATCTCGGGGGAGACCTGCGATCGTCCGTGGCGGTAGACCTGAGTGGGCCAGTGAACTGGCACAACACCGCACGCAGACGATCTCTTCGGCCTGGCAGAGATTTGGAATACCTTTGCTGTTCGGGTTTTGCGGGTACTCCAACCACAGCATTCCAGCCACTGCTTCAACGGAGTGCTCGAACCAGAATAGAAAGATGCGGCTTGTGGAAGAGCTCTGCCGCACAGTTGCAGAAGTATGAAATAGCAGTATGGAAGATCTGATACTGATACGACATAACATGGCGCCATTGTTCTGCGGCGCCACTTGCAGGTGACTTTGCCAGTCGCCTGGGATTCACCGCGGGAGCAATGTATGGAGTTATCGCCAGATCATGATTATGCCCACCGACGAAACCGGGAGGGCACAATCGATAGTATCTGCCTGTACTGTTTTCGAACCGTAGCTACGGTTGCAGATGGCGCACAATTGCAAACACCCGAAACTACCCATCGCTGCCCCATCAAAACCGAAGCGAAGTCCAAGCCTTCCTCCTCACAACAAACCAATAAGTGAGCCGTCCTGATATGGCGAGGATCGAAGCGTGGAATGAGGTCATGATCTCTTTGGAGGTAGTGTCCAACCTGGTCTATCTTGCGACCGAGGTGCAGCCCAACCCGGTCCAGCAGCGACAATTTCTGGCGCGGGCTCAGGAGGAACTATCAAGATGAGCCGTAAAATTCAAGATCTTCGACCGGATGGTCAGCCGTAACAAGAAATTTCAGACCGACTCAATGCGCAGAAGTTGAAGGGCTTTCACGTCGCTTGGCTTTGATCGCGCGGTAGCTGGCAAGCTCCCGCGCGGCATCCGCGGATCGACCTTGCTTGCGATAGGCCGATTGTAATTGGTAGTGGATATAGTCCTTAGCCGGATCGAGGCGGGCTGCTACCTCCAAGTGCTCGATCGCCTCCGAAACGTTGCCGCCCTCGAGCAGCAGCTTACCTAATTCGTATTGCGCTTCGGGGTGCTCTGGCCTCTCCGACACAACCGTTCGCAGTAACTGCATGGCCTCGTCTTTCTGCGAGGTCTGGAGCAGCGCATACGCGAGTTGATACTGCACGTCTGGATCGTTCGGGGTCAGGCGTGCTTCTTCTCTCAGCTCAGCGAATGGCCTCTGCAGGTCTGTCCAGTCGAATCAACGCTAATCCCACTTGATAATGCGCATGTGGAGTGGTGGGTGCTGCCTGGTACACGCGGCGAAAGCATGCGGCGGAATGCTCGTAGTTTTCCGTCGTATTGTAGATCTGGCAAAAGAGGTTGAGCGCATCCGGGGGCAGGCTCCCAGCCGTGAGTTGGTCAAGTAACTCATTCGCGCGGGCCTGTTGGTCCGAGCGGGCCAAGGAGTAAATCATGGAGTAGGCAGACCGCGGATCTTTCAACGCGACCTCGGGAATGGGGGCGAATGCCTGCGTAGCGTCTCGAAACCGGTCCATCGAGAAGAGAGACATTCCAAGTAACAGTCGCGATTGCGTATCTGCAGGATCGGCCTGAGTAATAGTGTCAAAGGCGCGAGCACTCTCAGCAAAATTACCCGCTCTGAAGGCAGCCATGCCTAAATTGCGCTGCAGGCCCGTCAGAGAAGGATCCCAACGCTGCGCCTCCTGAAAATCGTGCAGCGCCTGCTCGTCTTTGCCTTGGCGAGCTTCCGCTGTTCCCATGTCGTTGAAACTGCCGCCCAGGAGCTGGCGATATTGTGCCTCGGTACGCTTTTGCTTTTCGGTTTGACGCTGATCGGCTCGTGACTGGCCTACACCGGATCCGCTGCCGGGACCTGCTCGTTTGCTTTCTGGATTGGTATTGGGCGACGCACGGGACACCTTGATCGAGCTCGGCTCGGGTATCCGCGCGATATTCGAGATTGAGCGATTCCTTTAACAGGTCCGCAGCGTCCGCGTTTGACCCTGTTTCGGACCGGCTCCGGGCTAACTCGAGAAGAGTAAGTGCTGCCAGACGCTTACTCGTGTCGAGAACTGCTGCCGTGTCTCCCGAATCTTTAGCAGCCGCCTCTGCATCCATGCGTGTCTGCAACTCGCGCAACGACGCGTCGACGGCGCTGCGCTTTTGAGAAGCTGTCTGCGGCCACGCAGGCGTTGCCGTCAACGAGAGCACGAGACTTCCAACGAACAGCAATGGGAGCTTACGCAACATGATAAGTCGAGTGCAGCCGAAAAAATTGGGTGTGCCTGACAGCGATCGCAGCACGGCCTTTCTATTCTAAAAGAAAGCGGCGAGATCCATAGGACCCCGCCGCGGGTGAGTTCAGCGATGCAAACAGTTTTAGAAGTTGACGTGAAGCTCATACTGGATCTGGCGCGAGTTGCCGATCAGCCCGCTCGAGGTTCCGAAACCAGATGTGGTTGTCGCGAGCTCGAAACCACATTGTTGGTCGGGCTGCAAGGCTCGATAGAGGCCACCCGCTCCCGGCGCTCCGCAATTCACCTGCTGGAACGGTGAACCCTGAGACAGCGAGCTGGGATTGAAGTTGGGGTGATTGAAAAGGTTGAAGAAGTCCAGGCGGAATTGCACAGTCGCCATCTCTCTGACCTTCCAATTCTTGTTGATGGCAAAGTCGGTGTTCACGAAGTTCGGGCCACCACAGAACCCGCGAGGTTCCACGTTGGTCGGAATCGTGCCGATCTGGTAGCCGACCAGCGTAAACGCATCCGGATTGATGATGGTGTTGCCGTGCCTGTTGGCCGTGCAGCTTTGGCCGGTGAGCAAGGGCCGCAGCGGTGAGGTGAAGCCGGTTTGTACCAGGGAGTTGAGCGTGCTCGTGCTTCCAGCGGCCAGGGCGCCGGTGTTTTCGGAGCCGCCCTGATAGATGGTGAAGGAGTTGCCGTTCGCGGCGGTTGTAATTGCGCTCGCTTCCCAGCCGCCGAGCGTTCCCTTCTCGATTGCATTCGCTCCACTCAGCGTGGGGAGGAAGTACGTCACGTTGCCAACGAAAATGTTGGGACGATTCGTATCTCCGTTGCCACGATCGAGGCGCGGGTTCGGGTAGTAGGTTCGCGTCTGTGCGCCGATGACCGCCGCTCGAATCGTCGAGGATGATATCCGCGATCGAGTGCGACCAGGTATAGGCGGCCTGCAGCTGCAGTTGCTTAAACTGCGTGCGGAGGACGAGTCTGCAGCGAATGATAGTTGGAGTTGCCGTCGTGAGCCCACCACGCCAGCGTTCCGTAGTTGGGGAACGGGCGGAATGCGTTCACCGCGTTGCCATTCTGGAAGCTTGCTGCCAGCCAGTTCTGCTGCGGAACCTGGTTGATGTCGTAGCTCGAGGTCAGGTGAATTCCACGGTTCCCAACATAGCTCAACGAGAAGACGGACTTCCCACCGAGGCTCTGCTCCACCGTGGCATTCCACTGCCAGGAGTTCGGCAGAAGGTCCCGCGGATCAAAACCGCCTTGCGGATTGGCGGATCCGGAAAGAGCCGACGGTGTAGCACCACCGAGGGTTCGCGGATAGTTCGACGTAGTGAGCGCGAAGGGAGCGTTGGAGACCAGCGTGTAACGCGAAACGCGCTCGCGCTGGAAGAACTGACCGCCTCCAACTCTGACCGCCGTCTTGCCGTTGCCGAACACGTCCCAGGCAATACCGACACGTGGCGCGAACAGATGATGGTTCAGGTGTACGAGATACTTGTTGGGTCCCGGAACGCCAGAGCTGAAGTTCGTGCCGAACTGGCGGTTCGCAGCTCCGCAAGGGATCGTGCCCCGGAACCACCCAGAGGCCATTGCAAGCGTCGCTTCCAGGCTTGGTCGGGATCATAGAGACTTGGCTGGAAGCTGGTTTGCTGGCCATTGGGCTGGAAGGTCGGCGTCATCCACGAGTAACGAACGCCCGCATCCAGGGTAATTCGCTGAGTTAGCTTGAAGTTATCCGATGCGTAGCCTTCATAGTCGCGCCACCGAAGCTGTGCGCGCACGTTGGTCGACGTCTCCGTAAGGTTGAAGAGGTTGTTGGGTACCTCGAAATTGGCGAGGTTGTTCCCGGTGGCGATGCCGCCCGGAGCGATGGAGCTGTCCCCCGTATTTACCTGCGGCCGCTCTGAGCTCGAACCCGAGGTGTCTTCGTTTTTGCCGGACCAATCGAGCGAGACGCCAAACCGCATGCTGTGACGGCCCTTGACCCAGGAGAGGTCGTCCTGCGCGGAGTAGATGTCCAGCTGGTTCTGCCAGGGAGCCTGCATCTGCAGCGTATTTCCGCTGCCGTAGTTTCCGAGGTTGACTGCGGGCACGCCCTGCTTCGAATGTTTCAGCGCGGTCGGATACAGAGTGGGGATGGCGGCTGAAACTTGCGGCAGCAGCCCAGGGTTCGTACCACCCGGCGTGATCACGATTCGATTGTTGGAATATTGAAAGGCAGCGCTGTTGACCAGCGTATTGCTGATGGTCGCCGTCCATCTGCCTACGATGGACTTCGATGGCTGCGCCCAGCTGCTGTTCAGCGCAGGAAAGGGATCATCTCCCCAATAGCCCGCGTTGAATGCGGGATTACTCCAGGAGTCCTGGGTGTAGCGGCCGAAGACCGAATTTCTCGGCGTAAGGTTGTAGTCCACGCGGATGTTTTCCTCTCGCCACTTGAGTGCGGAGGGAATGGATTGGGACCAATTCTGCCCGTTGCCGTTCAAGGTGCTCAGATTGGGCAAGGGAAAGAGTTGCAGCATAGCGGCCGCGGAGGGATCAACCGCTGCCAGCGCGTGAGGATTGCCGCCGGCTGCTACGGCGCCAGGAAATGTCGGGACCGAACTGGATTCGCAAGAGGGCGTGGAGAAATCGCCGGCGCGCTCTGCAGCGGTGGGAACGCAGGCGCTCACCTGGCGTCCTTGAATCTGGTGGTTCCATTCCTGGCTCCAGAAAAAGAAGAGCTTGTCTTTCTTGATCGGGCCGCCGAGAGAATAGCCCCAGTCATTGCGGCGCAGCTTGGACTTGCCGTTTTCCGGAAGACCCTTGCCCGCGTTCGGAGCAGTGAAGTAGTCATAGGCAGCCAGCGCATCATTGCGGCCGTCGTAGAACACGCTGCCGTGAAACTGATTGGTGCCGCTACGCGTGGCGATGTTGATGATGCCGCCCGAAGCCTGTCCGTACTGAGCGCCATAGTCGTTGGTGAGGAATTTGAATTCGGCGATGGCTTCATTCGACGGGTAGATGAGAATGGTACGGTTCGAACCCGTGTCGTTGTTGTTTACGCCATCGATCAGGAAGAGGTTGTTGGTCGTCGGGTTGCCGTTCACAGACATGTCGACGCCGCCGTTCAGGCCCTTGCCTTGCGTCACAAATCCGTTCGCCGCAGAAACGCCCGGCGAAAGTTGGGTCAACTCCACAAAGTTCCTGCCGTTGAGCGGCAACTCTTTCACCTGCGTACCGTTAATGACACTGCCCAGGGCTGCGTTGTCGGTCTGCACCTGTACGTTGCTCTCTTGCACGACCACCGTCTGGGTAGAGCCGCCCACCTGCAACTGGGCGTTCACGTTCGTAGTCGTGGCTACCGTGACCTGGACATTTTTGGTCACGAACGGCTGGAAGTTCGGAGCGTTGATTTCAACCTGATACGTGCCGATAGGGAACATCCTGAAACGAGTAACTCCCCTGGTCGTTCGTATTACTCGTCCTGGATACGCCGGAGCCGGTGCCAGTAAGTTGCACGGGAACATTGGCCACCACAGCGCCCGAGGGATCGGTCACCTGTCCGTTGATTGTGCCGGTGGTTTGCTGTGCGTAAGCCGGCAGAACCAGCAACCCTAAACCCGCCAGCAATGAGAGTAGAAAACTATTGAAGCGCGCCACACTACCTCCAAATTTGAACAATGACTTGATCTCGTATATCTGTTAAGAATTGCTACTTCCTGTACCGGGCCGAGGGCCCGCGGTTGATTTGTCGAGTTCTACGGATGCCCGGTGAACGGCCTGGCGCACCGTCTCGATCTCTGTGGACAACAAACGTTTCCGGGGTTTCCGGATGGTAAAAGCTCTTCGTTTTTCGGCGGCATGCTCGGGAAGCAATGGCTTCTATTTCTGCTTCGAAAACCGCCGTCCGCAAATTCAGCAATCCCTTTAGTTAAACGATTCTGCAACCAAATTAATTACTATCTAGTAACGATTGTCAAGTCGGCGGAGATCGCCGCACGGTATATACCACAATGATAACGGGTTAACGCCCTGGTTATCCGAACTGGTTCGCCATCTGGGTGGCCGGCGGAGCACTCTGCCGTTTGAGGACGCTACCGGGAGACGACCGTGCAGAGCAGGGCGTTTTCTCCCGAGGCAAGCCGGTTGCGGCCTTCTTACGGGGCGGATCCGGAACTACTTTTTGCGATGGGGTCGAATCTGCTCAGCCGCGACGACACCCGAGCCTTCAAGCACGGAGTAGAAGCGGTCCGCCGCCAAATCCTTCAACGTCTCGACTTTTCCCGAGGGCCAACGGATTTCCACGAGGTCAATGTGGGTCATTGCTCCGAGACCGAAATGGAGCCGAAGGTCATTCTGCGACAAGTAACTCCCGCCGCTGTGTATCTCGTCGACTTGTTTCATCCCACCGGCGGTAAGAGTTACATGAGCGCCGATCGCGAGCCGATTACTTTTTGTACCCGCAAGCTCAAGGGTGACCCAGTGGGTGCCCGCCACTCCCGTGTTGTGGAGCAGCAGGGGCGAGCCATCCAGGTCGCTGACCACCAGATCGACGTTGCCGTCGTTGTCGAAGTCTGCTGAGGCCAGCCCGCGACTCACCCTGGGTTCTACGAGGGCGGGCCCCGCCTGTTGGCTGGCATCGCAGAAGGTTCCATTCCTCTGGTTCATGAAAAGGGTTTTTGGCTGCCGATAGCGGGCGCCCGAGGGAAGGGAGTCGACCTGCGGATAGACCTGGCCATTGACCGCGATCAGATCTGCCCAACCATCGTTGTCGAAATCGACAAACGCATCGCCCCACTTGACCCAAGGTAAGGAGGCAAGGGCCACGCCCGCATCGTAGGAGACGTCGCGAAAATCATAGTTGCCGTTGTTTTGGTAGAGCGCGTTGTATTCGTCGGCGAAGTTGGTCACATAGATTGAGAGGTGTCCGGTGTGGTTGTAGTCGGCGACCGCGACTCCCATCGACCCCTGCTCCGATCCATCCGCGCTGACCGCAGTTCCGGATTCGAGTCCCACTTCGGTGAATTTGCCCGCCCCGTCATTCCGATACAGAAAGTTAGGAGTGGAGTCATTGGCGACATAGATGTCGGGCCTGCCGGTGTTGTTGAAGTCGGCCCACACCACTCCCAGCCCGTAATAGCCGTCAGGATCACTGACTCCGGCAGCTTTTGACACGTCAGTAAATGTGCCGTCGCCATTGTTGTGAAAGAGCGAGTCGCCTGCGCCTTTCAAACCGCGTGGGCCACACTGAACGTCGATGCCTCTGTAGCGGCAGGTCGGACTCTTTCCCGAAGCCCGGCAGGTCATTCAACTTGAAATCCACATAATTCGTAACCATCAGGTCAACAAATCCATCTCCGTCAAAATCGCCGAACGCCGCACCGGTTGACCAGCGTCCATCGGCGACTCCCGCCTGCTTCGTCACGTCAGTGAATGTGCCGTCCCCATTATTCCTGTAGAGCACATTGCCGCCGATGCAGGTGATGTACATGTCGGGCCAGCCATCATTGTTATAGTCCCCGACTGCTCCTCCCATTGCGAAGCAGGGTGTCTCTACACCTGCTTGCTTCGGTGACGTCAGTGAAGGTGCCATCATGATTGTTGTGGTAGAGAGCGCTCTTGGCCTTCTGGCCTTTCAGCGCCATGTCGACGGTGGGAGCATTGGTGAAATAGATGTCGGGCCAGCCGTCGCGATCGTAGTCGATGACGAGCACGCCGCCACTCATCGACTCTAGAATGTACTTCTTCTCTGGCGATGCCAGATGCACGAAGTCGATGCCTGATTTTCTAGTTACATCCACAAGTTGCGGGACGGTGCGTCCCTGGCAGACCTGGCTTTTCGCATTCGGCGGAGGGGTGGAGGCGGCGCTATGGGCTTGCCCACTTCCATCCACGACTAACAATAGCTGCAGCAGTATTGAAGTGAAGAGGGTGCGGAGCGGCACTTTTTCTGCGTGGTGCGGGGCGTGCCGCGCCGAACAAGCGCGCCGACTCGAATAGCTCGCAAACATTTTTTTCGAACGAGGCCACGTCTGCAGCCTATCGTGAGCGTCTTCACGCGGGCAAACCCGGACGTCAGAATTCAAAGAGTGTGAAAGGGTGCGGCTCGGCTCGCTGACGAAGAATCGGGAGCGCCACATTACAGACCCGGACCCCTAAACGAGTCGTGCCGGAGAAGGAACCATGATGCGCGTGGCCATGCAAGGCCAGCGCCGGCTGATGGTGCTCCATCGCGCGTTCAAGGCGCGAACTTCCGAGGAAAGGAAAGATCGGCTCAGGTTCGCCAACCACCGTATCTTTCAACGGTGCATAGTGGGTCACCGCGATCTTGATCGGCGTTCGCAATTGCGCAAGGCCGTAGTCGAGCTTCACGGCCTCCCGTTCGGCGATCTCGACGAAGCCCTTGATTCCGCCTTCTCCGAACGGCATCAGCTCATAAGGCGAAAATCCGCCACAGAAGCCCTTCGTTCCTGCGAACCCCACGCCATCCACTTCAAAGCAGTTGCCATCAAGCAGGTGAATGCCGGCGACGCGCGCCATTCCTGCCAACACATCCTGGTGCCCACGCTCGAAGTCGTGGTTCCCAAGTACCGCGATGATGGGGATCCGAATCGGTCTCCAGCACGCGCAGGCACCCGCGCATCTCCTCGGGCTTCCATGGTTGGTAAGGTCGCCTGCGATCACCAGAGCATCGGCCAAGTCATTGACGGCCGAAAACTCGCGCACATTCTTCTCGTAAGCTTCTTCATTCAGATGAATGTCGGCGACGGCGGCCAGCCTCATCGTTCCTCCTCTGGATGATTGGACTCGGGATCGGCGAGCAAGTGCGGGTGTTGTTCGCAATACTCCTTGTAGAGATCGCGCTCATGCCAATCGGCCACATCGATGGCGAACATGTTCGGGTCAATCAGTGTGCCGCGAAACGGCAAGGATCTTCGTGGTATCCGAACCTGTTCCTGAAATCTGGCGATCAACTCGGTCCAAACCGATTGGGGAACTGCATCGGTTTGCGCTGGATAGATGTAGGCGAAAAACGTAAGCGAAGACAGCAGCAACTCCCAATGTGGTTCCAGCAGATGCAGCAGCCTATCCCAATCAAGGCGTTGGCCGACCGCACGGATCAGGTGGGCTACATCCGCGCCATCGAAGCGCTCGCGGCGCGTAACGAAGACCTTGGATGCAATCATCTCCTCGGCCCCCAGAACCTGGCATGGCACTCCGAAGACTTCGTCTGGATGCGATCTGGCCATCCACTCCGAATCAACGATCAGCGCCGCGTTGCCAAGCGCGGTGATCAGGTCGACAAAGTATTTTCCACGAATGGCTTTCGCTAACCAGACTGGATCCTTGATGTAGGTTTCAAAACCCCGAGGCCGCAGCGCCGCCAACGCGGGTGTCACCCAATCAGGTTCCAGAAATACATCCAGATCTTTCGTCGTTCTCCAGATGCCGGTATGACGATGGAGAGCGAAGGCACCGGCAACCGCGAAGGGAATATTCGCCTCGCGCAGCGCGTTCAACACGTCACGGTAGCACTCTTGCTCCTCGGGTCCAAAGAGCGGGGGAGCCGATGACGTAACAGGTAAGTGAGGATCGGTGTCGGGCTTCAGCTTGTCTGAAGTCGTGCTATCCATCGTCTCACCGATCGTTTCTATTGTCCTGGTTTCCCTCCGGACGAGACTGTACCGTCGTGGCATTATCGGGGCCGAGGTCTGTGTGTGGGTCAGAACTGGTGTCTCCAGCCAGGCGAGTGGTCAGGGGCTCCGGCATTTCTCCTAGCTGCTTCGAGAATCCAAAAAGAGCCTCATCGGAAGTGGCCGCGGGATCAGCAGAAAGTCCGGCATCCCCGCCCTCCGCTAATTGTTCGTCCTCATCGCGGCTAGACCGCTGGGCCGCCGTGTCTTCGGCAAAGGTGCGGACGTCCAAGGTGTCGACGGGATCGCGGTCCTGGCCGGATTCGCCCGTGTTCAGGGCGCTTCCCTCAACATCCTGGAAGATTCCTTCCGACTCAAGCGTTGGCCCTACGTGCCGCGTTACACTTCCACTCGCTATCCGATTGTTGTCGTTAGTCTCTTGTGACTCTTCGTTGCCTCGCAGGTCGCCCATCGCGCACAATCTCCAAGCATATGGGAGGCGTTGATCTCCCCATGAGTTGCCATTGGATCGCGAGCTGGTCCGCTCTTGGTCGTTTTGAAGTTCAAGCGCTTCAGCAGCGAGGCCGAGCCGCGGGTGGATGCATTACTGGTTCGCGACGGCTAGGCCGCTTCCCGCTGGCGCAGCAATTGCATGAGCGCCTGCTCTTCCTGCTGAAGAGAGATGCCGGCATCCGCGGTCTCCTCTACATTCGTTTTCTTGATGACACTCCAGACGGTGCCGTTCAGGTAGCACTCGAGCACCGTGGGATGCACGTAGCATTTCCTGCACACCGAAGGAGTATTTCCTAGCCGCGCAGCGACGGATTTGATGGCTTGCACGATGTTCTTCTTGGCCTCGCTGGCGGACTCGAATTTCTCGATCGCCGCAAGCTCCCGACAGGCCAGCACGGTTCCCGCCCAGGTACGGAAGTCCTTGGCGGTAAACGACTGGCCGCTGATTTCGCGCAGGTAATCATTCACGTCTGCGGAGTCGATCGTGTGGCACTCGCCATCCTTATCTACATATTGGAACAACTCGTAGCCCGGCAGATCCTGGCAGCGTTGCACGATTTTCGCAAGCCTGCGGTCGTTGATGTCGATCGTATGTTTGATCCCACTCTTCCCCTGGAACTTGAACGTGACCGTCGAGCCATCCACGTTCACGTGCCGACCGCGCATCGTGGTGAGTCCATAGGAGTGATTTTCGCGCGCATATTCCACGTTGCCCACGCGAATGAGCGTCTTCTCCATGAGCCGCACTATCGTAGCCAGCACCTTTTCCCTCGGCAATCCGGGGAGCGCCAGGTGCTGTTCCACTGTTTCCCGCAACTTGGGTAGAGTAACTCCAAAGGTGAGCATGCGCTCGTACTTGGTCTCGTCCCTTACCTCGCGCCAACGCGGGTGATACCGGCTCTGTTTCCTGCCGCGCGCATCGCGTCCGGTCGCCTGCAGGTGGCCCTTTGGATTCTCGCAGATCCAGACATTCGTCCACGCAGGTGGGATCACCAGGGATTTGATCCGCGCGAGCACTTCCTCGTCGCGGACTGGCTTGCCTTGAGAGTCGACGTAACGAAAACCCTTGCCGCTGCGCTTTCGGCGAATCCCCGGTTTGGCGTCCGTGACATAGCGAAGACCGGCCGCCTTCGCCGAGTCGATAAGATCAGGTACTACCGTAAGTGCTTGCATTCCGTGAGAAGGGTTCCCCTGGTCCTGATGCACAAAGTGAGATGCAAAGCGGAGTTCATGGATATGGCCGCATCTCGCGGTAACGCTTGTTCATTCTGCAGCATGCTCGCGTGGTATCAAAATTTCTGACCCGCAGCACTCGGATATAGCAACAGGAGCCTCAGGAAATCGAGCCTTCCCTTGCGACGCTCTTGCCATCTCACCTGTGGTTACATCCCAAAGTCCTGGCCATCGTCAACTCAGTATGGACGGAGGAATTTGAAATGGATTGGAACCAGCGGAATGACACTGCGGGTCTCTCGCAGCAGACTCTTATTGGCATCTTTCGAAGCCACACCGACGCGCACCGCGCGCTGGTTGCCCTCCATGAGCATGCCTTTGTGGCGGAACAAGATAGCCTGCCGGCGGACATCCCTGCTGACTCAGACGCGCAAGGG
This sequence comes from uncultured Acidobacteriaceae bacterium, assembly GCA_963748555.1. GTDB lineage: Bacteria > Acidobacteriota > Terriglobia > Terriglobales > Acidobacteriaceae > CAWKKW01. The sequence goes on from CAVVJK010000009.1 coordinate 359,958, forward strand.
ACCTCTGCTCGCCGCGCGGGCAATTGGTTTGGAGAACTCCGCCAGATCTACAACGAAGAGTCGGTGGCCTCGCGCTCCGAACGCAGCTATCCACAAACCAGGTTTGCGCAATTCGGCATCTCGCCCGATGAGGCTCAACGGCTGGCTCATGACTTTGGGCAGGACGCATCCATCGTCATCGTCAAGCCGGCAGATCGGCGGGACGAGGCGCAGTCCCTGCTGAAAAAGTATGGGGCAGCCATCCGTGGTGACGAAAGGGAGGCCCGTGCGTCGGAGGAAGTTGCAGATCCGGCGAACCCCGTGCGAGGCACTGTTGCCTCACTCACCTCGCCGGCAGTGGCGGGAGTAACTCCTCCGGTTGTAACTCCGATAGGAGTAACTCCATCACCAGCCTCTACTTACCCTGCGGCCAACCTCCCGGCGTCCATCCCCCAATCTGAAACCCGGGTTTCTCCTCCCCCGGTCACCGACTCTGCTCCCTTTGAGCCGCCTCCAACGGCGGAGCCGGGTCACATCCAGTTATTCGGCGAAGAGCTGCGCGTACACAAAGAGAAGATCGCCAACGCGGATGTCAGGGTTCGCAAGGAATCTGTAACCCGTATGGAAACAGTGCAGGTACCCGTTACGCGCGAGCACCTTGTGGTGGAACATACGGATGGTTCTCCCATTGGTCGCGAAGGCGAGATCCGAATTCCGCTGAGTGAGGAGAGGGTTCGAATTGACAAAGAGACTCGTCTGCACGAAGAGTACAAGGCCGGCAAACGGCAAGTCACCGAGAACGAGTCGATTACCGAACCCATTCGCAAAGAGCGCCTGCTCATCGATCAACCAGGAGATGACACTCAGCGGTAATGTGCACGTGAAAGTTGAAAAGCTCAGCGCTTCTTTCCAGGAAAGGCGACCTATGCGTTACCACCTTTCTGCCCAAAGCGCATCGTACTAAGAGGCGTCATTCGCGACGTTAAGCGCGCCTCCTGGCGGCACTGCAAACCGAATTTATTACCGATCTACCAAGAAGGAAATCCCCCTATGGCGTATGAAAATGAATCGAATGTTACTGGTGCGGGAACCGGAGCACCAGTCGTCGTTGGCCTCTTTGCGAACGCAGAAGATGCGCATCGGGCAGTAACTCAACTTCGAGAGAATGGATTCAGCTCTAACCAGATCGGCGCGGCCTTCCGCAATCGCCGGGCGGGCTCGTTGCATGGAGAAGGCAACCGTCTAGACACGACCGAGACAACTGGAACCAGCGGCCATGCACATGAAGGCTGGTGGGAAAAACTGAAGGATGCATTTAGCGGACACGACACCGACAGTCAAAGTGAACGGGGAGATCTCTCCTCGGCCGCATCTGCGGGCACATCGGGCTACGCAACTGACGATTACGAATACGATTATTCAAGCTCGGAGATGGAAGGCTCGCTAGCGGGCACAGGAATCCCATCGGACCGAGCCGGATACCTGACTCAGAGCCTACAGCCTGGCGGCGCGATCATCACTGTTCGCGATGCCGCGCGGAGTGACGAAGCGGAGCAGATCATTACCTCCAACAACGGAACCATAAAGTACGAGAACACGTCTGCAGGTGCCGCCGGAACTTCTTATCCGCAATCCACCGGATCCGACTACGGAACTACGGAAGCACAGGAGTACGCTGCAACCGGCACACGGGGCGACGTGACCAACGAGACCGACCGCGTTCGACTCTTTGGTGAGGTGCTGCGCGTCCATAAGGAGCGGGTGAATCGTGGCGAGGTACGGCTGCGCAAGGATGTAATCACCGAAAACCAGACCATCGAAGTTCCAGTTACTCGCGAAGAGTTCGTACTGGAGCGCGTGCCTGTTACCGACAATACGCCTGCGACGGGCGCAACGATTGGCGATCAGAAGGAAATTCGTATTCCTCTCAGTGAAGAAAGAGTGCGGGTCGAGAAGCAGCCGATCGTCACGGAAGAGGTGATTGTAGGCAAGCGGGAAGTCACCGACGTTGAGCGTGTTGGCGATCAAGTCCGCCACGAAGAATTGCGGGTGGAAAACGAAGGAACAACCCGCAAGAGAGAATCGGTGAATGATCTGGACAATGATCTAAACGATGAAACCCGGCGTCGCGCTTAGAACAATCCATGATGAATAAGCACACATCCAGACTTGTAACCCTGGGAGCAGTGGCGGCGTTTGCCGCCGCCGCTCCTCTGTCTGTTCCGGCGTATGCGACTCAGCAGCAAGCTACAGCACAGTCCACTACAGCACAGCAGCAGTCCAACAAGCAAAGCGATCTCGAGATTACTCGACAGATTCGCCGTGCCTTAGTCAAGGATAAGTCCCTCTCTATCGGAGCGCACAACGTAAGTATCATCACGCAGGCGGGCAAGGTGATACTCAAGGGCCGCGTGAAATCTGAAGAAGAGAAGCAGACGGTGGAGACGACGGCTACCAATGTTGCCGGTGCAGGCAATGTGACCGACCAATTGACAACCAGCGCAGCGAAGTAACGGCGCGTTACTAAGGAGAGAAATGGCAGGTCATTCAGTTTTTGGCATTTTCAGCAGTCGAGAGGGCGTGGAGACCGCGGTAGCAGCCCTGAAAGATGCGGATTTCCGGAGCTCCGATATATCCATTCTGGCGCCCGAAAACCTCGGTGACATTCGCGACATCGCCACAGTGAAGACGACCAAAGCGCCCGAAGGTGCAACCACCGGTGGAACCTCAGGTGCCGTAGTAGGCGGCGTTCTCGGCTGGTTGGTTGGAATCGGCGCTCTTGCCATCCCAGGAGTAGGCCCCTTTCTCGCTGCCGGACCGATCATGGCCGCGCTTGCAGGCGTGGGAGTCGGTGCGGCAGTCGGGGGCATTACCGGCGCTCTGGTTGGATTCGGCGTTCCGGAATTCGAGGCGAAACGGTATGAGACCAGACTGCGGAAAGGCGGCATCCTGCTATCGGTGCATGCAGACAATCATGACTGGATCGCACGGGCTAAGTCGGTATTGGAGAAAGCAGGAGCCGAGGAAATCTCCAGTGTTGGCGAGAGCCGAGTCGCATAATGATCCGCTTGTAGCCTGTTATACCTTCAGATCGCGCGGCTTCCCGGCTTTCTAACTTCTCCCTTCCGCGGCAAGTATCTGGCGAGCGGCACGGAGTCCCGACCTCAGGGCTCCGTGGACCGTGCCCCAGTGTCCAGAGACGTCAGTGTGTTCGCCCGCTAAGTACAGCGTGTCCTCGGCGGGTTCTGTCATGTGCTCTGAACTGTCGAGTGCTCCCACCGGCGCATAACTATAAGCACCCAGGCTGTAGGGATCTCTCTGCCAATCATGTAAGTGCCAGCTGAGAAGTTCCCGCTCCAGTGAAGCAGTCTCTAATCCGAAGATCGTTTCCAACGAACGTAGCGCACTCTGCAGTAGCTTCGCCGGATCCGAGGCTTCTGCCTTCATGGCGCGTGGACCTCCGATCCAACCCACCAGTACGGGAGCAGCCGAGGGTTGCTGAGTCCAAAACGTGGAAGGTGTAGTGCCCTCCGCGAATAAGAAACGCATATCCGGATGTTGTCTGGTCCAGAATCGCGTGCGGAAGACGAGCACAATGCGTTGGACCGCACCGCTAGCCATGCTGTCGGCTGCCGACATCAAGCTGACTCGGCTCCGGATTGAATTGGATGGACCGCGCTTGCAGCACACCCAACGGCACCGTAATCACTACCTTGCGAGCATGCCAGATCCTTTGCTCTGGGGAGTTAGGCCGAGCTTCCACCTTTCCTCGACTCCATGTAATGGACGAAACGGCGCAGCCTAACTCGATGCGTGCACCGTTCTCTTCAGCTTTCCGGGCGAGATAGGCGGGAACCAGATCATAGCCTCCGACGGAGTGCCAGGCGCGGTCGCCGTCTATTTCTTCCTCGGCCTGCTGCTGCCGAGCAAGCGAGGCGATTCCGATCCGACGCGCGTCGGCCGCATTGAAGCCTTCCACAAATGACCGAGCACCCTCCGCAAGCTCCGGCGGTACATGGTGATGCTGCAGATAGGCATCGAAGCTCATGTCACCGTCGCGCCTTACAGTATCGGCTAGCTGGTCAAGCAGATCCTCGTCATTCTCGTCCGCGCAGGTGGAGAGAGATCCGTATTTGTAGCAAGTGTCTTCGCCGACGTGCTCCTCCGTGGCGATCTCCGCCGTCTGGAGTAACTTCCATAACTCCTCAGGGCGGCCATGAATGAACTCAGCACCTAACTCGACCGGTGCACCGGCGCCCTCGGGATGCAGGGTTAAGATACGTCCACCGATACGATCCCTGGCTTCCAATATTGTCACTGCCAAGCCATGAGCCGCCAGTTCGCCCGCCGCAGCCAGGCCTGCAACGCCTCCGCCAATCACCAGCGCATCATCCATTTTGTCGTCTTGCATTCCTTCTCAGATGCACGTGCCGCTCTTCTATACCTTCGCGAGTTTGTCGTAAACCAGCTTCGCTGCCGCAACATCCTCGATCGCTATCCCCACTGACTTGAAGACGATCGGCCGGTCACCTGTCGCCAGCGTGGACCCATTCAGCAGCTCACCCAATTCCGCGGCGATGGTGGCCTTAGACATGAGAATGTCTCCGGGCTCGGTCTGCCCGGCCGCGCGAGACTCAACCACGATCGGCCCTCGCATCGCATCATCGTCCAGCTCTCGGCGGTCAGGAGTTACGGCACCTACAGCGCACACGAGCGATCTCTCCTTGAGCCACCGTCCAGCCAACACAGGCGTTGCGGAACTCGTCAGTGTGAGTACCACGTCCGCGCCTGTGACCGCCGCCTCCGCAGTAGTTGCCAGCCCGCCAATCTCTTGCGCGAAGCTCATTGCATGCGCGGGAGTTCGGCTCCAGACGCGAACCTCGTCGAAGTTGCGTATCCCTGCCAGCGCGCGAACGTGCGATCGCGCCTGAACGCCGCTGCCAAGAATCGCCAGAACGCGCGCGCCCGCATCTGCCAACAGGTCTACGGCCAGAGCCGAAACTGCCGCGGTGCGCATCTCCGTGATGAGTCGGCCATCCATTACCGCGAGCGGCTCTCCAGTGTCGGCGCGGAAGAGGTGAATCATGGCCATGTGCGTATGCCTCTGTAGCTCGGCGTTGCGCGGGTAAAAGGTGACCATCTTCGCGCCCATAATGTTGCCGTAGACCGCAGGCATGACAGCAAACCACCCCGAGTGTTCGGCCACCGACAGCACCGTCCTCAGCGGCTGAAGCACGCGTCCTGCCGAAAACTCCACCAGGGCGCGCTTCATCTCCGGGATCAGCTCACGGTAAGACAGTGCCCCTCGAACCTGATCTTCGGAAAAGAAAGTTGGGCCAGCGTCCTGCATGAGAGCCATTATCCACGATGGGAATCCGGCTCGAGAACTTCTCCTCACGCGACCGCGTTTCTTGATAGGATTCTGTCGCGATGAAAATTCTGCAATTGGCCGACTCAAACCGCTTTTCGATCATGACCACTCGCGAATTGCGGCAGAGTTTTCTGGTTACGGAACTCTTCCAGTCCGGAAAGATCAGCTTGATCTACATTGATCTGGACCGGACCGTTGTCGGCTCTGCGGTGCCGACCGACGCGCCGCTTCAGCTGCCTGTGGACGACGAACTCAAGGCGTCCTATTTCAATGAGCGGCGTGAGCTGGGCATCCTGAACATTGGTGGCCCCGGCCGCGTCGCTGCCAACTCGACCGATTACGAGCTGCAGCGCCTCGATGCGCTTTACCTCGGACGCGGGATCGAACACATTGAGTTCTCCAGCCTGAATCCTCAAGACCCCGCAGAGTTCTACTTACTGAGTTATCCGGCACATGTAAGTCACCCGTCCCAGCTCATAACATCGGCGAGTCTGGATCGGCTCAGGTTGGGAACTGCAGAAAACGCAAATGTTCGCGAAATCACCAAGTTGATCCACATGGAAGGAACTCGAAGCTGTCAGTTGGTCATGGGCTTCACCCAGCTCGCCACAGGGAATGTTTGGAACACCATGCCTCCTCACACACATATGCGGCGGTCGGAGGTCTATCTCTACTTTGACCTCGCGCCTGCCGACCGTGTCCTCCACCTGATGGGACCTCCTGCAGAAACGCGCAGTTTGGTCGTTTCGAACAAGCAGGTTGCAATCTCTCCAGGATGGTCGATCCATGCGGGGGTGGGTACCTCGAGCTATAGCTTCTGCTGGGGTATGGGCGGCGAGAATCAGGACTATAACGACATGGATCGCGTGGCAATTGCGAATATGCTTTAGCCAATTGTTCAGGCAGTTACCTTGAACCGCATCAGCTTGCAACTTGGAGTTACTACTTGAAGATACGCCTCAAGATTCTTGCATCTATTTTTATGCTCGCGCCCTGTGTCTCGTTGGCGCAGTCAGCCAAGGTAGATCACATGACCCGTGAACAGATGATGGCTAAGGCGCAGGAGCTCAGCCCAAAGGCAAATGGGGCCGATGGCCTGGCAAGCATGAAGCTCAACGACTATCCGAATCACTACACGATGATGGCGCTCAGAAAGAAAGATGGTGCGGTTGAGTTGCATGAGGATTTCGCCGACGTCTTCTTCGTCTTGAAAGGTCATGCAACTCTGCTTAGCGGAGGAAAGCTGATCGGTCCAAACACGGTCAGTGCAGGAGAATTGCGCGGTAAGTCTCTTGAAGGTGGAACGCGGGAAGAATTGAAGCCAGGCGATGTCGTTCATATTCCCGCAGCCATACCGCATCAGCTTCTCGTGTCAACGGGCGTTACGTTCGCATACTTCGTAGTCAAAGTGAAAGAGAAATAGCCGTGATCTCTAACAATCCTTCTGCGCTCTCCACGCGGCCTGGATCCATAGATCTGCTCGAGGTCGCCCTCCGAAGCGAGAGAGGCGAGTCTCGGCATATCGTCGCCTCCTTCTACTTGTCTCACGGACGGGAGTTTATGGTCTGCTGCTTTTCGGATCGCTGGCTCTCGAGGCGCAGCAAGTGAATGCAACCACCTCCTCTTGGGTGGGCGATTCGGTGTCGACAGTTCCGCCGTTAGCAACGGATGTTTCCCCGGTACTAACTCGTAAGAACGTGAGTTATCGCCATCAAGAAGGTGGCGGACTGGCAGCTGAGTAAGGCTCAGCCCGGCTTTGACCAGGACTGGACCTTCGCTACTCTCTACGCCGGCTTCATGGCCGTGCCCCAGGACGTGAGCGGTAGCAAGTATCAGGACGCCATGCTTCAGATGGGGAGGAAGTTTCAATGGCAACTCGGGCCGCGACTCCAGCACGCCGATGATCAGGCGATCGGCCAGACTTACCTGACCTTGTATCTTCGTCTTCGTGACCCAGCCATGATCAACCCTACTCGCGCGCGGATCAACCAGATGATGCGAATTCCGGACGATCCCGCGAAGCCGCTCTGGTGGTGGTGTGACGCGCTGTTTATGGCGCCGCCCGTTTTGGCTCGACTCTACAAGGCGACTGGGGATCGTACCTACCTCGACTATATGGATCATGAGTGGTGGATCACCTCTTCACTCCTCTACAGTCCGACGAATCATCTGTTCTTTCGAGATACTTCCTTCTTGGATAAGCATGAAGCAAACGGGAGCAGCATCTTCTGGTCTCGTGGCAACGGCTGGGTTTTCGCTGGACTCGCGCGCGTCCTGGCAGATATGCCCTCGGACTACCCATACCGGCCGCAATACGTGGAGCAATTTACTCAGATGGCCGAAAGGCTAAGTACATTGCAAGGCGCAGACGGCCTTTGGCGCCCTGGGCTGCTTGATGCGGATGCTTATAACTTACCCGAGGTGTCTGGCTCTGCGTTCTATACGTTTGGTTTTGCCTACGGCATCAATGCCGGCATTCTTGATCGCAAGAAATATCTCCCGGTCGTGCAGAAATCGTGGCAAGGACTTCTGACCCATATCTACAAGGACGGACGACTTGGCAGCGTTCAGCCAATAGGTGCCGCGCCGGGTGCTTACACCGCAACGTCGAGTTATGTATTCGGAACCGGCGCCTTTCTGCTGGCTGGGTCTGAGGTGTATCGTCTTGCGCACTAAGTTAAAGAGGAAGCCAGGGAGAAGTGCGGGACATAGGCGAACCTATCGATCGCTGGTCTGCCTCGGGGCAGCACTCTTGTTCACGCTGGTGCGCAGCGGCTGCGCCCAAACACTGGAGTTGAAAAACACGCTCGATGTAGACCGCCGCGACGAGGTCGTTGAGATCCCTGAAGATCAAGTGATACAACACCTGCGACTTCCCGCGTCAAAGCTATCCTCTCTCATTGCGACGGATACAGCTACGGGTCGGCGAGTTCCGACGCAGCTGTTCGCACAGAATGGAGCTGCATCGGCCAAACTCCTGCTGCTCGTGTCGTTGCCTGCTCATGGCACGCTGAACGTCTCTTTTCGACCTGATCCGGCCGCGCCAGCTCAACGCGCCCTGGTCTCTGGACGGGAGGCACCAGAGCGAAAGGATGACTTCGCTTGGGAGAATGAGTTAGTCACGTACCGTATCTATGGTCCGGCGCTCCAAGCTGCCGGTGAGATCACCTCGGGTATCGACGTCTGGTCCAAGCGAGTTCCTAACTTTGTGATCGATAGTTTCTATAAGAGAGACCTTGAGGGCACGCGCACGCACAACCCAGAGCTCTCCTATCATAAGGACAATGGTCAGGGTCTCGATTCCTATTATGTTGGCCCGACGAGAGGCTGCGGTGGCACCGGCATCTTCCGCGATGGCAAGCTCTATGTGTCCAAGAACTATACCGCGCTCAAGATACTCGCTCCCGGGCCGATCCGGTTTGCGTTTCAGGTCTCGTACGCGCCATGGAGAGCAGACGGTACGATGGTAAGCGAAGTGAAAACCATCGTTCTTGATGCCGGTTCTCACATGAATCAGATAACTTCGACCTACACGTTCGATGGAGATTCAACTCTGAAGATAGCAGCCGGTTTGGCGATACACGAGCCTGCGGATATTGCCTACCCCGTTGCCGGAAGGGTCGCCTCGGTTTGGGATACGCCTCAGGATGCCAGTGCGGGCCGGATAGCTTCAGGCTTAGTAACTCTCCCAGAGGAACATGCATCTACGCTGTCGGCGGCAAACCACGCGCTCATGATAGTGGAAAGGCGCTCTGGTCAGCCTTTTACCTACTTTGCCGGTTCAGGATGGTCAAAAGCAGATATGCCAGCCCAGCGGCGCTGGAACCAGTATCTTCTTACCTTCCTCGCTCGACGTGAGCATCCTATTCAAGTTAGTTGGCGCGCCAGGTAGTCCATGCGGGGGGAGTTAGCCGCGAGGCAAAGACGGGGCCAAACTTTATGCGCAGAAAGCCAGGCAAGATGAATAGATCCATCATGAGGAAAATGCGCACCATCGCGCTTGGTCTCGCAGTCTGGAGCCCCCTCGCGCTTTCCGCACAGAATTCTGATCCCGTATCGTCAAAGACTGCAAGTGATCAAACGGTGCACATCCAGGTTGACCTCGATAAGCAGGTAGGTGTGTACAAGCCGATCTATAGCTGGTTTGGCTATGACGAAGCGAATTACACGACCACGCCCAACGGCAAGGGGCTGCTGCATGAGTTACATGATCTTAGTCCGGTCCCGGTCTATATTCGAGTTCATCATCTGCTGACCTCTGGAAACGGTGTTCCCGAGCTGAAGTGGAGTTCCACAAATGTTTACACCGAGGACGAGAAGGGAACTCCGCATTACGATTTCAGCATCCTCGACGGCATCTTCGATTCCTTCAAGGCAGCGGGAGTGCGACCCATGGTCGAACTCGGGTTCATGCCCAAAGACCTGGCGGCCCAACTTCCCGATCGGCACGAACCTTACCAGGTGCATTATCCGCAGAGCACTGTTTCCGGAGCGTCAAACAATCCTCCAAAGGATTATGCGAAGTGGGGTGAGCTCATTCGGGTAGTTACATCTCATCTCGTTGAACGCTATGGAAAGACGACAGTTTTGCAGTGGTATTTCGAGGTCTGGAACGAACCCGATATAGATTATTGGCACGGTACACCTGAAGATTATTGGAAGCTTTACGACTACGCTGTAACAGCTGTTCGCGCTGCCCTGCCCGGTGCAAAGGTAGGAGGTCCTGCCTCGACGGGTCCGGGCTCAGAGAAGGCTTATAAGTTCCTCGATGCATTTCTCAGACACGTCGACACCGGCAAGAGCTCGGCCGATGGGAAGCAGGTGCCGATAGACTTCGTTTCTTTCCATGTGAAGGGGCAGCCCCACTTCCAGGAGGGGCGCGTCACGATGGGAATCAACAAGGAACTTACCGATGCTGACAAGGGGTTCGAGATTATCAGTCGGTATCCGCGATTTCGACATCTCCCGATCATTTTAAGCGAGGCGGACCCGGAAGGCTGCGCCGCCTGTTCGAGTAAGGTGAATCCGGCAAATAACTATAGAAACGGTACTCTCTATCCTGCTTATACGGCCGCCGCTTACAAGGGTCTTCTTGAGTTAGAGGAACGCCGTCACGTAAACCTGCAAGCCATGTTGAGCTGGTCGTTCGAGTTTGAAGGCAAAGACTACTTTGAAGGCTTTCGTTCCTTGGCAACCAATGGGATCGACAAGCCTATCCTCAACTTCTTTCGCATGGCCGCCCTCATGAGGGGTGGTGGAGTGAGCGTTGCCAGTGACGCGCGAGTCCCGCTCGATGAGATGCTGGCGAAGGGCGTCCGATCGGCTCCAGACGTAGACGCATTGGCCACCAAAGCAGACCACGAAGCGGAGATCCTGCTCTGGAACTATCACGATAAGGACGCGACCGCTTCCGATTCGCCAACAGCTGTGGTCGTTCGCGGCATCCCTTCCGGCGTCCAGCGCATTCTCGTTACCCAGTATCGAATCGATGAAACTCATAGCAACGCCTACACAGTTTGGAAGGCCATGGGCTCGCCACAGCATCCTTCGCCGGAACAGTATGCCGAGTTGAAGGCCAAGGATGGTCTCCAGTTACTTACCTCGCCGAGCTGGATGGATGTGGATCGCGGGGCTGTAACGCTGCAAATCAACATGCCTCGTGAGTCGGTGTCTCTGGTGCAACTGAGCTGGTAGAGCGGTCGCCTGCGCTTACTGCGCGATTTGAGTATGCTTAAATTTGGACAGCCATAAAGGCGAGTGACGCGCGACAGTTGCAGCCGCAGGAGAGCCAAGGTGAATCTCGAACACGTTCTCATCGAAGGAAGTTGGACGCCGGCAGAAGCCAGCGGAGGCTTTCACGCGAACAATCCATCAACCCGTGAAGCAATCGGGCGCGACTTCCCCATCAGTTCGTGGGCGGATTGTGAACGCGTTCTCGCTGCTGCCGCCGAAGCTAGCCATACCTTGCGCAGTGCTCCAGCAACGCAGATTGCTGAGTTCCTTGAGGCCTACGCGCAAAAGATAGAGGCTCGGGCGCAGGAGATCGCGGCCTTGGCCCATGAGGAGACAGCACTCCCCCTCAATCCACGCCTGCTCCAGGTGGAATTGCCGCGGACGACGACACAACTGCGGCAAGCAGCAGCGGCGGCTCGCGAAGGCTCGTGGGTCCAGGCTGTGATCGACACCAAAAGCAATATCCGGTCGTACTTCGCGCCGATCGGCCCGGTGGTCGTATTCGGCCCAAACAATTTCCCGCTGGCGTTCAATGGCATCTCAGGCGGAGACTTCGCCGCAGCCATTGCGGCCGGCAATCCGGTAATTGCCAAGGCCCACCCACTTCACCCGAGCACCAGCAAGGCCCTCGCAGAGTGCGCGATCGAAGCTTTGCGAGCATCGGGATTGCCGCCCTCTACCGTCCAGATGCTGTACCACCTGAGCAATGAAGATGGATTGCGCCTTGTCGCCGATCCGCGAGTTGGCGCGACAAGCTTCACCGGCAGCCGCACGGCAGGCATGCGCCTGAAGGCTGCTGCGGATAAGGTGGGGCGGCCGATTTACCTGGAGATGTCCAGCATCAATCCGATCGTCTACTTGCCTGGTGCGCTTCGGGAGCGAGCAGAGGATCTGGTCGCCGAGACGGCCAACAGCGCCCTTGCGGCTGCGGGCCAGTTCTGCACAAGTCCTAACCTTCTCTTTCTCCTCGATGGTCCCGAAGCAATTACCTTCTCCCGACAACTTACTAACTTGTATAGTCAGCGTGCTCCCGGCCCACTCTTCTCTCAAACAGGAGTGGAGCAACTCGATGCCGGAATAAAGCGACTGTTGAACAACGGAGCGAAGGTACTTACCGGGGGGGCGCCAGCCGAAGGAGTGCCAGGGTATTGCTATGGAAACACCGTACTGCAAACCACGGCGGAGATATTCGTCGAGCACTCTGACGAGTTACAGCGCGAGGCATTTGGCAACGCGACCACCCTCGTCATCGCGAAGACACCTACGGAGTTGTTGGCAGCCCTGGATAAATTGGAAGGCAATCTAACTGGATGCATCTATTCCAGTACAGATGGGGAAGACGATACGTTGTACGCGAAGGTCGCTTCCACTCTGCGACCGCGTGTTGGCCGGCTCCTCAACGACAAAATGCCAACTGGTGTGGCACTAAGTCCAGCAATGAATCATGGCGGACCCTTCCCAGCGACGGCGCACCCAGCATTTACCGCGGTAGGAATTCCCCGGTCGATGCTTCGATTCGGAGCGTTGCAATGCTTCGACAATGTTCGTCATCATCGGCTTCCACCCGCGCTGCAAGACCAGGCGCCCAATCCGCAGATGTGGCGCCAGATCGATGGAGCTTGGGTCAGAGGCTAACACTGGAACCGGTCAACACAAAACTGTCAGGTGCATATGTCAGCTAAAGCCATCTTCCGGATCGCGGTTCTACTTTGGGGAATGATTGCGACGTTTCCTCAACTTCTGGAGGCCCAGGGCTTTTATCTTCACGATGGCGACCGGGTGGTCTTTTACGGCGACAGCATTACCGAGCAGGGCTTTTACACCGCAGTGGTTGATCTCTATACTCGTACGCGCTTTCCCGCCATGCACGTGCAGTTCTTCACCGCTGGCATTGGTGGGGATCGCGTCAGCGGTGGCTTTGCCGGAGCTGTAGATGAGCGCCTTCAGCGAGATGTCTTCTCACACAAGCCAACGGTAGTTACGATCATGCTTGGGATGAATGATGGCGGATATCAGCCGCTGACAGATCAAATCCTCAGCACTTACACCCAGGGCTACGAACATATCCTTCAATCCATCCGCAAGTCTCTTCCGGATGCGCGCATCACGATACTTGCGCCTTCGCCTTATGATGAGATCACTCGTCCGCCGATGTTTCCCGGCGGTTACAACGGCGCTCTACTCAAGTTAGCTTCTGCCGACCGCGTGTTGGCCGGAAAATACAACGCACTTTATGTCGATTTGAATGCGCCTCTCACTGCCGCTCTGATTCGCGGGAATCAGCTAAACCCCTTGGCTACGGAGATGCTGATTCCCGATCGAGTGCACCCCGGCCTGGCACTGCATTGGATTATGGCGTCCGCGATCCTGAAGGCCTGGCGTGCTCCGCGTGTCGTTACTTCGACTCACCTCGCCGCCGGTTCCTCAGATGTAGCCTCTGCCGAGGGAACTCGAGTTACGGATGTGGTGAGAGAGAAGTCCTCGCTCACCTGGACGCAGCGCGATCAGGCTCTGCCGCTTCCTCTCGATGCCAGCTCAGAAGATCTTGCCTTCGTGCGACAAGTAAGTGACATAGAAGAAGCTCTCAACCAGGAGTTACTTCAGGTGGATGGTCTTCCGGCGGGTAAGTATGCGCTATCCGTCGACGGGGCGCCCGTGGTCAGCCTGTCATCCGATCAGTTGCAGTCTGGAGTCAACCTGGCCGAGTGGAAAACGCCAATGCGCCAGCAATCCCAGGCTGCCATGTGGCTCATTCGCGATTACGAATACACCCAGCTGGTACACACTCGTCTACTCGTGCGGGACAGAGACAAACATTTGCCGAGCGAGGCTGGCGATGCGGAGCTCAACAAATTCGAGGCCCTGGAGCAGCAGCTCATTCAGGACTCGGTTCAACCTGCGCAACACACTTTCCGCCTGGAACTGGAACCAGCCGCTCCGTAAATATCCAGACTTCCCCGCCGGCTTCTCCCTATCGTTGCAGCTGATTCTCATGGGCATAACTGCTGCGGCCCTTGGTCCCCGCAACCCTACTCACCATTCCGCTTGCAACTTACCGCTTGCACTCAGGAATCGAAGATGGTGTGATGAATTGCAGCATACCTGGTCCGGGGTGGCTCGACAGCGCAGTCTGTGTTGTGCGCCACGCGTCTAGTTAGCATGCGTGTTACGTGCTTAAGTGCAGGACCACTTACCTTGGGGGACGAGCTGGAATGACGTACTCTACCCTTGAACCTGCTGCCGAGGTTGTGCGGCCGCTATGTGTCGATCTTGACGGGACATTGGTCAAGTCCGACACCCTGGTCGATTCGCTGCTGGTGCTGGCGCGGTCTCATCCCTCTCAAGTGGCGAAGGTCCCAATCTGGATGGTTCGCGGCCGCGCTGTTCTCAAGGCCCGTGTCGCTTCATTGGTTTCGCTGGATCCCGCGCACCTTCCCTACAATCGGGAGCTTCTTCTGTACCTGCAGCAGCAACATCGCGAAGGCCGCACGATTTACCTTGCGACTGGCGCCGATAGCAGGACAGCGAATCGCATTGCGGAGCATCTGGGAATCTTCTCCGGCGTGCTCGCCAGCGACGGTCTCACCAACCTTACTGGGAACGATAAGTTGCACACGCTGCGCAAGACGCTCGACTCTGAAGCGTTTGACTATATAGGAAATGCGGCCCCTGACTTGCCCTTGCTGGTGGAAGCTACCCAGGCGATGGTGGCCAATCCGACTTACTCCTTACGCAAGCTTCTAAGATCTCGCAAGCTTGTCGTTCATCGCACCTTTCAGGATCGCAGCTTCGCATTGCCCGCATTTCTCCACGCGATTCGCATCCATCAATGGGCAAAGAACGCGCTTGTCTTCGTGCCCATGCTGCTGGCCCATGCGCTCAACCGCCCCACGTTTCTCAAGACTCTGCTTGCCTTCTTGTGCTTCAGCTTGTGCGCTTCTGCCACTTATATCGTGAACGACCTGCTGGACATCGAGAATGACCGCAGCCACGCCAAGAAGCGCCATCGGGCCTTCGCTTCCGGAAACCTGTCGGCCAGCACTGGACTGGCCATTGCAGTTGCATTCTGGGTGCTGGCCGCTGTGGGCCTGCGATGGCTTCCAGCAGCTTGTCTCGGCTGGTTCTTCGCTTACGTTGCCTGTACGTTGGCATACTCGCTGTGGTTGAAACGGGTGGTTCTCGTAGACGTGATCGTGCTCTCGGGCCTCTATACGCTCCGCATGCTGGCCGGGGCTGCTGCCGGAGGAATCGTGATCTCTCCCTGGCTGGCAGCGCTGTCGATCTTTCTGTTTCTTAGCCTGGCCATGGTCAAGCGCTATAGCGAACTACAAAATCTGCGTGCCAGCGGCCTCACCCCGCGCAATGGCCGAGGCTATCTCCTGGTAGATATCGACCAGTTACGCAGCTTCGGCACATCCAGTGCCTATGCCGCGGTCGTGGTCTTTGCACTCTACATCAACGGACGCGAAGTGACCAGCATGTATGCGCACCCGCAGCGCCTGTGGCTGGCGACGCCGCTGCTGATTCTGTGGGTGAGCCGGATATGGCTGCTTGCCTCGCGTGGGCTACTCGATGAAGATCCCGTGGTCTTCGCCCTGACGGATCGCATGAGCCTGCTGATCGGCGCGGCCGTTTCTCTCATCGCCTTTGTGGCGATCTGAAGAGCACCACTTAGTGAATGGTTCGCATTTTGCGCTGCATGTAATCCATCAGCAGATACTCACCCAGCGTATCGGGCGTGGTGAAGTAGGCCTTTCCACGGCACATCTGCGTCACCTTCTGAACAAACTGCACCAGCCCAAAGTCCGACGCCAGCATGAAGGTATTGATCACGATGTTGGATCGCTTGCAGCGCGACACTTCTTCCAGCGTCTCAGAGACGACCAGCGGGTCCAAGCCAAACGCGTTCTTGTAAATGCGCCCGTCGGGAAGAGTCAGCGCGGAGGGTTTCCCATCCGTAATCATCACGATCTGCTTCATGTCTTTGCGCTGGCGCTCGAGCACGCGTTGCGCCACTCTCAGGCCTTCGCGTGTGTTGGTGTAGTAGGGACCAACCTTGACCCGCGCCAGCTGCGAAATCGGCAACTCCTCCGCAGAGTCGTGAAACAAAACCAGCGAGAGCGAGTCGCCCGGATACTGCGTGCGAATCAGGTGCGATAAGGCCATCGCCACCTTCTTCGCCGGCGTGAATCGATCTTCTCCATACAGGATCATCGAATGCGAGCAATCGAGCATGACCACCGTCGCGCACGAACTCTGATACTCGCACTGATGGACATGCAAGTCGCGGTATTCCACGTTCAGCGGCAGGTGCAGGCCCTCGCGGGAGATAGCCGAACTCAGCGTCGCGGTCGTATCCAGGTTCAGCGTGTCCCCAAACTCGTATTGGCGAGAGGCTCCGCTGGCCTCGATCCCCGTTGCCAGATCGCGCGTATCGTGGCGCCCAAAGCTCGATTTCCCGAGAGACCCAAGCAGGTCGCGAAGCGTCTTGAAGCCGAGAAAGTCCAGGCTTTTGTCGGTGACCTCGAACCGCACTTCTCCCTGCACGTCACCAGTCTGTCCGCCCGCCTGCGACATCTTCGCGGGATCTTCCGCGCGCCTCGCAGAGATATAGTTCTCCTGCTCCATGCGCTGCATCAGCTGATCGATCAGCTCTTCCATCTTGCCGTCGGCCGTAATCTGGTCGAGCTGTTCCTGTAACTGCTCGTCAAACAAATCACCCGATTCGAGCGCCTGCCGCAGCGCCTCGCGCAGGTCCTCCATGGTGTGATCGAGTTCCTGAAAGCGCTGCATCGGATCCTGAAAACCTGAGTCGAGCAGATAATCGGAGAGCGCCTTCAGCAGGTCTTCCATGTCCATCTCGGAGCCGAGATCGCCATTGTATTTTGTGTAGCGAATGCGCTTCATTGGAACAACTCCTGAACAGCAGCTTTCTACTTGCTGAGGCTGGAAACATAGCCGTACAGTTGCGGCTCAGAATGCTTGCTATCCTGGGCCGCTGTAGGTCAGCGGTTTAGTTGAACCCGCGCCGCGAACGCCGTTGCTGCTGCTGGCTCTCGTAGTCGTATTCCGCGTCTCTTTCCTGGCGGCGAGGCGTCTTCTCGGCCGCGCTGAATCCACGCTCTTCGCTCCTGCTCAGCTTGCGATGCGCCACCATGCCTTCGAGCAGGAACTCGGCCGCGGCAACCACCCGCTGCGGAGTCTCCGATGCTTTCACGCCCAGAGGGGACAGCTTTTCGAAGAGGCCCTGTATCTCCTTTAGCTCGGCCATGGCACCGGCTGTAGGCTGGTCATCATCCAGTTTCACCGAACCGCCAAGGTTGAACCACTGCTCGATCTGCTGCGTGTTGGTTCCCTCGAAGTACTTGTCGTAGATCTTGCCGACCGCTGTCCGAATCAGTTCCCGCACCACCACATCGGCGCCTCGCATCTCGCCTTCGTACTCGAGCTCCAGCTTGCCGGAGATTCCCGGCGTAGCCGCGTAGATATCGCTCACTCGCGGCAACACCACGTTCTCTCCATGCAGCAGCGCGCGTCGTCTCCGCGTTCGACACCACCAGTTCCAGCGTGGAGATCGGCAGCCGCTGACTTACGCCGCTGCGCTTGTCCACCCGCTTATCTTCGCGAGCTGAAAACGCGACCTGCTCCACAATTTCCCGCACATACTGCGGTATCTCCGTCTTGGCCGCGTCCCGCTCCGACCACGCCTCCTGCGCCGTGATCGCGATCCCTTCTTCGAGCGTCTCAGGATAGTGCGTGCGAATCTCAGACCCGATGCGGTCTTTCAGCGGAGTTACGATTTTGCCGCGCGCCGTGTAGTCCTCCGGATTGGCGCTGAATACCAGCGCAACGTCCAACTCCAGGCGGATTGGGTAGCCCTTAATCTGCACATCGCCTTCCTGCATGATGTTGAACAGGGCGACTTGAATTTTGCCCGCCAGGTCAGGCAGTTCATTGATGGCGAAGATGCCGCGATTGGCGCGGGGCAGCAAGCCATAGTGCATGGTCAGCTCGTTGGAGAGATCCTGCCCTCCGCGTGCGGCCTTGATCGGATCGAGATCGCCGATCAGGTCAGCCACGGTAACGTCGGGCGTCGCCAGCTTTTCCACGTAGCGGTGCTCGCGTTCGAGCCACGCGACCGGCGTGGAATCGCCCGCTGACCGCAATCAGGTCACGGCAGCGGCGGCAAAGCGGATCATAGGGATTGTCGCGGATCTCGCATCCCGCCACATACGGCATGCGCTCATCGAGCAGGTCGGTCAGCGCACGCAGGATTCGGCTCTTCGCCTGTCCTCGCAGACCCAGCAGGATGAAGTTCTGCCGCGACAGCACCGCGTTGATGATTTGTGGCACCACTGTATCTTCATAGCCGACGATGCCGGGAAAAATGGTCCCGCCTGATTTCAGCCGCTCGATCAGGTTCTCGCGCAATTCGTCCTTTACATGGCGCGACCGGAGGCGACTCTCCGAATAAAGAGAACTGCTGCGAAGTGCTCCCAGGGTCTGGGGAAGAGAGCGGGACATGTTGGCTCCTGTTGGCCTCGTGTGTTGCACTGAAATGAGAGGCGTGTCTTTAGAGTAGACGTGCCAACCCGAGGATTGGGTTCAACCACAAGTCCCGGGTCTGGCGATTGCATTGCTGCTTCTTGGGATCTGTGCGCGTGACACGTTGCTGCGCGGATTACATCACATGTCCGTTCCGTACGGCAATGCGCGTGGTTTGAGCACCCCGACGCAGCTTCGGCAGCATGGTGTTGTAGAAGTCGAGTAGCCGTCCGGTGCGTTCCGCATCCGACCGCAGACAGAGCAGCAGCTGTTTAAAGTCCAGATCGACCGGCAACGCCGCGGCCAACTGGAAGGAAACTGGCTCGTCCAGGTCGAGTGGCGAAAGCTCGATCTCCACCCCGGCCAACTCGAGGATTTCGAAGTGCATTCCAGCGCATTCCTCGCGCTCCGGCCGCGTGGACGTGGCTCCATCATCGTTAAATGGCACGACCAGCGCCTGCAGAAAAGGCCGAGACTCGTCCAGCATCTCGATTTCAAATCGCGAGACACCCTCGCACAGGATGTCCAGCCGTCCATCGCTATAGCGTTCCAGCACCCTGACAACTCTGGCTGTGCATCCAACCACGGCCAAACCAGCCGTCTGCGCGCGTACCACGCCAAACACACCCTGCGTTGCCAGGCATTCCCCAATCATCGCTTTGTACCGCTCTTCAAAGATGTGCAGCGGAAGCGGAGCTCCCGGAAAAAGCACAACATCCAGCGGAAATAGAGGAATCTTCATAGCTCTTGCAATTATGCGCGGCTTTGCCAGACCTGAAACAGCGGCTGGGACATCTCTTTTGATTGGCCGGGATTTCCTATTGGCAGATTGAATGGACACTGCGGGCGCACAGGCGATTCATGAATGCGGGCTTCAGGATTCGAGCTCATCCAGCAACTGCTGCATCTCTCCTTCCGCGTGGCTGTTTCCCGTGCGGCGAGCGCTCTCGATCCCTTCTCTGAGGCGAGTCTTCGCATCTTCTTCGCGTCCCGCTTTCACCAATGTTTGAGCAGCCATGAAATATCCGGCGGTGTACCCAGGGTGGTCGCGCAGCAGCGTATCGAATTCTGCGAGTGCTGGAGCGAATTCGCTCCGGCCCGCATAGTCCATCGCCAGGCCGTAGCGGGCGAATGCGTCTTTCGGATTTTGCTTGAGAATCTCGCTCAGCATTGCGGCTTTGTCCATCGTCGATACTCCCCGTTTCAGCTTTTCTTCGTATTTGCAGTTCTGGTTGGCAGAATCATCCTATCAACGCAGTCGATTCGGCTGCCACGAGCGCCCAATTTTGGATGCCACGCGAAAGGCGCATGCCTGCGAATCGCGGGAGATTTGCTTTAATCGGCGCAATTGCCGAAACTTGAGCCAGGCCCGGAATCGGGTCTGCGTTCTCCTCATGGCGCGAAAGTGAGCTTACTGAATGAACTCCACAGGCCACCAACTCCCCATCCGTACCCCTTCCGAGTCGCAGTCGGAGATGACGGAGCTGATTCTGCCCAACGACACCAATACCCTTGGCAACCTGCTGGGCGGACGCCTGATGCACTTCATCGACCTGGTCGGAGCCATGGCCGCCTATCGTCACTCGAGGACCCACGTGGTCACCGCTTCCATGGACCACATCGACTTCATTGCACCCGTGCATGTGGGCGACCTGCTCATCCTCAAATCCAGGGTGAATCGCGCCTTCAACACCTCCATGGAAGTCGGCGTCAAGGTGTGGGTAGAGAACACGATTGCCGGCACCCACCGCCATGTCGCTTCGGCCTATCTCACCTTCGTGGCCATCGACTCACAGGGCCGCCGCGTCCCTGTTCCACGGCTGGAGCCTGAGACCGAAGAGGAGCGGCGTCATTTTGAAGATGCGGCCCGGCGGCGCGAACACCGCGAGCGGGAGCGCCGGCAGCGCGGCGGGACAGCTCCCGAATCCGCCGTTCCCGCAGGATCTGGCAGAAAGTAACTGTGCCGGCTCTGTACCCAGTGCCTCGCGCCACCTATCCAAGAACTTGCATCGAGTAGTCACAGGAGATTTGTTTTATGGCGCACGGAAATGTCCCTCAACCTCCGACCTCCCTTCCCGGAGTCGCACACATTGTCGCCATCGGCTCTGGCAAAGGCGGCGTCGGTAAAACCACGCTGGCCGTGAACCTGGCTGTGGCTCTCTCCAAGCTCGGTTATCGTGTCGGTCTGCTCGATGCGGATATCTACGGACCCAACGTTCCGCTCATGATGGGCTCGACCCAGCAGCCCCGCATCCTGGCCGGCAATCAGATCGAACCCAACACGGCGCACGGCGTCAAGGTCATCTCGATCGGACTGATCTCGCCCGGCGATAAGCCGCTGGTCATGCGCGGACCCATGCTCCACCAGATCATCCGCCAGTTTCTGCAGCAGGTAGCCTGGGGAGAGCTGGACTTCCTGCTCGTGGACCTGCCGCCCGGTACGGGCGATGTGGTCATCTCCCTGGTGCAGACCGTGCCCCTTACCGGCGCAGTCGTCGTCTCCACACCCTCGGATGTCGCTCTTCAGGACGCTCGCAAGGCTCTAGAGATGTTCCACCAGGTCAATGTCGAAGTTCTCGGCATCGTGGAGAACATGAGCCACTTCACCTGCCCGCATTGCCATCAGGAGATCGACATCTTCTCTAAGGGCGGAGCCGAGCGCACGGCCAAGCAGTACAGCGTGCCTTTCCTCGGGTCGATCGAACTTGATCCCGGGATTCGCCAGGGAGGCGATACCGGCTTGCCAGTCGCCCTGGCCGGCGAAGCATCCGGACAGGCGCGCCAGTTCTATACCGTCGCGCAGCAGGTTGCCGCGAATGCGAAGGCGCAATCGGCGAAGTCGCAGGACATCTTCGAGATCAGTTAGCCGAAGTCAAAAGCGGACCCAGTGGCCAGTGAAGCGGCTACCAGGTCCGGCTTTTCGGCCTGAATTGCCTCAGTTACTAGGCGTTGGTCAGAACCACCCGGAACCGCGCCTTCCCGCTCATCATGCGCTCATAGGCCTCGGGTGCCTTGTCCAGCGGAAACGTTTCGATCATCGGCCGCACGCCCTGCAGGGAAGAGAAGTTCAGCGTATCTTCTGAATCCATACCCGTGCCCGAAGGCCACCCTCGTATCGCGCGACGCTTGGAAATCAGCGGCAGCACCGGCACTTCCATCGGTTCTCCCGGCGCGCCCACGATCAGCAGCGTCCCATCGTCGCCCAACCCGCCGATCACCGCAGCCATCGCCTTCGCATCCGTCACGGTTGCCAGAATCACCCTGGCGCCTCCAAGCTTGGTGAGCTCCTCGACCGGGTCCTGCGCCTGACTATCGATGTAGTGGTGCGCCCCCAATTCTTTGGCCAGTGGCGCCTTGTCCTGGCCGCGCGCGATGGCCACCGTATGGAAGCCGGCACGCGCTGCAAACTGCACGCCGAGATGGCCTAGCCCGCCGATTCCGAGCACCGCCACCAGGTCTCCTGGCCTGGCACCGCTGTTCCGCAGCGCGTTAAACGTAGTGATCCCGGCACACATCAGCGGCCCCGCGTCCACATCCTTCAAATCGTCGGGAATCAGCGCCAGCACGTTCGCCGGAGCAATCAGGTAATCGGCATAGCCGCCGTCGTACGAGATACCGCAAATCTGCTGGTTCTGGCACAGAACGAAGTTCCCGCGCCGGCATGGTTCGCAGTAGTTGCAGTGTCCGCCATGCCAGCCCACGCCTACTCTCTGGCCCTTGGTCCAGGGGTGAACGTCTTCACCGACCGCATCGATGATCCCGGCGACCTCGTGACCAGGTACACGCGGATACACAATTCCAGGCCAGTACCCGGATTTCGTCAGGAAATCGCTGTGACAAACACCACAAGCCTGGACGCGTATGCGCACCTGGCCTCGTCCCGGGTCTGCAAATTCTCGTTCTACAATTTCGAATGGGCCGTTGGCGGCGGTCACCTGCACGGCGCGTCCTCTCACTGGGGGCATGTTCCTTCTCCTTCAAGATTGAGCTGGGATTGAGACCTGCGGCTCATTGGATGAAGGACTCCCGCCAACGGTGCAATCCACAGCCTTTGAAGTTCGCGAGCTATCCTGCTCGGACTCGCAGCTTACTTCCGGCTCTTCGCTCGGGTGGAACGCACCGCCGTGCCTGCACCAGTTTGCTTCTTGCTTGGCAAGTTGGCGCCTGATGCGCCCAGAAGCAGAACGAAGTGCTGCCGGAGTTGCTGGATGGCACGGTCAAACGGCTCAACCGAACCGTAGGACCTCGACAGCATCACCGCGCCTTCCATCACCGCCAGAACATAGGTGGACAAACTGTCCAGGTCCGTGTCCGCAGGCAAGCGGTCCTTGATCTGCTCGACGCATTCTCGCACTGCCCCAATCCACCCGCGAAAGTTTTCCGCGATCAGTGCGTGGGCCGGCCGGTTTTCCGGGTCGATTTCGAGAGCCAGCCTCCCCAGCGGGCATCCGTATTTGCAGTCGGTCTGCAGAATGCGCCCGCGATACCCAGCAAGAATCGCGAAAATTCGTTCCACCGGTTCTGCCGTTTGCGCGAAAGCCGGATCCACCACCATCGGCCGCAGCGCTTCGACATAGCCTTCCAGCACCGCCCGCAGCAGCGCTTCCTTGCTTTCAAAGAAATGGTAGAAGCTGCCGGAGTTGACTCCTGCATGAGCCAGCAGATCGGCCATGCTGGTGCCGGCGAATCCCCGCTCCCAGAAAAGGTAGCGGGCGGAATCGATCAGCCGGTCGCGCGTTGTCACGATACGTGGCATTGAGAAGTAGGCCCCTGAAATGACTTGACAGGATCAGAGTATCCGAAGTTTACTTGAACGACCAACCAACTCGGAGAGCCTCTATGAAAGTGTTCCTCCTCGCCGTCCTTCTCTCAGCCAGCCTTGCCTCTTCCCAGACCGCCCCGCAACCCGCCGCGGCAGAGAAAGCACTGGTCATCGCCGTCACCGTGCCCGCACCGCGTGCGGAAGTCTGGCGCGCCTTCGCCACCAGCGAAGGCTTGAGTACCTGGCTCACTCCCGGCGCCGTCGTCGATCTCCGCGCCGGTGGCGAGTGGACCGCCCACTTTCCCGGCGGCAGCACCGGTGGAGGCACCATTCTCAGCTTCGTTCCCGAACAGGAGTTGGTCGTCTCCGCGCTCGCGCCAGATCGCTTTCCCAATGTGCGCGCCCAGCGAACCCGCGTCACCTTCCGCTTCGAATCCAGAGGGAACTCCACCCTGGTGCAGCTGACCCAGACTGGCTGGAAGCCCGGCGATGAATGGGATAAGGCGTACGAATATCTCGCAGTCGGCAACGCTCAGCTGATGGCCACGCTGCACCACCGTTTCGTGAGCGGGCCCATTGACTGGAGCAAGAATTAGAAATGCACTTTTGCAATGCAGGGGGCCAAACGGGCTTTGGCTCGGATTCGCGCGGCCGTCTGGCGAGGAACCCGGCACGAATCACCGGAGTTCCTCGCCAGCCAACATCCCAACTTGCCACACCAACTCGCTTACACCAGCTTGCTACACCAGTTTCAGTTCGGTGATCACCCGCGGCGTCGTCTTGAATTCCACTGCCCGTCGCGGCAGTGTGAAAGAAAACTTCGAACCCTTACCCGGCGTGCTCTCCGCCCAGATGCGCCCGCCATGTTGGCGAACGATGCTGCGGCAGATGGCCAGCCCCAACCCCGTGCCTCCGATCGCGCGAGAGTCCGACGCATCCGCCTGCTGGAAGCGTTCAAAGATCATCTCGATCTTCTCAGGCGGAATGCCCCGCCCATGGTCCTCTACTTCGATCAGCGCTTCCGTTTCGTTCAAACAACGCGCCCGCAGCCAGACCACGCTGCCCATGGGAGAAAACTTGACCGCATTTCCAACCAGATTACCCAGCGTCTGCAAAACTCGTTCCCCGTCGACCCACAGGTTCACCGTCTCCGCTTCGATGTGGAACTGGATCCCGGCCTTTGCTGCGCTCGCCTGCTGCAGGTCGGTCGCCCGGTGCAGCAGATCCACTGCGCTGCAGTCGCTGCGTTTGAGCAGCAGCTTGCCCGTGCCGATTCTCTCCACATCCAGAATGTCGTTCACCAGCCGCACAAGCCGATCCGTATTTCCCATGGCCATATCCAGCATCTGGGCCATCTTCTCGGGCCGTTTCTCGAGGCCTCCGCTGGCGATCAGACCCAGCGAAGCTCGTAGCGAAGTTAGCGGCGTCCGCAGTTCATGGCTCACCGTGGATATGAATTCATCCTTCATCCGATCCAGCCGCCGGCGCTCGGTCACGTCTTGGAACGCCACCACAATGCCGGACACCCGCCCCTGGTTCACCATCGGGCAAGCAACATACTCCACCGGAATGCATGCCCCGTCCTTGCGCCAGAACACCTCGTCCAGCACGCGCAACGACGTGGTCCGCTCCAGGCTGGCGAAGATGGGGCACTCGGCCGCAGGATACGGACTGCCGTCCGCTCGGCTATGGTGCACCAGCGAGTGCATGTCTTCGCCCTGCACTTCTTCCGGCGAGTAGCCGAGAATGCGCGCTCCTGCCGCGTTCGCAAACAGGATTCGCCCTTCCAGATCCATCCCGTAAATGCCATCGCCTACCGAATCCAGAATCGATTCCCGCTGCCGCATCAGGGTGTGCAGTTCGCGTTCGGCCTCGGTCTTCTCCGTGATGTCGATACCATGGCCCAGCACGAATGGCGGCTCCCCCGGAATCGCCAGAATCTTGTTGCGGTACGCAATCACGCGAATGCTGCCGTCCCGGCAACGCAGGTAAAGCTGCCCTTGATCTTCACCGGTCTGCTGCAGCGCGGCTTCGTACTCGTAGTAGTTGCGCCGGTATTCTTCAGGAATCAATTCGAGAACCGGAAGACCCAGCAGCTCTTCCTGGCTATATCCCAGCGTCTGAGCCGCATGCGCATTGATCGAGAGCAGCCGCCCTTCGAGATCGTGCGTGCAGACCATGCCCAGGCTGCCTTCAACCAACTGGCGATAGCGCGCCTCGCTCGATCGCAGTGCCAGCTCCGCTTCTCTCTGTTCGGTCACATCCACACCAGTGGTGATGATGAAGTTCACTTCGCCATTCGGATCGGCCAGCGAGGTCGGCGTCCAGCGAATGCACCGCCACTGTCCCGCGCGAGAAAGCCAATGCGTCTCGAAGTCATCGGGATTGTCACCCTCACGGATACGTTCTGTCAGTGCCGTGATCACCTCTCGCTCGGCGTCGTGGAAAAGTTCATCGGGCAAAGGCCGTCCTACCAGTTCGCTGAAGCTGTAACCGGACACCAGTTCGCAGGCACGGTTGAATCGAACCACGCGGCCCGCCGTATCGACCACCAGCACCAGCGCGCCGATTGTATCCAGCACGGCTGAGACGAAGTTGCGTTCGACCGTGAGCGCGCGCTCCACCCGCTGCCGCCCACGCATGGTTCGCTCATGCAATCGCATGCTGTGGTGCAACTCGAGCCGGGTAATCACCTGCCGCGCCAAGGTCTCCATCTGTTCAACATGCTCCGAGCGGAAGGCATTCTTCCGCGGCGAGAGCACAGAAATTGTTCCCATGATGTCTCCGGTGGGCGACACCAATGGCGCGCCAATGTAGGAGAGGCATTCGATGTCAGGACAGATACGAATCGACCCCGCTGCAAACCGGATGTCGTCTTGCGCATCCCGAATGTGCAGCGTCTGTCCTTCCAGCAGCGTGTACTCGCAGGCGCTGAATCGCCGCGGCATCTCCGCTGCCCCGAAGCCCACCCGCGCCTTGAACCACAGGCGCTGCGCGTCCACAAACCCAATGTAGGCGTAGGGCGCGCACGTAATGTCGGCAGCGAGTTGAACCAGGTCGCTCAATGCCCGATCCGGGGGCGTATCCAGGATCTCGTACTCCAGCAGACTCTTCAGCCTCTCGGCTTCATCTCTGCGGATTGCAGTGGCATAGAACGACACCGAGGGCCTCTTTCTCCGTTTTTCATTGTGTCAAACGGCTGCCCGGAAAGCTCTGCCCCATTCGCGTCATCGAGTAGGACGAAAGAACCCGAAGAATCGCATCTCGAGTGACGTGCAGCACAAAGTCACGAGTGCGTTCCTTGTTGAAGGTGAGTTTGTAACCAGGTGAGTGCCTGAACCGATGACCAGAACGCGCAAGTTTAGTTACTGCACCCGGCAGCAATCCCCCGACTCGGGTGGCGCGTCGTTGCTCGAGTCGAGAACGACCTTCCAGCTGCCGTCCGGCTGCTTCTTCCAGATGGTCATGTACCGGCCCTTTTCGACGACGGGATTGCCCTGCTTGTCCTTGCTATGGCCTTCATAGCTACCCCATGTGAATCCCATGTCGCCCGACGGAGACATCTGTCCGCCCTGGGGAGTCCACGTGAGCTGATATTCGCTGGGCAGCCATGCCGCTCCCTTGGCGATCGCGTCTGCACCGTGTACCGGAGCACGCCCATTGCTCAGCGTGACTGCATCGCTTGCAAAATACGAAGCGAATGCCTTGCCGCCGCCCTTGGCCGTGTCGGCCGCGAACTTCTGCTCCAGTTGAAAGAGAAACGCAGTTCCCGGCGCAAGCGTCGTATCCGACAGAGGATTGGGCAGCGGCTTCGTTCCCGGCTCAAGCTGGAGCTGAGCCTGACAAACAAGCGATCCGGACAGGATGAGACAAGCAGCAAGCGCAAGGCGACGCAGTGGCACGGGCTTCAACCTCTCAAAGGAGTAGAAGATCATGCTACCAGCGACCGCCTGCGTCCATGCTCAAATGTGACCCTACTTCTCGCTCGAGGGGGGAACCTGCCCCTTCAACCGCAGATACAGCGACAAGGTGGCGTACTGCTCGTTGTCGTGCGAAACATTCCCCCAAAGCATTCCCAGCCGGGAGCGCTTGAAGGGACCAGCGTCCACCACTTCCGTCATATTCGATTCGGAGAGCGAAGCGTATGCCTTATCGCACTCGGCGAACGAAGTCTGGAGGGCCTCCAAGATGGCCGCCTTGTCCGCCGTTTCCTCCGGAACTTTGGCCGGGGCGGACTTGTTCATCGCGCCGCAGATGCGCGACTGTGCCTCGGTCACGTGATTGACCACGCGCGCAAACGTACGGATGTCCGGAGTCGGTTTGAAGCTATAGTCCGCGGGCGGCATCTTCTCCGCCGCTTTGATCACGTTGGTCTTGATGCGCGCGTAGGCTTGCTGAACCTCGCCGACCATGGGGTTTCCCGCTGGCGGTGAACTCGCGGGCGCCTGCCCCAAAGCTGCGACAGAGAACAGCAGTCCCGCCAATCCCACATACATTCTCTTCATCCAATCCCTCCAGTACGGCCCAACCAGCCTACCATCGCGCGCGAGCCCGGATGGAAACCCCGTTTGCAATCCGGGGCAGGCCGCTTACACTTTGACCACCGAGGCCCAATGGATTGATTCTCTCTCCCCGGATGCGACCAACCTGGACCGACCGAATGCTGCTCCTCACCGGAGGCGCTCTCGTGTCCCTGGGCGTTCTCCTGCTGCTGGTCGCTCATCCCGGTCCGGGCAGCCGCTTCGGACTCCTCTGCACGGCGTTGCGCGTCGCTGGCCTCCTTGTCCTGGCCGTGTATGCCTTGCGGCGCCGCACTCTCACAGGCTGGATTGTCTGGGCGATGCTGGCTGGGGTCGAACTCGGCCTCGACGCGCCTGCCTTCGCCGGCCATTTGCACGTTCTGAGCGATGTCTTTCTCCGCCTCATCAAGATGATCGTCGCCCCGCTGATCTTTGGAACCCTGGTTACCGGGATCGCGGGCCATGGCGAACTGCGCGCACTCGGGCGCCTCGGCCTCAAATCGCTGGTCGTCTTCGAAGTGTTAACAACCCTGGCCCTGGCCATCGGGCTCGTGGCCATCAACCTCTCCCACGCCGGTGTCGGGCTGACCATTCCCCAGGAGGCGACCTCTGCCGTCCAACTGCCGGTCGCGAGTCTCAGCTGGGACCAGTTCCTGCTACATGCGGTGCCGGAAAACATTGCCAAGGCGGTCGCCGATAACCAGATCCTCGAGGTGGCTGTCTTCGCCGTGCTGTTCGCGATGGCTCTCACCCGAGTGCCCGCCGTCCATCGCGAGCGGATGCTCCGCTTTGCCGAGTCACTCACTCAGGCCATGTTCGCCCTCACCAATCTGGTGATGTACTTCGCGCCCATCGGCGTCGGCGCGGCCCTGGCCTTTACCGTCGCCCATATGGGACTTGGAGTCATGGTCAACCTGGGCAAACTGCTGCTGACCTTGTACGTGGCTTCCGCAGTATTCGCGCTGCTGGTGATGCTGCCGTCGCTGCTGCTGGCCCGCATTCCCCTCCGCGGATTCCTCCGCGCCATCGCCGAACCCGCCACCATCGCCTTCGCTACCAGCACCTCGGAAGCCGCACTCCCGCGTGCCATGGAGGCCATGGAGGCATTCGGCGTGCCGCGCAAGATCGTCGGGTTTGTCATCCCGGCCGGATACAGCTTCAATATGACGGGCGGCGCCCTCTACCTCTCCCTCGCATCCCTGTTTGTCGCACAGGCGGCGGGCATCCACATGTCCTGGAGCGAGCAGGCTTTCATGCTCCTGGCGCTCATGCTCACCAGCAAAGGAATCGCCGGCGTACCCCGCGCCGCACTGGTTGTCTTGCTGGCCACTGCGTCCACCTTTCATCTGCCCGAGTGGCCCATCTTCGTCCTCTTCGGCATCGATGCCCTGATGGACATGGGTCGGACCGCCGTGAACGTTGTCGGCAACTGCCTGGCGGCCGCCCTGGTTGCGAAATGGGAGGGCGAATTTCAGATCGAGGCGCCGGCTGCACTCGCCGTTGCGGCTCTCGAAGATTAAGACGGCGTCAGCTTCCAAGCCCCCTTCCCCTGACCACGAGTCGCTTCAGGGGCCTACCAACGCTCATACCCTGTAAATATCCGATGAAACCAAGTTGATATAATCGGAGTCGAACCAATAGCCTTTTGTCTGCCGGACAGAGCCGGAGGCGGCGGGGAACATCGAAACGCATGAGCAGCCGTTCTTCTGCTTATTGAGATTCGGTCAGGCCCCGTTCACATCCAGCTCAGGCTTTTTTTGTGCCGGGCATCAGGAGGCCGAGGCCAGCGCCAAAGCGAGTCAGGCAATCGCTACCGCGCAGATGACCAATGCATGCCAAACATTCTCGACACGATCCACTCACCCGCCGACATCAAGAACCTCTCCATCCCCGAGCTTGAATCGCTCGCGCAGGAGATTCGAGAGCGCCTCATCCTTACGCTCTCTAAAACCGGCGGCCACCTCGGGCCCAATCTTGGCGTTGTGGAACTCACCCTCGCCATGCACTACGTCTTCGATACTCCCAGCGACAAGTTCGTCTTCGATGTCAGCCATCAGGCCTACGTCCATAAACTGCTGACAGGTCGCCGCGAACGCTTCGAGACCATGCGGCAGCCCGGTGGACTCAACGGCTTCATGATGCGTGCTGAGTGCGACCACGACTGCTATGGCGCAGGGCATGCAGGAACCGCCCTCTCGGCCGCTCTCGGCATGGCCGTCGCCCGCGATCTTGCCGGAACCAAAGAGCACGTGGTCGCGCTCGCCGGCGACGCCGCCTTCACCAATGGCATCTCGTTCGAAGCCCTGAACAATATCGCCGCGCAAACCAAGCGCATGATCGTCGTGCTCAATGACAACGAGTGGTCCATCGACCGCAACGTGGGCGCGATCGCGCAGTATCTGCACAAGATCGTCACCAACGAGCACGTAACCCACCTTCACGGCAGCGCCGCCCGCCTGCTCGAACGCATCGGCGGCAAGACCGCCACCACCCTCGTCCGCCGCGCGGAAGAGGCTGCCAAGGGCATGCTCTGGCCCTCCATGTTCTTTGAAGAGTTTGGACTGACGTACTACGGTCCCCTCGATGGCCACAACATCGGACTGCTGATCGAGACCTTCAAGTTTCTCAAGGCGCAGGACCGCCCCGTGATCCTTCATGCCATCACGCAGAAGGGCCGTGGCTTTCAGCCCGCCCTCGACAAGCAGAAGAAATTTCACGGGCTTGGGCCCTACGACGCCGAAACCGGCGAGACCCTGCCCGTCGGCCAGAAGACCTACTCTGAGGTCTTCGCCGACACACTGGTCAAACTGGCCGATGAGAATGACAAGGTCGTCGCCATCACCGCCGCCATGCCCAACGGTACGGCTCTCGACCATTTCCAGCCGCATCATCCGACCAAGTATTTCGACGTCGGCATCGCCGAGGAACATGCAGTCATCTTCGCCGGCGGCATGGCTACCAAGGGATACAAGCCCTTCGTTGCCATCTATTCCACTTTCCTGCAGCGGGCCTTCGATCCCATCGTGCATGACATCTGCCTGCAGAATCTGCCCGTCGTCTTCTGCATGGATCGCGGCGGCCTGAGCGGCGACGACGGCGCCACCCACCACGGCTTGTTCGATATCAGCTACCTGCGCGGCATTCCCAACATCATCCACATGGTGCCGAAGGACGAAGACGAGCTCGCGGATATGCTCTACACCGCCATGCTGCACGACGGCCCCAGCGCAGTACGCTATCCTCGCGGCGTCGGCAACGGCGACGCCCTCAAGCCGCACCCAGAGGCTCTGCCCATCGGCAAGGCCGAAGTCATTCAGGATGGCGACGATATCGCCATCCTCGGCCTCGGCGCGTTGCTGCCCATGGCCCAGCAGCTTGCCGCGGAACTGGAAACGGCAGGGCTATTCGGCCGCGGTCATCAATCCGCGCTTCGTCAAGCCGCTCGATCGCGACCTGCTGGCTTCCTACGCCAAGAAAGTATCCGTACTCGTTACATTTGAAGATCACGTGCTCATGGGCGGCTTCGGCAGCGCGGTCATCGAATCGCTGAGTGACATGCAGCTTGAGATTCCGGTCGTCCGCATCGGCTGGCCCGACCGCTTCATCGAGCATGGCAAGGTGGACGCGCTGCGGGCCCGGCACGGCATCAGCGTCGAAGCCGCGCTCGAGAAATTGGCTCCCTACCTGAAACGCATCGCGGAATCGAAGCTGCTCGCGACGTAGCCGGTTCCAATCGCCGGACGTGGCGGCTCGCCTGCACTCCAGTTCAGCGCGCCAGGATCTGCTCCAGCCGTCGATGACGATACCGGAACAGGTAGCGCATAAGCCGCCCAACCACCAGTGCGTTCGCAGCACCGCTTAAGAATCTCAAGGGCAACTCGTAGGTCACGTCGTCCACAATCCGCGTTCCCAATGTGCCGTTGCGGTCTTCTTCGGTCACCCGGTGGCAATGCCGCCAATAGCGGAACGGCCCCCGCCGAATCTCATCGCAAAAATGATCGTTCCATGCGAATTCCGTGATCACGCCTTCCCACGGCAGCCGGATCGGCGAGAAGGGAACGGGCCGAAAGCTGATCGTAAGCTCCGTGCCTGCGCCCGCCGCGATGCTGCGAAAGCGCCTCACCGGACCCGCAGGCGTTGGTCTCGGGGGAGGCGGCACAATCCGTGCTTCCTCAATCCGCGCCTTCTGCCATCGCGGCATCAGCGGCGGCAGATTGTTGGGGTCCGCAAAAAATGCGTAGACCAAGTCCACCGGATGCGGAACCCACTGCTCGGATTGGAAATGAAATGGCATGGGAACGGAAACAGGCGGCAAGCCCAGCCTAACAGCATCCCTGCGGACCTTAGCGTCCTGGGCGTGCAGCGCTTTCATGCGGCCAAAAAGAAAGAGGCGCTCCGCTCGAGCGCCTCCTGTGTCCAACACGAGAAAACCGTCGGCATTTAGTTAGGCATCAGCACTGTGTCGACGACATGAATCACGCCGTTCGACTGATTCACGTCGGCGATGGTGACGGTCGACATACCGCCCTTTTCATCCGTGAGAATCACGTGCTTACCCTGCATGGAAGCCGTAAGCGTGCCGCCCTGCACCGTCTTCAACTCTGCTTTGCCGCCGCCCTGCTTGATAGCCTTCACCAAGTCGCTGGAGCTCATCTTCCCGCGACTACGTGGTAGGTGAGGATCTTGGTCAGCGTGTCCTTGTTCTCTGGCTTGACCAGTGTGTCCACAGTCCCGGCGGGCAGCTTATTGAACGCTTCGTTGGTCGGCGCGAAGACGGTGAATGGGCCTGCGCCTTCCAGTGTGTCGACCAGTCCTGCAGCCTTGACCGCGGCGACGAGCGTGGTGTGGTCCTGCGAATTCACGGCGTTCTCAACAATGTTTTTGCTCGGGTACATGGCCGCGCCACCGACCATCGGGTCCTTTTGTGCTTGGGCCGAGATGGCGGTGAATCCAACGGTGAGTGCGAGTACGCTTGCTGCGAAATATTTCTTCATGGTGATTGCCTTTCAGTGCTGAATGACTTCAGGTTCTTGACTTCGGTGGAGGTACGGGCGCGGAACGATGAACGGATTCAACGCCCACCGATGAGAGGCTGAGAATCCTCGCAAGATCCTGCTCATTCCTCTAGGGTTGTGACACTGCAGGAAAGCGCATCGGCGATGGAAGCCGGATCAAAGTACCCGGAGATTGTTCCCTCTCTCGAGGCCGACCAGGGCTTTGAAGGACTTTGAAGTCCAGATTCATGAAACTGTGACAAGGCACACCACTTCGGGCAGGTCAGAACACCCCGGAACGCGATATGCTGAACGAACGGGCTGGCGGACTCTCCGCATCTACGAGAACATGGGACCACTGCAGTCGAATACGTTGGAATCAGCCAGGGCGGGGAAGACCAGCACGTTGAAGAGTAGCGTCCATCGGCACCACAATCAGTGGCTCATTCTTATCGGCGCACTCAAGCTGCTCAAAGCGGTGTTGTTTTTCCTGCTCGGCATCGGCGCTCTGAAACTGCTGCATAAGGATCTGGTCGACGTCCTCACGCGCGCCTTCATTGACATGCGCTTCGATCCCGAGAGCCACTTCGTCAACATGCTGCTCGAGAAAGTCTCGCTGATCAACGATCACCGACTCAAGCAGATCAGTATCGCCGTGTTCTGCTACGCAGCTCTCGATGTGACCGAAGGCGTCGGCCTTATTCTCGAGAAGCCCTGGGCCGAGTACCTGACCCTCATCCTCACCGCATCGTTCCTGCCGTGGGAACTGTTTGAAATCCTCAGACACGTTACCTGGTTGAAGATCGCGCTTCTGCTCATCAATGCTCTGGTTCTGGTGTATCTTGTCTTCCACGTACAGAACCGGGCCCGCGAAAGAGAAGTCTCGCGCCGAAGTAACGAGCAAGCCACGTTACCTTGAGCCAATTTGGCCTATCGTGCTTGGCTCCATCTGGCAAGTGGGTTAGCCATCACCGGAACCATGCGAGTAAACAACTGCAGGTTGGGCTCCAATATCTAAGTACGCGCTACCTGTTGGGGTTTCCACAAGAGATTCACATCTCCCCTTTTAAGACTCACAAATAAGCGCCGAAACCGCCCAAATTGCCCTTTCACGGCTGTAGGGGCTGGGTTACGATGTCTCTGGAAGTGGCCAAAAGTAGTAAAAATTGGATAAAAGTGGCGACGAAACGCCCAATCTGTGGTCAGATAAATCCAATCGAATCCGTTGAAAACTTTCAGCTGTTGTCTTGGGACAGGAAGTACCAGGGATGTTTCGCGGCAATCACCCAACCCGAGTGGACGAGAAGGGCAGGCTTAAGCTGCCGGCGGAGTTCAAGCGCCGGATTGATGACGCTTATGGCACGCAGTTCTACATCACCAGCAAGGACGGGAAGGTAGCCGAAATTCATCCGTTGCCGGAATGGGAGAAGTTTGAGGCCAAACTGGCGGCCATTCCCAATTTCAATCCGGCGAAGAAGAAGTTGCTGGACAGGATTAACTACTACGGCCAGATGGCTGAGATGGATGCGCAGGGCCGGGTGCTGTTGCCGCAGATTTTGCGGGAGACCGCAGGCATGATCGGGGACGTGGTCGTCTTTGGCATGCAGACCTATTTGGAAGTAGCGAATCACGACGCCTTCAAGCAGCACATGGATGAGACGCCGTTGACGGAAGACGATCAGAAGGAATTAGCGGGCTTTGGCCTGTAGCGCAAAGCACGAGTTTTACGGCCCCCAAGGGGGAGTACATGTCAGACCGAGTTGAACGGCATGTACCGGTTCTTTTACAGGATGCGATCCAATATCTGAATGTGCGGCCGGGCGGCACGTATGTGGATGCCACTGCTCGGTTTTGCGGGGCATAGCGGCGCCATCGCCAGGGCCATCGGCGGCAGCGGAAAGCTGATCGCGTTTGACCGCGATCCGGAGGCGATGGAAATCGCCCGCGCCAAGCTTGAGGCGCTGCAGCAGGAACTGGGAACGGCTATGCCGGAGTACATCCTGCACGACGTCGAGTTCTCGCAGGCTGCGGAGCGGCTTTCACCAGGCAGCGTAGACGGCCTGCTGGCCGATTTCGGCGTGAGTTCGATGCAACTCGACCAGGCGCACAGAGGTTTTAGTTTTCAGGCGGAAGGTCCTTTGGAAATGCGGATGAATCCGCGCCAGGGGATTACCGCCGCACAAGTGGTAAACCAGGCCGGCGAAAAAGAGCTTGCCGATCTGATTTACGAATTCGGAGAGGAAAGGAGGTCGCGGAGAATCGCCAGAGCCATTGTCAGGGCGCGGCCGATTACGACGACGGCGGAATTGGCCAGAATCGTATCGGCCGCGGCCCCGACGATGAAATCCGACAGAACGAAACACTCGATTCATCCGGCGACACGCACCTTTCAAGCACTCCGAATTTTCGTAAATGGCGAGTTGAACGAGATACAGGCTCTGCTCGCGGCAGCACCGCAATTGTTAAAGCCGGGCGGAAGGCTGGTGGTCATCAGCTTCCACTCGCTGGAAGACAGGCTGGTGAAAGATTCCTTGCGCGAGGGAGCGCAGAGTGGAATTTACGAAGTGCTGACCCGCAAGCCGGTCACGGCAAGCGAAGAAGAGATAGATCGCAATCCAAGGTCACGCAGCGCGAAGATGCGGGCCGCTGAGAGAACCAAAGCAGTGGAAGGCAAAAAGAAGATCGAGGCGGAGAGCAGGAACTTCCGCTGAGCAAGGAACAGCAAGACAAGATCGGGCCCGGGTCGTCCTACCGTTATCAAATGGCGAAATTTCAGACGAATCCACGCACGACTTCCCCTCTTTTAGCGGCCTGGGGCCCGGTTGCAAAGGGGAAGAGAAAGCAGTTCGAAGCAAGACAGAATTCATAGACGGCAGATCTAGAGTCAGGGTTGGGGAGAAAGAAGATGGCGACACAAGTAATCGCGGCGCAGGGCGGAATGCAGGGCAGCTGGGACAACACCGAGCAGCTGCTGGATCGAAACCCGGCTCTGTTCGCGGCGCAGCAGCGAGCACGGCGCGGCCCCACCCCCGAAGTTCTTTTCACCAAGCGCCTCGACAACTCCCGCCTGGTCAAGGCTGCCGACCCGCAGCGCGTGCGCGAGATGCGCAGTTTCGCCGCGGCCATGGCATTGCTCTTCGCCCTGGTGATGGTCTACGGCTGGCAGCACTTCAGCGCTATCGAGTATGGCTATCGCGTAGAGGCTGAGAAGCAGCAGGTGGATCTGCTGATGGAGCAGAATCGCGAGCTTCAGCTCACCGAAGCGCAGCTGGGCGCACCGGGGCGCATCGATAAAATGGCCAAGGAACTGGGCCTCGACGCACCGAAGCCCGGCCAGGTGGTTCGGCCTGACTCGAGCCTCGATCCGAATGCTCCAGCACTGGCAGAAGCTTCACCCGTTTTGCCGGGATTGCGATAAAGTCAACCAGGAATGATCCTGGCCAGGAAGGATCCGGTTGGCGGTGAATCTCTCCTCGTTGTCTCCTAAATCTGCTTCAAAGAACGCAGCTCGCCTCACACCGGTAGCCTCGGTGCGGCGGCTGCGTTTTGTTTACGTGCTCACCTTCTTTGCGGTATGGGTTGGCATCATCGGGTTGCGCCTGGTTTGGCTGCAGGTGATCCGCCACCACGATTTTGTGGAACGCGCCGCCCGCCAGCAGCAGAGAACGTTTGAAGTCGCACCGCGGCGCGGCATTCTCTACGATCGCAATCTGCACGAACTTGCCATGACGGTGCAGGCCGACTCCATCTATGCGGTGCCGCTCGAGATTGAAGACAAGGCAGCCACCGCACAGAAGCTCGCCCAGGTCGTGCATCTGGATCCGACCGACACCTTCACCTCGAGCAATCGCATTCATGCGCGCATGACTGCCTCGCGGGCCTTCGCCTGGGTGGCTCGCAAGCAGGATCCTGAGGTGATCGCGAAGGTCAAGGCGCTGAACCTGAAAGGCGTTTACTTCCAGAAGGAGTTCAAGCGCTTCTACCCGGACAATCAGATTGCGGCGCAGGTGCTCGGCTATGTGGGCATCGACGACAACGGACTTGGGCGGGCTCGAACAGCAGTTCGACGACGACCTGCACGGGACGCCGGGGCACATGCTCACCGCTCTCGACGCCAAGCGGCACGTACTGGGCAGTCTTGAAAGCGAACCGCTGCCGGGTGAAAACCTGGTGCTGAGCATCGACGAAAATATCCAGTTCATGGCGGAACAGGCGCTCGACCACGCCATGGAACGCACCAAGGCGCAGAGCGGGACCGCGATTGTGCAGGATCCGCATAGCGGGCAGATTCTTGCGCTGGCAATTCGACCAACCTTCAACCCTAACGACTTCCGCCACGCCACAACCGACCTGCTCCGCGACCACGCTGTGAGCGATGTGTACGAACCCGGTTCCACCTTCAAGCTGGTGACCTATTCTTCGGCGCTCGAAGAAAAAATCGCGAAGCCCGACGACATGATCGATTGCCAGGGTGGCGCCATCACCATCTTCGGTCGAACCATCCATGACGCGCCCGGTGACCACTTCGGAGTCATCACGGTTGAGAAGGCGCTCTGGCACTCCAGCGACGTGGCCGCGGTGAAGCTGGCTATGCGCGAAGGTGCCAACACCTTCTACAAGTACATGCGCGCCTTCGGATTCGGCGACCGTTCCGGCATCGAGCTGCCCTCCGAAACCCGCGGACTTCTGCGCCCGGTTCGCCGTTGGGGCGCGACCAGCATCGGCTCGCTCGCCATCGGCCAGGAAGTCGGCGTCACGCCCGTGCAACTGGTCACCATGGTCTCGACCATCGCGAATGGCGGAACGTATCTGCCTCCGCACATCCTGCTGCAGAGCACCGATCAGACCCGAGGCGGCGACAAACTGCACCCCACGGCTTTTCATCCGGCCAGCGATGTGCCCAGCCCACTACCGGACGGAGCGCACCGCGTGATCTCCACCATGACCGCGGCGCAGATGCGCAAGATGCTCGAAGGCGTGGTGCTCTTCGGCACCGGCACCAACGCGCAGTTGAACGGATACAGCGCGGCCGGCAAGACCGGAACTGCGCAGAAGATCGACGTGCGCACGCGAACCTATTCGAAGACCAAGTACGTCGCCTCCTTTGTAGGCTTCGCGCCGGTGAACAATCCGGCGGTCAGCATCGCCGTGGTGATGGATTCGCCTGCCGCCGGCTCTCACTTCGGAGCCTCGGTGAGCGCGCCGGTCTTCCACGAACTTGCGCAGGAAGTCCTCGAGTATCTCGGCGTTCCTCACGATACAGATCTGAAATCTGCACCCGCTCTCGCCGCAGCGCAGAAGGCTGCCGACAAAGATGTTCCATCTGAGCCCGGCGATCTCAACGCCCTCTTCGGCGATGTGAACGATCTTCCCGCGGATGACCCTTTGCGCAAGGCCGCGCCCTCCGCTCCCGTTGCTGTCGCGAAGAATGAACCCGGCGACGCCGTGAGCCCTACGCCTGCCGAACCTGCCACGACGGCCGATCTGGCCCAGCAAGACTCCGAAGGACTCGCAGCTAACAAAGCGCCCGCTAAGGCAACACCGTCCGCGAACGCTCCAGCGCCACCGCAGGTTGCCGACATCTCGCCCGCACCGCCGCTCTCCAGCCCCAAGCCAGTTTCGCCTAGCGGATCGGTGACTGTGGACGCGAGCAAGCGAATCGCGGTGCCATCTTTTGTTGGCGAGTCAGTGCGCAGAGTGGTCGAAGAAGCCGGAAACGCAGGTCTATCCGTTCAGGTCCTCGGCAACGGCATCGCTCGCGAACAAGCTCCCGCGCCCGGTACCTCAGTCCCCACCGGCACCGCCGTGGTCGTTCGCTTCACTCGCTAAACCGCAGACAACTCATCTTGCCGCCGGTCTACAATTCCAGCCCAAAGGAGGCGTTCATGTCGACTACTGCCTGTAGTTCCGACGAGAACCTGGCCAAGCGGCTGGCGAAGCTTTGGCCACATCGATCCCATGAGTCCAACTGGCTGAAGAGTTCGCTCTGCGCAATCCATCTGCATCGCTGGGCGACCCTCGCTCTCGACGGCCTTGTGCCCTGCAAGCGGGTTCGATTTTGCCGCTGGTGCTCCCACGTTGAAGTCGATGGACGCGTCTACTAGAGGTGACTCTCGGCGTATTCCGTCACGACTTGCCCGACTTGCGCTTCACCCAGACCCGTTCCGCCGCCGGCTTGCCTAGTGTCGATGAGCCGGCAGGCGTTTGAATCGCGAGTGTCTGGTCGTAGTTCCTTTTCAGTACGCGAACACGGCCTCCGGGCTCGATGCCGGCCTGGTGAAGAAATAGAAGCAGGCGAGGATCGCGTTCATACATGCTGGCAACAACGTAGTCGGAGTCTTCCTTCGCATCGGAGAGCAGCACCAAACCACGCTTCAGGCGCTTCTCCGGAGTTTCCGGGAGCACGCCGTTGCCGTGCGGGCAGGTGCCTTCTTCGCCCAGCTTCTCTATCAGCTTCGACTCGAAGGCCGGCGAAACCGCGTGCTCCAGCCGCTCGGCCTCGTCGTGAACCTGGTACCACTCCATGCCGAAAACCTCTGCCAGCATGCGCTCGATCAGGTGGTGCCGCAGGGCGGTTCGGTGTGCGGTCTCTTTGCCCTGGTTGGTCAGCCGGACCACACCGTCGCCCTTCACTTCGACATAGCCATCGCGCTTCAATCGCCGCAACGCCATCGTCACGGCCGGCGGAGACACCTCGAGCCAGTGCGCCAGGGTTGCAGAGATGACCGTCTGCCCCTCGCTCTCCGCTTCGAGAATGGCCTTCAGATAATCTTCCTTCGAAACGCTGATCCCATCTTTCACGTCAGAACCGCCCCGGTGTGCCTGCGCGCTCGTTTGCGGGCCCTCTTAACGCTACGAGAATGTGGTGCTCCCGTAAAGTCTTGCATCTGTGGTCCAGCGAGCACCCGGTTTGTGCGAGACTTCACCTTCTGATGCAACGCGAAGAGTCCAATCAGCGAACGCGGGAATCGCCAGGCAAATCCACAGCACCACTCCACGCGCATGACTCTGCGTGACGGTGAATTCACCCTGGGCCTCGGCCTGCTCCGTGCCGCGCCGGACCGTTGCATTGAGATGCCATGCGCCCGCTTCTTGAAAGTGGAAACTGCCGGCGTACAGCAGTTGCGATCCAGAGCGATGCAAGACCAGCGCCACCGGCACTCCTCCTTCAGGTTGCAACGTGAGCGTCACCGATGCATCGAGGATCGCCTGTTGCGAGGCGCTCTCCTGTACCAAGGCAGTCAGATCGGCATCGCCCGTCGAGACTGGCTCCGGCGTGGCAAATACAGTAACCGTGTACGCCCCGGCCGCCCGCTGCAATAGGATCTGTCCGCCATCAGCAAGGGCCGCCGGCGCAGCCATCAGGGCGATGGCCGCGATCCACCATGCGCCGACCACCGCGATGCCGGCCTTCATCCATGCACCATGCCGCGCATCTGCATTGGCTGTAACAGAATCCACACTCCCGCCGCATAGAGCGCGATCACCAGCGCGGCCCATGGCAACACTCTTCCCAGTGCACCGCGTCCGTACTGCTGCGCCAATCGCCAGCCTATATAGAGCGAGAGCAAAAGTCCGGCGTCGAGCACCAGCAATTGCAGCGCGAGCAGCGAGGTGCCGGAGAGCAGGGATGGAGCGGCCGTCCAGTTCGCGGCCGATACGAAGCGGAACCCGAAATCAGACGCAGCCTGATGCAATACAGGGTTGAGCGTAGCCCAGCCCGTCAGCAGGTGAAAGAGCAGGTGAGCCGCCCACATCGCGAGCCCCAGCGGCACCAGCGCCAGCGAAAACCGGCAAAAGCTCTCGCGCAGTGACGAATTGCCGGTCTCCGGCCTGCGTCTCGTTAACGACGTGGCCCCGAGCAGTACCGCCGCCAGTAGAGCGGGACACAGCAATGCCAGCAAAAAGCTCACACAATCCGGACATCGATCCTGCTCGACTCAGCACAGCGGAGACCGGATCCACCATCGCTGCGGCGCTCATGAATGCAGCCGAAATCAACACCAGTGCGACTGCGGCGATATCCGTACGAGTGGAGAGACGTCCGATGCTCGATCGCAGCGGATCTCGCAGGAGGTCGAGCGAAGGAGGCGCCGCGAGCAGGCCGATGTTATCCACCGGGCAGGCCTTCACGCAATCCATGCAAAGTGTGCAATCCAGATTCCCGACCTTCGTCGGCAGAAAGAGTTGTAATTCGCAACCGCGCTGGCGTTCATTGCCGGCGATGCAGTCATGCGTCTTGCAACTGGTGCAGGCGCTCTGGCTGCGCACCGCCACACCCAGCGGCGAGATCAGCGAGCTCACAAAATTGAACTGGCCGATCGGGCACACATATTTGCAAAAACTTGCGCCGCGGAAAAACGTGTCCACAACAAACGCTCCGAGGAAATACGCGATCACAATCCATGCCGTCCTCGCAGGATGGTCCCAGAGCGCAAATGCTTCGTAACTCCAGAAGAACAGAATTAGCAATCCAGCACTGAGCCACTTACTCCGGAGCCATCGCGGCCAGCGATGCGTCGCGAGCCCAAGTCGATGACCGATCTCGCGCGGCAACATAAACGGACACGCCATGCAGAAGAAGTTGCCCGCCACCAGCAGCGCGATCACCGCGAGCGCGCGAGCATAGGTCCACGGCAGCACGCCGGCGAGATTCATCGCGCCCATCGAATGACCCCGGAAGCCGTCCACGACGATCGCGAGCGCGGCCAGGAAGAGAACAGACTGGAGCGCCTGCCGCCCATAGCGTGCCCGTAGCAAGGCACCGAGTGCCGGTATTCGCAGAAGATCAAATGGCAACGGGGTTGTTTCTCGGATGGGTCGCGGCACAGTGCGCGCCTGCGCACGAGGCCTTGGAGATAACAGCCGTATGGTGAGAACAATCGCGGGAACCAGAAAGGCCAGCGAGCCGATCACCCACATGAACGCGCCGGCGGCGATCTGGTCTTGCAGCGCCGACGCGAAGAGCAGCCGAGGGGCCGCGTCATACGTGGGGTACACCACCCGTCCACAGAAGCAGAGAAACGCGGAAAGCCCCGTGTTCACGGCATCCGCCAGCAGCAGGTACGGAAGCAGCATCCACGGTGAGCCTTCCAGGCGCGAGGGCCACGGCCGCAGCACCGGCCACCAGAAGAGGAGCGCGGTGAGGAAGAAGCTTGCATGCTCCACCTCGTGCCAGTGAGAAGAATGCAGAGCCAATTCGTAACTGCCGGTGATATGCCAGCCCACGAACGCGAAATTAAAGGCAAGCCACGCGAAACGCGGCCGCGTGAGGAACCTGCCCAGCCGCTGCAGCCAATGCAATTGGAAGAACGGCCCGAGCGCCTCGCGGACGAAGACCCGCGGCATTCCCCGCAGCAGCGGAACCTTCGGTGCCCCCAGCAACAGCAGCGGCGGCGCAACCGACATCAGCACCAGGTGCTGCGCCATATGTGCGATCAGCAGAAGGTTTCCAAATGCATCGAGGGGCGAAGCAAGAGCGATCCAGAGCGAGAGCAGCCCAGCGAAAAAGCAGACCAGGCGCCACGGAGCGAAGGTATCGGGCCGGGTTGCGCGCAAGCGCCGCCAGCCGCGGGAATACACCACGCCCGTAACCAGAAGGCCGAAGGTAGCCCAGAAGGGAAACGACCACGAGCCCAGAAGCGGTGACATCTACTTCCGCTCGGGCGTCCGCTGATCCGCAGGTGGGGCGGGCCCAGGCTCATGCGATGCGTCATGCGCCGTTTGCTGTCCTGGCGGATGCAGCATTTCGAGGAAGCCAACCAGGGCCGTCACCTGCGGAGGGCTGAGTGCCTTTCCATAAGCAGGCATGTTCCCGCCGCCCTGGATTACCTGGCGAATCAGCTGGTCCTCAGTCATGCGTGTGGCCACGGTGTCCAGCTCCGGTCCGCGCTTCCCACCAAAGCCGCCGATCGAATGGCAGTTGCGGCACTGCTTCGCCTGAAAGACAACTGCTCCCTGCCGCTGCAGCGCCGTCGCCTGGTGCACCAGCTTCGGAGGCACCGGATCGCCGCTCCATGCATCCATCACCGGACTCCATGGCGTGTAGGTCGCCAAGCGTGTGAACACTGCCCACGAAACTGCAACCGTGACGAGCACCAATACCGCGACCGGACGACGATGCC
Source organism: uncultured Acidobacteriaceae bacterium (assembly GCA_963748555.1). Taxonomy (GTDB): domain Bacteria; phylum Acidobacteriota; class Terriglobia; order Terriglobales; family Acidobacteriaceae; genus CAWKKW01. The sequence continues at coordinate 402,986 of CAVVJK010000009.1, forward strand.
AGCTCTTCTCTCCAAGGCCCGCATAAAACGGCAGCAGGAGAAGAACAGCGACGGCCACAATCGGCGCAATCAGAATGAACGGCGTCTCCATGTCGGCCGGCAAGTACGACAGCACCGCATAGATCCACAGAAAGAAGAAATCCGGCTTGGGTACAGTCTGGATGATTGTCGGGTCCGGCTGTCCGGTCGGTCCATACGGCCCGAAGATCACCGCGCAAAGTGCGACCGCCAGCAGGATGGCCGCGGAGAAGAAGAGGTCTTTCCAGAATGCATCCGGCACGAACGGCAAACCTTCGTGCCGAACCAGCTCTTCATATTCCTTCAAGTAGGTATTGCGCCGGACCAGGCGCCCCGGCATCGGCCACTCGTTCACGCCCAACTTCAACACCATCCATACGTGCAGCCCGGCGAAGACCAGCAGCGATCCCGGAATCACGAAGACATGGAGCGCAAAAAATCGCGACAGCGTGGGCCCGGCGATAATTGGTCCGCCCAGCATGAACTGCACCAGTTGCCCACCGATGAAGGGAACCCGGCTCGCGATAGAGGCTCCTATTCCAAGTCCCCAGTACGCGTCCTGATCAAAGCGCAGCACCTGCCCGGTAAACGCCATGCCCAGCGTCATGAGCAGCAGAAACACTCCCAGTATCCAGGTGAGTTCCCGTGGGAACTTGTAAGCGCCAAAGAGAAATACCTGCGCCATGTGGATGAGCACGACAGCGACCATGAAATTCGATCCCCAGCCGTGCATGGCCCGCAGGAACCACCCCAGGGGCAATTCATGATTCAGGATCTGCAAGCTGTTCCACGCATCGGCCGCCGATGGCGTGTAGACCAGCGCCAGCAGTATCCCGGTCGCAATCTGTAACACCAGAAGAACAGATGCAGCGCTGCCGAACACGTACCACCAGCTCGCCGTCTTGCGCGGCACCGGATGAAGCGCTTCGTGCTTGATAGGCTCTTCCAACTGGAGCCGAAACTCCAGCCAGTCGTAAACCTGCTTCAACCAGCGCATGGAGTGATCCCTTTGACCAGGTTATTTTGCGAAGACAACGTCGGCATCTGGCCGGCATAGATCAGCAGCTGCCCACCCTGCACCTTGTAGTCGTACTCAAATAGTCCGCGCTCCGGCGGCCCCGAGGCGCGAGTGCCGTCAGCGTAATACACGCCACCGTGGCAGGGACACATGAAGAGCTCCGACTGCGGAAACCAGCGGACCGGGCAGCCCAGGTGCGCGCAATTGATCGCGAAGACCTGAAACTGGTTATTCTGCACCCGCCGTACCCAGCAGGATGCGCTGGCAGTTTGGCCATCGGAGGGATGCGTTGACGGATTGACGAAGTTCGCTAGCCGCGTCTCGCCCTTCGGGAAACGAATTCACATCGCCCAGCCGAATCCAGGATTTGTATCCGCCGCTGCGGCGAACCGGCCCCAGCAGATAGCGGATCACCGGCGTAGCGATCAGCACCGCCACCACCCCATTGATCGCGACGCCAATCTTCATCAGCAGCCATCGCCGCGAGACGGCGCCAGTTTCCTCAGCCATTGCAATTCTCCTCAACTCGTCGCGCTCTTTGAGCAGCCGCGCTCATGGATACGGTTGCCCCGGCGTCTTGATCCGCTGCGTTGCCAGCCAAGCCACTACGTCGGTTACGTCTTGATCGGTCATGGGCTGGTTCGCCTGCTTCGGGTCTTTCATCTCTCCGGAATCAGCCAGCTTGTGGCGCCAGTCCGGCATGCCCAGGTCCGGCCGGCCCGCAATGATCAACGAACGCAGCGCCGGGTCACCCAGCAACGCCAGCAGCGACGGGTCGAGAATGGAACTGGCCTTCGGTCCGCGCTGCGTGGTCGTCCCATGGCAGGAGGCGCAGTACGTGCCATAGACCTTCTGCTCCCCGGCCTGCATCGCCGGTCTTCTCCGGAGTGTACGGTGGAGCATTCTGGCCTTCCAGCGTGCCGGACTTCCGCCAACTCCCGCGCATGCCGCGCACCAGGTCTTCGATTTGTGCATCCGTCATCATGCCGCCCGCGGTGTGTCCAAAGGCCGGCATCATCGTGCCGGGCTCGCCGTTCACCACGATACGGCGCAGACTCGCGTCGTCGATCAGCGCCTGGTATACGGGATTGGCGAGATCGATCGCCGCGCCGTGTTCTCCCTCTGCACCGTGGCACGCGGAGCAATTCCGCCGGTACAGCGTCGCGAAATCAGTGATCTGCTCCGGCCGCGGAACCTCCGTCTCGGTTCTGTCGTGTTTCAGCATGTGGCTGCTGCAACCGCTCGCCATCGTACAGAGCGCGAAGAGCAGCGAGGCGCCGAGACGCTTGTGCAGCGAGCGAGTCATCCTTTCGGATCCTCCTCGTCTGGCCGATGCATCAGGCCCGGCGTCTCCAGTCCAAGCCGCGCCGCGAGCGGCAACTGCCGGTCGGTGCGAGTCCGGCCCTGCCGCGCCACCACCAGTCCGGCCACTACGCCAAAGGCAATCTGCGAAACAACAAACCATCCCCAGTCGATGTGCGCATCGAGGACAGGGTTGACGATGCCGAGAATGGAATGCAGCAGGCCCGTCCACAGCAGTGGCGCAATCAAGCCACCCAGCAGGACTGGCCTCCGCGGCAGCATCGGCAGCATGGCTCCGTACAGCAGGCCGACGAGCAGCGAAGTCACCACGTGAATGATGGTGGCGAAGATCAGTCCCTGCATGTGGAACGTCGCAATATCTGCGGTAGTTGGATTGCGCCAACCCGCAACACCCGCACCGCCGAGCAGGTTCACCGGGTACCAGATGCTGCGATGTGCAAGCACGCCGTACAGCAAGGCCGGGAAGATCATCGCGATACCACCGGCGATGCCTCCCTTGACGCCCGACATCACCGAATACGTCTCGAACGGAAGCGCCGCGCGATGGCTCTCGTCGGCTTCAATGCGCGCCACCTGCCTGCGGGTCGAGACTGGATGAAACTCTGTAACAGCAACGGGAACGTATTCGTGATGCTCGTGCGGCAAGACCTCGCGAAACCATCCAACGCAGCCAAATACGGTCAGAACGCCTCCGAGCACGCTCACCCCGGCATTCGTCACGAGCCCGGCGAACACCAGCGTTAGTCCAAAGGCCAGCACGAACGGCCATGCTGTCGGAGCAGGCAGATGCACCGCATCGGCGCCGGCCGCCCCGTGCTCATGCTGCGGGTCGTGCATGTGTTCCATCGGCTTGGTCGATTCCAGACTCATGTCCAATCAGCGTCCCAGGATGTAAACCACCGTGAAGACCACCACCCATACTCCATCCACAAAATGCCAGTAAAGCGCAAACACTTGCACCCGTTCCGCGTGCTGCTGCTTCAAATGTCCGGTCAGCGCGAAGACGAGCGTGATCAGCAATCCCGTAAGCCCCACGATGACGTGCGACGCGTGCAAACCCACCAGAGAATAGAATGTCGTTCCAAATAAGTTGGTGCTGATGGTGAGGCCGTCATGATAGATCAGCTTCTGCCACTCCAGCCCCGTGCCCACCAGGAAGATCGACCCGAGCAACAAGGTGGCAGCCCACCACAACGTGAACGAGCGCAGGTGTCCCTTCTCAATCGCGTGCTCAGCCAGCCAGATCGTGAGGCTGCTGGAGAGCAGGCAGACCGTATTGAAGATCGGTATCTCCAGGACCTGGCGCGGCGTGGGCCCGTAGAGGCTCTTGCCGATGTAGTAGATGTACGCCACCACGAAGATGGTGAAGATCGCCGACTCCGCGATGATCACGCAATACATCGCCACTCGTCCGCGTGAGGGCAGTACCCACGGCTTCTCCGCTGCTCCTGCAACCAGTGGAATGGTGCTCATCACTCATAACTCCAGTCAGGATCTTCGGGATGTTTCAAATCCCACAACGGACGGCGGCTTGCCACTTCAGGTTCGACGGCGAAGTTGTAGACGGGCGGAGGAGACGAGGTAGCCCACTCCAGTGTCCACGCGTCCCAGGGATCATTCCCCGCCTGCTGGCCTTTGAAGTACGACCACACCAGGTTGAAGGCGAAGATCAGCGTCGCCACAGCCTGGACGCCTCCACCGACGGAGATAATCATGTTCCAGTGCTCCCATCCGCGGCCCGGCTCGTAGGTATAGATCTGTCGCGGCATGCCCAGAATGCCCGGAATGTGCATGATGTCGAAGGTTATGTGGAAGCCGAGGACAAACAACCAGAAGTGCCACTTCCCCAGCTTCTCATCGAGCAGTCGGCCGGTCACCTTGGGATACCAGTAGTAGATGCCTCCGAAGATGCAGAAGACGATCGCGCCCACGAGCACGTAGTGGAAATGCGCAATCAGGAAGTACGAGTTGTGCAACTGCCAGTCCCATGGCGAGACGGACAGCATGATGCCGGTCAGTCCGGCGATCACGAACTGAAAGATGAACGCCGTGCAGAAAAGCATCGGCGTGTCGAATCGAATCTTGCCGCCCCACATCGTTGCGAGCCAGTTAAATGTCTTGATACCTGTCGGGATACCGACCAGCATGGTTGACAGCGTAAAGAAGGCATTCCCGGCCGAGGTCATCCCGACGGTGAACATGTGGTGCGCCCACACGGTCATGCTCACAAATGCGATCCCGATAGACGCTGCGACCATCGCCGGGTAGCCGAAGATGGCCTTGCGCGAGAAGACCGGGATGACTTCGTTGGCAATCGCGAACGCCGGCAGCACCAGCACGTAGACCTCTGGATGACCAAAGATCCAGAAGAAGTGAATCCAGACAACCGCGGACCCTCCGGACTGCGTGTCAAAGAAGTGGCCACCGAGGTAGCGGTCGATGGTCAGCATAATTTGTGCGGCCGTCAGTGGCGTAATCGTCACCAGGATCATCGCCGCCACCACCAGGTTCAGCCACACCAGCAACGGCATCCTGAGCAGCGTCATTCCCCTGCAACGCATGCAGAGCGTGGTCGAGATGATGTTAATGGCCGCGCCAATCGTGCCGAATCCGCTCACGATCAGCGAAATCGCCCAGTAGTCCGTACTGTGGCCGGGAGAAAATGGCTGTTCGCTCAGCGGCGCATAGGCAAACCATCCCACGTCGGGCGCAGATCCGGCGCCATAGAGCCCGTTCCCACCGAGAAAGCTGAAGTAGAGCATCAGTCCGCCGAAGGCCGTCATCCAGAAACTGAATGCGTTCAGCCGCGGGAAGGCCATGTCTCTCGCACCGACCATTAACGGTACGAGGTAGTTCGCAAAACCAAAGACAAACGGCATGCCTACGAGGAACACCATGGTGGTGCCGTGCATCGTGAACATCCGGTTATAGGTCTGCGGCGAGAGAAAGGTGTTGTGGGGAACCGCCAGTTGAATGCGGATCAGCAGCGCCTCGAAGCCGCCCACCAGCAGGAAAAAAATTGCGTACACGAAGTAAAGGATGCCGAGCTTCTTGTGGTCGACCGTAATGACCCACTCATGCAGCAATTCCACCAGCAGATCGCGTGTGGGCGCGGGTCGTGTGAGGTCTACCGAACCGCCTAACGGGATGGAAGAATCGGCCATGAAAGCTCCTGCTGCGTTTGCCTAATGGAGAGTTGAGATATACGCCGTGACCTGGTCCAGTTGCTGTTGGGTGAGCTTCATGGCCGGCATGAGGCAGCCCGGCTTAAATTGATCGGGGTCGCGAATCCATTCGCGAAGATTCTCGCGTGTATTCGGCAAGACTCCGGAACCGAGCGTGTCGCGAGACATGACATGTGTCAGATCAGGTCCGTAACGGCCGGTGGCTACTGTGCCGGATACGGTGTGGCAATTGATGCAGGCCTGCGTCTCGAAGACCCGGCGTTCCTGCGCCACGGCAGCATTGTCGGCCACGTGCTTCTGTTGCGCGCTGACCCATTTCTCAAACTCCTCTCGAGGCTGAACGTAGACCCGAAGCAGCATCTTGGCGTGCTCGGTTCCGCAGAACTGGGCGCATTGGCCCAGATAGAGCCCGGGTGTATGAGGATCGATCCACAAGGTGTTCGGGTGGTTCGGAATAACATCCGTTTTTCCAGCCAGGCGCGGTACCCAGAAACTGTGGTCCACATCTGCCGAGAGCAGGTTCAGATACGTGGGCGTGGGGTTGTTTACCTCGCTCACCGGCAGGTGCAGTTCGTTGGCCGTCACGATGCCCAGCTTGGGGTACCGGAACTCCCACCAGAACTGATGACCGACCACCGTCACGTCCAACGCGCTCGGCGGCTTGGGCGCATCCTGAATCGCGAAGATCATGCGCGCTGTGGTGAGGAACAGGACCACCACGATCAGCACGGGAATTACCGTCCACGCCAGCTCCACCTGGGTGCTGCCGTACACCTGCGGCGGCTCGGAATCATCCTGCTTGCCGCGCTGCCGGTATCGCACGATCACATAGATCAGTAATGCCCAGACCGAGACGAAGATCGAGCCCGTGATGGTGAGAACGAAGAATGAGAGCTGCTTGATGGAAGCTGCCGGAGTGGCGACCGGCGCATACATGTTGGTATCGTTGCCTGCGCCCAGGGCAAATTGGCACAGGCTCCACAGGAGCAGCAAGGCACACCACGAGATCCGATTCAACCGGAGCCGACGAAGAACCAGACCTGCCATGCCTGCTAACTTCCTTGGAGACCCCGACGTCCCTCGTCGGTCAGAAGAGAGGTTGCACAAGGAGCAAACCGCCCCTCATGACCACGCGTACCTCTGTTTCGAATAAGGCAGTTCAACTCCAAATCCTCACGCCTGTGTGCTCGCAGGGATAGAAGTGCGGAAGCGGGAGCTTTCACCTGTGGTCGATGGTCCGTGGGGAAACGGCCAACACGTGGAAGCGTAACCTACCTGAGGAGTAGGACGCAACTTGCGCGGATCAGGAGGCTTGAGATCGGACACGACCCAGGTGGATCTACGCGCAAGAGCAGAGAGCGCGCGCGATGCAGTTCAGGCGGGAACCAGCCCCCACTTGGCCTGGAGGTATCTTTCGACCACACGAAACACCAGAGCATCGATGACCCACCCGATCGCGATGATCAACAGCATGACCGCCACCACCAGGCTCATGTCGTTCAGGTCGCGCCCCATCATCAGCTGCTGCCCGAGGCCGAGCGAGACGAAGATCATCTCGCCGGAGATCAGCGCGCGCCACGCGAAAGCCCACCCCTGCTTCAAGCCGGAAATCAGGTAAGGCAGGCTCGCGGGGAATAGAACGAACAGGAACAACTTCAGTCCGGTCGCGCCTAAATTTCTTCCTGCCATCGGGTAGATCTTGGGAATTTGCTGCCGGCCCGATTCCATGCTGATGGTTATGGAAAGCACCGAGCCCATCACGATCACGAACAGGATGGCCTTCTCGCTCAGCCCAAACCACAACACCGCCAGAGGCAGCCAGCAGATACTGGGAAGGCTTTGCAGGCTGGTGAGCAATCCCCCCAGCGTTTCCTCAAGAAATTTGCTGCTGGCGATCAGCAGCCCCAGCCCAACCCCCAGCACGACGGAGATCGCATAGCCGATGGCCACGCGCCTCATACTGACGCCGATGGCAATCCAGAAACTGTGGTCCGCAAAGCCATCGTGCAACGAATGCAGCACGTCGATGGGCGCTGGAACGAGGTAAGGCGGCCACACCTTGAGCCGGATCACCAGCATCCATACCCCAAGGATCACCGCATAGAACGCCGCATTTTTCCAGAGCTTGTTCACGCGCCATACTCCGCTGCGATCGACTTGTTGATCTCGTCGCGCAACTCGGCGAGGATATCGCCGGCCATCAATGCCACCCTCGACTCTTCGAGGTGACGCGGGCGCGCTAGCCCAACCTGGAATTCGCTCTTGATCGATCCCGGGCGATACGTCATCAGCACTACGCGATCGCCCAGCCGCACTGCCTCGCGCACGTTATGCGTCACAAACACAATCGTGCGCCCGGTCTCCTGCCAGAGCCGTTCCAGCTCGTCGTGCAGCAGGTCGCGCGTCTGCGCATCGAGCGCCGCGAAAGGCTCGTCCATCAGCAGAACGTCAGGCTCGGTAGCCAGGGCGCGGGCCAGCGCCACACGCTGCCGCATGCCCCCGGAGAGTTGATGAACGTAACTGTCCTTGAAATTTCCCAGGTGAACCAGCTTCAGGTACTTGCGCACGATCTCCGCCCGCTCCCGTCGCGGTACCCCCTTCATGCGCAGGCCGAACTCGACGTTCTGGCCGACCGTCAGCCATGGGAACAGGCCATGCTCCTGAAACATGAGGATGCGGTCGGTGCCGGGGCCCTGCACGCGGCGGCTGTTCAGTTGCACCTCGCCGCTCGTCGGGAACGAGAGCCCGGCAATCTGGTGCAGCAAGCGAAGTCTTGCCGCAACCCGAGGGTCCGACGATGCACAGGAATTCGCCCGGCGGAATCTCAAGGTTGATGTTGTCGAGGGCCAGCAGCCGCGGACCTTTGGTCGTGGTGAAGCTCTGGCTCACGCTCTTCAAGGAGATGTGCGTGGTGTGCGCGGCGGGCGCGCGAAACGGCACCGGGGCCAGGCGGCGGGGCTGTTCATCGATAGAGGGGAGCAGGACGGAATGGCTCATGGAACTGGCTTTCTGCCTTTTTCCGCGAGTACCTGGTCGAGCAGCTTCAGGTCGTAGAGCTGCGACAGGTCTGGCGGGCGGCGAAGAAATCCCGCATCGAACGATCGCTGCGCCGAAGCGACGAGCGAAGAACGAAGCGGGTCATACGTAACGCTCAGCCGTGCATATGCTTCGCTGAGCACATCTGCGGGAAGCGACTTGCCGGTAAGCTTCTGCAATTGCTGATTGAGCAGCGCCTTGGCGGCATCTGGATGGGCATTGATCCAATCGGTGGTGTCCACGTGCGTCTGCAGCCACTTCTTGACCAGGTCGGGATGCTGCTGCAGGAACTTGGTGCTGACGATGAGGTGCGCAGTGACGAACTGCCCCTTGGGCCACAGCGTGCGTTCGTCCAGGAAAAGCTGTGCGTGCGCATCGTGGATGAGCCGGGTGGCCCACGGCTCGGGAGCCCACGCCGCATCGAGCGCCCCTTTCAGAAATAGCGTGGCCTGATCGGCGTTGGCCATCGGCAGCACCTGCACGTCGCCACCCTTGTCCTGGCTCTTCAACCCGTTGGCGTGCATCCATGCGCGCAGTGCGACATCCTGCGTATTGCCAAGCTGCGGTGTCGCGACCCGCTTGCCGTGAAAGTCGGAAGCCTTGGAGATGCCTGCGCCGCTGCGAACCACCAGCGAGGCGCCGCCGCTCGAGGCTCCGGCGATTACGCGCAGAGCTTCTCCATGGGATTGGGTGAAGCCAAAAATCGTTGGGCTCGGTCCGATGTACGCCAGGTCCACCGCGCCGGCGAAGATGGCTTCGATCGCCGATGGTCCCGCGTTGAAGGCCTTCCACTCCACGCGAACTCCCGGGCCCATCGCTTTCTCAAATGCGCCCTGCGCCTGGCCCACCAGCGCCTGCGGATGGGTGAGGTTGGGAAAGAACCCCACCCGCATGGCCTGCTGCGCACGCGCGACGGTGCCGAACCCGAGGCTCAGCAGCACAAGCAGCAGCAGGCATACTGCTGTGCTCTGCTTGCGAATCGGAACTTCGATGGTCGGCGCTGATTCTCATACTCTCCCTGTTTCGAATCGCTACAGCCGTGGATACATATATTTCCTGGTGCCGGTGCTTACGGCAGCACATACCTGAGGTTTGCGAACTCCATCAACGTATGCGCGTTCTTTGGCGCTCCCGGGGCAACAGACCACGGGGCCCGCGTGACGTACGACGATTGCGTGATAAACAGCAGGGCTCCGTAGGGGGGCCGCTTCCACAAGGTCGTCACCGTAGAAATCGTTCCCTCCTGAATTGCGCGGTTGTTGGTATTGGGGCTGCCTGCGAAGCCGTAGCCCACCAGCAGAGGCGTCTTGCTGCTCGGGTCGAGCGAGGAGAGCCGCTGGAAGTACGCTCCGCCGTAATACGCAGAGAAGATGGTCGAAGGAACAGCCTTCCACTCGAAGCCGGCCATCCCTGATCCCGAATGGATCAGGCGAGCCTGGAAGGGAGCCGTCGGCGAGCCATTCTGAGCCACGACGAATGCGGGGCCGAGGCCGTTGATGTAGCGTGAGCCTCCATCGCTCCAGTAAGAATTGGCGATCAGGTGGAAGTTCTTCACCAATTCAAGGTTCACGTTGGCTGCGATGCCTCCGCCTTCGCGACTGTCAGTCGCAGGCGCGCCTTTTGTAACCGACGCAGGCGTATACACGCGGATGCCGGTAAGCAGGCCCGCGGTTTCGAGGTGCCAACTGCGGCCGCCAAGCTTCTTATCCACCGCGATCTTGCCTACGACGTCCGGATGCAGATTGGGTGTGGCGGTATTGCCACCCGCTCCGGTGCTGGAGTTCACGTCGACTTCGGCCGTGTTGAAGAGCGAGGGAAAGCTGACCCCGCCGCCGGTAAGCTGCTCCGGATTTTCAATGGAGAGCCCGAGAGCCACATTCTCGGTTGCGTGATACACGGCCCTCAGCTGCGCCTGCCGCGCATACGTAAGTCCAACCTGGTAATTGGTATCGAGGTGAAGCGTGTTGAAAATCTCCGGCAGGAAGGGGGAGACGCCCACCCGGTTCGGCGTCAGCAGGGACCAGCTCTGGCCGCCCAGCAGATCGAACCGTCCTCGCGAGAGGTTCAGGAAAAAGACGCGCAGGCGAAAGCTGCTGCCGTTGGTGCTCACGTAGGCGTTGCTGGGCAGATACCCGTTGAAATCCGCCTCCGCGTAGCCATACACCTTGGTTTTTCCAACGGCTTCATCCACTTTCACCGTCAGGCGAGAAGACTGCGCGGTGATACGCGATTCCGACAAACCGCCCTGCACCGTGTTGCTGAAAGGGATGGAGGCGAAAAGACGTTCCCAGACCGCTGCCGACATCGGTCGTGCGATAGAGAGCTGTGAAGTCTGCCCAGCCGCCCGGCGTAAATGTCGCGTTGCCGATCTTGATGGAAAGAGGTGCTGGCGATTCGGTGTTCGCGGTTGCCTGCCCCACGGGCTGTACCAGCCCGGAGCGAACAAATGGACTTACCGACGAGGAGGAGGATGTGAGCGAGAGGGCGTGCGCGGCAGCGCTGAGTTCGGCGGCCGGCGCAGCGGGGTTTGTCTCAGGTGCCCCAGCAGTATTCACCAGCAGCCGGTCGCGCAGCGTCTTCAGCTCTTCCCGCTGCTCTTCCAGTTCACGGCGCTGCTGTTCCAACTGCTGCGACTGTTGTTGCATGACACTTTGAAATTGCTGCAGCACTTCACGTACTTCCGGCAATCCGGCCGAAGCCGGCACGTGCATCGCATCGCCGGCATTTGTTCCCGATGCTGCGCCTCCCCCAGCCGCGCTGTCGGCGGGGAATGCAGGTGCGGCCATCAAAAAACCAGCTACCGCTATCGTTCGAGCCATCCTTCGCAATTCCTGTCTCCCACGTGTTCTTCCCGAGTTCGATCATCGATGACCTCTCCACGAGGGGCGGAACAGCAAAGCATGCAGAAATGCGCAGGCTCAGGATCCATAAATGATGTGGAAAGGTAAGACGGGGCGCTAGAGAACTAGCAACAGGAGGGACAACAACAAGTGCGGATTGAGGCGAGGTTTGCCATCACGTAGATTCGGATGCTAAAAGCAAGTCCCCGGTTTGTCAACCGCTTTGCTCGTTCCGGCAGTCATTTTGTGACCGATTGCGGCCCCTCAACCGCCCCTTTCGAATTGACAGCAGGCCCGGACTGCGACATCCTTAAAGCACGATGTCTGTCTCGATCCACACCTGTTGTCAAAGCCTGCGCAGCTGTTGTTGTTGCAACAGCACGATGTGGCGGGTGTGCGGGCATTGTCGATAGATCCTGAAGTTTTCCTGATTTATCACTCTTAAGAACGAGCCCACCCACACCCATCCAGGTAAATGGGCTTTTCCTGCTTTCATTGACTTGCCCCTTTTCCATTTCATCTTGCTCCTGAATATGGAGCGGCAGAGGCATAACCCGAATGGCGACCCTGGTTACGGAACCACCCGCGAGCGCGACGCGAACAAGTCATCTCAAGCTGCTCGAGGCCGAGAGCATCCACATCTTCCGTGAGGTGGCTTCGGAATTTGAGAAGCCGGTGATGCTCTATTCCATCGGCAAAGATTCCTCCGTCATGCTGCGGCTTGCGCAGAAGGCCTTTCATCCCGGCCCCATTCCGTTCCCGCTCTTACACGTCGATACCGGTTACAAATTCCGCGAGATGCTCGACTTCCGCGACGCCTACACCAAGGAACTCGGCGTGAAGCTGATCGTGTGGAGGAATGAAGAGGCACTGGCCGATGGCGCCAACCCCGTGCGCCTGGGCACGCAACGCTGCTGCGGCCTGCTGAAGACGACGGCGCTGCTCGATGTCTTTGCGCGCCCACGGCTTCGATGCCGCCTTTGGCGGCGCCCGCCGCGACGAAGAGAAGTCCCGCGCCAAGGAACGGATCTTTTCCTTCCGCGATAAGGCCGGCCAGTGGGATCCGAAAAATCAGCGGCCCGAGCTTTGGAATCTCTACAACGGCCGCACGGCCCCGGCGAAAGCATTCGCGTCTTCCCGCTCTCGAACTGGACGGAACTGGACATCTGGCACTACATCCACCTGGAGCAGATTCCGATCGTGCCGCTTTACTTCGCGAAGGAGCGGCAGATGCTGGTTCGCGGCGACAGCCTGATCCCTGTCGAGCAATCGTTCGTGCAGTCGCTGCCCGGCGAAGAGCAATGGGTCAAGTGCCGGTTGCGTTCTCTGGGCTGCAGCCCCTGCACCGGCGCGATTCGTTCGGATGCCGACACCCTGCCCAAGATCATTGCGGAACTGGTTTCGTTCCGGTCGTCGGAACGCGCGAACCGCGTCATCGATCACGACCAGGATGGTTCGATGGAGATTGAAGAAGCGCGAGGGATACTTCTGATGGCCGCTCAGATCTGCTCCACCAGACAGCAATGCTGCCCAGGCCGCTGACGCCGACTTCTTCATCGAGGAATTCCTGGCCGCCGCTCAGGCCAAAGACCTGCTTCGTTTCAGCACCGCCGGCAGCGTCGACGACGGCAAGTCCACGCTGATCGGGCGTTTGCTCTACGACTCCACAATGTTTACGAAGACCACGTGCGCGCCGTGACTCGCACCCATGGGCAGAGCAGCACTCGACCATCGATTTCTCTCTACTCACCGACGGGCTGCGCGCCGAGCGCGAACAGGGCATCACCATCGATGTCGCGTACCGCTACTTCTCCACGCCCGGCGCAAGTTCATCATCGCCGACACTCCCGGCCACGAACAGTACACGCGCAATATGGCCACCGGCGCCTCGACCGCCGACCTCGCCATCATCCTGGTCGATGCGCGCAAGGGTATCCTCACGCAATCGCGACGTCACGCCTACATTGCCTCGCTGCTGGGCATTCCTCACATCGTCGCCGCGATCAATAAGATGGACCTGGTCGGCTACTCCGAGGAGGTTTACGAGCAGCATCGCAGCGCGCTGCTCGATCTCGCCGCCAGCCTCGGCATTAAAAACCTGGTCTGCATTCCGGTCAGCGCGCTCGAAGGCGACAACGTCGTGAACCGCAGCGATCAGATGCCCTGGTATACCGGTCCAAGCCTGCTCGAACATCTCGAGACCGTGCCCGTTCATCAGGAAGCAGAGACGGCCGCCTTTCGACTTCCGGTGCAGAGAGTGATTCGTCCTGACCAGCATTTTCGCGGATTCGCGGGTCAGATCGCCGCAGGCACAGTCCGCCCCGGGCAAACCGTGCTCGCGCTGCCTTCGGGCCGGCGCAGTCGAGTGAAGTCGATCAGCACCTTCGACGGGGATCTGGATGTAGCCACCGCTCCGCTCTCCGTCACCCTGACGCTCGAAGACGAATTAGATATCAGTCGCGGTGACATGATCGTCTCCGTCGACGCTGCGCCTCAGCGTGGCAGCCGTTTCCAGGCTTCCACGTCTGGATGAATGCAGAGCCGCTCGAACTTGGCAAGACCTACCTGCTCAAGCACACGTCGCCAATCCGTACGCGCGCAGGTGGCCGTGGTCGATCACCGGGTCAACATCCATACGCTTGACCAGGAGCCCGCATCCTCGCTCGAGATGAATGAGATTGGCGTTCTCCAACTGGAGACCAGCCGCCCTTTGTTCGTCGACCCATACCGCGAAAATCGAACCACCGGAAGCTTCATCCTCATCGATCCTGCCACCAACGCGACGGTCGCTGCAGGCATGATTCGCGAGGTCCTCGAAGGAACCGGCCTTGCGCAGCCCGAGGAGACTTATCGAAGCTGGACTCATGGAGCCGCCCTGGTGAATGTCGGCGCCGACCGTGCTCTGGCAGCCGCCCTTGAGCAGGCTCTGCTGGCGCACGGCTGTGCCGTGGTGCGCACGCGCGTGCAGGATCCGAAGGTGTGGCGCGTGTTGCTCGATGCCGGGCTCATCTCCATCGTGGAAGCTGACAGTAATCGTGAACCCGGGCGGGACGTGCAACTGCTGACCTCGCACGAAAGCCGGGCGACGTTTGCAACTGAGACTGTGACGTTCACCAGCGAAGCCACACTCTCCGGGTCGGTCGAGCAGATTCTGAACTCGCTTGAATCGCTCCAGATTCTCAAAGGAAGAGAGAAGAGCCGATGAGTCAACTCACCGAGACCGCCTCACCCTCCGCAGTGGCTCCGGTCGCCGGCCTCGATGCGAAGATCGCCGCGGCACGAACCCTTATCCAGCAGCAGATTGCTGCGAACCCGAGCCGAAGTCTGCGTCACCTGCAGCTTTCAGGCCGAGGACATGGTCGTCTTGCGCTTCGTCACCGAGATCCTGCCCAGCGTGCCCGTGGTCTTTCTGGACACCGGCTATCACTTTCAGGAAACCTACGCTTACCGCGACCGCATGGCCGCCGAATGGAATCTGAACCTGGTCAACATCGTGCCGGAGCAGTCCGTCGCCGATCAGGAAGCACAGTTCGGCATCCTGAACCAGACCGCGCCCGATCGCTGCTGCGCGCTGCGCAAGGTGGGTCCGCTGTTTGCGGCGCTCCGCAACTACGGCTTGTGGTTCACCGGTCTGCGGCGGGAACAATCCAAATCTCGCGCGGAACTTCAGGCGGTCGACACCTTCCGGCTTCCCGACGGCAAGCAGTTGCAGAAGATCAGTCCGCTTGCCGAGTGGTCCACACGCGACGTCTGGTATACCGCCGAGCAGCTTCAGATCCCGCTGCTTTCTCTCTACGAACAGGGATACTCGAGCATCGGTTGCGAGCCCTGCACCTCGCTGCCGACAGACCCCGGCGATCCCCGGTCCGGGCGCTGGTCTGGCCGCAAGCTTGAATGCGGAATCCATATTCAACCCCAGTAGCCACAGCCGGCAGGATCCGGAACTCATTGCTACGAGCGCATTTACCGCCAGGCCTCCTGCTCTGAATTCCGGATTCGTCTCACCCTCTTTAATTTGCCCTCTCCCTCATCGCTTTCAGAAAGCCCGCATCCTATATGCGGCTGTTGGCTGCCGCTGAGAACCATTCTCGGCCGGGGCGCGGTGCGGTATGCTGGGCGCAAGCAAAGACATGGCTCGAGACAAGACAGACGCTCAACGATCCAACCGGCGCGCCCTGCTCGCCCGCGAACCCCTGCTACTGCTGGCAGTGGTCATCCTGACGCTGTACTTTGCCCGCCAGATCCTCATCCCTCTCGCCCTGGCCCTGACGCTCAACTTTCTCCTTGCGCCGGCAGTCATCTTCCTGCAGAAGCTGAAACTGGGCCGCATGGCCGCCGTCGGCATCGTGGTGCTGGGCGCGGCGCTCATCATCGCCACCATCGGATGGGTCGTCGCCAACCAACTCATTGGCGTCGCCGATGGCCTCTCCGACTACCAGATCAATATCCATAACAAGGTCGCCGCGCTCCATGCGCCTACCGCCGGCCCGCTCGCCCGAGCCGTTGAGAGCTTGCGAGCCATCGGCCAGGAAATCACCACCGTTCCCAAAAACGAAATCACCACGTCAACCCCTGCCGCCTCCCGCCGGCGGGCCGTACAGAGCAAACAGCCAACTGCGACCCCTGAAAATCCGCTGCCCGTGACCGTGATCGAACCGGCCCGCAGTACCTTGCAATCGCTGCGCGACGTGGTGGTGCCGATTGGCAAGCCGCTGGGCGAAGCGGGCATCGTCTTCATCTTCACCATCTACATGCTGGTCAAGCGCGAGGATCTCCGCAATCGCCTCCTGCTGCTGGCCGGCATGGGCCACCTCAACCTCATGACCCAGGCGCTGAATGACGCGGCTCAACGCATCAGCAGTTACCTCATCATGAACTTCGCGGTCAACGCCAGCTACGGGGTC
Source organism: uncultured Acidobacteriaceae bacterium (assembly GCA_963748555.1). Taxonomy (GTDB): domain Bacteria; phylum Acidobacteriota; class Terriglobia; order Terriglobales; family Acidobacteriaceae; genus CAWKKW01. Next base: position 419,310 of record CAVVJK010000009.1, read on the forward strand.
GTGGTCGCCATCGGCCTGTACTGCATCGGCGTGCCCAACGCTACACTCTGGGGCGCGCTGGCCGGCATCCTGCGCATCGTGCCCTACGTTGGCACCGTCATCGGCGCCACTTTGCCGCTCCTCTTCGCTCTGGCCGTATTCAATACCTGGTGGCCGCCGCTGCTGGTCCTGCTCCTCTTCGGGGTGATTGAATTCAGCTTGAGCAACTTCATCGAGCCCTGGCTCTATGGTTCGCATACCGGCATCTCTTCGCTCGCGCTGTTGACCACGGCCATCGTCTGGACGCTCCTCTGGGGCTGGCCTGGCCTGGTGCTCTCGACTCCGCTCACTGTCTGTCTCATCGTGATGGGCCGCTATGTCCCGCAGATGTCCTTCCTGCATACGCTGCTCGGGCGACGATGCGGAACTGTCCGCGGAGGCGAAGTTCTACGAACGACTGCTGGCCATGGATTATCCCGAGGCGCACCTCATCGCCGATACCTTCCTTGAAGACCGGTCGCTGAACGATCTCTATGACACCATGGTGTTGCCGGCGCTCGCGCTCGCCGAACAAGACCGCCACAAGGGCGCATTGGATGAAGTGCGCACAGCATTTCTGTATCAAAGTGCCGCCGAACTGGTGGCCGAACTGACCGATTACTCGGCGAAGAAGACTGAGGCCGAAGCGCCCGCCGAAACCGGGTATTCGACCCTATCCAGTCGTTTGCGTCGCGGTCAACGAACAGGCGGACGAAATCGCCAGCACCATGCTGGCGCAGTTGCTCGAAAATGCCGGCAATCGCACCCTCATGCTCCCGGCGAGCGCTTTGTGCCAGGAGATCCTGGAGCGTCTGGCCGAGGAGCCCAGCACGGTCATCTGTGTCTCCGCGCTGCCGCCCTTCGCCTTCAAACAATCCCGCGCGATTTGCGTGGAGATGCGCAAATATCTTCCCGAGAACCGCTTGATCGTTTGCCTCTGGCGAAGTACAGTCGACCCGCTTCGATCCAAGGAAAGATTTGGAACCACACGGCCGGATCGCGTCGCCACCTCTCTCCTCGAAGCCGTGGAGCAGGTGCTCGAGTGGCAGCGAAGCGATATCTCTGAGGAGCAACGCGCTCCGCGGGAGATGGGCGCTCTCTCCAGCGATCACGCCTGAACTGCGAATCGCGAAGTCCCCGCATGCGGAAGGTTTCCCCTCCGCTTCTGCAAACGATATGATCGTGACAACCCCGGATTCTCCCTGATGGCCACGCGCGGAATCGCTTCCGCTCGCAACGTTCATCACCGCCGGTGGGAGAGACTCTGAGGAGGTTAGCTTTGACGGATCTGCCCCCTGTTCCACTTACGATTGAAGGTTCGAGCGTGCTGCACCAGATGTTTCGCTTCAACTGGAAGGCTTGGCGCGCTCTCTCAGCGAGTGAACGCGAGCGCATCGGTCAGCAAGCCTCGGAGTTGCTCCAGACATGGGAAGCGGGCGCGAGCGAAGGTCATCCCAACCAGTCAGCCCTCTTCTCTCATCTCGGACACAAGGGCGACCTCATGCTCATCCACTTCCGCGATTCCTTTGAAGACTTGAATCGCGTCGAGTTGGCCCTGGCTCAAATTGAACTGCACGGCTTTCTCGAGCCTACCCATTCCTACCTTTCGATCGTGGAACTGGGGCTCTATGAATCGTCCGCCAAGACCTATGCGGCGCTCGCAGAGAAGGGACTGCAGCCCTTTTCGCCGGAGTGGAACGCCGGGGTTCAGGAAGTTCTTGCCAGGCAGGCGAATGCCATGTCGCAGCGCGTCTATCCTGCGATCCCCGCTGCCAAATATGCCTGCTTCTACCCCATGGATCGCAAACGCGGCGAGCAGGTCAACTGGTACACCGAGCCCATGGCCGACCGCCAGCGCATGATGCACGAGCATGGAATGATCGGCCGCCGCTACGCCGATGAAGTGAAACAGATCATCACCGGCTCCATCGGATTCGACGATTGGGAGTGGGGCGTCGACCTGTTCGCCGAAGATCCGCTGGTCTTTAAGAAGCTGATCTACGAGATGCGCTTCGATCAAGTGAGCGCCGTCTATGCTCTCTTCGGATCCTTTTACGTTGGCGTTCGCCTTCCCGCGGCCGGGTTGCCGGCGTGGCTCGAAGGAAGGCTGGAGTAGCCCACGTTCCGAATAGTTAACTCAGCCGCGTCGGTCTAATCACGTCGGAACGGCGCGGCGTTCAAAGTGCCGGAGACCTCTAACGCCACCAACTCGAGCGAACTTCTTCGCCGCGAACCAGCTCCGTAGGCTCGCCCGGTGTGGGCGCCCACAATTTCAAATCATCCACTGCTACGATTTTCTTCATAGGCTGCTGCCATTGGTGCAGCGCGAGATCGAACAGTCCCCAGTGAATTGGCATCAGCAGCCCCTGACCACCCAGTGCCCGGAAGCTGCGAACCGCGCCATCGGGACCCATATGAATGTCCGCCCAGAGAGGATCAAACGCGCCAATCTCCAGCATGCTTAGATCGAATGGACCATGGCTCCGGCCGATCTCGGAGAAGCCGGGCCATTCGCCGGAATCGGCGCCATAGTAGACGCGGTGGTCCGGGCCTATGAGCGCGAACGAGGCCCAGAGCGTCTCGAAGCGATTGGATAAGCTGCGGCCAGAGAAGTGCCGCGCCGGCAGCGCGGTGATCGTCACCGCACCCACCTGTGCCGATCCGTCCAATCCATCTCAGTCACCCTGTCACATGCGACGCCGAAATTTGACAGGATCGACCCCACTCCCAGCGCCGTAATCCAGCGTGTCTGCTTCAAACTCTCCATGCGCGCCAGCTGTTGAACCGTTCCCTTTCCGAGGTGGTCGTAGTGGTCGTGCGAAATCAGAATGGCGTCGATCGGCGGCAGGCTTCGAGCGCAAGAGTGGGTGGAAAGAAACCGTTTCGGACCTGCCCACTGCGTCGGTGCGGCGCGCTCGTCCCAGACCGGGTCGATGAGGATGCGAACGCCATCGATCTCGACGAGCGAGGAGGAATGACCGAACCAGGTCACCCGCAGGCCCGATCGCGGCGGCAATTGATACACCCGCGGATCGGTGTGAAAGGGACCTAAGACATGATTCGGAACTCGCGCAGCGCCGCCAAATAGAATGCGGGGTCCCACTTTAAACGACAGGGAGATCCCGCCTATTTTCGTCGGCACAGGGTTCAGATAGCGCTTCCCCTGGCGCACAGCTTTCGTGAGTGACATGTCTATCGGATGGCGAGATCGGTCCCGGCGATTCCCCGAAACCCATTCGCGTCTCGAATCGGCGTATACCTTCGACGGAACTCGCTGCGACACTTGCCCTGCAGCAAGCAACCGAATCGCTAAGAACCCAGGCGTGCCTTCAACGGCGGCTTGGTTCCGTTGACAGATCCGCACAAATTTCTCGCGGTCCGTCTCGCGAACAATCTCCCTTCGACACCTGGCGCCACAACTCTTCCAGTGAAGAGCATTGTTCCGCAGCCCGCTTCACCACGATCCCCGAGATCGGTCCGATAAAGCTGCCAGATCCCTGGTCACGCGTTCAATCGTCTGTGGCTCGAATGCGTTTGCTTCATGGCTTGCGCCGCCGCCGGTTTGTCTGAGAGGCAGGATCTGGCCGCTCTCCTTCGCCTGCGGTGGCAGACGATGGAGCAGGTTCTGCTTCGCAGGGAGATAGCCTCGCAGCGCCTGCACCAGCACATCGATGTCCGATTTCCAGCGACCGTGCGTCAGCACCACGGCATTTCTGTAGGCTAGCTCTTTCAGGTCGTCTGGAAGCTGATCCACGCGCGGCATCGAGGCGCCGTGCACCAGCACAGGCACCACGGGAGTATCTCGAAGCAGCGCCGATGCCAACTCGATTCGCACGAAGTCGTTTGCATCGTCCAGCCGCCTGCTGCCCGAGCTATCCTTCGAATCCAGCCAATTCTGCCCAACGATGGCCAGCAACACGCTGCAGGTCGCAACACTCTGGTCGATCACCTTGCGGAAATCGCGACCCGGCTCGATGGCCGCAACGTCCATAAAGACCGAGCCTTCTCCAAATCGCGAAATCAGCGCGTCGAACAGACGGCCTGCTTCACCCTCTGAATCATTTCGCCGATAGTTGATGAAGATCGACCGCAAGATAAACCTCGATAGGCAGGGCGGAGATCTAGACAGAAGCCCTGCAACGACAGCGCATGCGGTCAGAGCAGCAAGTCTACTCCGGCACATATATCCCATACAACGCAGAGTAACAAGCCGGGCGATACTCGAAGCGCAGTCGTGCCTCCCTTGGAATCGGCTCACTACAAAGCGGCCCCGCATCCTCAAACGCGAGCCTTGCGCACGCCGCGATGGCGCAGTCGCAACGAAGACAGCGCAACCTGCCACCGCGACGCAGAGCCGCCGAAACCGCACACGCCCGTCCATGCGAAATGCTGCCACATGCACGCTGCCCAGCATACGAGCCGAACGCGCCCGCAATGAAGTAGCACATCATGTACACCATGTTCAGGCGGCTGCGCGCCTCCGGCAACAATCCGTAAATGCGGGTCTGGTTCGACACGTGCCCGGCCTGCACGCCGACATCCAGCAGGATCACGCCTGCGATCAATCCACTGATATGCCTGCCAAACAGGTAGATGCACCACAAAGAAGCCGAGCGTCAGCAGCAGCGCCAGCAGCACGTTGCGCCTGGCTCCGTAGCGATCCGCGAGCCGGCCGATGAACGGCGCACACAGGGCTCCGGCCGCGCCCACCAGGCCGAACAGCCCGGCCACGCCGCTGCCGTAGTGATACGGCGGCGTGCGCAGGAAGAAGACCAGCGTTGTCCAGAAGGCGCTGAACGCGCAAAACAGAATCGCGCTGAGTGCCGCAGCTTCGCGCAACACCGGCTGCTGCGCGAACCAGCGCGACCGTCGAGCGTAGGAGCTGCAGCCACGAGAGCGTCAACTCCGGCCTGCTTTTCGGCAGGCCCACGCGAATCAAGGCAGCCAGCAACAGCATCATGCCGGCGGCCACCCAGTAAATGGCGCGCCAGCCCATCCACTCGGCCAGCAATCCACTGAACGTCCGCGCCAGCAGGATCCCAAAGAGTAGCCCTGACAGCACTGCGCCCACGGTAGCGCCACGCCGTGCACGGAGAAGCGAATTGCGCCGCGAACGGCACAATCACGTGAACCGTCGAAGCGGTCAGCCCAATCCCAAAGCTCGCCAGTGACAGCCACACCACATTCTGCGCCGTCGCCATCATGGCCAGGCACACGGCTTCCGCCGCGATCAACCCGACGATCAGGCGCCTGCCGTTCCTTGGTGTCGCCCAGCGGCACGAAACACAGCATGCCCATGGCCGCGCCGAGCTGGGTCAACATGGCAATCGTGCCAACCCTTGGCACCGAAATGTGGAAGCTGGAGGCGATCGCGGACAGCAGCGGCTGAATGTAGTAGATGTTGGCGACAATCGCGCCCACGCTGAAGGCCATCAACCACGTGTGTGCGGGCCGGATGTCCCTCCGGTGAGTCCAGCGAATGCGACTGGCTCAGATGTCTCTACAGCGGTGCGGCGAAGCGGCATATCAGCATTGGATGATGCCGCGGACGATTCGACGCGAGCCGCTGCTAAACGCCCACCGGGAACGGCTTCGGCGAAGATTCATCCAGGTTCGCGCCCTTGCGCCGCCAGCCCTCAAAACGTCCCTGCAGCAACGAGCAGCAAGCCCGTGTACCAGTAGCCCACCACGAACAACAGCAGGAACGGCACGGTGAAGTAGTTCTCATTGCTGATCGCGTACCAGATCGTCAGCGCGAAGTAGCAGCCGATCAGCAGCTCGATCCAGGGCACGATGCCCAGCCGCTTGCGATACTTGGCCGCCTGCGTCTTCTCGCCCTTCTTCAGCACGCGGTATTTGGGCGTGCGCTTGAACGAGCTCTTGATGCCCAACAGCGCCTCCAGCACGGCCCGCGTGTTCGTCACCGTGAGGCCGATGCCCAGCGACATCAGGAACGGCAGATACAGAAAGGTCTTGTACCAGCGACCGGGAAAAAGCTCCTTCTGCGAGACCAGGTAGAACGACGAGATAGAGAAGGTCGATGCCATGAACAGCGGCACGTCGATCAGCAGCATCTGAAACCAGCCCTGGTAAAAACGAATCACCATGGCCGGCATCAGCAGCGTCGACAGCACCACCATCAGCGGATAACTCAGGTTCGCCGTCAGGTGATAAAACGCTTCAAGCTTCATATGGAATCGCACGTCGCTCTTGAAGACCTGCGGCAGAATCTTCTTCGAGGTCTGGATCAGCCCCTTGGCCCATCGCGCCTGCTGCGTCTTGAACGCGGTCATCTCAATCGGCAACTCCGCGGGGCACTCCACATCCTGCAGATATTTGAACTTCCAGCCCACCAGCTGCGAACGATAGCTGAGGTCTGTGTCTTCGGTCAGCGTGTCATGCTGCCATCCGCCGGCCTCTTCAATCGCGATGCGCCGCCACATGCCGGCCGTGCCGTTGAAGTTGAAGAACACGCCCGAGCGCGAACGCCCGCCATGCTCCAGCACGAAGTGCCCGTCCAGCAGGATCGCCTCGACCTGCGTGAGAAAACTGTAGTCGCGATTCAGGTGCGTCCAGCGCGTCTGCACCATGCCGATCTCCGGCGACGCAAAGTGATGAATCACGCGCATCAGCCAGTCCTTCGGCGGCACAAAGTCCGCATCGAAGATCGCCACAAACTCGCCAGTCGCGGTCTTCAATCCCCAGTCCAGCGCGCCCGCTTTATAGCCGTAGCGATTGGTCCGGTGAATGTACTCGATCGGGTGGCCCAGTGCCCGGTAGCGATTCACCAGCGCGCTGGCCGTCGCGGTCGTCTCGTCGGTCGAGTCGTCAAGCACCTGGATCTGCAGCCGGTCGGCCGGATATTCCATCTGGCACACCGCGTCGAGCAGCCGGTCGATCACAAATTGCTCGTTGAAGATGGGCAGTTGAATCGTCACGCGCGGCAGCTCCGCAAATTGGTTCGGCGCTTCGGTGACCTTGTTCTTTTTGTTGCTTGTAGTAGAGATACACGAGCTGATAGCGATGCATGCCATAGAAGGCCAGAATCACCATCACCACGAAGTAGGGAATCAGCAGCGCCGTGTCGAAGGCATTCCAGCGATACAGATGTTCAAACGTACGGTCGCCATAGTGCGTCTTCAGGTAGTGGCCGAGGCCGCGTTGGGTCGCAAACAGCAGCAGCGCGAGATCGCCGCCGTGTGCGTGCCGTGCCCTCCTAGAAAAGCTTGCAGTTTTGGCGCCACAGATGCGAGCAGAGCTGGCCCTCCGCACAGATTCTAAGCTGGATCGCTCACCTTTATTGTACGCGAACGTCGGCGCTCCCGGCCTCACTTACTGCTTCGGAAAGTACCCGGCTGGATTCCGGCGCGCAGTGTGTTCTATGCGGCTGCGCATCCAGGTCTCACGCTATTCCTACTTCGCCCACGCGAGCCCATCGGCGAAGTTCCCGGCCGTGATCAGCTTGTCTACCTTCCATTGCGCGAAGTCGATCGCCGCGACCTTTCCGCTCTGTGCGCAGGAGACATAGGCGACCGTTCCTGTCGGCGGAATCAAAACCTCCTGCGGCGAACTGGGCACGCTGATCGTGCGCGCGACTTGCATCGACGAAAGGTCCACGACCGCTACCTCGTTGGTCGACGGAACAGCGACCAGCAGCCATCGTCCATCCGGAGTGGCCGCCGTGCCATACCCGGTGCCGGGCAGCGCCACCCGCGTCTTCACCTGGTTGCGTGCCCGTGTCGATCACCACTAACTCCGGCTTGGTCTGGTCCGCAGTAAAGACCAGCTTGTCGTCATTCGAAATGGAGATGCGCTGCACATGCTTCGAAACCGGAATCACGGCCAGCGTCTTCCTTCCCGCCATGTCGAGCACCGACACTGTGCCCGGCCCCACATTGGCCGTGTAGCCGCGCTTTCCATCGTGCGAGATCGCCAGCATGTGCGACTCGTCCTGCCCGGTCGGAACCGCGCCCACAATCTTGCGCGTTTTCGGGTCGACGATGGTCACCGATTTATCCAGTTCCGTCGTTACGTACAGCATGCCCGTGGCTGGATCGAGCACCGGCAGATGCGGCCGCACTCCATGACCGAAATCGATGTTCCCCACAATCTTGCGAGAGGCGATATCGATGAAGAGCATCTCGTGCCCATCGATTCCAGGCTTACCTACACCGGTGCTGCCATAGATCGGGAACAAACGCAGTGCGGCCGTCTGCCGACACCGCGATCTCGTGTCCGTGAACGCCCGAGGTGTGCTCCGCAACGGTAGCCAGCTCCTTGCCCGACGACAGGATCAATGATGCTGACGCTGGTGTCGCCCTGGTTGACTACCAGCAGCGATTGAGCACCCGCGCTCCCAGCCAAACTCCCGAGACAGGCACCCACGCATACAGAGAGGAATCGAACCGGCATTCGCATCGAAGCACTATAGATGGTTCGTTCCGCTGCGTCGAATCCTGATCGATTCGGGCGCCCTCAAGGGGCAGGGAACTCAGCCGCCGCGTTTCCGAACTCAGGGAACCAGCAGCTTGCCTACCGCCACGCCGCTGCCGTTTGGCCAGAACTCGTCGAGCTGAAATCCGCATTGGCGCGGAACCGCCGCAGTGCTGACCTTGCCCCCTTTGTCCGTCACCCGGTACATGTAAAAGATCACCGCGCGCTTCTGGTAGAAGAAGCGCCATGTCGTGGTTTGCTTCCAACCGAAGACAGTGCCGTAGGGTTTGTAAAGCGACTGCTCGAACTTCACTTTGACTGCGTCTTTCACCAGCTGCCTGGCCCGCTGCGAGTGAAGGTGCTGATCTACCTCAGTGTTGAGGCCGGGAAAATTCGCCTCCGTCACGTCCATGTAGTCCATGGCGTGAACCGCCTTGGCTCCCGGCAAGCGCGGGAGCCAGCGGGTTGGCGGCCTGGGCGCGAACATCCTTGGGACTTCGCGCGCCCTGGAAGCGAGTTTCCATGGTGGTGGCCTTGGGCCCCCAGTATCCCTGCTGGGCTGGAAGCGCGGTCGACGCGGGCATCGCGCCGCCTCCGCCTGCGTCATTCAGGTGATAGACGGTGGGGTTCTCAGGCGAACCTTCTACGACAACGGAACAGCCGTCCACCGTCGAGGTCACGAAGATGCGTGGCTCGTCCAGAAATCCTCCTGGGTGGCGCAGCGTAGTACGGTAGGTTGCCTGTGCCTGCCACGGCAGATAGAAGCATGGGAACCACTCGCCGACCCGCTTCCCGAAATCTTTGGGATCGGGAGGATTCTTCTTGACTTCGGCAACGATGGCCTCAGATCCGGCAGGAATCGTCACCTGTTGCATCTGTTGCCCGATGCTCACTCCCTGCGCGATGCGGCTGTACGAGACTCGGTCTCGCTTGTCTACGCTGGAGTAGCCGGCTTTTGCGTTCAGCGTCACCTGGTCTCGTTCGGCCACGATCAGGATTCGCCCCTTACCTCCCGCGCTGCGCGGTGTGCAGTAACTGACTGGATCAGCCAGGAAATCGTCCGAAAGCGACATGTCGTTCCTCTTGCAATGAAACAGGAAACGTCGAATTATACCCCGAAGCCGAACCGGGCACAGTGTCGCCTGGGCAGGCCCTGAAAGTGGGTGCTCCGCGTTTTTGCCCGTCTTGATCGGAAGCAATTCAGGTGGAAAGAACAGGTGGGCGGAGAATTGGGAACGCGCAAATCGGTATTGGGTTTCGGACTCACCCACTTGTCGCGCGAATCGTCGAGCGTGTTGGCGGGGCTAGTTCAGAAACAAAGTCCGATACAGCGTGTCGCGCTGCACCGGCTTGAAGCCCGCATCGCGAATCACTCGGCGCAGCTCTTCTTCGGTCGTGCAATTCGCCGTACCTGCGGCCTTCACCACGTTCTCTTCCAGCATCACCGAACCCACATCGTTGCCGCCGAATCGCAGGCCGAGTTGCAGCACCTTCAAGCCCTGCGTCACCCAGCTCGATTGCACGTTCTCAATGTTGTCGAGGTAGAGGCGCGAGATCGCCAGCACCTTCAGATATTCGACCGACGTGGCCTCGTCCCATCCGCGGCCGCCCAGCGCCGTATTGCCCGGCTGAAAGCTCCACGGAATGAAGGCCGTGAATCCGCCGGTCTCTTCCTGCAGCCGGCGAACCTGCTCGAAGTGGTTCACGCGGTGCTCAAAGCTCTCGCCCACGCCAAACATCATCGTCGCCGTGGTGCGCATGCCGAGTTGATGCGCGGTGCGATGCACCAGCAGCCAGTCTTCCGTGCCGCACTTCAACCGCGCGATCCGGTGCCGCACTTCGTCGTCGAGAATCTCCGCTCCGCCGCCGGGTATGGAATCCAGCCCCGCATCCCGAAGCCGCGCGATGGTGTCGCGCACCGAAAGTTCGCTGTATTCCGCAATCGCGAGAATCTCCGAAGCCGAAAAGCAATGCAGCCAGATCTGCGGAAAGCGCTGCTTGATTCCGCGCAGCAGCCGCTCAAACCACTCGATCTTCAGGTCAGGATGCAGCCCGCCCTGCATCAGCACGCCGGTGCCGCCCATCTCCACCGTCTCGGCGATCTTCTGGTAGATGGTCTCGAAGTCGAGGATGTACCCTTCCGACGCCATCTTGCCCTTCAGCGGCCGATAGAACGCGCAAAACGTGCAGTACTCCGTACAGAAATTCGTGTAGTTGATATTGCGATCGATGATGTACGTGACGACGCCTTCGGGGTGAAGCCTCCGCCGAACCGCGTCTGCTTCCATCCCGAGTCCGATCAGATCATCGGAGCGAAAATATTCAAGAGCCTGCTGGCGAGTCAGCGACATGACTCCATTCTAATGGGAGCGGTCGCCCCAATCCAGCCTCAAGCATTTCGTCATTTGCTTTCATAGAGGTATCCTGTGACAAGCGTTAGCCTGCTCATCGCTTTGGATCGGCTGGCTCTGCTGCGCGGCGGATTATCTTCGGGCTGGGCTTTTGCGTAGAGATGCCGTACACGTTGGCGATCGCACCCAGCGCCACTTTCAACCGCTGTATCCAGTTCATTTCGTCGTGCTCCCGGTTATGAGCATATACCGCTCCATCAGCGGTGTTCGTCGGGCCCAGGCACCAACCCATACGGAGCAGCCACCCAAGAGGCCCTGCTCAAACTCATCACCACGACTCATCCTCAAGGAGCCACAGGTCTCATCCCATGACAAATTCCTCCAGGACCCTGACTCGCATGTTTTCCGTTCCAGCATTCATCGCCGCCGTGCTGTTGATCGCCGCAATCACCGCCGTCCCGTCGATCGCCAGCGCCGACGCGAAAGACGCCAAAGCCTCGCCCGACGTGATCGTGTTCAACAACGGCGACCAGCTCAGTGGCAAGTTCGTGCGCGCCATTGAGGGCAGCGTCGTCTTCCATAGCGACATTGCCGGCGACATCACCGTGGGACTCGACAAGGTCAAAGAGATTCGCTCGGCCAACAAATTCGCCGTCTTCGAAAAAGGCCAGCACGTTACCAAAACCCCGCTGACCGACGTGCCCCAGGGCGCCATCACCATCGACAATCAGCAGATCGCGGTAAATACAGGCAACGGGCAGACTAAAACCATTGCGGTGAAGAATGCGCAATACGTGATCGACCAGCAAACATTTGAAGACCAGATCCGCCATGAGCCTGGAATCTTGCATGGCTGGGCCGGTGCGGCGACCGCCGGCGCGTCTTTGGTCAAGGCCACCGACAACACCACCACCTTCAATGGATCCATCGCCCTGTTGCGCACCGTGCCTGTCGTGAGCTGGCTCAATACGCGCAACAAGACCAGCATCGACTTCAATGGCTCCTATGGAAAGATCACCACGCCCGCGTACACCGTCGGTGGAGTGTTGTTCCCCTCCACCTTCGCCAAGACCGCGATCTACCACGCGGCGGCTGAGCGCGACGAGTATCTCTCGCCCCGCTTCTTCGTGCTCGCGCAGACGGCCTTTGATCACAACTATTCGCAGGGTCTGGATCTGCAGCAGATCTACGGCGCTGGAGTGGGCTGGACCGCCATCAAGCACCCGCGGCAGACTCTCGACCTCAAGGCCACCATGCAGTATGAGAAGCAGCAGTTCCTCAGCTCAGGCGCCGGATCGAACCAGAACCTGATCGGCTCCACCTTTTCGGCGACCTATCTGCTCAAAGTGACCAAGACCATCCTGCTCGATCAGCAGGCCGCGTTCATTCCCGCGTACAACAACTCCCGCGCGTACTCCGGCAACGAAACGACCACCCTGACCTTCCCGGTTTACAAGCGCCTCGGCTTCTCGGTGGCGACCATCGACAGCTATTTGAATGATCCGCCCGCCACCGAACCGCCGACCAAGCGGAATTCTTTCCAGTTCACCACCGGAGTGACGTACACGCTGGGCCCGCAATAAGTCTGTGCCACAACCCGGGCCAGCTTGCTCGATCGCCGGCCCGGGCCTACTTCGAGACGGCGGGAACAGCCGGAGGTGCAGCCGTCTGAGGCCCTGGGCTCTGCACCGTCGAACCTTCGGTCGGCTCACCGTTCGGCTCCAGAATCAGAGGCTGCTTCAGTAGCTCCAACACCCCCTGCGGCTGAGGCTTATCGGCGTTCGCAAGCAGCAGCGTTACCTGCCACAGTTGCGTGTCGTTCAGAACCTTGTTGTAAGCCGGCATCCCCGTCAGCCGGATTCCATTCGCAATCTTCCAATACGTTTCGCCCGGCGGATCATCGCTCACCCCCACCACCCCGGCACGGTGGGGCGCCCACAACTGCGGCGCGTGCGGATACATCTGGCTGGCGAAATTCGAGGGCCGTCCATACAGGCCGTGGCACCCCGCGCACTGTTCGCGATAGATGTGGGCGCCGATCTCGAGATTGGGTGCGCTTGGCTTCAATGGGAGCGGACTTCGGTGCTTCCTTATCGATGCGCGCGTTCAGCGGCACGTGCACGATCTGCGCCTCCATCGGAAACGCCGAATCGGCCGCCGCGACCGGCGGATTCCCAAAGCGAAGATACAGAAACGCGAAGACCGGGATGGCCAGCAAGCCGATCAGCAAACCAAGCAGAAATGATTTCATGTGTCTTCAAACCTCGTGGTGAGAGACGAGTTGTACGCTACCCAGGTTTCGTGCTGTCGCGAATACCCGGTCTCGTTTTACAGGAAAGCAGGGCCTGAGAATCGATGCAAGTGTTTTAATGGAGGTAAGGATACCATTTTGAGTGTCTCGTCCCGAGAGGTCAGCAAGTAGTGGAGGCTTTCAGTTTGATGCATCGCCGCAAGCGCAACGGCTACCGAGTGTACCCGATTCTTTCGCTCTTCCTTCTGTCCCTATCGCTCCTTTGCGCCCAGGACACCACCCAGCCAGCCTCGCCAACCCCCGATGCACAACAGCAGGCAGCGCCCGCTCAAAATGAACAGACTCCCGAGCAACGTGCCAGAGTGTTGCGCGATGCCCAGGCCCGCGTCCGCGCGCGCCGCCAGAGCCGCATCGCTCAGATCGTGCAGGATACCTACGGTCACCAGTTCGAGACCTATTTCGGCGGCGGCTACCTGCGGTTTCGCCCCGGCAATACCCTGCAACACAATAGTGAAGCAGCGTGGAACGTCGGCATCACCGACTATCTCCGCCCCAGGTTCGGCATCACGGCGGATTTCCGCGGCTACTACGGCACCACCTACACCGGCAATAATCCATTTGCCATTCACAACCCCAGCATCAGCCAGTACACCTTCCTCGCCGGACCGCAATACCGCATCACGCGCGGACCACGATTCGCGACCAGCATCCAGGTGCTCGGCGGCGTAGGACACGGCAACTTCGATACCGGCACCGGCGGCTTTCCCGGCAGCCTCGTCGGCCTCTATCCCAATGCGACCGTCTTCAACGTGAGCGTCGGCGTGCCGCTGGACTACAACGTCAGTCCCGCCCTCGCCCTCCGCATCACTCCCACCTACCTGCTCACCGATTACGGCAGCACGCTTCAGCACAATCGCGGCTTCAATATCGGGGTGGTCTATCGCTTCGGCAAGAAGGAAATAGGGACCGTTATGAGAGCCATCCAACAGGCCGTGCCGCGAGGCGCGGCTTTTCTTTTGCAGGGAAGCGCGCCGCTAGACTCACCACCCATGCTCATCAACGATTCCATCCGCGCAACGCATCCTTGAACTGCTGCGGCAGCGCGGCCCGGAAAATCCATCTGCCCCTCCGAAGTGGCTCGTGCCTGCGCCGCACAAGGAACTCAGCCCGCTCCGCGCGCCCTCTGGCAGCCGCTCATGGAGCCGGTCCGCCAGCCGCCCGAGACCTCGTGACCTCCGGGGAGATCGTCGTCACCCAGCGGGGCGTGCCTGTCGACCCTTCCGCAGTCAAAGGTCCCATTCGCTACAAGCTCCCTAACTTGCTCGCGAACATCGGGAGCGGCGCTCTCTCTTTGTCTCCGCTGGAGCAGCCTTCGACGGAGAGCTGCAATTCGTATCCGCAACGATTACTTATATTGCGCCAACCCGCAAAGCCACCTCCGCACCAGCGCAGCCACAAATGCGCTAGCATGGGCGGCGGGAGAAAATGCCGGATGCGCCTGATTGGAAGATGAGATTGTTGACAAGATCAACCCCAGCCTTAGTTCTGGCTGTCGCTTGCATGGGAATGACTGCCGTGCCTTCAGGCCTCGCGCAGCAGAGTGCGCCCGCGACCACCGCCAAAGACGCGCCCCAGACCGACACCAGCTTCATCGACAGCAACGGCACGGCACACGTGACGCGCATAGTGCCGGTGCCGACCACCATCAGTCCCGAGGCACAGAAGATGCTGGCCCGGCCAGCCTCCGATGCCGCCGGTCCCAACGATCTTGCCGCCCGGCGCAAGGGCACCGATGAATGGCAGGCCCGCGCAGGCGAAGAATCACGCGCGCCTTTATCCCGCGAATGTCGCACCGGACACCATCGCCGGAGTTCCTGTAAAGATCATCACGCCGCTGACCATCGCCGAAGGCAAAAAGGATCGCGTACTCATCAACGTGCATGGCGGCGGCTTCAACTCCGACTCCGGATCGCTGACCGAAACGGTTCCTATCGCCAATCTCACCGGCACCAAGGTCGTCGCAGTCCTCTACCGTCTCGCTCCGGAACATCCCTTCCCCGCCGCCGTCGACGACACCGTCGCAGTCTACAAAGAGATGCTGAAGACGTATCAGCCGCGCAAAATCGGCCTGTATGGAACCTCGGCAGGCGCGATTCTCACCGCCGAAGTGGCTGTGCGTCTCAAGCAGCTTGGCCTCCCGCTTCCCGGAGCCATGGGCGTGTTCTCGGGCATGGGCGACTTCAGCCGTCTGGGCGATTCGCAGGCCATGTATGCGCTGAACGGGCTCTCCGGGCACCTCGAGCCGCCCTCAGACAAACTCCACAACCTGGAGTATTCGGCGCAGACCGATCTGCACGACCCGGTCCTGTCCCCGATGTTTGCCGACCTTCACGGGATGCCGCCCACCCTCTTCATCACCAGCGGCCGCGACCTGCTGCTGAGCGGGACCACCCTGCTCCATCGCGCCTATTTGCGCGCCGGTGCCGATGCGCAACTAGTAGTCTTCGAAGCTCTGCCACATGCCTTCTGGAATAACCCAACACTGCCGGAGAGCAAGGAATGCGATCGCCTCGTCGCGGGCTGGTTCGATAAGTATCTGGCCAAGTAGCCTGATTTTTGAAGCCATGCTGCCGGATTCTTAACCCCGGCAAGCATGGCGCTAGAAATTGGGACTCTGCGCGCGGAAACTTGCGCTCAAACCGCGACCAGAGCCAGCGCCCGACAAGGTATCCGGCCAGCCCGCAGATCACGAGATGAGCAGCAGTGTATCAACACATGCTCCACGTTCGGCCCTTCGTGCGTGAACTGCGCCAGCGCGGTCAACACCAGGGCCATGCCTCCGCCCCAGCCCAACACCCATCGAACCCAGATGTAGCGGGTTCTCCCCCTGCTT
This sequence comes from uncultured Acidobacteriaceae bacterium, assembly GCA_963748555.1. GTDB lineage: Bacteria > Acidobacteriota > Terriglobia > Terriglobales > Acidobacteriaceae > CAWKKW01. The sequence continues at coordinate 435,256 of CAVVJK010000009.1, forward strand.
CGAATGCGTTCCCATCGGAATTGCTGCGCGGATCTTGGCACTCGGGAGACGCCGGGGAGTCGAGACCATCGCTTCATGGGTGCGCCTTTCTCGGGTATATCCTACCCGTCGCATGCGAACGCGTTAAGCTAATTCATGGGCTCCGCACAACAAAGACGCGACCGGGAACCGCGGCTCGCACAGGCCAGCAGAGAGTTCGAGCAACTCCTGCTCAAATGCCTGCCGGAATGCGCCCGTGGCCGCTGGGGATTGTTCGGGCAGCATGAGCGCGTGCACGGCATCGAGTTCACGCGTAAGTACTACTCGTGGCCTGAGGCCGAACGCGTGGTCGAACTGGCAGAGGAGATCGTTGCTTTGCGCGCCGAGACCGGCGACACCTCCAGCTTTCCACTGCTGGACAGGTTCATCGCGCTGCGCGCGGTCGACTCCGCGCTGCCGGAACCGAAGCTGGCGCTGCGCTTCCTGCAGGATCTCAAGCGCGACGAACTGGCAGACAAGGTGCCGAGCGACCGCGCCTTCTGGACCTAGCCGGCGCCATCCAAAACGAAAGGGCACATGGGCCGAAATAAACGAAACGAGAAACGGGAACTGCGGCTGGCGCAGGCCAAGGAAGAGTTCGAGGCGCTGCTGCTGCAATGCCTGCCGGAGTGTGCGCGTGGGCGCTGGGGCCTGTTTGATCAGCGCGACTCCATCCACACCGAACAGCACCGCCTGCCGCACGATCGCCACGTCAAGCGGATGGAGCGGGTGAACGCGGCACTCGATCTGCTGGAAGACAGTGAGGATGGAACCCGCGCCGCCCGGTCTGCCCGACGGCGACATGGCTCCTCGCTCGCGCGAACGCGGCTGGGCCGAGGCCGATCGTCTGCGCGAACTGGCGGTGGAGGTCGTCGCCCTGCGCGAGTTGGCGGGCGATACTGAACCGTGGCTGCCGCTCGATGCGTACCTTCGCGCCTGCCGCGTCAAGGGACCCAATGTTCCCGGAGAACCACGGCTCGCCATGCAACTGATGCAGGAGTTGGGCAGCCGCTCGTAGCCCCTTCAAGCCGTGCCGCAATGCGAGTCGCCAGCGAAATCGTTTTTTCGCACCCGCCAGCCGTCGCGCACAGCACGCTCCGGCCGCTTTCGCCCGGTGATAGACTCCATGTGTTATGGAACTTACTGGGTGTGGAACTGCGCTGGTCACTCCGTTTCGCGGAGACGGCAGCCTGGACGAATTTGCGCTGCATGCGCTGGTGGATTGGCAGATCGAAAGCGGCATCGACTTCCTCGTAGCCTGCGGCACGACCGGCGAAACGCCAACGCTGAATGAAGAAGAGTGGCTGCGCGTCATTCGCATCACGGTCGAGGCTGCCGGAGGCCGCGTTCCGGTCTGGGCAGGCTGCACCCACAACGCCACCCGGGAGGCCGTGCGAGCGCACCCGCACCGCCTGCCAGGTGCCCGGTGTCACCGCTATTCTCTCCGCCAATCCCTACTACAACAAGCCCAACCAGGAAGGCCAGTACCAGCACTTTCGCGCCGTGGGCGAAGCTTCCACTCTGCCGGTCGTGCTCTACAACATTCCCAGCCGCACCGGCACCAATCTCGAGCCTGCGACCATCGTGCGACTGGCGCACGACGTACCGCAAGATCGAGGCGGTGAAGGAGTCGAGCGGCGTGCTCAGCCAGATCACCGAGGTGATCCACATGGTGCCGCGCGGCTTCAAAGTTTTTGCCGGAGATGACCCCATCGCTTTGCCGGTGATTGCCGTGGGCGGTGCGGGACTGGTCTCGGTCGCCTCCAATCAAATCCCCGCCGAGATGACGCAGATGGTCGCGGCCGCGCTCTCTAACGATTGGGTGCTGCGCGCCGCAAAATCAACCGCAAGTTCTTCCGCCTGATGCAGGCAAACTTCTGGGAGACCAGTCCGGGTCCGGTCAAGGCCGTGCTCGCCATGATGGGCCGCATCTCTGAGAACTACCGTCTGCCGCTGGTGCCCGTCTCGGCCGCAACCCGCCGCAATCTGGAACGGCTGGTCGGTGAGCTGGGCCTGCTCACCCACGCTCCCGCAGGAAGAGGGCGATCTGCGGACCTTCTGAGCCGACCATGGCGGTGTTTCGCAGCACATAATGTGATCCAGCGCACATATCCACCAGGCAATTAGCCGAAACAGCCTCGTTCAATTACAAAACTCAGACACTCGGCTCCGCGCGCCATTGCAACAATCAAGGCACGATGAACACACATCCTGTGATTATTCAGGGCGGCATGGGTGCGGGCGTGTCCGATTACCGCCTCGCGAACGCCGTCTCGCGCTAGGCCAACTCGGCGTTGTCTCCGGCACTGCGCTCGATGAGATTCTGATCCGCCGTCTTCAACTCGGCGATCCGTCCGGCGACATGCGCCGCGCTCTCGATCGGCTGCCGTTTCCGCAGATGGCCGAGCGCATCTGGTCGAAGTGGTTCATCGCCGGCGGTAAGGCCGCCACGGCGAGCTACCGCACGCTCCCGCCGCACGCGTTCCCCAACTCCCGCGAACGCATGGAGCTTTGCATTGCCGCCAACTTTGTCGAAGTGTTTCTCGCCCGCGAAGGCCATCAGAATCCCGTCGGCATCAACTACCTCGAAAAGGTGCAGATCCCGCACCTCGCCTCGCATCTATGGAGCGATGCTCGGCGGGCGTGCGATTATGTGCTGATGGGAGCCGGCATTCCGCTGAAGATTCCGGCGGTACTCGAGGCTTTTGTCCGAGCATCAGCCTGCGAGTTATCCCCTGCACGTGGTCGGCGCGCACGAGGGAGAAGAGTCGATCGTGCACTTCGATCCCGCAGAGTTTTTTGAGAGCGGCCAGCAGCCACTGCACCGCTCGTGCGTCCCCGTGTTTCTTCCCATCATCTCGTCCAATACGCTCGCCTTGACGCTGCTGAAGCGCGCCAATGGCCCCGTCGACGGCTTCGTGATTGAGGGCGCGACCGCCGGCGGACACAATGCTCCGCCTCGCGGCAAACTGCAGTTGAACGAAAAAGGCGAGCCGGTTTACGGCGTGCGCGATGCAATCGATCTCGCGAAGATTCGCGAGCTCGGCGTTGCCCTTCTGGCTGGCCGGTGGCTTCGGCTCTGCCGGGAGGCTGCAAGCCGCGCTCTCGCTCGGCGCCGCCGGAATCCAGGTGGGCACGGCCTTCGCCTGCTGCGCCGAATCCGGCCTGCGCGACGATTATAAGCAGGCACTGTTACGAAAGGTGCTCGCAGGAGAGGCGCAGGTCTTCACCGATCCGCTCGCTTCGCCCACCGGCTTCCCCTTCAAGGTGGCTCAGATGGAAACCACTGCGTCCGAAAGCGCCGTCGGTGGACGCGCGTCCGCGCATCTGCGACCTGGGATTCCTGCGCGAAACGTATCGCACGGAGGACGGCACGGTCGGCTACCGCTGCGCCGCCGAGCCTGATCTCCTGCTTCGTGCAAAAGGCGGCCATGCGGAGGACAGCGTTGGGCGTAAAGTGCGTCTGCAATGCGCTGATGGCCAACATCGGATCTGGAGCAGGTACGCAGCGGCCGCCATATTGAGATGGGCCTCGTGACGATGGGTGACGATCTTCAGCACGTCGGCGCAGTTTATCCGACCCAACCACGTCGACCTACTCCGCGCAGGATGTGATCGCGACATTGCTGGGGCCAAAAGCGCTCGACCGTTGGCGACAACATCAGCCCGGAACTCTGCGCCGTGGCGTTCTAACGCGCAACTCCTTGCAAACACAGGAAGTACGAGCCTGCCAAGTCGCTGCGTCTCCCTAGTTGAACGTTAAACGGATGTTTAAAACAACTATTCGATACGATTGTACTAAACGTCTGTTCGAAACAGATGTATGATAACCGGGCATGAAGCAGGCGGGGAGGAGAAAACCGGAGGGCGAAAGCTTCGATACGCGGGGTCCCGCGCGGAGGCGCGAAGAAGAACCCATCTGGCGCACAACGCGCAGTTTGGGAACTGAGAGTGTGGCCGAACCGGTCCGGGCGTCGGAAGCGAGCTCCGGGACCTGTGCGCGTCGCGCCCAAGATGAAGTCACGGGTGCGATGCTGGAGGCCGCATTGGAGCTCTTCGGCAGCAAGGGATTCGCCGATACCAGCGTGCGCGAATTGGCTGCACAAGCGGGGGTGAACCTCGCGACCATGAACTACTACTTCGGCAGCAAGGAAAACCTGCGTCTTGAAGCGCTGCGATATGGTTTTTCGCCGACATCGATCAGCGCACACAAGATGCATGCGCTGTTATTTGTTGCGCGCCGCGATGGCACGATCGAGGCGGCGGAAAAGGCATTGCGGGAGTACATTCACATCTTCGTGAAAGAAGTGGTGGGCCCGGAGTACAAGCACTGGGGCATGTTCATCCGCGAGCGAATGTCGCCCGGTCCCGCATTTAAAATGGTGATGCGCGAGTACTTCGAGCCGCTGGGCTCGGCGCTCGCGGGCATACTTACCCTGCTGCTCCCAGACGCTCCGCCAGAGAAAATTCAATTCTCCATCAGCAGCATTCTTGGCCAGTGCGTACACATCCGTATGTCCGCGCCGACGATTCAGTTTTTCAGCGGACAGGATCCGGCAAGCCCGGAGTTTCTCGACAAAGCCGCGATGCACATCGCCGAGTTTTCCTCCAGGCGATACGGGGCTTCGCGATCGCAGACCGGCGCATTGCCGCAGTAGGAAGACGGCAAAGGAGAAACGAATCGATGTGGCGCGTAGCGATCAAGATGTTGATGGGCGACCAGGCGAAGTATTTCACGCTGGTCAGCAGCCTGACCGTGGTGTCGTTTCTGTTTCTGCAGCAGGGCTCGATCTTCTGCGGACTGATTCTGCGCACGGCTCGGCCGGTCGAGGTGGTGGGCGCGCCGATCTGGGTGTGCGATCCGCAACTGCGCAGCGTGGACGAAAACAAGCCGCTGCTCGATACCGATCTGCAGCGCGTGCGCAGTGTGCCCGGCGTGAAGTGGGCCGTGCCGATGATTATTCAGCTGGTCGCGGTGCATCTGCCGGATGGAAACTTCCAGACCGTTCGTCTCTACGGCCTGGATAACGATACCTTCTTCGGCCGGCCCAAGATGCTCTCCGGCAACAGCAACCTGCTGACACAGGATGAGGCGGTCATCATCGGCCGGGCCGAATCAGAGAAGCTCAACAATCCCAAGCCGGGCGATACGCTCGAGATGAACGATAACCAGGCGCGCGTCGTCGGGATTGCCGATGTGCCGCGCGACTTCTTCTCCTACCCTTTGTCTATGCGGCCTACGATCGCGCGCTGCAATATGCGCCGCAGCAGCGCAAGCAGATGAACTATGTGCTGGCAGCGCCTGCGGATGGCATACCGACCGAGCAAGTGCTGCAGCGGATAACCGCAGCGACCGGGCTGGCGGCTTACAGCGAGAAGCAATTCCGCTGGCTCACGATGGGCTACTACCTCAAGAACACGGGCATTCCGATCAGCATCGGCATCTCGTTGCTGATGGTCTTCCTGGTGGGTATCTCGATTGTCGGCCAGACGTTTTACCAGTTCGCGCTGCAGAACGAGCGCTACTTCGGCGCGCTTAAGGCGATGGGAACGAGCTCGGCGACGCTGACGAAGATGATCCTGCTGCAGGCCGCGCTGGTGGCGCTGGTGGGCTTCGGCACCGGGTCGGGGCTGGGCGGAATCTTCGGCCTGATCGGCGGCGGGCAGGACAGCAAGATCGCGTTCGCAACGCCGTGGCCGCTGCTGCTGATCAGTTTATTCTCATCATGCTGATCTGCCTGATGTCGGCACTGATCAGTATTCGAAAGGTGGTCAACCTGGAACCGGCGGTGGTCTTCCGTGGCTAGTTCAACTGTAACAACCGGAGACGTTGTGAAGGGACGGGCGGCCGGGTGGCCGCGTGTCTGCGGCACGTGACGAAGATCTTCGGCGTGGGCACGCACGGAGGTTCACGCGCTCGAGAAGGTCGACTTCGAAGTGCGCACCGGCGAACTGCTGCTGCTGGTGGGTCCCTCCGGGTGCGGCAAGACCACGCTGCTGAGCGTGCTGGCGGGCATTCTCGACGCGACGTCGGGCGAGATCGAAGTGTTCGGCACGCGCGTGGACAAGCTCGACCAGGCAGGCAAGACCGCGTTCCGGCGAGCCAACGTGGGCTTCATCTTCCAGCAGTACAACCTGCTGCCGACACTCACGGCCGCGGAGAACGTCGCCATTCCGCTGCTGATTCACGGCGTGCCGTATGCTGCGGCGCTCGAGCAGGCGCACCAGTACCTGGAAAAGGTGGGGCTGAGCGATCGCGCCGAGTTTCTGCCGGCAACGCTCTCGGGCGGTCAGCAGCAGCGCGTGGCGATTGCCCGGGCGCTGGTGACGGAGCCGAAGCTGATTGTCTGCGACGAGCCGACGGCGGCGCTCGACGGAGAGACGGGCAAGATGGTGCTGCAGATGTTTCGCTCGACGGCGTTGACCGGGGACCGCGCGATCGTGGTGGTCACGCATGACAACCGAATTTTTCCCTATGGGGACCGGATCGCAGAGATGCTCGACGGCAGGATTCTCTCCATTCACGAGAACGAATTTGCGCCGCATCACGGCAAGGAGAACGCACGATGACCAAGCGGCTCAGCATCGTACTTCCGCTGATCGGCCTGTTATTCGTCGCAGTATGGGTTACAGTATCGGCGCGCAAGGTGGAGCATGTGGGCCCGCTGGCCAATCCGCCGGTGTCCACGCTACGATCACGCGATCGCGGCGACCGGCATTGTGGAGGCGTCTGACCGGAACTATAACCTGGCGCCGCCCATCTCCGGCCAGGTGACGGCGATCTACGTGAAGGAGAACGACCTGGTTCATCGCGGCGACAAACTCTACTCGATCGACGCCCGCCAGCAGCGCGCGTCGCTGGCGACTGCCCAGGCAAACGTGGCGAAAGCCCACGCCGAAGTGGAGACGGCGCAGTCGTCGATCCAGACGCAGGAGGCCAACCTGAACAGCGCGAAGGCGGCGATCGAGTCGGCGCGGGCTGCGTATGAGGATGCGGCGCAGATCGCGCAGCGCGACGAGGGTCTGCACAAGGAAGGCATTATTCCCGAGCAGCAGTACGTCACCAGCATCAAGAACCGCGACGCCGACCAGGCCAAGCTGCAGCAGGCGATCGCGCAGGAGAAACAGGCGGAAGCACAGTTACAAAATGCGCGCTCGACGGTGATCGAGCAGCAGGCGAACCTGCAATCGGCGGCTGCGAGCGCGCGGGCAGCAGGCGGTGCAACTGGATCAGCTCACGGTGAAGGCTCCCGCGGATGGCAAGATTCTGCAGGTGAACAATCGCGTGGGCGAGTATCTTTCGAGCACGGCGGGAACGTCGCCGATTCTCTTCGGCGATACGAATTCGCTGATGGTGCGCGTGGACGTGGACGAGATCAACGCCTCGCACGTGCGGCCGAACAGCGATGCGACGGCGAGCCTGAAGGGCGACTCCACGCGGAAGTTCCCGTTGAAGTTTGTGCGCATCGTGCCTTACATGGTGCCGAAGACGAGCCTGACGGGATCGAACTCAGAGCGCGTGGATGTGCGCGTGCTGCAGATGGAGTTCCGCTTCGACCCGCCGCCGTTTCCGGTCTACGTGGGGCAGCAGGTGGACGTGTTCATCCAGAGTGGAGAGGGCGTGGCTTCGCGCTAACGTCTCGATCCGGCCGACCCGAACCCATGCCAATCGTCCCATTCGCCGTCTAAAGTAAGCAGGTCGGAGGGAATGAAGGCATGCGCTTGCGGTTCGCTCCCGCTGCAAAGATTCTGCTGCTGGTGTTGTGCCTGGGCTGGCTGCCGGTGCAGCGGAATGGCTGTGGGCGCAGGCGGTAGCGGCCCGAGAAGGCGCGGTCAGCAAAGCCGGCAGCCAGCAAAGAGCCGGCTATAGGGCCGGTGATCGCGGTCGATCATGGGCCGAACGCGCTGATTCAGGAGAGCAAGCACTACGTGGTGCTGGTGTCGCTGGACGGCTTCCGCTACGACTACGCGAAGAAGTATGGGGCGACGAACCTGCTGTCGATGGCGGCGCACGGGGCCAGCGCACCGGAAGGGATGCTGCCCGCGTATCCTTCGCTGACGTTTCCGAATCACTACACGCTGGTCGACGGGACTTTACCCGGAGCATCACGGGATCGTGGCGAACAGCTTCTACGATGAGCAGCGCAAGCAGGAGTACAAATCGAGCGATGCCAAGACCAGCAGCGATGGAAGCTGGTATGGAGGCACGCCGCTGTGGGTGCTGGCGGAGCAGCAGGGGATGCGTTCGGCGTGCTTCTTCTGGCCGGGATCGGAGGCCGAGATCGGTGGCATGCGGCCGAGCTATTATCTGCACTTCGACGACAAGTTTCCCGAGGAGAAACGCATCGACCAGGTGATGGCGTGGCTGCGTCTGCCGAGTGAGCAGCGCCCGCACTTCATCACGCTGTATTACTCCAACGTGGATCACGCGGGCCATGAGTCGGGTCCGGAGAGCCCGGAGACGGGTGCGGCGGTGAAGCACGTGGATGCGCTGGTAGGGAAGCTGTGGACGAGGCTGAATGCGCTGCATCTTCCCATCGACCTGGTGGTGGTGTCGGATCACGGCATGCAGCGGGAACAGGGGCCGTGGATCAACCTGGATAGCTTTCCGGGCGTGGATCTGAGCCAGTTCGAGACGGTGGGTCCGCTCTTGTATGCGAAGAACGAGGCGGCGGCCGAGGCGGCGTATCAGAAGCTCAAGAAGGCGGATGGCTCATTCATGGTGTATCGCCGGAAGCAGATGCCTGCCGGTCTGCATGCGAACGAAAATCCGCGAGAGGGCGACCCGGTGGTGGTGGCGACCGGGCCCTTTGCGATTCGTGCGCATGCGCCGGCGGCGGGCGAGGAGGATGCGCCGCCGAAAGTCGGGCGTTCACGGATATGACGCGCATGCGATGCCGGAGATGAAAGCCATTTTTTACGCGCGAGGGGCCGGACATTCGCCCGGGCGCGACGGTGAAGCCGTTTGAGAACGTGAATGTGTATCCGCTGATCGCGAAGATTCTCGGACTGCAGACGCCGCCGATCGATGGCAGCGTGAATGTGCTGTCCGGGGATTTTGAGCGAAGCTGCCGGCGCACCCTAGAGCGCGCCGATTTTGATGGCCTGGGTGGGGCAGGCATTGCGGGGCGTTGCGGCTGGCTCTGTATCTCAGTGGACGCGGTCGCGCTTAGGATAGGCGCATGGCTTTCTACTTAGGGCTGGACGCGGGCGGCACCAAGACGGAGTGCGCGCTAGCCGATGACGAACGGATCGTGGCGCGCGCCGTGGGCGGCTGCATCAAGCCGCTGCGGGTACCGGCGGAAGAGGCGGAGCGCGAATCTGCGGTCGTTGCTGGAGCGGATCGAGCGGGACTCCGGCGTAAGCATGCAGCAGATCGCGGCGACCTCGGTGGGCACGGCGGGGCTGCGGTTTCCGGAGACGCGGCAGATTCTGACTGAGCTCTTCCAGTTGATGGTGAGCGGAGAGGTCGAGGTCTGCGGGGACGAGGAGATTGCGCTCGACGCAGCCTTCCCCGGGCAACATGGCGTGCTGGTGATCGCGGGGACGGGTTCGAACACGCTGGGGCGGCTAAGCAACGGGGAGCTGCTGACGGTGGGTGGATGGGGCCAGGGCATCGGCGATGAGGGGTCGGGGTATTGGATCGGCCGGCGTGCGCTGAACCTGGCCTGCCAGGCGTTTGACCGCGAAGAAGCCACGATGGTGCTGGGCAGGGTGGTGGAGTTCTGGAAAGCGTCGAGCCTGGGCGGGGTGGTGGCGATCGCCAATCAAACGCCGTTCCCCGATTTTTCGCAGCTTGCGCCGGTGGTGGTGGCGTGCGCGGAGGCGGGCGACGGGGTGGCGACGCAGGCGCTGGTGGAAGCAGGGAACTGGCTGGCCGAATCGGCGGTGCTGGCGTATCGCAAGGTCAGGTCGCGGGAAGCGGCGGCCGAGGCTCCCGGGATTGCGTTTGTGGGGAGCATTCTGCGGAACGTGGCGATGGTGCGGGAGACGATGTTCGAGGCGATCCGGCGTGAGTTGCCAGGAGTGTTGCTGTTGCCCGAGGCGGTGGACGCGGTTGCCGGAGCGGTGTGGCGTGCGAGGCGCGTGGCGAAGGCGGGTTGAGCGGTAGGCTGACGGGTTGAGCTAATTCACCGGACGGCCGCGCAAGAAGGTTTGCACCACTTTGCCAGCTTCCGAGACCACGACGAAGTTGGCATCGCGGCCAACGGCCAGGGTTCCGACGCGATCTGCCAGGCCAGTCATGCGGGCGGGGTTTCGGCCGGCGAGGGCGGCGGCGGTGCCCAGGTCGGCTCCCGTGAACGAGCGGAAGTTCTGTACGGCGCGATCCATGGTGAGGGTGCTGCCGGCGAGCACTCCATCGTGAAGGCAGATGCCGTCTTTCACTTCCACTTCGAGTCCGCCGAGGATGTAATCGCCATCGGGCATGCCGGCGGCGCTGAGGCCATCGGTAATCAGGATGGCGCGTTGCGGGCCCTTGGCCTTCCAGTAGAGGCGAATCAGGATCGGGTCGACGTGGTGGCCGTCGGCGATGATTTCCGCGTAGAGCCGGTCGTCGTCGAGGACCACGGCGGCGATGCCGGGATCGCGTTGATTGAGGCTTCGCATGGCGTTGAAGGTGTGGGTCGCGCTGGCGGCGCCGGCCTCGATTCCGCGCAAGGCGGTCGGGGCGTCGGCGTTGCTGTGACCGAGGCTGACGCGGACGCCGAGGCGGGAGGCGTGGCGGATGAGGTCTTCCGCACCGGGCAACTCAGGCGCGATGGTAATGAGGGTGACGCGGCCCTGGGCGGCCTGCCAGAGGCGATCGAAGGCGGAGATCGAGGGTTGCTGGAGAAACTGTGCGGGATGGACTCCGCGCTTGGCGTGAGAGAGGAACGGACCTTCGAGGTGAATGCCGACAGCCTGGGCGCCGCCGAAATCGCGGTCGAGGCGGGCCGCCATCGCGGCAACTGAGCGCAGGGTGACGTCCATATCGGCGGTCACGGTCGACGGGAGGTAGGTTCCCACTCCGCGGCTAGCGAGGAAGCAGCTTACGGCTTCAAATGCGGCGTCAGTGCCGGTCATGAGGTCATGGCCTGCCCCGCCGTGCACGTGCACGTCAAAGAAGGCGGGCAGCAGCGTGCAACCGGGGTAGTCGAGCACCTGAAAGCCCGGCGGCGTGTAAAGGTCGTGGCGGCTTCCGAGCGCGGCTATGGCGGAGTCTTCGACGACCAGTGCGGAGGGCTGTGAAGGAGATGTCGGGCGTAAGTAGGCGGTCGGCGGTAACTACCAGTTTTGCCATGGGTGTGCAGGACGGCGCAGGGAGAAATTCGCGGCCGGGTCCAGTCTAGCATCCGGCGACCGGGTTGGCTTTCAGCTGCATGCGCGGCCTGCTGGAGACCCGGTGCTGCTTTAGACTCAGGCGAGTGTCTACCTCGATCCCAGCCAAGCCCAGAAAGCTTCGTATCGGCGTGCATCTTTCCACGTCCGGCGGGGTGTTTCAAGCGGCGGAACGCGCGCGGGCGGCAGGGGCGAATACCTTCCAGATCTTCTCTTCGAGCCCGCGCATGTGGCGGCCATCGCGGCTGGAGGCGGAGCACTGCGAGCGCATGAAGCAGCTTCGCGAGGAGTACGACTGCTTTCCGCTGGTGATTCACACCAGCTACCTGGTGAACCTGTGCAGCCAATCGGCGGAGGTGCGGGAGAAATCGGTGGCAGCGTTTCGCGGAGAGGTGGAGCGGGCGCTGGCGCTGGGGGCGGAGTACCTGGTACTGCATCCGGGGTCGTGGCGAGGGTTGACGCGGCCGGAGGGGCTGCGCCTGGCTGCCGAGTCGATCGCCGCGAGCCTGGACGGACTGGGGTGGCAGGACTGCGATTTCCGGGTGCTGATTGAGAACACGGCCGGGTCGGAGTTTTCGCTCGGCGGCTCGCTCGAACAGGTGGCGGAGCTGAACCATCGTCTGCGGGGCATTGTGCCGGTCGGGGTATGCCTGGATACCTGCCACTGCCATGTTGCCGGTTACGACATTGTGAGCCCGTCGGGCTACGCGGAAACCATGGTGCAGGTGGAGGCGACGATCGGCTGCGAAGCGGTGCGGGTGTGGCATATGAACGACGCGAAGGCGGAACGCGGGTCGAAGCTCGACCGCCACCAGCACATCGGGCAGGGAACGATCGGAACGGCGCCGTTCCGGAGGATTCTGCGGGATCCGCGGTTTGCGCACTGCGCGTTTATCGCCGAGACTCCGGTGGATGAGGATGGGGATGAGCTGCGGAATGTGAGCCTGCTGCGGAAGTTGGCCGGAGGGAGAAAGGCTGCGTCCGGCAGATGAGGACTTTCTGAGATCCCGGGCGATTCGGAGGTCTGCCCTCCGGGGAAGTCGCACATCTCAGAACGTGAGGACGTGGACTTCAGGCGCGGAGAGCAATCCTTTCGGCAGACACTGAAGGATGTTGAGGTCTATGCGGTTAGGCCTTGTGTGAGGTGAGGCTGGCTCGCACCTTGGCAACAGTGGTGCCGTGAACTCGAATCGCTTCGTGCAGCACGTCTCCGCTCACGCCGAACTCCTTGCTCCAGTAGTGGATGTCAGAGGAAAGCTTCGGGTTGATGTGGTCCGGATCGTGCGGGCCGTGCTCGACGTTATCTGCCATTGGGTAGGTCCTTTGCTGAACGAAATGTCGCTCTGAAGAGTGGAGTGTCTTTAAACGCAAGTGGATGTACCGGCGTCGCTATTTGCATTTACTAAGCTTCTCCGACCTGTGGCGCCAGAATCCGGGAGAGGCCCTTCCGCGCGGCGGCGACTGGTCTTCCCGGCGCGGGTACAATCAGAGGAGATATGTCTGCTCAAGAGCCAATTGAAGAGGCCGCTTTGGCGGTGACAGGAACAGCCACTTCCGACGGGGCGTCCACGGAAGTCCGGTACACGCCTGCGGAGATCGAGCCGCGCTGGCAGCAGCGCTGGGCGGAGACTGCGGAGCTTTACGCGGCGGAGGCTGCCTCCTCGGGCAAGCCCAAGTACTACGTGCTGGAGATGCTGCCGTATCCCTCGGGCCAACTGCACATGGGGCACGTGCGGAACTACGCCATCGGCGACGCGCTGGCCCGCTACATGTGGATGCAGGGCTATAACGTGCTGCACCCGATGGGCTGGGACGCCTTCGGCCTGCCGGCGGAGAATGCCGCGCTGAAGAACAACACGCCGCCGCGCGAGTGGACGCTGGGCAACATCGCGGCCATGAAGCGGCAGATGCAGCGGCTGGGCCTGAGCTACGACTGGCAGACCGAAGTGACGACCTGCCTGCCCGAATACTATCGCTGGAACCAGTGGTTCTTTTTGCGCATGTATGAGCGCGGACTCGCGTACCGCAAGAAGAGCAAGGTGAACTGGTGTCCGCAGTGCGCGACCGTGCTGGCCAACGAGCAGGTAGTGAACGGCTGCTGCTGGCGGCACGAAGACCAGATTGTGGAGCAGCGCGACCTGGAGCAGTGGTTCCTGCGGATCACGCAGTACGCGCAGGAGTTGCTGGAGGGGCTGGACAAGCTGCCGGACTGGCCGGAAAAGGTTCGCACCATGCAGCGGAACTGGATCGGGCGCAGCGAGGGCGCGACGGTCGATTTCAGCGTGGACGAGACGGCCTGCGACGAGAACGACGAGGGCTGCGCGGGCGAGCAGGATAAGAAGACGGGCAAGCAGGGCCGCGACGTGCTGGATGCGCGCAAGGAGCCAGTGGCGGATCCGGGCGGGCGCAAGGTCAGCGTATTCACCACTCGCATTGATACGATTTACGGGGCGACGAGCCTGCAGCTTGCGCCGGAACACCCGCTGGTGAAGGAGTTTGCGGCGGCCGATGAGAGGCTGGCGGGGGAAGTGGCCGATCTGCTCGAGCAGCAGAAGAAGGCGCGCGAGGCGGGCGATGTCGGCGCGATCGAGAAGCACGGCGTGTTCACCGGGCATTTCGCGACCAATCCCTTCAGCGGGGAGCGGGTGCCGATCTGGGTGGCGAACTACGTGTTGCTCGACTACGGCACGGGGGCGGTGATGTCGGTGCCGGCGCACGATGCGCGCGATTACGAGTTCGCACAGAAGTATGGTCTGGAAGTGCGCATCGTGGTGCTGCCGCGGCGCACGAGCGAGCCTGCAGCGGACGGCGGCGGCGATGCGGCGATGCTGCCCTATACGGAAGAAGACAGCCTGCTGATCAACTCAGGCGAATTCAATACGCTGGGCTGCCAGGAAGCGCAGCACAAGATGGCGGCGTTCGCCGAAGAGAAGGGATTTGGCAAGGCGACGGTTACGTATCGGTTGAAGGACTGGGGCGTAAGCCGGCAGCGGTACTGGGGCACGCCGATTCCGATGCTGTATTGCGAGAAGGACGGCATTGTGCCGGTGCCGGACGAGCAGTTGCCGGTGATCCTGCCGGAGCAGGTTTCGATCACGCAGCAGGGCGGGTCACCGCTGGGGCGGGTGCCGGAATTCGTGAACACGACGTGCCCGAAGTGCGGAGGACCGGCGCGGCGCGAGACCGACACGATGGACACGTTCGTCGATTCGTCGTGGTATTTCTACCGCTACACCGATGCGAAGAACAGCCAGGCTCCATTTGATACCGGGAAGGTGTCGTATTGGTTCCCGATCGACCAGTACATCGGCGGGGTGGAGCACGCGATTCTGCACCTGATCTATTCGCGTTTCTGGACCAAGGTGATGCGCGACCTGGGAGTGATCCACAACGACGAGCCGGTGGCGCGCCTGTTCACGCAAGGAATGGTGATCAAGAACGGGGCGAAGATGTCGAAGTCGAAGGGCAACGTGGTGTCGCCCGACGACATGATCGCGCGCTATGGCGCCGATGCGACGCGGATGTATTCGCTCTTTGCGGCGCCGCCGGATCGCGATCTGGACTGGCAGGAAGACGGCGTGGCGGGGGTAAGCCGGTTTCTCGGCAAGGTGTACCGGTTCGTGATGAAGCACGGCACGCAGCTGAAAGACGCGGCGCCGGCGGTCGGGCGCAACTCTCGCCTGCGTCGCAGGCTCTGTTACGTAAGCTGCACCAGACGATTGCCAAGATCACGCAGGATTTCCAGGGGCGCTGGCACTTCAACACCTGCATTGCCGCGGTGATGGAGTTGATGAACGAGCTGATCGGCGCGGAATCGGCGATTGCATCGGGCGAGGTGCCGCCGGCGGTGCTGGGGCAGATCCTGCCGCCGCTGGTGTTGTTGCTGGCGCCGATGGCGCCATACCTGGCGGCGGAGTTGTGGCAGCAGCTCGGCAACGAGGGCGAAGTGTTACGGCAGCCATGGCCGAAGTTCGACGAGGCTCTGGCCCGGGAAGACGAGATCGAGGTGCCGGTGCAGATTAACGGCAAGCTGCGATCGGTGGTACGGGTGGCGGCCGGGACCGAGCAGGATGCGATGCGCGAAGCCGCGCTGGCCGATGCGAAGATCCGCGCGCTGGTCGAGGGCAAGCAGATCGTGAAGGTGATCGTCGTGCCGGGCAAGACGGTCAACCTCGTGGTCAAGTAACAGTGCGCGGAGACCCAGTCGTTCGTTCACACGGTGGCGTACTGCTGGAAGCATCCATCGCTGATCGGGCTGGAGGTGGCATGGCGCTGGCTGTTCGGGATTCCGGCGCTGGGGCTTTTGTACCTGGTGGGCGCACATATTGTGGCGGCGCATCCGCTGGCGCCGACCGGCATTTACGACCTTTCGCTTGAAAATGTAGACCAGGTTGAGGTGACGCTCGCCAATGTGTGGGAGACGCTGAGCCCGCCGCTGCGCGCACGCCATTCTGTGGGTGGCGCCGCTGCTGATCGTGGGCTGGTCGATGCGCGTCGGGGTTGGGACGCAGCCTGGTGTTCCGGCGCTATGATCCGGCGCTGCCGTTCCGGCCGGCGACGCTGGTGGTGCTGCAGTTGTTACGAATTGTCGCGCTGACCGGCTGTTTTGCATGCTGGTTCCGCGCGATCCAGTGGGCGGCGAACTATTCGCTGGGCGCACCTGCGGCAGGCGCGGAGCCGAACCTGGTGCTCTATGCGGCGCTGGTGCATTTGCATTTCGCTGGGCGTGTTTATTGTGTGGGCGGCGGCGAGCTGGGTATTCTCAGTCGCGCCGATGCTGGCCCTGCTCGAAAACAAGACGATCGGCGAGAGCCTGGCAAAGAGCTTTCGGCTGGGGCGGTTGAACGGCAAGCTGGTCGAAATCAACCTGGTGCTGGGGATCATCAAGCTGGGGCTGGTGGTGCTGGCGATGGTGCTGTCGGCGACGCCGCTTCCATTTCAGGCGGAGATGGCGGGAACTCCGCTCTATCTCTGGTGGGCATTGGTGACGGTGCTGTACCTGGCGGCATCGGATCTGTTTCAAGTGGCGCGGGTGGTGGCGTTTGTGGAGTTCTGGCGCGGGCGGGTGAGCGAGACCCCGGCCCAGCGCGTGGGCAACGCGGCCGGTTAGCTGGAGCCTCGACCCGTGGGGTAGCGATCGCTCGTTACGAGTGAGGAGTGGGAGAACGGTGGAGAACCTGGCACAGCCGGCGCACGCGGGGGAGGGCAAGCACGAACAGCCCCGGGGATCGGAGATGCCGCCGGATCGCGACGCCGGAGTCGAGTTGCTGGTGGAGCGGGTGCGGGCGGGCGATGTGCGGGCGCTGGCCCGGGCCATTTCGCTGGTCGAGAATGATTCGCCCGTTGGCGCGGCAGGTGTTGTCGTGCTGTTTCAAGTTTTCGGGGCAGGGCTTCCGTGATCGGGATCACCGGCTCGCCCGGCGCGGGGAAGAGCACCCTGGTCGACCGGCTTGCGCGACATTACCGAGAACAGCAGAAAAGCGTGGGCGTGGTGGCGGTGGATCCGACCAGCCCGTATACCGGGGGAGCGATCCTGGGCGATCGCATCCGCATGAAGGAGGATTCTGCGGACGCGGGGTTCTACGTGCGCAGCATGGCGACGCGCGGCGCGCTGGGCGGGCTGGCACGGGCGACTGCGGACGTGGCTTCGGTGATCGAGGCGAGCGGCAAAGAACGCATCCTGATCGAGACGGTGGGCGTGGGGCAGGACGAGGTGGACATCGTGAGGCTCGCCGATCTCACGCTGGTGGTGCTGGTTCCCGGCATGGGCGACGATGTGCAGAGTCTGAAGGCGGGAATTCTCGAGATCGCAGACATTTTTGTGTTGAACAAGAGCGATCGCGAGGGAGCGGACCGGCTGGAGAAGGAAGTACGGGCCATGCAGTCGCTGGCGACAAAGCATGGGGACTGGGTTCCGCCGCTGGTGCGAACGGTGGCGAACAGCGGCGAAGGCATTGCGGAACTGGCGGCGGCGATTGAGCGAGGCAGGGGAGTGGCTGGGCGAAACAGGGCCGGTTGCAGCAACGGCGGGCTCAGTCGTGGCGGGAGCGCATCGTAGAGATGATGCGCCAGGAGTTGTTGCGGGAGCTGCGTCTGCATGGGTTGTCGGATGCGGAGCTGACCGTGCATGCGGAGCGGGTGGCTGCCGGCAGCGAAGATCCGTACGCGGTGGTGCCGCGGCTGGTGCAGCGGGCGTTCCGGGGCGAAAGCGGCGTAACCAAGGAGAAGCATGGCAAAGATTGATCATCTTGGGAATTGCGGTGAAGAGCATTGCGGCAGGCGCGCGGGTTTTACGAAGCGCTGGGGCTGACGGTGCTGCATGAGGAAGAGGTGGAGCACGAGCAGGTGCGGACGGCGATGATTCCGGCGGGCGACAGCCGGATCGAGTTGCTGGAGCCGACCAGCCCCGATTCCGCGGTAGGACGGTTTCTGGAGAAGCGCGGGGAAGGCCTGCACCATGTGGCGCTGCATGTCGATGACATCTCGGCGACGCTGGAGGAGTTGAAGGCGAAGGGCGTGCGGCTGGTTTCAGACGAGATTCAGATCGGGAGCGGCGGCCACTACTACTTCTTCGTTCATCCGGAGAGCACCGGCGGCGTGCTGCTGGAGATCTGCCAGGATCCGATCGAGGGCGTGTGAGGAGATGCAGAGCGGAACATCCGGGATTCGGGGCTGAGAAGCTGGTGCTTGGAATCGATACATGCGGTGCGGCGGGAAGCGTGGCGCTGGCGCGGTTGGATGAGCAGGGACGGCTTGTCACGCTGGAAGAGGCGACGCTGCCGGGGAAGAGCTATTCGGCGCTGCTGGTGATGACGGTGCGCGAGCTTGCTGCGAGCGGGCGGACGTGAGTCTTCGGCGAGCTGTCGGCGCTGGTGGTGGTGAAGGGGCCGGGCAGCTTCACGGGGTGCGCGTGGGGTTGAGTGCGGCGAAAGGGCTGTGCGAGGCTCGGGGTGCCGTTGATGGCGGTGTCGCGGCTGGCGGTGCTTGCGGCCAAGGGCCGAGCGCGAATGCTGCGCGGTGCTCGATGCGGGGCGCAAAGAGTTCTATGTCGGGTTTTACGGAGGGCGGGAGCCGGGCTACGAGGCATTGCTCACCCGAGACGAGACCATCTCGGCGAGTGGCGGCGTGCCCGTTGTGGTCTGCGAGACTGCTGCGGCAGAGGCACTGGCGGGCGCGTGCCCCGTGGTTGTAGACTCCGCCGACCGCGATGGAGGCGATTCGCGCTGGCGGTGCCCCGTGTTTTGGCTGGGGAGTACGAGTCTTGCTCGACGCTGGATGGGAACTACCTGCGGCGTTCGGACGCGGAGATATTTGCCAAGCCGAAACCTGCGGTCGTATGAGCGGGGAAGCGTCGGCGAAGAAAGAAGACTCCGATCGTCTCCCCTTTTCCATACGCGCGATCACAGCCGGCGATCTGGACCAAGTGCTGGAACTGGACCGGGCGACGCCGGGCGCTCCGCATTGGAGCCGGGAGGCGTACGAAAGCTGCCTGAGCCCGCAGAGCGGCTCGCTGCGAGCATTTCGGCAAGGTGGCTGAAGTGGCGGGGCGGGTGGTCGGGTTTGCCATCCTGCGGTGCCTGGATGTTGCGGGCGGTTTGCAGAGCCCGGCATGGCAATGAGTGCGAGCTGGAGTCGATCGTGGTGGCTGAGAGACTGTCGCCGAAGCGGGATTGGCTTCGCGTTTGCTCGAGGAGATGATGGCCGAGGCGCGGACCGAGAGGGCGGAGCGGCTACTGCTGGAGGTGCGGCGAATCGAACACTCGCGGCGATCCGCCTGTACCAGCGCGCGGGGCTGCTGGTGGAGGGACGCAGGCCGGCCTACTACATTGATCCTGTAGAGGATGCGGTGCTGATGTCGGACGGCTGGACTGAGCACGAAAGGGCACGAACTCTGGTGCGAAACCAGTGGAAAACTTCCGCGAAAGCGCATTGTCGCCGAGCCACCCGAGTGGTAGTTTGGTGTGTCCTAAGAAAAGAGGTGCTCCGATGGATATGGAAATAAATAGTTCGCCGAATGGTGACGTCCTCCGCCGCTTACAGGAACAACACCGCCACTATTCGGAGAAGTTGGAGAGTCTTCTACAAAAGCCTTACCTGTCCGAGGACGAAAAGCTCGAAGAAGTCCGCTGAAGAAGTTGAAATTGCGTGTGAAAGATGAAATGACGGCCCGGCAAGTCGACTGTCGCCTACATGGCGTAAGGAGAGCGAGTCGGGACATCAGAAAGGTTGCCCTCCCGGGGCGCCCGGAGGCCTGCTGGGAGAACCATCCTTTCCGCAGGCTGGCAATCAGAGTGTGCTCACAGCACGGGACGTGCTGAGACTCTATAATCAATAGTCTTAGCTATGGTGCGTGACGGATACTTTTACGGTGGTGGCTTCCTGGCGGTCGCTTTGCTGGTGCGGCTGGGAACGGGAAGTTGGGTCTGGGCACTGTGCCCGTGTTGCTGGCGCTGTTCTTTCTGTGGTTCTTCCGGGACCCGGTGCGAACCATCCCAGAAGGCGAAGGGCTGGTTGTGTCTCCGGCGGACGGAGTGTTGACCTCGATCGACCGGTTGCAAACTCCGAAGGGCGACCGGGTGCGCCTCAGCATTTTTCTGAACGTCTTCGACGTGCATGTGAATCGTGCGCCGGTTGCGGGCGTGATTCGCGAAGTGGTGTATCGCAAGGGCAAATACCTGAATGCGATGAATCCTGACTCCGCGGAACAGAACGAGCAGAACACGGTGATGATCGAGAGCGACGGCTACGAAGTGGTCTTCAAGCAGATCGCTGGATTGCTGGCGCGACGGATCGTCTGCACCAAGCGGGCAGGGGACCGGGTGCAGCGCGGGGAGCGAGTGGGACTGATCAAGTTCGGATCGCGGACAGACATTCTGCTGCCGGGCTCGGCGCGCGTGCGGGTGAACAAGGGCGCACGGGTGAAGGGCGGCGAGACGATCCTGGCGGAGATTCAGCCGCTGATCGACGAGCCGGCGCTGGACGGGGACGTGGTGGAGGTCCTGGTTTGAACGAAGTCGACCGGCAGCAGAGCGGAGAGCGCCGTCGCAGGCGCGGAATGTACATCCTGCCGTCGCTGTTCACATCCGGAAACATCGCTGCCGGCTACTACGCGATCACCCAGAGCCTCGAAGGGTCGGTCGCCGCGCCGCACCATTTCGATTACGCTGCGCTGGCGATCGGCTTTGCTATCCCGTTTGACGCGATCGACGGGCGCATCGCGAGAATGACGAACACCACCAGCGAATTTGGCAAGGAACTCGATTCGCTGGCGGACGTGATCACCTTCGGCGTGGCGCCCAGCATCCTGGCGTTCACCTGGGGCTTTCGCATGCTGCCGCTCACCATGGATCCGTTTCTGCGGCAGAAGCTGGTGCAGTTAGGCGCGTTCATCTGCTTCCTGTTTCTGATTTGCGGGGCGAGCCGGCTGGCGCGATTCAACATCAGCCACGATCCGGTGCCGAAGAACCCGGGGCGGCCGGGCAGAAAGTACTTTGTCGGCATGCCGATTCCGGCAGCGGCAGGCGTGGTGGCCGCGGTGGTGCACTTCTTCCGCGGAACGCCGGTGTTCAACTGGTGGCTGGCCGCGACCTGGATGGCGCTGATGGGGCTGATCGGATTTCTGATGGTCAGCACCTGGCGATTCTGGAGCGGCAAGGAGATCAATCTGTCGAGCCGCCACCGATTTCAATGGATGGTGGTGGTGGGCATCCTGCTCTACGCCATCGTGGCGTTTTCGCAGGTGATGCTGTTTCTCATCGCATTCATCTATCTTTTCTCTGGCATCTTCGCGCGGGCCGCGTACGGCTGGTCGCGCAATCGCAAATCCACGCCGGCTCAACCGCTGCCCTCGTCGCAGACATAAAAGACAACCGACCGATGCCTGAAAGTTACCGGATAGCCATCGTGGGTGCCGGATCCTTGCGCGGCAAGGAACTGAGCGACTCGCTCAGCGAATCAGCCTTCGCCGCCAGCGAGGTCGTGCTGATGGATGACGACTCCGCGCTCGGCCAACTGGAAGCGGTTGGCGATGAAGTGACGTTTATTCAGAAGATCGAGCCGGGCTCGTTTGAGCGCATGGACTTTGCAATGTTTACGGGCGCCGAAGACGTGACGCTGAAGCACTGGCAGACTGCACTGGCGGCGGGAGCGAGCATTCTCGACCTGAGCTACGCGCTGGACCAGGAGCCGAACGTGCTGGTGCGGTCGCCGTGGGTTCGCGAGGAGATGAACGGCTCGGGAAACCAGGGCACGCCCGATCTGCGGACGGCGGCGATTGTTCCGGCGCATCCTGCTGCGGTGGTGTTGGCGCTGCTGCTGGCGCGACTGAAGAAGGCGGGCGCGGTACGCAGCGCGTGGGCCACGATCCTCGAGCCGGCTTCGGAATACGGGCGCGCGGCGATGGATGAGCTGCACCAGCAGACGGTGACGCTGCTCTCGTTTCAGACGCTGCCCAAGGATATTTACGACGCGCAGGTGGCGTTCAATTGCGTTCCGGTGCTGGGCGAGAATGCGAAGATCAACCTGGCGCAGACGGAGAGCCGCATTCGGCGGCACTACGCACTGCTCTCGGGCGGGCGCTTACCGCAGGTCGGGATCCAGCTGATTCATGCGCCGGTGTTTCACGGGCACAACTTCTCGACTGGCGATCGAGATGGAGCGGCCGGTTTCGATGGAGAAGATCGAGGCGACGCTGACGGGCGAACACATCGACGTAGTGCTGAGCGACGAAGACGCGCCGACCAACCTGAGTTCGGCGGGTCAGGAAGACATCATGGTGCGGCTGCGTTCGGAAGAGGGCGAGCAGACGCAACGGTTCTGGATCTGGGCCTCGACGGACAACCTGAAGATCACGGCGTTGAACGCGGTGGCATGCGCGTCGGAACTGCGCCGTCTGCGTCCGCAGGGCAAAGTGCAGTAGCGAGCGACCGGGACCAAACTAGAAAGCTGGGCAAGCGACAGGGCCGACTTACTCGAACGCAACGTTCCAGCGAGGCTCAGCCAACAACGATTTGCCTCGTATCCGATAACTCATCATTGCTAACTGCCGGGTCATAGCCGCTAACCTGATAACTCGATGATCGATTCTCGATATAACTCCTCTTTTCTAGACAACCTCAACATTCCATAACTGCGGCCGCGTCGTAACTATCGATCGCCTATGTGAACTCAGTCCCCGAGCGGCGGGCTTTCGCGTGCAACGACACACCCGTCCTGCCGGCCTGTTGACTTCAAAACCAAGGTGTTCTTCGCCACTTAACGCGGAATTCTCCCGCGAGCCCAACCGCAGCGACAGTCGGAATCTGCGAAACCGCCATTCCATCGCGATGCCAAGCGCTTTAAGGAGAGACCTATAAGGATTCGGTCTTCTACACCTTCCACAGCCCGCTGATTTCACCGCTCCGCTCATGCAGCCACCTTCGACCGCTGCTAACCTCCTATGTACGAGGCCAGCATGTCGGA
>CAVVJK010000010.1:0-127313 GCA_963748555.1 uncultured Acidobacteriaceae bacterium
ACCCCGCAATAAGGGACAGGGCGACCAAGCCAGAGGGGGAGCTAGGACAGTGGGGACGCCGCTGTGCGACGGCGTCCCTGGTTGACCGAGTTACTGAGTGGCTGCATCCACGGCATCGCCGATCGGATCGTCGGCGAAGACACCCACCGCGGTCGAGACTCCCTTGATAAAGAACTTGGCTGCGTCGGAGGTGGGCACGCTCATGGAAGCGGTCCACTGAGCCTTGCCGAACATGCACTTGGTGTCGGAGCAGTTCTCGTGGATCCCTTCGTAATCTGAATCCTTCTTCATGGCATCAAAGTCGAGCTTGTACTGGCCCTGGATGGTGGTGTGCGCGGTGGCATACGACTGCTCGACGGACTGCAGCCAGATTTCCGTTTCCTGGGTGACGGCTTTTACCGCTTCAATGCTCTCGCGCAGCTTGGCAATACGCGAACCGATGTAGAAGTACTTGGCCCAGACACGCACCCAGGTATCGCAGGGAGCGTTGGTGGGCTGGGTCTTCACGTCGTTGACGGCCTTGTTGAACTGTTCGACGCTGTGAGCGACCTTCCAGCGGTAGCTATCCCAATCCTCCACCATGCCGCCGATTTCTTTGAGCTCGAACTTGACGCGTTCGCCGAGGTTGGCGGGAGCGTCGATGCGGCTGGTGTGGACCTTGGTGCGAATGGCGTCGCAGGTGGCGGTCCAGGCCTTATCGATAATGGATCCGACGGCGGGCACCGGAATCTGACCGAGTGCGAGGGTGCCCGCCTTCTTCAATGCAGAGGCGGCATAGGAGGCAGCGGCACCGGGGCTCTGGACGGCGCGGCGATGGGGCGAGAGAAACTTGGAATGAAGAATGCGCTTGCCGATGGTGGGATTGGCGACCACCACCTTGGCGATCTCCTGCAGGTCCCGGGCCGCGATAGGCGGAGGCGGGGCGGGCATGGGTGGCCGAGGAGGCATGGATCCCAGCGTGGTTCCGGGCTTTGGCGGAATCGGCGGCGGTGTGAGCTTGGTAGTGCCAGGGCGAGGGGGAATAGGTGGGGGCGGAACTTTAGGCGCCATCAGTGTCTCCGAAAATTCTGGTTGGACCCGGGTACCGAACAGCGAATGCAGCCGAGCATAGCACACAGCCGAGCGGTGTTTGCCTATCGCGGGGGTGGCAATGGCCGTCGTTTGCAGGCTTAGGCTCGGGAAGAGGCTGCTGCGGTGCGGCACCAAGCGTTTACCGTCGGCAGCACGGTGACGGCATATCCCACGTGCTGCATCGCAGCCCGAAACATACCGGAAATCTGGGCGACGTCAATCTCGCCTTCCTGCACCAGACCGAACTCAATTGCTTTGGGCAGCGTGCTGGCAACGGTATCCGCAATGTATGGATAAACGATTGAGTCGTCGCTTCCGTCCATGAAAGCCTCCAGCCGCATCAAGGGAACAGGCAGCCCGGCGGCAGTGAACACGCGGTGCAGGCGCGCGCCCATGTCGATGTGCGCGCCGGACAGACGAAGGGTCTCGATTACGCATTTCGCGACGCGCTGAACAGGGTTGTCGGGACCCTGCGGCGGCGTGAAAAAAGGCTCCATGAAGGCGACGCTTCCGCCGGGCTTGAGATAGCGGACCGCATTCGCGAGCGCGGCTGCGGGATCGGGTTGGTAGAGCAGCACGAGGCGGCCTACCACTGCGTCGAAGGGGTCGCCGAGCGAAGCTTCGTACGTGGCGAAGTCGCCCTCGACGAAGGTGACATTCGTATAGCCCGCCGCAGTCACTCGCTGTTGCGCGAACTCGATCGCGTTGGCATCGCGCTCGATACCGACAACGCTGCCAGAGGGTCCGACCATCTCCGCCAGCAACAGGCATACGTCGCCCGCGCCGGAGCCGACGTCGAGCACGCGCATACCGGGGCGAATGCCGGCCTCTTCAAACAGACGGCGCGTCATGGGTGCCAAGAGTCGTCCTTGCACAGAAAGGCGGCGGTACTCATGTGCGGATTGCTGCAAGGCGTAATCGGGAGGGGCTGATGCATACGTGTTCCTGACCTCGTAGGAGAGAATTGGGCCTGGGTGCGTCTTTAGCATTATACCACAATTACTGTTACAAATCAATGATGGCGGCGGCAAGATAGTCAGTCAGTGGGAGTGCGCAGGGTTGTTCCGCAGAGATTGAGCAGCAACCAAGCCAAGCCTCGGTGTAGGTACGAAGCGAATCTGTTCCGCTTTTCCAAGGCTGCTGACATCGCCGCAAATGCAAGTGCGGGAACGACGAACATCCCTTTCAGCATGAGAGTATGCACGACCGATCCTCTCAGATTGCCCGGAGGCAAGCAACTTGCGGGGTCCCTTGTTAGGGTCTTAGGATTTTAACCGTGGAGGGAAGGGAAGCGGTGTCTCCCACCCTTCGCAAAAGGCGCGAAGGATGGGGCACCCGGCACCCGGCCAAGGGGCACCCGCTGTCATTCTCTATCCCACCCTTCGCCAAAGGCGCGAAGGATGGGGCACCCGGCGATTGGATGGGGCACCCGGCACCCGGCGGCTTAGCTTGACGGCGGTCGCGTTTCCAGCCAGTGGCGATGCTGCGCAAGAATGAAGTTATCCGTCATGCCGGCGATGTAGTCGGCGACGACGCGTGCCAGGCCTTGGATCGGAATCTCCGCGCGCTGATCGGGCGGGAGCAGTTCTGGATGCGCCGTCCACGCCGTTGAACAGGTCGCGAATGACATGTCTCGGCTTCGTCATGATCGTGTCCGAGTTCGTCGCTGTTGTAGAGATGCGCGTGGAGAAACTGCTTGGCCTCGAGGCGAAGCTCTTCCATCGGAGGCGACAAGGCGGCCAAGCCGTCGAGGGGCTGAGCGGATGTCTTCGAGATGGGCGATTGGTGCGTCTCCACCTGTCGCGCGGTTTCGGTGATCAGGTCGCCGACCATGGCGTTGAGCATGCGCTTGAGCGACTCGTTGAACACAAACTTTTGGCGACACCTGGATGCGCGGTGCGCATAGGGACATAGAAGCGTTCAAAGAGACGAACCTGGCTGCGCATCTGGTCCAGGGTGAGAATGCCGGATTCGTAGCCGTCGTCGAGGTCGGCGGTGGTGTAGGCGATCTCATCGGCGAAGTCGATGAGCTGGGCTTCGAGCGGCGGCCGCTGATCGAGCAGGTAGGCGGCGAGTTCCGGATGCTCGCTGCGCGGAGTAGTCGCGCGAGTGCTTGACGATGCCTTCGCGTACCGCGAGGGTCAGGTTCAATCCGCGAAAGGAGGCATAGCGCTGCTCGAAGTACTCCACGATGCGGAGGGCGTGGAGGTTGTGATCGAAGCGGAGGCCGTGCCCGCTGGAGGGCGTCATCGAGCGCGCGTTCGCCGGCATGGCCGAAGGGCGGATGGCCGATGTCGTGGACCAGGGCGAGCGCCTCGGTGAGGTCCTCGTTCAAACCGAGTGCGGAGGCGACGGTGCGCGCAATCTGCGCGACTTCCATGGTGTGCGTCAGGCGGCTGCGAAAGTGATCGGAGTGACGGTGAGTGAAGACCTGCGTCTTGCCCGCGAGGCGGCGAAAGGCACGGGCATGAATGATGCGGGCGCGGTCGCGCTGGAAGGGTGAGCGGTAGGAGTGAGGCGGTTCGGGAATGTTCGCGTGCCGCCAGCGGGCCGTTCCCGTCATTGGAGACGGCGCAGTCCGCCGGCAGGCGCTTGATTGGAGCAGGAATGGCCACTTAAGGCTTGTTCGAGGCCGTTCCGCCGTCCTGCTTGGCGAGTTTCACGCGGGCGCTCTCGAGCTTCTTCTGCACCTTGCTGATGTCGGAAGGCTCGGCATCGGCAGGAATGGTGCGGGCGTATTCATGCAGCGACAGCTCCCACTGGGCGGCGGCCAGCTTCAGGCGTCCGGTCTTCTCGTAGAGTTCGCCGAGATGATCGTGGACGGTAGGATCGGTCGCGTTCCGTTCGCTGGCGCGGCGAAGATTCTCTTCTGAGAGGCTGTACTGCCCGAGTTTGAAGTAGGCCCACCCGAGCGAGTCGAGGTAGGCGTAGTTCTGCGGGTCGAGCTGCACAGCCTTCTGGATCATCGAAAGCGAATCGTCGAGCTTCACGCCGCGATCGGCCAGCATGTATCCGAGGTAGTTCAGGGTCATGCTGTTGTTCGCATCGAGCGCGAGGATCTTGCGGAACTGCTCTTCCGCATCGTCGAATCGCTTCTGGCGTTCCGCCAGCGCGCCGCGCAGGAAGAGGATGTAGATCTTGTCGTCCTGCTTGGCGGAGTACTGGTCGGCCTTATCGAGTTCGTCGGAGGCTTCTTTCCAGCGATGCAGGCGGGTGTAGATCTGCGCCAGGGCAAGCTGAACTTCGCGATCATCCTTGTCGCTGGTGAGCAGCGACTTGGCCAGCGTGATGCCTTCCTCCACGTGCCCCGTATCGGCCAGCTGGCCGGCCAGCATCAGCTTGATGCCGCGATCCTTGGGTAACTTGGCGGAGGCTTCGCGGGCAACGTCGGTAGCCTTGGCGTATTCCTTGGCGTCGCGATAGGTGTCCACTTCGCCCTGGTAGCCGCGCACCGCATAGTCGCCGCCGAGCAGGACCAGCTTCTGATAGGTTTCGACGGCCTGCTGAGTCTTCAACTGTTCGCGATAGAGATTCGCGAGCCGGTCGAGGAAGATGGAGCGATTGGTCTTTTCCGCTTCGGAGTACTGGCCGGTGGTGTGTTCGGAGTCGGAGACCAGTTTCTCAAGGATCAGCTGGGCTTCGTCATAGCGGCCGAGCGAGTCGTAGATCAGGGCTTCGTTGAAGCTGATCTCGAGCGAATCCTGGACCAGCGACTTGGCTTTCTTCAGGGTGGCGAGCGCGTCGTCGTACTTGCCCTGGCGGCGCAGAATTTCCGAGATCCGAAGATAGGATTGAGCATCCTGCGGGTCGCCGCTGGAGATGTCCTGATAGGCGGTCAAGGCGGCGGGAAGCTGGTTGTCGTTGAGCAGGGCCTGGGCGAGCGCGCGTTCCGCCTCGAGGTTTTCGGGCTCGAAGTCGACGGCTTTCCGGTAGGCCGCGATGGCCTTTTTCGGATCTTTCATCTGGTCGTACAGCGCACCCAGGGCGAATTCGGTTTTGGCAGTCTGATCGTCTTCGGGAATGGCGTTCAGCACGGTCAAGCGCATGCTGCAGGTCGCCCTTCTCGCTATAGAGGCGGGCGAGATTGAGCACCACCTCTTCGGAGTTGGGATCGATGGCCTGCGCGGCCTTGAACTGCTCTTCAGAGTGAGGGGTGTCGTGGTTGATGTTGTAGAGCTGACCGAGCAGCAGGCGGTCTTCGATGCTGTTGGGTTCAAGGCTGACGATCTTGACGTACTCGGCGATGGCGAGCTTGAGCACTTCGTCGGAAGGTCCGCCGTTCTGCACGTCGCCGAGCGAGCGCAGATAGATGCGGCCGAGGAGCTTGTGCGCGTCGAGGCTGTTGGGGTCTTTCTTCAGCAGATCCTGCGCGGCGTTGATGGCGTCGCGGACGCGGCCGGTCTTGAAATAGAGCTCGGCCAACCCGTTGTTGAGGTACTTGGATTTGGGATCGGCGTTCAGAGCCAGCTTGTACTCTTCAATGGCACGGGTGGCGTATTCGGGGCGGCCGTAGGTGGTCGCCATCTCCTCATAGCTGTGAGCCAGCGCGTAGTGATAGTAAGCCGTGGCGCGGTCCGCGGAGGCGGTGGTTGCGCTGTCGTCCGGCTTAGGGGCTGGTGTGGTGGCGGTCTGCGCGAAAGACAAGGAGCCCAGGAGCGAGGCACCGAGGAGCATGCCGGCAAAGGTGCGAAGTGAGTGGCTAGGAGACTTGCTGGTCATGTTTTTGGGATTCCTGCGCTGGAAACCTTTCGTGGGGGACCTGGTTCTTCGTTCTACGTAAGAAAATCTTGCCAAATTGGATGCTTCGGCATGCCCGTACGACACAGTTGCTGATGTGTAAGACGATTGTAACCCTGTTCTGGCTTCGCCAGCCGAGGCGGATTTGGTCGTCTATATGGTCGCATCGAGGGTGTCAAATTATCGCAAACGAATGGTTTTCTGCGCCAATGAAACCGAATTTGAGGGGAATAAGTGGGCCCGCTGCATGGCTTCTAGATTGCGCGCGAGGATGGTCAGCTGGCGCTCCATGCGGCGAAGCTGGCGCTGGCCCGGGTGGGACGGATCGAAGGCGGATGCTGCGCCCAGCCCCGGCCTGCGTACTTCGGCCTCTCCCCGCGATGGCATGGATGAGCTGGTCCAATTCGAGGCGCATGGCGGCAAGCTGTTGCTGCACCGGGGCCGAGCGTTTCCAGGCGTCGTCGAGCGGCCAGGCAGCGAGGGTGGTGATGCTCTGGCCGAACCGGCGCAGATAGGCGACAAAGGCGATGGCGGGCTCGACCGCTTCGGCAGCCGCTCGGCGGGCGGCTGTGCCTGGCAGGCTGGGCTCGAGGACCAGGCGATCGAGCGAATCTTCAGAGTCGTTGTGCGCGAGGCCGATGGCCCGCCGTGGCTTCCGCGAGACGCGCGGGTGGTGGTCCGGTTGGCTGTGGATTGCCACGAGGCGATCAGGGCATCGAGATAGCGGCGATTGGCTTCAAGGCTTCGCTGCAATTGCAGGCCAAAGCGATCCCGTTCCCAGGCGGGCCAGAGGAACGACATCGCCAGCAAGGCAAGCACCGCACCTAGAATGGTGTTTCCGATGCGCAGCGCAGCCAGTTGCCAGTCGCCGAAGTAGGGAAGCGAGACCAGCACAAAGGTCGGCGTGAGAAAGAAGCAGAACCAGGTGTAGCTGACGGGATAGACGGCCAGAGTCAGCAGGGCCATCGGGAAAGATGGCGGCCGCCATCGAGATCTGCGAGTGCAGGAAGACCGCCAGCACCGCGGCCAGGATGCCGCCTCCGATGGTGCCGCCCATGCGCTGCAGGGATCGGCGGAAGGTTCCGGACAAGTGGGGCTGCAGCACGATCAGCGAGGTCAGCGGGAGCCAGTATCCATGGCTGATGTGGAAGTGGTAGAGGATCCAGACCTCAAGTCCGCAGACGGCGGTGATGCGGATGGCGTGGCGGAGCATGAGGGATTCCGCATTCCAGTTGGCGCGCAGCTTTTCTCGCCAGTTGGGCGGCCGGTATGGGCGGGGCGATGGCGGCAGCGACGGCGTGGCGTTTTGCGATGTTCGCGTGCGGTTCGAACGGCTGATGACGCTGTCGATGGCGATCTCGAGGTTCTGCGTGATTTCGGCCATCTGGTGGAGCAGGAACTGGCCATCGGCGTCATCGGGCGCGAGGCATTGCGCCATGTCGTTGGGGACGCGATGCAGGCGCAACTGGAAACTGCGCCCGGTTCTTCGAAGTTCGGTGAGTCGCCGGCGGAGCAGAGTCGGCAATCCAGCCTTCGGCCTTGCTGATGAGGAGCAACGAGGCCTTGGCGCGTTGAACGCAGTCGGAGACGTCGGCGGCGGAGGTGGCTTCGAGAAATTCGGCAAGCGCCACGGTGCGCGCCAGCACCAGGTCGGCGGACTCGAGCAAGACGACCAGGTTGTTGGTTCGAACGGATTCGGAGGCACGCTGGGTGCGAACGCCGGCGATGGCTTCGCGGGCCTTTTCGAGCGCGCGACGAACGCGGCCCTGGTGATGGCGGGCGAGGCGATGCCACAGGGCAGGACGGCTGCGCTGGCGGAGGTTGAGCTCCTGAATGCTGTTCAGAAACGAGGCCAGTTCGAGGTAACATTCGCCGACCGAAAAGCGCGCAGGCCGATAGGGATCGACCGGCCAGAGAAAGAGGGACAGCAGCATGGCCCAGAGGCCGCCCAGCAGCAGATAACCGGCGTGAGCCCAGGCGACGGAGAGATGCGGCGAGGGCGCGCCGAGTCCGCAGAAGTAGATGACCTGGACGAGCGTACCGGCGCTGGCAAAGGGCGCGCCCAGCACCAGCAGGTAGGACCAGGCGAAGCACCAGACCAGGGTGACGGCGATGGCGTAGTCGAGGTGCTGGCCGGCCAGCGTGCCTATGAAGCAGCCGGCGGCGCCGCCCACCGTCAGCACGGCGATGGACTGGATGCGGTGGCGGTAGGGTCCGCCCGGGTCGGCGATGATGGCTTCAAAACCGCCCAGCGCGGCCCATGCGAGAAGGGGCAGGTGCAGCAGGCCTCCCAGCAACATGGGGACGGAGACGGCGGTGGCGGCGCGCAGCCCGCGAAGCCAATCCATGCCGCGCAACCTGTCCGGACCCGCGGGGGTGGTCTCCGCATAGCCGGAGTATGCAGGTCATCCGCGCATAGATCGTGAGTATCGGCATTGCGACTCGGAGCGTAGTCTATGGGCTAATCTGTCTGCTCGCGAGGGTCAAAGCCTGTCCGCTCGCGAGCACGAAAGCCCAGGAGTGAACAGAGGCGCTCCGTGGCGAGAGTGGTAAGCCCTTTGCTTTGAGACCGGCGGCTCGGCCACACTGTGGCGCTCTGCTTGCACCCTTGTTCCGAGACTTGATCTGGAGGCCCCATGTTGGCGGATTTCAAATACGCGCTGCGGCAATTGCGGAAGTCGCTCGGCTTTACCCTGACGGCCGTCCTGACGCTGGCGCTGGGGATCGGTACGAATACCGCCATCTTCACTCTGGTGGATTCGATCATGCTGCGACCGTTGCCCTATCCCCAACCCGCACAGATCATGCAGATCGGCTATGGCGATGGCCAGACGGACGCGTCTTTTTTTCCGAAAGGCTGGATCCGCGCGTTAACGAAAACTCCAGATCCTTTGCGGCCATCAGCGCCTTCGGTCCCAATGCCGAATTCAATATCGGCGACGGGGATTCAGCCAATCGAGTGTTTGGCGCGGAGGTGATGACCAACGCGCTGAGCACACTCGATGTGCATCCGGCGCTGGGGAACTTCTTTTCGCCTGACGATGCGGCGACGGCGCACGATCCGGTCGTCGTGCTGAGCTACAGCTACTGGCGAGCAGCAATTCGCTGCGAATCCAATGCAATCGGACAGACACTGCGCATCGATGGAGTGCGGCGGAGGGTGATCGGCGTGTTGCCGGCAGGGGTTCAGTTTCCTTATGCGGAAACCCAGTTTCTGACGCCAGTGACGTTCAAGGGTGGCGATGCGCAGGATCCCTGGTTGCAATTCGATCTACGAGCGTTCGGGCGTCTGAAACCCGAGGTCACGCAAGCGCAGGCGCAGTCGGAATTGCGGCGATTGCAAAGGGTGCTTCTGCCGATGTTTCCCTGGCAAATGCCCGAGACCTGGGCCGCACACATGCAGGTAGTGCCGCTGCTGGAGTCGCAAGTAGGCCCGATGGGGCCGAGGCTGATCTTGCTGTTTGCCGCGGTGGGGATGATTCTGCTCATTGCGTGCGCCAACGTTGCCAATCTGATGTTGGCGCGGGCGGCAGGACGAGAGCGGGAGATCGCCATTCGCGGCGCGCTTGGGGCTACGACGACACGCCTGGTTCGCCAGATGCTGGCGGAGAGTGTTTCCCTGGGCGTGACTGGCCGGCGTCGTTGGATTGATTGCCGCCGGGGCAAGTCTTCGCGCGCTGGTGACCCTGTTGCCTGCGGATACGCCTCGCATGAACGAGATCTCGCTGCATTGGCCGGTGTTTCTGTTCGCCGCAGTTGCCTCGGTTTTGACCGGTCTTCTGTTCGGGCTCATACCCGCTTTGAAAGTGGCGTCGCCGAACCTGCGAGAGTCGCTGCACGCGGGCAGTCGCAGCGTAGTGGGAAAGGCTGGACAGTTTCGCGTCTCAATGCTGCTGGTCGTAGGCCAGATTGCGTTATCGGTAGTGGTCATTACCGCCGGAGGGCTGATGCTGCGCAGCCTGTGGAGCCTGTCCCGGGTGAATCCAGGGTTTCAAACGGAGCGGGTGGTAACGGCGCAGGTATCGCTGGATGAAAACGCGTGCAAGACCGTGGGACGCTGCCAGGCGTTCTTCGCGACCTTGCTCGATCATGCGCGCGGACTCGCCGGAGTGGAAACGGTAGCGCTCGCGGATTCGCTGCCTCTGAAGGCGCGCGTGGGGAATTACGTCTACGACGCGGAGAGACATCCTCGCGATGCGCGACAGGCCGCGCTGGTGGCAACCAAAAGGATCGTTTCGCCAAGCTATTTTGCGGGGTTAGGGATCCAACTCGTCCGAGGGCGACTGCTCGATGACCAGGATGCTTCGGGAGAGAGCCGCGCGGTGGTTATCAGCCAGAGCATGGCGAACCGTCTTTGGCCCCACGCCGAGCCTCTGGGCATGCATCTTCTGAATGTGATCGATGAACGTCAGCCTGCCGTGTGGGAGGACGGCAAAGCCGCAACCGTCGTAGGCGTTGTAAGCAATACGCACGAGGGCAGCCTGGCCAGCGACTTCGGAGACGAGGTGTATCTGCCCATGGTGCTGGCAAACGAACAGCCCACGATGTATGTGCTTTTGAGAACGCGGTCCAGCGCAGCGACGGCAGCACAGGAACTGCGGCGGACAGTAGCAGCCATCTCCTCGCAGGCGCCGGTCACGCGCGTCAGACGTTGAACGAAGTGGTGGCGAACTCGCAGGCAGATTCGCGCTCGCTCACCATCCTGTTACTGGTGTTCGGAGGGCTGGCGGTCGTCATCGGAGGAATCGGAGTCTACAGCCTCATTGCCTACATTGTCGGTTGGCGAACGCGGGAGTTCGGATTACGACTCGCGCTGGGTGCACAGCGGTGGCAGATCATTCAAGGAGTGGTGCGACAAGGCCTGTTGCTTGCAGTCGCAGGTTCGGTGGCGGGCCTGGCTGCGGCGGCTGTGGTGGGGCAGGTGATGCGGCGCTTTCTCTTCGGGGTCACCCCGCTCGATCCCATCACCTTCGGTGCAGTAACGGTGCTGATGACGCTGTTGGCCGTGGCTGCAGCGTGGGGACCCGCGCGACGTGCTGCCAGCGTTGACCCGATGAAGACGCTGCGCATGGATTGAGCGGGCAGCATGGTCTGGCCTGGGTTCGTCTAGCCGGGTTCGTTGCGCGGCCTCGACAAACTTTCCGCAGGAAAGCGGAGCGACTTGCTCGAACGCATGCGGACCGGATTCCGCGCCGATGTGATACGACAGTAGAGATGAGACTTAAACTGCCGGACGGTCCGTTTCAGGCCTACTTGTTCGATTGCGATGGCACGATTGCCGACTCCATGCCGCTGCATTATGTTGCGTGGTCCAAGGTGCTGGCGGAGTGGAACTGCGAATTCAGCGAAGAGCTTTTTTACGCATGGGGCGGCATGCCAGTGGCGGAGATCCTGGCCACGTTGAACCGGCGGCATGGCCTGGCGATGCCGGTCGAGGCGGTGCAGAAGCGCAAGGAAGCGATGTACCTGGAGAGCCTTCCGCAACTGCAGGCTGTGCCCGAGGTGCTGGAACACATTCATCTGAGCCACGGGAAGATTCCGTTCGCGGTGGTGTCGGGAAGCACGCGCGACTCGGTGACGGCGTCGCTCGAAGCGCTTGGAATTCTGGACAAGTTCGAGACGCTGGTGTGCGCCGGAGACTACGCGCGCAGCAAGCCTGATCCGGAGCCATTCCTGGTCGCCGCAACGAGGTTGGGTGTTCCGCCGGAAACATGCCTGGTGTTTGAAGACACGGACATGGGGATCCAGGCAGCGACGGCGGCGGGGATGGCGTCGGTGAAGATCCTGCAGCCGCGGGAACGTGCGCTGGCGGCGGGCTCAGAATCCCAGCTCTAGGCGGAAAAATCCTTAAGAAATTTGGCTTCGATACCTTGACTATCTACAATCGCGAGGTGTAGATAGTCATGGTATGGGGAAACCAAGTGACTTGGTGCAAGGCACGCTCGACCTGCTCATCCTGAAGACAATTTCTCTGGAGCCGAAGCATGGCTGGGCGATCGCCAAGCGCATTCAGCAAATCTCGAACGAAGTGCTCCAGGTGCAGCAGGGATCGCTCTATCCGGCGCTGCACCGGCTGGAGCAGCAGGGCTGGATCGAAGCCAAGTGGGCGGAGAGCGAGACCGGGCGGCAGGCGAAGTTCTATTCGCTGACCGCGGACGGTCGTGCGCAATTGGAAAAAGAGAAGGAAAGCTGGAGCCGGCTTTCGACCGCCATCAACCTGGTGGTCGAGAGCGTATAGCGGGAGGCGCGACATGCGCTTACGGCAGCGAATTCGGATGGCGATCGCTGGTGCTGTTTGAGCGGGAGAGCCAGACTGCGCGCCTGAACGATGAGCTGCAATTCCATCTGGATCAGCAAATCGCAGAGAACGTCGCCCAGGGAATGACGCCGGAGGAGGCGCGGTTCGCGGCCTTGCGCACTCTTCGGGAACCCGACGCAGTTGAGGGAGGAGGCTCGCATGACGTGGAGTTGGAACTGGCTGGAGAAACTCTGGCGTGACATTCGGTATGGGGCGCGAACGCTGACCCGGGCGCCGGGATTTGCGGTGATCGCGGTGCTGGTGATGGCCTTGGGAATCGGCGCGACCACCTCGCTGTTCACGATCGTGCGTTCGGTGATGTTGAGGCCGCTGCCGTTTCGTGATCCAGACAAACTGGTGTCGGTCTACGAGCATTTCAAGGCGACGCCTGCCGACGGAGCGTTCCAGTACAACCCGGTTTCGCCAGCGGATTACTCGCGACTGGCGCGGCAAAACGCATGGGTATCAGGACATGGCGGCGTGGCGCTGGTGGGGCTGCAATCTTTCCGGCGAACACTCCGAATTGCCAGAAGTTGTGGTGGCGGCCGGAGGCTCGTTCAACCTCTTTTCGGTGCTCGGAGTTGAGCCCGCGTACGGACGCGCGTTTACGGCGGAAGAGGATCAGCCCGAGGCAAATCATGTGGCCCTGCTTTCGTGGAGCTTGTTTCAACGGCGCTTTGGGGGCGATCCCTCGGTGATCGGCAAGCAGATCCGGATTGACAGCAGCCCGTATGTGATTACCGGCGTCTTGCCCAAGTGGTTTGTGTATCCCGATGCGACCGTGCAGCTATGGGTACCGTACGCGGCGACGTTCACGCCGGAACAGTATCAGCACCACGATTTTCACCAGACGCCACGTAATCGCGCGGCTAAAGCCCGGGGTATCCGCGGAATCAGCGATCCGCGAAGTCGGCGCACTGCAGTATCAGCTGTACCGGCAATACGCGCCGGCCCCGGTGGCCGAAGAGGCCGTGTGGCGACCGCTGATCGACGACGTTGTGACAGATGTGAAGACACCGCTGATGGTGCTCATGGCCGCGGTCGGCTGCATGTTGCTCATCGCTTGCCTCAATGTATCGAACCTGCTGGTGGCGCGGAGTGCGGCTCGACGCAAAGAGGTGGCGGTGCGGGGCGCGCTGGGCGGAAGCCGGCTAACGCTTATTCGAGAACAGATGACGGAGAGCCTGCTGCTTTGCGGTTTGGGAGGAGCGCTGGGATTGGTACTGTCGTTCGCCTCGACACGTTGGCTCGCGCATCACTGGCGCGATCTGCCGCGAGCCGAAGATGTGCACACGGATGGTCCGGTGTTGCTGTTCTCAGTGGGGCTGATTGTGTTCACGGCCTTGCTGTCGGGCCTGCTTCCGGCGATCTCTTCGACCGGCAAGGGTCTGTTTGCGACATTGCAGGATTCGTCACGATCGATCGGCGGCAGCGCGTCGAAAGCGACCCTGCGCAAGACCATGCTGACCGTGGAGATCGCGTTGACGGTGATGCTGCTGTTGGCTGCGGGCCTGCTATTCAAGAGCTTTTTGCATTTGCGGACCGCGGACCTGGGATGCGCGACCGACAACGTACTGACCATCAAGTACGGCTTACCGGAGAAGCAGTACGACACGCCGCAGAAGGTGCTCGCGTTTCATGAGGCGCTGATGGCGAAGGTGCGCACGCTCCCTGGAGTGAAAGCGGCCTCGCTGGTGTCAACCGCGCCGGGCGATGGCTATGAGGGCGACGAAGTATTCACCATTCCGGAACATCCGGCGCAGAAGCTGAGCCTGCAATTCGACGCGATGACACGAAGTGCCGACCCGAGCTACTTCAGCACCATGCAGATTCCGCTGCTGAGGGGGCGCTTCTTTAACAACAACGAACGCCTGGATCGATACCACTATGCGATCATCGGCAAGCGATTTGCGGACCAGTTCTTTCCCGGCGAAGATCCGATCGGCAAGCACGTCAACATCGAATGGACAGGTAAAAACGAGACCTACGAAATCGTCGGAGTGGTGGGCGATACTTTGTGGGACGTGACTCAACCGATCAAGCCGATGATCTATTTCCCCATGCTGGCCGGGCTTCCCCAACAGAATAGTTCGCCGACCATTGTGGTGCGCACCAGCGGAAACCCATTCGGTCCGGCCACCGCCATTCAAAAAGAGATCTCTACGCTCGATCCTGCGCTGCCGACCTACGACATCCTCACCATGCCGCAGATTATCAGCAAGAGCACGGCGAACCAGAGTTTCATCGCGACGCTCACGCTGGCGTTCGCTGGCTTATCGCTGCTGCTCGCAGCGGTGGGTCTCTACGGCGTGCTCTCGTACCTGGTGACCCAGCGCGTTACGGAAATCGGCATTCGGCTGGCGCTCGGGGCAGATCGTGCGCAAGTGCTGCGGCTGATTCTGCTGGATGGGCTGAAGCCGGTCTTGATCGGGCTGGTACTGGGGCTGGCGGGAGGGTTCGGCGCGGGCCGGCTCATTCGATCGGTGCTCTATGGGACGCAGGCGGCGGATCCGACCGTGATCGCCATCATGGTCTTCAGCCTGTTGGTGACGGCGCTGATCGCGTCGGCGATTCCGGCGTTGCGTGCTTCGAGGATCGAGCCGATGGAGGCGCTGCGCGTGGAGTGAACTGCGGTGGACCAGGCTCGCGCTGGAGCTGGCGGAGTGTTCAGCTAAGCGGTGTTCCGGTTATGCGGTGTTCCGGTTATGCCGTATCCAGGTGAAAAGACTCCTGGTACCGATCGACCGGATAGCCTTTCGCCTTCCATGCCGCGAGTCCGCCTTTGAGGAACTTGACCCGGGTGAAGTTGAGGTCGAGCGCGCGGCGCAGAATGGACCTGCTGGTTTCATCGCTCGCGCAGGTGCAGTAGACGACCACGTCTTCATCGTGAGGAATGAGGTCTGGATTCTGCTCGATCTCTTTCGGAGGAACCCGCTTGGCTCCGGGAATGGTCTGCGATTCGACCAGCAGGTCGAGCGGCAGGCGCACATCGTAGACCTGGAGATCCGGGTTGGAGGCAAGCTGGGCATGCAGCTCCTCCGCGGTGATGCTGTGTTGCTCCAATTGGCGCCGCCTGCGTGCACGGGCCCGGAGAACGATCAGAAGCGCTACGACGAACAGCAGGCCAGCGAGGATCAGGTACATGGGAACCTCCCCGTATGCCCAGTCAAAGATTCGCGAGCACCTGGCGCGGATTCGCCGGCTGTCAAATAATTCAGCGAAGACCCGGTGGCGCTTTTGCCGCCCGATCAGTGGCGGAAGTGGCGAATTCCGGTAAACACCATGGCGACTCCGAGCCGGTCGGCTGCGGCGATCACCTCCGGATCGCGCACCGATCCGCCGGGCTGAATGACGGCGGTGGCGCCGGCGGCGGCAACGGCCTCGAGGCCATCGGGAAAGGGAAAGAAGGCGTCGGAAGCGGCGACGCAGTTCTGGCAGCGGCAACACGGCCTTCATCGCGCCGAACCTCGCGGAATCGACGCGGCTGGTCTGTCCGGCGCCGACGCCGAGCGTCTGGCCATCGCGGGCGTAGACGATGGCGTTCGATTTCACATGTTTGCAGACGCGCCATGCGAACAGCAGGTCTTCGATCTCGGCGAAGCTGGGATGACGCGCGCTGACGACTTTCAAATCGGCTGCGGAGACGCGGGCGCGGTCGGCATCCTGCAGCAGCAGTCCGCCGGAGACCTGCTTGATAACGCGCGGCGGTTTGCGAGGGCCGCACCTCGACCAGGCGCACATTCTTCTTGGTCTGCGAGGCGAGCGAGCGCGTCCGGGCGAGAAAGACGGCGCGGCGATGGCTTCGACGAACAGCTTGGCAATCTCTTCGGCGGCCTCTTCGTCCAGTTCGCGATTGATGCCGATGACGCCGCCGAAGGCGGAGATGGGATCGGCAGCGAGGGCGCGTTCGATAGGCATTGAGGAGGGTCGGGCCGGTGGCGGCGCCGCAGGGGTTGGTGTGCTTGATGATGGCGACCGGCGGTCTGTTCAAATTCCTGAATCAGCTCCCAGCAGGCGTCGAGATCGACCAGGTTGTTGTAGCTGAGCTCCTTGCCGTGCAGCTGGCGGGCCCCGGCGATGCCGGTTCCGGAACCGTCGGTGTAGAGCGCGGCGCGCTGATGCGGATTTTCGCCGTAGCGCAGCGGCATGGCCTTCGGCATAGGCGACGCGCAGCGCTTCGGGGAATGGGGCGTCGGCGGCGGATGAACTGCGCCGGAGCCTCGGCGGGTTCTGAGCTGGCGATGGTTTCGAGGGTGTTGGCGATGGCGGAGTCGTACGCGGCGGTGATGGCGAAGGCCGCCTGGGCGAGGCGCCAGCGGGTTTCGTGGGTGAGCGCGCCCTGTTGCAGGTGAAGTTCTTCAGCCAGCGCCGGGTAGTCGGCGGGCGAGGTCACGATGGCGACGTCTTCGAAGTTCTTAGCGGCGGAGCGAACCATCGAAGGTCCGCCGATGTCGATGTTCTCGATCACCTCGGCGAAGCTGGCGCCCGGGCTGGTCGCGGTCTTCTCGAAGGCGTAAAGGTTGACGACCACCATGTCGATCGGCTGGATCTGGTGAGCCTCGACGGCGGCCGACGTGTTCGGGGTTGCGAGCGAACGTGGAGGATGCCGCCGTGAACCTTGGGGTGCAGCGTTTTCACGCGGCCGTCGAGCATTTCCGGAAAGCCGGTGAGGTCGGAGATGTCGCGGACGTCGAGCCCGGCCTCGCGAAGCGCGCGAGCGGTGCCGCCGGTCGAGACGAGTTCAACCCGGTGTTGGGCGAGGTCGCGGGCGAAGTCGACCAGCCCGGTCTTATCCGTAACGCTCAAGAGTGCACGACGAACCTGCTTGTTCCCAGACAATCCCGTTCTCCCGCTTCTTTTCTCGATGAGGTAAAGGGAAATTGTAAGCAGTCGCGCAGGCGTTGTCATGCGGGCCAAGTGAAAGCAGTGCGCAGGTTGTCATCCGGCGAGGGGCAGGATAGCTTTAACGTATGGATCCCAGAGGCACGAACGGTCGCGATCCTTACCGTTCGACTGAGGATCAACCCGAGATCTTGCCTCCGCTGGAGCCCGGCGAGCCCTACCCGGGGCAGCTTGGAGAACCTCCGCCGCCGCGCCGGCCGCGTGCGCGGTGGGCGATGGCCCCGGCGACCTATGTGCTGGTGGGGATCAACTGCGCCGTGTTTTTGCCGATGATGGTGAACCCCTCGCATCAACGACTACATCCTGCAGATGGGCTCGAACTGGGGTGCGTACGAGTTGCAGTATGGCCAGTGGTGGCGGCTGTTCACAGCCATCTTCGTGCATGTGGGCGTAGTTCACCTCGCGACCAACATGTGGTGCTTGCTGGAACCTGGGCCTGCTGGGCGAGCCGTTGCTGGGTTCGATGGGCATGATCGCGGCGTACGTGCTGACGGGTGTTGCGGGCAATCTGCTGAGCACGGCTACGCATCCGAGCCGGCCGGGAGCGGGTGCTTCGGGCGCGGTCTTCGGCTTGGCCGGCGTGCTGATCATGCTGCTCAAGTCGCCGCTGCTGCCCATTCCTCCTGAGGAATTGAAGCGGCTGAGGCGGAGCGTGATCTGGTTTGCGGTGCTGAACTTCGTGATCGGCGGCGGCATCTGGCTGGCGCGGACCTCGCTGCAGATCGACAACATGGCGCACCTGGGCGGCTTTCTATGCGGCCTCGCGCTGGGCGTTCCGCTGGTGCCGAAGATCGGCGCGCGGCCGGCAGTGTTTGTCCGGCGCAGCTGGATCGCTTATGGCAGCGCGGCTTTCGTCATGCTGCTGGTGGGCTTCTATCTGCTGAACCTGTACCGCTAGAGCGTGGCGCCTGGCCACGGCGGACGGCTCGATGGTCGCATCTGGTCTGCAGGCGTCTTGAGGCGGGAACGAGACGCACCAAAGTCTTCGGAGCGATCTGCTCGCGACAGTAGTCAACAAATCTCTACAGGCGGGCAATGGGGGAAGATGCGCCGGAGGGCTTCCTGCCGTTCTTCGTAGCGTCAGGTGGCGGTACTTGGGGACGAGACCGCTTCCTGAACAAAACGACGGGTAGCAGGTTTACCGCAAGTCTAGACGGTGGTGTACCGCGCGTTTAGCGGACAGCCGTCGCCGCGAACTTCTTCACCATGGCGAGCAGCAACTTGCGGTCGCTGTCGTTCAGGTTGGAAGAGTACCGGCGGATCTGGGTAAGAAAACGAAGCTCATCATCGGTAAGCTTCTGCGTATTCAGCTCTCGTCCGAGACTGTCTTCGGCAAAGAACTGGGCCAGGGGCAGGTCCAGCGCACCGGCGATCTTTGCCAGGGTGTCGAGAGAAGGGACGGTATGTCCGTTCTCCACCCGGGAGAGATAGCAGCGGAGGAGTCCAGTCCGCTTCTCAATGTCGCCCTGCGATAGGCCTTTTTGTAGGCGGTATCCTCGAATGGTCGTTCCAATTTTCATAGTTTGTGGCCTTCGTCCACACGTACGCCCTTGAGCTTTCAAAAGCAAATCATTTCCTGAAGTATTAGCTGCATAGTTAACACGAAGCCGAAAAGAGTAGCAAGCATTTTTTTCAATATCCGCTTGACTTAAGTGGGATTGCAGCCAAATTGACCATGATTCTGCACGCGATCTAGTGGAAATCATTGACTAAATGACAACTAAGTCATTTTTGCAGAGTCTGGGCGAAAAAATTACGCATGCGCTGTTGGGCGTCGGCGGCGTCGGTGGCGCGGTAACCCGCTTTATTGTTGGGATTTTCGAAGCCGTGTCCGGCGTCATCGTACTCCTTGACGTCGGGCGAGTTGCCGAGGCTTTTCATGGCGGCGGTAAAGGCGGTGACGTCGTCCGGAGTGATGCCTTTATCCTGGCGCGCCGAAGTTTCCCAGCACGGCGGCGTGGACATGACTCAGGGCGGCTTTGTCGGTGGCCAGGGAACCGTAGTTGATCGCGACGGCTCGCAGCGAGGGCTCGGCAATCGCCAGCTGCAGGGCGAAACCGCCGCCCATGCACCAGCCGACAGCGCCGATGCGGGCGGGATCCACCTCTTTGCGGTGCTTGAGGTAGTCGACGGCGGCGACCAGGTCGCGCACGCCGCGATCCTGCGGCAGGCCGCGCATGAGCTGATGGGCGGTGTCGGGGTCGGTGGCGGTCTGCCCGCGATAGAGGTCGACGGCGAGGGTGACGTATCCCTGATCCGCGTAGTTGCTGGCCTGATCTTTGACCCAGTCGACCAGGCCCCACCACTCGTGAATGACGACGATGGCGGGATGCGGCTGAGCTCCCGAAGGCACATAGAGCAGGGCATGGACCTGCTGATCGCCACTGGGGAAGGTGACGGATTCGGGCGAGGCGGCCATCGCCGGCGCTGCCAGCGAAAGGATGAACAACAGACTGAGCAGACGTTTCATCGGCAAGGGGCGCTCCTGAGTTCAAAGTGATAGTGCAAAAGGAAGATGGCGGTGGCAAGGAAGGAATTGCGGTGAACCCATAAAGGTTCGCGACACACTGTGCGCGTGGGGCTATGATTCACCCGGCGGTAAGGTTTTCACAGGATCGCGAAGGAGGTTTATGGCGCAGGGGTGAGGTTCAGGAGCCGATGGCGCGCTTCGCTCATGGGTCTGAGCCTGCTCGCGGGGATCGTCGGCCGGCCAGCCTTGGCTGCGAGCGCAGACGGAAGCGGAGGCGAGGGAAGGCAGGCATCCTGGAGAGGGTTCGGTGAAGGCTCGACTGGTGGGTGGCTGGCGGCTTGCTCTCGCGGCAGAGCATGCGAGCCGATGGGCAGATGGAGCCAGATAAAGGACTCAGCCAGGCACCGATGGGGGTGTTGATCTACGACGCCTCTGGCCACGTGGCCGCGCAGCTTTCGCGCCGGGATCGTACCGTCGCGATGCTCGGCGAAGAATGCGCAGCGGCGGCCGCGATCAAGGGAACTCCGGATACCGCGCAGACGGTGCTCGGATACGACGCCTATTTCGGCACCTACACGGTCGACGAACAGGCTGGCATTGTGACCCATCATCTGGAGGCGGCGATCTTCCCGGCGATGTCGGCAAGTCGATTCAGCGCGAGTTCACCCTGAACGGCGACCGGCTGACGATCAGGTTCATACCAC
Organism: uncultured Acidobacteriaceae bacterium; assembly: GCA_963748555.1. Lineage (GTDB taxonomy): Bacteria > Acidobacteriota > Terriglobia > Terriglobales > Acidobacteriaceae > CAWKKW01. The sequence continues at coordinate 20,183 of CAVVJK010000010.1, forward strand.
GACCGGAGACGGCGTGAAGGTGACTCGCATTCTCACCTGGGAGCGGATGAGATAGGATCGCGAAGCTTGCCGCTGTGGCATCGCATGGGCGGCAGAAGCTGGCGGAAGGACAAAAATTCCAGCCTGCTTCAAAGCCTCGGCACTCTTGTTCAGCGGGCTTCTAGGCTTTCGTGCGGGACTTAGCGGCACATCTTTGGCGTCAGAATCTTCATCGGACTTTATGAGTTTCTTCCGGGACCGGGGTATTGCACATGCGCACTTGGCGCGATCGAGTCGAAGCTGGACGGCAATCGGCAGTCTGGCAGTTCCTGGTCGTCGTGTATAAGGAGCTGTTTCGAACCCGGGTCTTCGTAGTGGCCGCGGCGCTTGCGTTTTATTTCGTGCTGTCGCTGGTGCCGCTGCTGTTCATTTTCTCTTCGCTGCTGGGCTTTCTGCCCATTCCCAATCTCTTCGGCCAATTGCTCGACATGATGGCGCAACTGGTACCGCCCGATGCGATGGCGCTGGTGCAGCGGATTATCGCGAGCGTGATCGCTCCGCATCGTGGCGGGCTGTTGTCGTTTGGCGTGCTGGGATACCTGTGGGCCTCGACCGGCGGCTTTTCCGCAATGATCGAAGCGCTGGATATCGCGTACGACGTGCCGGTTTCGCGGCCATGGTGGCGGGATCGATTGCAGGCGCTACTGCTCACCTTTACCAGCGGCGGACTGGTCTTGATTGCCCTGCTGGCGGTGATCGCGGGCCCGAGCTTCGGCCACATGGTGACGCGGGTGTTTCCCGTTCCCCTCTCCTTTGGGCATGCGTGGCCGATGATCCGGCATGCGGTCACGTTTGTTGCCTTTCTGCTGAGCGCGATTGTGCTGTACACCATTGGGCCCAATAAGAAACATGGCTTCCGCTCTACCGGGCCGGGCGCGCTCCTGGCGGTCACCGGATGGTTTGCCGGGTCGGCGGGGTTCACCTTTTATGTCGGCCACTTTGCGCACTACAACGCGACCTATGGTTCGCTGGGCGCGGTGATCGTGCTGATGCTGTGGTTTTACATCATCGGTCTGTCGGTGCTGATCGGGGCCGAGATGAATGCGGAGTTGGCCAAGAGGAGCCAGGAACAGCGGCTGTCGCGGGAGAAGCGCGACGCGTTGGGACTGCCGCTCACCGGCGTGCTGCGCGGTAGGAAAGCTCGCGCCAAGGCGAGTTAGCTGCCGTTGCTCTCAGAGCTGAATAGGTCAGAAGTCTCAGAGGCCCAGGTATCGGGAGAACCTTGCGTACTTAGAGGACTCCGGTATTCAGGGCGGCGGCGAGTCCGTCGGCGGCGAGCAGAAATTCGTAGGCGAGGTGCCAGTCGCGCATGGCGCGGGCTTCGTCGGCTCGGTCGACCAGGGAACGCGCTGCATCGCGGATGGCCCTGGCCAGTTCCCGGTCGCCTCGGCCCAGCTTCTCCACGCGTGCTCGAATGCTGTCGATGAGGGCACGGTCCATGGAGGTTTCAGGGGCCGGAAAGGTAGGTATCGAGGGCTTCTCCTGCGCGTAGATACCGGCCGAGGCGAGGTGTTCGACGGCCCGAAGCAGTTCGGCGGCACATTCGGCCAGATCTCCGGCGTGGGCAGGCTCGTCGCCGGCGAACTCCATGGCCTGTAGGTAAAGCGTGACTGCGCGCTCGAGGAAGGGACGCAGGCCGGCTCCAATCTCCTGCTTCAGGAGGGAGAGGAAGGCGGTGGAGCGGTTGAGGTGGGCGAAGGCGCGGCCGAGTTCACGAGCGACTCGATCGTCTGGCGCGGATCGGGAGCCCTGGTGATTCGCTGATTCCGCAGATGAGCCGGCCACCGATCGGCCGGCGTGCTTGGCGGCATGTTTCTTCGCATGCTTGGCGGCGTGCTTTTTCGCATGTTTCTTGGCGTGCTTCGCCGGCGCATGTTCGACGGCGTGCTTGGTGGCTGCTTTGGCCGGCAGTGAGTCTTTCGATTTGTTCAGCGCATGATTCGAACCATTCCGCGTCATTTCGTGAGCCATTCGTTCCTCAAGTTCTGGGATGCGCTGAAGCGGCCTCAGGCGGGCTGCAGCTGGGCCGGGGAGGTTCTGGTTTCCGGAACCAGGAAGACCAGGGCGAGCGCTGCGGCGAGTGCCAGCAGGGCAAATGCGAGAAACGTGGCGCGGAAGCCGAGGTGTTGAATGAGAAAGCCGGAACCGATGGGCCCGAGCACTCCGCCGGTGGCCTGCGCGGTGGCGAAGATCCCCATGAGGGAATTGAATTTGCCCTTGCCCCGGGTGAGGTCGGCGGCCAGGGCGACGGAGATGACGCCATAGATGCCCGCGCCGAGGCCGTCGAGCGCCTGCAGCGCGACCACAGCATGCGCGCTGTGAGCGAAGGTGTAGGACACGATGCGGAGGGGCAGGGCCCAGAAGCCGATCAGCAGGACGGGTTTGCGTCCCCAGGCGTCTCCCAGCCGTCCGCTGAGCCAGGCGACGGGAATCATGACCACCTGGGCGACGAGAACGGTCGAGGTCATGAGCGAATCGGACCCACCGAGCTTCTTCACATAAAGAGCGGTCACGGGCAGGATGGGAGCATTCGCAAGATGAAAGAGGGTCACGGCGATGATGACGCCGAGCACGGTGCGGTCGCGAAGCAGATCTCGCCAGCCCTGGTCGCCTGTGTCCGCAGCAACGCTGCGTGTGGCTTGGCCCGGGACTATCGGGGTCGTGTTCGTGCCCGGAGGCGCGGTCTTCGTGGAGTTCGTTGCCACGGATCAGGAATACGGAGGCGGCTGCGAGGACGGCGGCGAAGGCCACGGAGTAGAAGACGGAGGCGCTTCCGAGCCAATGGGCGACGGCAATGGCGACCACGGCAGCGGTGATGTTGCCGGCGTGATTCCAGCCCTGGTTTTCGCCCAGTGTGCGGCTGAGCGCGCGGTGCCCGACCAGAGCTAAGGCGAGCGCCCCGAGCAGGGGGATGAAGAAGCTTTGGGCGAGGCCGGAGACAAAAAGCAGCGGATCAATCCAGGCTGCGGTGCGCGGGACCAGCGGCAGGGCAGCAAAGCAGGCGCCGACGATCAGGCTGGCGGCGGCGAAGAGAATTCGCCGGTGGCGTATGCGATCGGTGAGGATGCCTGCGGGTGTCTGGAAGAGGAAGGTGCCGAGGCCGGCAATGGCGGTGGCGATCCCGATGCTGTCATAGCGCCAGTGCGAGTCGCGGAGAAAGCCGTTGAGGACGGGCAGGACCACGCCCACGGATTCGGCCTGGAAGAAGTTCACCGCATCGAGGCCGGTGCGGCTGACCAGGGAAGGCGCGGATGGTGGGGCCTCGGCAGGCATCGCAGCTTCCATTTGGAAGTCGGCCACCTAAGGAGTGTTGCACTGCCTAAACAACAATTTTCATCCCATGTGAAGGCCACCGTTCACGTCGAGCACATGACCGGTGATGTAGCCCGCCTCCTCTGAGGCGAGGAACGCGACCGCGTGGGCGATATCGAGATCGGTGCCGGCGCGGCCGAGCGGGATGTTGGTGAGCATGGCGCCGCGCTGCTTCTCGTCGAGGACGGCGGTCATGGCGGTCTCGATGTATCCGGGGGCGACAGCGTTGGCGGTGATGCCGCGGGAGGCGAGTTCGCGGGCCAGATGATTTGGTGAAGCCGATCAGCCCGGCCTTACTGGCGGCGTAGTTGGCCTGCCCGGCCTGACCCATCTGCCCGACGACGCTGCTGATGTTGATGATGCGTCCCCAACGGGCTTTGAGCATGGGGCTGATGAGTGCCTGGGTGAGCAGAAAGGTGCCGGTGAGGTTGGTATTGAGCACGTCGTCCCAGTCGCGGCGTTTCATGCGCAGCAGCAGGATGTCGCGCGTAATACCGGCGTTGTTGACGAGGATATCGACGGCGCCGAAGTGGGCGATGGCGGCTTTGGCGGTCTCCTTGATGGAGTCTTCGCTGGCGACATCGAGAACAAAGGTTTGTGCGGAACCGCCGAGGGCGGCGATTTCGGCTGCGACTTCTTCGAGTTTGCCCTGATTGCGGGCGGCGAGGGCGACGCGGGCGCCGGTCGCGGGCGAGTTGCAGGGCGCAGGCGCGGCCGATGCCCTGCGAAGCTCCGGTGACGAGGGCAGTTTTTCCTTCAAGGGATGGCATGGTGTGTGGTTTTCACTCCTCGAGAAAGTCTCCAGAATTATAGAGGCTTGGCGGCAGGTAGGGCGGCGGCGCTGGAGGGCCGCAGGTGGCGGGCGAGCACCGGCTCGAGCGGCCAGACGTAGACGGCCAGTTCGCGCGAGTAGTGAAGCAGGGGCTCCACATTGGGTAAGCGGATGCCGATCGAAGCGGGCAGCTCATTGAGGGTGAATTGAGCTTCGGCGGTCTCAAGCGGCCAGGGCAGGTGATGGATGTTGCCGCGCAGCAGCCTGCCCTTGCGATCGACGGTGTAGAGGCAATAGCGTTCGGTGAGGAAGTACTCGATGGTTCCCGGGCGGCTCTGCTCGAGGGCACGGCTACGGCCGAGGCCACGGTAGAGCGCATGGAAGCGAACGGAGGGCTTGGAGAGGATGCGTTCGCTGTGATATTCGAAATCGCGATCGCCGCGATGAAGGATGCTCATGCGCGCCCAGTAGTAGGGCAGCCGGAAGACCAGGCGGGCGGTCGCGACGGCGGCGAGGTTGGCAGCATCGAGTGAAAAGAAATAAACGCCGTTGAGGTTGCTGTTGCGCTGCCGTACATAGGTGCGCAGGTTGAGTTCGGCGAACCGGTTGGCGCCTGGAATCATGGGAGCGCCGTGCATCTGGATCCGGTCCATCCAGAACGGCACCACGCCCAGCCAGGCGGAGCCGTCGAAGGTATCGAGCACCAGGTCTTCCGGTAGCAGCGGCTCGAGGTCCTCGGGTGGAATCGGCCAATGGGCAAACAGCAGATCATTCCAGCGCTGAGTCATGGCCCATGGGCCAGGCGCGATAGGCCAGGGGCGATGCTCGACCGAGGAAAGAATATCTGTCATGGACTTACCCCTAGAGCATGGCATGAGAGGGGCAGAGATGACGAGGGCGAAATGAACCAGCGGCTGGAAGCCCCCACCACCGCACATCTTATCCAGAGGCCAATGCCGTATTCTGGTCCGACCATGCCAGAAACTCAACCCGTCGTTGTTGCTGAACGCGCCCAGAATCGTACCGAAGTCTTTGCCGTGCATGGGGCCGATCCTGAAGTGCTGGCGTATGCGATGGCGAAGTATTCGCGGTCGGCCCTGTCGATGAAGGAATCGCTGCGGGAGATCAGCAGCCAGCGGGCCGAGCAGTTCTTAAACACTTTCTATTTTCAATACGGGCACCGCTCGATTGCGGACCTGGCGCATGTAGCGTTCGCCATCGAGCGCTTGTCGCTGCTGGCCGCGATCGTGCTGGTGGACGAGCAGCGCTGGGATGGGCAGGAGCGTTCGACGCGGTACCAGAACTTCTCGAAGAGCGGTTGGTATCTGCCGGAGTTCAGCGGGGCGACGGCAGCGCGGGACCAATATTGTGAGGCGATCGAGTCTTTGTTCGCGGAATACCATGCGACCGGCGATGCGATGCTGGCAGCGCTGAAGCAGAAGGTCGCTCGTCCCGAGGAGATGAAGGCCGACGCATACGAACGGACGCTGAAGGCGCGCGCCTTCGATGTGTCGCGTTACTTGTTGCCGCTGGCGACCAATACGTCACTGGGACAGATCGTGAATGCGCGCACGCTGGAGACGCAGGTTTCGCGATTGCTGTCGCATCCCAACGCTGAAGTGCGGCAGTTGGGGGAACGGCTTCGCGAAGCCGCTGCCGGAGCGGCATGGAATGTGCAGGGCGACGCATTGGCAGAGTTGCAGCGGGAGATCGCGGCGATCGATCCCACGCTCGGCGCGAAGGCCGCTGCTCTGCTCAATCGCGAGGTGAAGACCGCTCCCACGCTGGTGAAGTACGCCGCGGAGAACGCGTATCAGCAGGAGACCCGCAGGGAACTGGAGCAGGCCGCGAGCGAGTTGCTGGGATCGGCGCCGATCGATTCTGGACCGGTGGTGGACCTGGTGGAGCCGGACGAGTCGCTTGAAGTGGAACTGGCCGCGACGCTGCTGTACGGGGCGTGTCATGTGTCGTACCGTCAGGTTCGCGAGTACGTGGCGGCGCTGAGCGAGTCGCAGCGCGAGGAGATTGTCGACCTCGGGTTGCGGCATCGAGGGCGGCATGACGAGTTGCTGCGCGAGTTTTCGGCGGGGCAGGCTCTGCGCTTCGACATCCTGATGGACATCGGCGGATTCCGCGACATGCACCGGCATCGCAAGTGCACACAGATTTTGCAGAGCTTTACCAGTCTGCACGGCTTCGAAGTTCCGGAGGGATTGGAAGAGGCTGATCTGTTGCCGCAATACGAGCGCGCGATGGGATCGGCACACGCGACGTATGAAGCGTTGTGCGAGTCGAATGCGCCGGAAGCCGCAGCGACGGCGCAGTACGTACTTCCGCTGGGCACGCGAACTCGGTCGCTCTTCAAAATGGATTTTGCGGAGGCGTTGTACATTGCGGAATTGCGATCGACGCCGCAGGGACACTTTTCGTATCGCCGTGTGGCGTGGGAGATGTACCAGGCGGTCGCGCGGCAGCATCCTTCGCTGGCGAAGTACTTCCGCGTAGCGGACGTGCGGGAGCCGGTGGATCTGCTGAAGCGTTGAGTGGGAGTTCAGGGAAAAGGGCTGCGCCGCGCGAGATTGAAAGAGGCTGGTTCGTAGAGCGAAAAGGCTGATTGCGCAAGATTGAAAAGGGTTTAGCCGTAGAACTGAAACCGGCTATTTGTAAAACACAAAAGGCCTGTTCCGCGTGAAGGGAACAGGCCTTTGGTTCGAACGCTGTTGCTGGGATTAGCGGTGTCCGCCGCCGGCGTGTCCGCCACCACCGCCGCCGTGGAAACCACCACCACCGCCACCGCCGTGGAAACCGCCGCCGCCACCACCGTGGAATCCACCGCCGCCGCTGTAGCCGCCGCCACCGTGAACTCCGCCACCGTAGCCGCCGCTATACCCGTGGGATCCGCCGCCGTTGTAGCCATTGCCATAACCGCCGTGTCCGTAGCCGTTGCCGCCGTATCCGTGGCCGCCGTATCCATGGTCGCCGTATCCATGACCGCCGCCATAAGCGTATCCGTGTCCACCGTAACCACGGCCGCCGTACCCATAGCCTCGACCGCCGTAGCCGTATCCGCGGCCGCCATAGAATCCATGTCCGTAGCCCCAGCCGCGATGACCCCAGCCGTACCACGGGCCAGCGCCGATGAAGAAGCCGCCGCTGAACCATTCAGGGCCGTAGTAGCCGTAGGGCGCGCAGGCGTAAGGGTAGTAGGAGTAGTAGCCATAGGTGCAGACCGGGGGACCGTAGGCGTCGTATCCATAATCGTAGGGATCGCCGTAGGCCACGACCGGCGCTGGAACCACGACCGGCCCAATCCCAATACCCACCACAACGCGGGCGTGGGCAAATGCGGCGGGCAGCGCCAGCAAGCTCAGCAGAACGAGAGAACGAAAAATTCGCATTTCAACCTCCCCAACAGCCCCGGTGAACTTGCCCGCCGGGGGAGCGGCTCCAAGGGGTGCTCTGCACTCTTCGGGAGCCTGTATCTTCTAACGTTAGACGCGGAAAAAAGTTGCGCGATGCTTCGCCGCTTCCCCGCGCCGTCCCCGTTCGATCCCATCGAGCTTCTGTGTCTCAGGCCAGCACTGAGCAAAAAAGGCCGGATGTCTGCGCATCCGGCCTTTGCTGCAACATCGATAGGCAACTTACCTGCGCCATCCGTCCCGATCGTGGTGGCGATCCCTGTCGCGGTCCCGATCCCGGTCACGGTCACGGTCGCGGTCAAAGTGGCGGTCGCGGTCCTGGTGGCGATCCCAGTCGCGATCCCGATATCCGTCATGGTCGCGGTAGCGATCGGCATAGTAGTGGTGGTCGCCGTAGTAACCAGGAGCAGCCCAGCTGCCTTCCACCCAGTACGAACCCGAATAGTATCCCGGAACCCAGACATAGCCGTAGCCCGGAGACGACTCGTACTGCACGTTGCGTGGGCCGACATTGACGTAAACTCCCACCGCGGCATGGGCGGCGGCAACAGGAACGATCATCGAAGCTGCAAGAGCGAGTGTACGAAAGAGACGCATACTGGAACCTCCCCCGGCGTTGGTCAGAGTGCTGAGATCGAGCGCCGAAGCCACTTCGGATGAGCCTTATTGAATCTCTACCGAAGCCTTTCATTCCTATTGAACAGCGATTCAGTCGAGATGTTGCGCGGAGAGGTGCGCGGCGCGGGTGAAGTTATTGTCATGAGCGAAGTGCATCGTTGCGGTTGCGTGCAGCATCGCGATTGCGCTTGGCGACCGGCTGGTAGAGTTAACAACAGCAAATCTGCAGCACGCCAGAGTCAGCTTCTCAATGTTTGCAAAATCGCAGCGCGTACATTTCATCGGAGTCGGCGGGATCGGCATGAGCGGCATCGCCGAGATCGTTCTGAACCTTGGCTACTCTGTCTCCGGCTCTGACCTGCGCCGCACCACGATTACGGAACGCCTGGCTTCGCTGGGCGCGACCATCTTTGAGGGACACGCGGCGGCGAACGTGATTGGCTCGGGCGTCGTGGTTACGAGTTCCGCAGTCACCGAACGCAACCCCGAGGTGCAGGAGGCGCGGGCGCGCAAGATTCCCGTGATCCAGCGCGCGGAGATGCTGGCGGAGCTGATGCGGCTGAAGTACGGCATCGCGGTGGCGGGCATGCACGGCAAGACCACGACGACCTCGATGATTGCGACGGTGCTCGCGGCCGGCGGCCTCGATCCGACGGTGGTGGTGGGCGGGCGAGTGGATGCGTTGGGATCGAATGCGCGGCTGGGGAAGTCGCAATACCTGGTGGCGGAGGCGGATGAGAGCGACCGTTCGTTCCTGAAGCTTTCGCCGATTCTGTCGGTGGTGACCAACCTCGATCGGGAACACATGGACTGCTACCGGGATATGGCGGATGTGGAAGCTGCCTTCCTGGAGTTCATGGACAAGGTGCCGTTCTATGGAAGCTGCACGGCGTGCATCGACAATGCATTGCTGGCGGGAATTTTGCCGCGGGTGAGACGCAGGGTGTTCACCTACGGCATGTCGGCGAGTGCGGACTTTGTGGTGCGCCTGCTGCCGCTCGTGCCGAGTGGTGCGGGGAGTTCGTCGGCGGTGACGCGCGAGGTGCGGTCGCGGTTTGAGGTGGTTGCCGACGGGGCTGTGCTGGGCCCATTCGACCTGCATGTTCCCGGGCGGCACAATGTGCTGAATGCAACTGCCGCGGTTGCAATTGCCGTCGCAGCTTGAACTGAATCCCGATCAGATCATTGAAGGGCTGCGCGATTTTCGCGGCGTGGACCGGCGATTTCAACTGAAGGGCTGCATGCGCGACGTGGCGGTGGTGGACGACTATGGGCATCACCCCACGGAGATCGTGGCCACGCTTCGCGCGGCCCGCGAGTGCGGCTATCGGCGGGTGCACGTGATCTTTCAGCCGCACCGGTATACGCGGACACGCGATCTGCTGGCGGAGTTTGCGCGGGCCTTCGATGAGGCAGACACGGTGCAGGTTCTCGACATCTACGCGGCGAGCGAAGAGCCGATTGCAGGGATCGATGCGGCGGCGGTGGTGAAGGCGATTGGCCGCAAGGGCGTGGAGCATGCGAGTTCGTTTGAGGAAGCCGCGGATCGAGTGGCCGCGCAGGCCGAGGCGGGTGACGTGATTCTGACGCTGGGCGCCGGCAATGTTTCGCAGATTGCAGCCATGGTGCTGGAGAGGCTGAGAGCCGGGAGCACGGAGTAGCGGAGATAACGGACAGCGGATTCGCGGCGCAGGGTTGTTTGCGTTGAGCGAATTCGCTAGTTCTCTCGCAGATACCTCCCGCAGTTTGCCGAGAAATACACAGGCTGCCAATCGATAGGAAGCAAGCTATAGTGAGGTTGGCGACTCTCACGACCTTGACTCGGGCGTGGCAAAAATAGACGGATACACAAGCCGGGCTTCCGCGCTCGCAGAAGAACAGTTGTCGGACGCGTTTTATCGTCCGGTGGCTGCTCCCAAGCCGCGCCCTGAGCGTCCTCCGCTGAACGAAGAGCGAGAGGTTCAGGAGGAAGAAGCGTTTCTGCGTGCACGGCGTCGCGTGCCGGTCCGGAAGGGCATTCTGCCCAAGACCCGGATGGGGCGCGTGGGCCTGGCAGCCGGTGTAGTTGCGTCGATTGCCACACTCCTTCTGATCTCGATTGCCGTACGCAACTTTCTGGAACACGACCCGCGCTTTCGCATTGAAACTTCGTCCTCCATTCAGATACTTGGGAACAGCCAGGTGACGCGCTCGGAACTGCTTGCAGTGTTCGGCAGCGACATCGGCCGCAACCTGTTCTTTGTGCCGCTGGCAGAGCGCCGGGCTGCGCTCGAGACGGTGCCGTGGGTGCAGCACGCGACGGTGATGCGGCTGCTGCCCAATCAACTGCGCGTGGCGGTGGTGGAGCGGACTCCGGTTGCATTCGTAAGAGTGGGCAATGAAGTAGGGCTGGTCGATGCGAACGGCGTGATTCTGACGATGCCAGCGGCGATGATGGCTGCCAAGCATTTCTCGTTTCCGGTGGTCGCCGGCATCGAGGCGAAGGATCCGCTGAGCACGCGGGCAGCACGCATGCACCTGTACCAGAAGTTTCTGGCAGACGTGGATGCGGGCGGGGAAAAGATATCTGAGCAGTTGAGCGAAGTCGATCTTTCAGACCCGGAAGACGTGCGGGTGGTGGTACCGGCGGCGGGCTCCGACATTCTGCTGCATCTTGGCGATGAGGATTATCTGGCGCGCTTCCACAGCTACCAGCAGCATTTTGCGGAGTGGCACCAGCAGTATCCGCACCTGGCTTCGGTCGATCTGCGATATGACCGGCAGGTGGTGCTGGAGATGCAAAAGGGATATGCGACGATGCCGGATCCGAAGGCGAACGCGATGAGCGAAGTGAAGTCGGAAGCAGCGGCGGCGCATCGGTCGGCGAGCAAGTCGGTTGCGAGCAAGACGGGCAAGACGGTGGCGAGCAGGGCGGCTGCCGGCAGGCACGCGGCGGGGAGAACGCTAAAAAGCAAAAGGCGGGCGGGAACCATTCGATGAGCCAGAAGACGGAAGACCTGATAACCGTACTGGACACCGGCAGTGCAAAGACGCGAGTGCTGGTCGCCGAGGTGAATGAAGGCGCGCTGAAGTATCGCGGGCACGGCATTGTGGACGCCACCGGAATGCGCAAAGGGCTGATCGCGGATCTTGCGCCAGCGACGCGCTCGATCAACGAGGCGGCGGTGCAGGCGGAAAAGATTGCGGATGCGACGGTGGACCACTGCGTGATCGGGATCGGCGGCCCGCATGTGCGGGGAGTGAACAGCCGGGGCGGTATCAGCCTGGGCACGCGCATTCGCGAGATCACCCGCGAAGATGTGCGCGCCGCGATCGAGCGGGCCCGGTCGGTCTCTCTGCCGGCGGATCGCGAAGTGATGCACCTGTTGCCGCAGCAGTTCATCCTCGATGAGCAGCCGGGCATTCACGATCCGGTGGGCATGGTGGGCAGCCGTCTCGAGGTCAATCTGCATATCTCGACCTGTGCAGCCAGCGCGCAGCAGAGCATCGTTACCTGCGCGAACAAGGCGGGGCTCGAGGTGCGCGAGACGGTGTTTGAAGCGGTGGCCGCGGCGGAAGCGATTGTTTCGGCAGACGAGCGGGAGCTGGGCGTATGCCTGATCGATATCGGCGCGGCGTCTTCGGAGCTGGTGGTGTTCTTTGAGGGATCGGTTGCGCACACGGCGGTGATCCCGATCGGCGGCGACCACTTCACCAACGATCTGGCGGTGGGGCTGCACATTCCCGTGCAGGAAGCGGAATGGCTGAAGTGCCAGTATGGCCACGCGGTGGTGACGTCGGTTTCGCAATCGCATGAAGTGGAAGTGCATGGCATGCCCGGCCACGAGCCGAAAGTGGTTCGGCAGCGGTTTCTGGCAGAGATTCTGGAGCCGCGCGCGCGCGAGCTGTTTCAGCTGCTGCGTGACAATCTGCGCCAGGGCGGAGTGTTTGAGGCGCTGGGCGCGGGATGCATTCTTACCGGCGGCGGAGCGCGGCTGGCGGGCATGCTGGATGTGGCGGAGAGCCTGCTGCGTGTTCCGGCCCGCATCGGGTACCCGGTGCCGCTGTCGCGCATGCCGCAGGAACTGATCCAGCCGGAGTGCGCTGCGCTGATCGGAATGATTTTGTACACCCACCGCACCAGCGTGATTCGGGCGGCGGAAGACAACGGTTTGCGCGCCAAGCTGCGCGCCATGTTCGCAGGAAGTTTGTAACCACAGGAGAATATGCCGATGAGTCAGTCCGAAGAAATTCGCATTCAGTATCACGACGAGATCCCGCGCGGCGCGAAGATCAAGGTCATTGGCGTAGGCGGCGGCGGTGGGAATGCCGTCAACCGCATGATCTCGGCCCGGGTGGAGGGCGTGGAGTTTATCGCCGCCAACACCGATGTGCAGGCGTTGCAGCTGTCGCAGGCGCCGGTGAAGCTGCAGCTGGGCGTCAAGTTGACCAGCGGTCTGGGCGCGGGCGCGAACCCCGACATGGGCCGCCGGGCGGCGCTCGAGGATTCCGACAAGATCATCGAAGCGCTGGAAGGCGCCGATATGGTCTTTGTGACCGCCGGACTTGGAGGCGGCACCGGGAACGGGAGCCGCGCCGGTGATCGCTTCGCTGGCCAGCGAGATGGGTGCGTTGACGGTGGCGGTGGTAACCCGTCCGTTCGGGTTTGAAGGCAAGCGCCGCATGATGCAGGCCGAGCGCGGGATGGAAGAGCTGCTGGAAAGCGTGGACACGATGATCGTGATCCCCAACGAGAAGCTGCTGGCGGTGGCCAAGGATGCGGGCTTCTTCGAATCGTTCCGGATCGCTGACGATGTGCTGCGGCAGGGCGTGCAGGGAATCTCGGACATCATCACGATTCCGGGCATCATCAACCGCGACTTTGCCGATGTGAAGACCACCATGGCGGGCATGGGCTACGCGGTGATGGGCACGGCGCTGCGCAGCGGCACCAACCGCGCGATTGAAGCGGCACAGGCGGCGATGGCTTCTCCGCTGCTCGAAGCGGGCGCGATCGATGGTGCGCGCGGCATCCTGATCAACATCAGCGGCTCCAGTTCGCTCAAGCTGAGCGAGGTGAACGAGGCGTCAACCCTGATTCAGAACGCGGCTCGCACGAGGACGCCAACATTATCTTCGGCGCGGTGCTCGATGAGAGCATGGGCGACGATGTGAAGATCACGGTGATCGCGACGGGCTTCCGCAAAGAGTCGGCAGAGCGCCGGATGCGCTTGCTGGAGCCAGCCTTCAGAGGAGGCACCGCGCCCCACGTGCAGGTAGAGCCAGGCCAGCGGTGCCGCGGTTTGCCAGTGAAGAGGCGGATGAATATGTCATTGCCGATGCCGGCTGCGGCAGCCCGCTGCGCCCGACGGCGGAGATGGAAGCGTCCGGCATTCGAGGGTGGCCGGAGAATGGTTATGGTTCGCGCCAGGAGGGCGTACAGGAAGAATCGGAGCAGTTGTGCGAGTCTTCGGCGTTCGGTCGCGGTCGAAGTAGCACCGATGTCTGCCACGCCTGTTATGTTCGCTGAGGAGCCGGAGGGAGAGAATCTGGACATTCCTGCATTTCTCCGAAAAGGGGGATTGTAAAGATTAGACAACATGCGATACGGTGAGCTCATTATCCACAGCAAGTGCACAGAGTTCTAAACGTTCCGCGGATGAGCGAAGAGCATGGAAATTTTGGATTCCGGGTTCAAGGTGGAAGTGTAAGCAGCCATTCCTGGGAATGAGGCCGTTTCGGGAAGATGCAGATTTTGCAAAATTTATAGAACACTTCAGGCACTATCCTGCGTCAAAAGGGCACGGTATCCTGTGACTGTTCGAGAAGATGAACACATGAAGCGCATGTCTGAACACATTGCTGATACTTGCCTATGATGACGCTGCCGATGGGTATGGTGGCTGAGGCAACTGGTCATCACGCCGCTCATCATCCCGTTCCGCTGGACAGCCTGCAGGATCCTCTCGCGTACAAAAGCGTATGTCGCGGCTGCAGCACAGCCGCCGTGCGGTATCTACACCCATGCTGTATGGCGCGGCCGTTCCGGGCGCCTTCGCCGTGCCAGCCTTTCCAGCCGGCGGCGTCATCGCTATTACGAGCGGTTTACCGGGAACTCCTTTGTGGACTCCGACATCACCGCGGGTGACAGCACTAGCAGGCGAAGACCCGGTAGTCCGGGCGGCTGCCATTGCGGCTCTCGGCAACATGAATGGAACCGTGGTCGCGATCGATCCCAGCAATGGCCGCATTCTGGCCATGGTGAACCAGAAGCTAGCTCTTTCGAGCGGAGCGGAGCCCTGCTCGACCATTAAGGTTTCCGTGGCACTGGCCGCGCTCGAAGAGGGCATTATCACCAAGGACACCCCGGTGAACCTGGGCGGCTCCTACCACCTGAATCTCACCGAAGCCCTGGCCCATTCGAACAACCTCTACTTTGAGACGCTGGGACGGCGGCTCGGCTTTGAGCGCATTCGCCACTACGCGAACCAATTCGGCCTGGGCGAGCTGGCCGGCTACAACATTTCCGGCGAGCAGCTCGGGATCTATCCCGACCAGGAACTGCCGCAGAGCCAGGGCGGCGTGGGCCGCATGTGCAGCTTCGGCGAGGGCGTCTCCATGACTCCGCTGCAGCTGGGCGCGCTGGTCGCGGCGATCGCCAATGGCGGCACCCTCTACTATCTGCAGCACCGCACCACGCCGGAAGAGGTTCTGAACCTGCAGCCGCACGTCAAGCGGACTCTCGATATCGCCAAGCTGGTGCCTGAGATCTCAGATGGCATGGCGGCGGCGGTCAACTACGGCACCGCGCGTTCGTTGCGCGCGAACTTCAATCAATTTCCGATTCTGGGCAAGACCGGCACCTGCTCGAACAACGGCACGCGCTTCGGCTGGTTCGCCTCCTACGCAGACACGCAGTACGGACGCATCGTGACGGTGATCTTCCTCGAGGGCGGACGGCCCACCTTCGGACCCAAGGCAGCCGAGCTGACCGGATTCTTCTACCGCAATCTCTGGGATCACAGCTACTTCGCCGCCAAGCAGCCGCAGGATACGTCTCGAGCGACGCACCCCGGCATTGGGCGTATCGCAATAAGCCACAACTGAATCTGAACGCACACGGCCTCCTCATCGGAGGCCGTAATTCTTTGCGATAGGATTGCTGGTGCCATGCAAATCCTGACTGCAGAAGAGATGCGCACCGTGGATCGCGTCACGGTCGAGCGCTTCGGTGTGAGTTCGCTCGAGTATGATGGAAAATGCCGGGCAGGCAGTCGCCCGATTCGTCCTGCGCGAGTTTCGCTGATCGCGATCGCGTGACCGTGCTCTGCGGGCGGGGCAACAACGGCGGTGACGGCTTTGTCGCTGCGCGGGCACTTGCTGGCAGCCGGGCCGGGACGTGCGCGTTCTGCTGCTGGGCGACCCGGCGGAATTGAAGGGTGACGCGAAGACGATGTTTGAACGATTGCCGGTGCAGCCCGGAGTTGCGCCCAGCGCAGCGAACCTGGGCTCGGACGGCGATCGCGCAATCGCTACGGAACACCGATCTGTTTCTGGATGCGGTGGTGGGCACCGGATTCCAACCGCCTCTGAGGGGAGTAGCGGCGGCGCTGGCGCGGCATGGTGCAAGACACATCCCGCTCCGGTCGTGGCGGTCGACCTGCCCTCGGGTTGGGACGCAGATTCGCGGGAGTACACGCAGCGAGGGCGCTTACCGCGCCGATGCGGTGGTCACGTTCACCGCCCCCAAAGCTGGCGCACATCTTCGGCAATCTGACCAGCGGCCCGATCGTCGTGGCCGATATCGGCTCTCCGGAAGAGGCCATTGCATCAGGCACAGCGGCTTACCTGGACAGGCGACATCGACGGCACTTACCATAAGCTCCCGGAACCCGGACAGCAACAAGGGAAAGTTTGGGCACATCCTGGTAGTCGGCGGCTCGCTTGGGAAAGGCGGGAGCGCCGTCCATGAGTTCAGCCTGGCGGCGTTGCGTGCGGGGCAGGACTGGTAACAGCCGCGGTGCCGGGTTCGATTTTGCCCACGGTTGCGCTGATTGCCCCGGAACTGATGACGCATCCCCTGATCGAAGGACAGCACGGCGAGATCGCCGCTGCCAACCTTGGACGGAAGGCTCTGAAGTCGATGCTCGAGCGGAAGACAGTGCTGGCGGTTGGTCCTGGAATGTCGCAGCATTCGGAGACGTCGCGAGTTCGTGCGCGACCTTGTGTTGAAAGAACGGACCTGCCGCATGGTGCTGGACGCGGATGGACTCAACGCGGTTGCGGGCAAGGATCTCTTTTGGACGGCCGGGGCAGAACCCTGGTGCTGACGCCGCATCCCGGAGAGATGGCCACGCTGATCGGCAGCACGGTCAAGGAGTGCAGGCGGACCGCGAGGGCATAGCCCGTGATTTTGCCATGCGACATCAGGTGACCCTGGTGCTGAAGGGTTGGCGGACGTTGATTGCTCATCCGGACGGAAGGATCGCCGTGAACACTACCGGGAACCCGGGAATGGCAAAAGGGGGAGTGGGGATATCCTGACCGGGATTGTTGCCGCGATGCTCGGCGCAGTATGCTGAGACATGCGGAGAGCGGTTGAGGCGGCGGTCTTTCTTCATGGTCTGGCGGCGGACTTTGCGGTTCGGGGCAGGATGAGCATACCTTGCTGGCGACCGATACCATGGCGCATTTGTTCAGGGCATTTCGCTTTCGTTAGGCAAAGATCAAGGCTTGTATGTTTGGTTGCAGGGAATTCCACGTTGACTGGCGGACGGATGATGGCGGAGACGGCAAACGCGAAGGTTCACCAATTTGAAGTCTCGAGGCAGCGCGGACACCATCAGGGTGGGACGGGAGATTGCTAAGTTGTTGGTGCCGCCGCAGTTTCTCATTCTGCGGGGCGATCTGGGTTCGGGAAAAACGACGCTGGTAAAAGGGATCGCAGAAGCCCTGGAGGCCGCCGATCCAGAAGAGGTTACCAGCCCAACCTTTACCCTCCTTCATGAGTATGAAGGAGTTAGAAAGGTCGGAGAACGGCAGGAGCCGGTGTTACTCTACCATCTGGACCTTTATCGGCTGGAAGGCGAAAGGCAGCTGGATTCGTTGGGCCTCGACGAACTGGCGACGCCAGAAAGCATCGTACTGGTGGAATGGGGCGAGAAATTTGCCAGCGTAATGAAACGGAGCACCGGCGAGATCGTCGTGGAAGCGGCAGGCGGCGATACCCGCAAGATCACGATTACGCTGAAGGATTAAGTCACAAAGTGCACAGCATTGTTTGTCTGCGGTAGGCGAAGCTCAAACAATTCTGCGATATCAATTTAGAAAAGTCTGCATTTTCCTGGTACCTGCGGGGCCGTCTCGCATCCAATAATTTTACTCTGTCCGGAGGAATTCCCCCATGCGCTCCGATTTGGTGTACGCGGCCTCGACGAAGCTGCGCAATCGCTATCAACTCTGTCAAACTGTGGCCCGGGCCACCCGAAAGCTGCACATTCCGTCAACACCGACGGCCAACACGATCAACAAATCTTTGAATGGAATCGCCTCGGGCGCATACGGCCGGGCCGGCCAGATTCTTCCCCCGGAAGAGGTCTCCGAGATCAAGCAGGCTGTAAAGAGGACGATCGCCGTTGCGGCCAGAAGTTCCGCCCAGGAAAAGCCCGAAACATCGACCCAGGACAAGGCAGCCGCTTAACTTCAGCGGCGCCTTATCCAGGCCGTCGAGCGCGTGTTCGCGGTCAGGCCGCTCGACCGCCTGGCGTTCGGCTCGTGAACCGCAATCGGGAACTGCGATTTGGGCGGCGATATCAAAATCGGCAGGATGGCAGAGATCGCCACGACGACGGCAATCACGTGCAATCCTCCTCGATACGTTCCACTGGCTTGTCGCATGTGGGCGATCGAGCAGCGGCCCAAAGGCGCTTGCAAATCCCCAGGCAGTCAGCATCAGGCCGTAGATCGGGCCCACATTCTTCGATCCGAAGTAGTCGGCTGTGAACGCGGGCATCGTTCCAAATCCTCCGCCGTAGCACATCAGAATCAGGAACGAGACGTGGTCAGAACCGTGGCCATGGTCACGCTGGGTAAGCGCCCAGAAGAGCACAACCTGCAGACAGAAACATCACCAGGAAAGTCAGCGCGCGCGTGATCAGGTCTGAAACCCATGCCCAGAAGACCCGGCCCAACGCATTGCCGATACTGACGACGCCGACCATGGCCGCAGCCGTGATGGCGCTGACCTGGCAATTTCCTGAAACATGGGCGCCTCCTGCGAGATCAACGAGATGCCTGCCGAAGTGTTCAGGAAGAGCAGCAGCCACAAGCGCCCACCACTGCCAGGTCCGGAGGGCGGCGCCGAGCGTGTAGTCTTCGGTGGCGCGCTGGGTGACTTGCAGGGTTGAGGGCTGCCATCCCTTTGGACGCCAGCCCTCGGGCGGATTTTGCATGAAGTAGCCGGTTACTCAGCGTCACGATCAGGAATGCCACGCCGAGGTAGGCAAACGTGTGCATGACTCCGACGGTCTGGATGAGGTCGCGTTGCCACCGGAGCCGTGACCAGAGCGCCTGCGCCAAAGCCGCCGACCGCGATGCCGGTAATCAGGCCGCGCCGATCCGGGAACCACTTGACCAGCACCGAAACCGGGACGATATAGCCGAAACCGAGGCCGATTCCGCCGATCACACCGTAGCTCAGGTAGAGCCACCAGAGTTTGTTGGCGGAGTAACTGGCGAGGAAGACGCCGAGCTCCGTAGAGCAGTCCGCCAGTCAGCGCGACCACGCGCGGGCCTTTGCGATTGAGCCAGAGGCCGCCGAAGAAGGACGCGATGCCGAGCACAAAGATGCTGATGGTAAAGGTGAGCGTGACCTGCGAGATGGTCCAGTGAAACTGCCTCGCGAGCGGCACGCGGAAGACACTCCAGGCGTACACCGCGCCGAGCGCCATCTGTAGAAATACGCCTGCCGCGGCGATTCCCCAGCGATTGGTCTTAAGCATTGCAAATTCCCCCGTGCGAGGAGCCTTTCGGTCGTCGGACAGAGTCTTGCCACATGCGAGGGACCGATGGCATTGTCGCTGCTTTTTTGGATGCAGGCTCACTCATCCGGGGGAAGCGCAGAGGGCGCGGCAAGGGCTCTCAGGCTGGATCAGGCATGGAATCGGGTCCCGAAATATTCACGACCTCGAACTACTCCTTCGAATGCACGATTCAGCCATTCTCCCTCACGTTCCCTTGAACGAACTCGCCGGCGTCCTCCCGTGAAGCTTGGGCGGGTTGTTGACCGCATGGCCGATGTATGGCCCCTCCCGAGAATTGGAGTGGCCGAAACCGGGAAAAAGCCGAGGCTCGAGGGAGGTTAGCATGAAGCAGGAAGCCTGGATTCTGCGGATTACCTGGTCACAGAACACCACTTAGAATCAGCGGCTTGGCAGTTGATCCGGAATTGATGAAGAAAAGTGAAGGGGTGCATTGTGGGATCGTCGTCGACCATCGACTTTAGTGTTCGCCTTCGTTGAGCACCGGAGTCCAGGAGATTCCCCTGACGGCAGCGAGAGGCCAGTAAGTCAAACCGGTTTACGGCTACGATTTTGGCTCGGGGTCAGCTCCGGAATGTTTGGGCGGAAGCAATGAATCCAGCCTCAACGCTGTTTACTATTGTGAATCCCGGCTATCCACGCGAATTGTAACCAGTTGACAGCACTTAGAGGGTGCGCGTAGATTCCACGGCTAGCCTAGGTCCTCGGTCTCGCGCGAACTTGGTGCGACTGGAGAATGGGCTTCGCAAACGACACTCAACCATAAGAAGTGAAAACAGCGGTATCCGATCCAGACGACCGGATCATTTAAGGGAGATTAGGGATGCATATCAATATGCGGTGGAAAGCGCTGTGGTTTGGCGTTTTCATCATGCTGCTTTCGTCCACAAGCCACGGACAGGCTGTATACGGTTCCATCTACGGCACCGTGGTTGACAATACCGGCGCGGCCATTCCGGGCGCCAACATTACAGTTACAGATGCGAACAAGGGAACTTCAGTCACCGCGCAATCGAACGCCTCCGGCGAATACTCGGTTGAGCACCTGATTCCCGACCCCTACACATCTCTGTCAAGTGGCCGGGTTCAAGAAGTACCAGGCTCAGAATCTGCAGGTCTACGCCGACCAGATCGCTGAAGGTCGAAGCGCAGATGCAGATCGGCGGCGCGTCGGACACGGTTACCGTTCAGGCGGACCAGATGCCGCTGCTGAAGACGGATCGCGCGGACGTCTCCACCAACTTCACGCCAGCAGGAAGTCCAGGATCTGCCCATCGGCGATCGTAACTTCACCAACCTGCAGCTGCTGCTGCCCGGCGCGCAGCAGCTCGGCTGGAGCCACGCCGCAGATGAAAATCCGCAGGGCAGCAAGCAGATCCAGGTGGACGGACAGGCCTTCGGCGGCGTCGCCTTCGAGCTGGACGGAACCGATAACCAGGATCCCATCCTCGGCATCATCGTCATCAATCCCTCCGATGGACGCGCTGTCGGAGACCAAGATCACGACGCAGAATTTCGACGCGGAGTTCGGCAAGGCGGTTTCGTCGATCGTGACCGCGCAGACCAAGTCGGGCACCAACAGCTTCCACGGATCGGCATTTGACTTCCGCGAGAGCTGCGGCCAACCTGGCGCGCGACCCGTTCACGCAGTCTCCGGCGCCGATGGCAAGATCCCGAACACCATCTTCCCTCCAGGCTTGAAGAACCAGTTCGGCGGCTCCATCGGCGGCCCGATCATCAAGGACAAGCTGTTCTTCTTCGGCGATTACCAGGGCGTACGGCAGAAGGTCGGCACCTCGGCCACCATGACAGTTCCTTCGAAGTACCTGGTATCCGACGTGCCTTGGCAAGCAGGTCAGTACCAGCGGCATTGCCGGCTGCGATTTCAGCGAATATGTAGCGGCCGGCGCCACCTCGGCGATTTATCAGCCGAACGGAACGCCATATCCCGAGCAACGTAATCCCAGCCGCTCAGCTCTCGCAGCCAGTCGCTGGCGCTGCTCAAGCTGCTGCAGCCTTACGCTCCAAACACGGCCGGCAATCTCAATGGACTGAAGAACAACTATGCGGCAGGCGGCACCGGTCTCTTCAACAACAACCAGTGGGACGTGCGCGGCGACTACCAGGTGAGTGAGAAGATTCACGCGTTTGGGCGCTTCAGCCGCTTCACCAGCGTACTCAGCGGCAAAACGATCTTCGGTGCTGCAGGCGGCGCGGGATTCGGCCTGCGGCAACTATGGCGGCAACTCCTCCGGCGCGGACGACAGCCTGGCCGCGGGCCTGGACATTCGCCATCAACCCAAGCCTGCTGACCGACGTTCGCGCGTTGGCTACTACCGCTACAACGTCATCGACAGCGAAGTACGACGCAGGCACCGCGTTCGCGACCCAGCTCGGCATCCCGGGCTTGAACCTCGGATACCATCTACAACCGGCGCTCCGGGCTTCAACCTGACGGAGGTCGGCTCGTTTGGCGGCTCCCAACAACGGCCAGGCAGCCGGGTCCCCAGTATGGATCGGGCCTGAACATCACCCGCTGCAACTGCCCGTTGATCGAGAAAGAAGATCAAGGCCAGATCGTGAACAACTGGACCAAGATCTTCGGCAACCACTCCTTCAAGTTCGGCGCCGATATTCGCTATGCGCGCAACCTCCGGTTCCCCAGCGACAACGACCGCACTGGCTTGATGTAGTTCGGCACCGGACCCACCTCCAACGGACAAGGCAACAACATCGCAGCCGGCGGCTTGGGCTTCGCGACGTTCGTGCTGGGCGACGTGACGTCCTTCAGCCGCTACGTCAGCACCAAGACAAACGCAAAGGAATTCCAGCCGCGCGACTTCTTCTACGCGCAGGACACCTGGCGCGCTAACCAACTGCTCTGACGGTGAACTATGGGCTTCGCTACGAGTTCTACGCTCCCGGAGAGGGTCAACGGCAGTGGCGAACGGCGCATTGATGGACCTGGGTACCGGCTATCTGCACGTGGCCGGAGTCGGCGGCGTTGCCGCTGAACATGGGTTGGAAGGCGGCCAAGTTCCCGCTCAATCCGCGACTCGGCGTTGCCTACCAGCTTGACCCGAAGACCGTCATCCGCATGGGTTACGGACGCAGCTTTGACATCGGCGTATTCGGATCGATCTTCGGGCACGTCGTCACGCAGAACCTGCCGATCCTCGCCACGCAAAGCTTGAATACTGGCTCCCCAACGGGTTCTGTCTTCAACCTGGCGACTGGTCCGGCGGCGGCAACCTTCCCAACCGTTCCGTCGAACGGACTGCTGCCTGCTCCCGGGCTACTGCTGTCAGCCCCAAGGCACGTCCGACAACCCTGCGCATGCCTACGGTGGATGCGTGGAACCTGAGCATCCAGCGTTCGCTTACGCCAACCCTGTCGTCGACCATTGCCTATGTCGGCAACAAGGGCACGCACACACTGAGCGCGGGTGACGGCAATAACACCAACCCGAACGAAGCGGCGATCAACCTGCCGGCCCAGTTCAGCGTCACCGGAACGCCGTTGCACTACGATCCAAGCGGTTCCCTCGGCGTGACAACGCGACGACTGGAGTGGTGGCGCCTCGCTTCAACGGCATCATCGGCATTTCGCCGGATGGAGGCACGTCCAACACCAACTACCTGTTCCGGTATTACGGCAGCTTCCTTGCCGGCCTGCCAGGATCCGGCGTATGCGGTTCCGCTGGATCCGACGCACGGCATCACTGCCGGAAGTGCGGCTGGACCAACGGCATCAGCTACTACGGCAACGATCAGGACTGCCATTTCAATGCTCTGCAGGTCACGGTGGCGAAGCAGATGTCCCACGGCCTTTCGCTGACCGGCAACTATGCCTGGCAGCGCGGGATCGACTTCAGCAACGGCTTCGTCACCTGGTATCGCAGGGCAGGAAAGGGCCGTAACAACGACATCCGCGAACAGCAGGTGGTTATCTACGGCTTGTACGAACTGCCCTTTGGCCGCAACAAGCAGTTCGCTGGAAATGCTCCTCGGATCGTCGATGAAGTGATTGGCGGATGGCAACTGAGCCCAGTGATCAACTGGTCCAGCGGTCTGCCGTTTACTTTGGGCGGATTCAGGCTGCGTGATTCCGGGCGCTGCCCTTGCTATCCCAATGGCAGCGCCAAGAGCCTGCACACCAGCCTGGGCGGATTCGATCCGATCAACCATCGCCACCTGTATTTCAATGCGCCAGTAAGGCATTGCCTCGGGCTTTACCTACGCTGCGCTGGACACGATCGGCAACCGGGGACGCAACAACGCGTGGGGACCACACTTCTTCAACACCGATCTGGCGTTGCAGAAGAACTTCCCGGTCTGGGAGAGCATGCTGGCCCAGTTCCGCGTGGATGCGTTCAACGCATTCAACCACATCAACCTTGCTTGCCTAGTGGACACTTGGATCAAGGCCCGCAATACATCAGCGGCCAGGCTCCCGGAGCCATGGCTCGGCAACTCCAGTTCTCGTTGCGGCTGCAGTTCTAAGCAGCTTGACGCTAACCCAAAGGAGGGGAGCCCAGGCTCCCCTCTTACTTTTTTGCAGTAGACTTTTGGCAATCCTCCTATGCGCGTTCGCCAGATTCCGTTCTTGCTTCCTGACTGCCCTGTCGCTTTTCGCCTCCCCTTTGCATGCACAGCAAACCGATACGCCTCCAGTGGCGGCCTGAGGCTACCGCAGAGACGGCTGCGCCCAACCTGCAGCAGCTCCGCCAGATGATCGACCGCGGACACGCCAGAGAGGCGCTGGAGAAACTGAACCAGATGGCTAAAGAGCAGCCCGAGCCGGCGGGCGTGGAGCGGCTCCGTGGCTTCGCACTCTATTCGCAAAACGATCTGCCGGGTGCCGACCAGGCATTTGCCGCCGCGCTTGCCCAGGACCCGAAAGACTCCGAATCCGCGCAGATGCGTGGCCTCACTCTGTTTCGCCTGGGCAAACCCGCGGAGGCGGTTCCTCTGCTCGAGAGCGCGCACGACATGGACGTCCACCACCAAGGCCGATCCGAATTATGTGCTGGCGCTGTGTTACCTCGATACCCGCCGCTACGACGATGCGCGCCATGCGTTTGCCAGCCAGTACGGCTTTCCGCCCGGATTCCGCCTCGGCTTATCTGCTGGCGGCCCGCATGCTGCTGCGCCGCGAATATCCTGCCGGCCGCGAAGGAGTCAGCCAGAAGGCGCTTGAGCTCGATCCGCAGATCCCGCTCGCCCACATGCTGCTGGGCGAGATTGCGCTGGCGGGGCAGAATCTGGATGTGGCGATCGCCGAGCTGGAGAAGGAGCGCGCGCGCAATCCTCTCTACGGTGGCCTTTACGACCGTCTGGGAGACGCCTACATCGCGCGCCGGACAGTACCAGCAGGCTGAGCAGGCCTTGCAGCGGGCGCTGCTGCTTGAGCCCACTTCGACCGGACCATACATCCTGTTGGGCAAAGTGCTGCTGAAGCTTCAGGATGCGGTCAACGCGTCATCCTATCTGGAGAGAGCCGTCCAGATGGATGGCTCCAACTACATGTCCCATAACCTGCTTGGCCAGGCCTACCGGTCGATGGGTCGCATAGAAGACGCGAGGCGTGAAGTCGAAGTTGCTCAGAAGATCCAGGCCGCGCAGTCTCCCCACCTCGAAGGCGTTCACTAGGAGCTGTCTCCTTGGTATAGCCTGCGGTTTTTTCATCTGCCTTGTAGGTTTGTCTCTGAACGCATCGCGGTGGCTCGGCGGACAGCCGACGCTCGCGGCTTCTGACTGGACGGCGGCGCACCTGGACGATCCGGATCGCGTCTGCGCCGGTTGCCACCAGGAAATCTATGAGCGGTACCAGCAAACGCCGATGGCCCGGGGCAGCGGGTTGGCCAACGAGGGCCTGATCGCGGGGGAGATGCTGCATCCGCCTTCCGGGATCAAGTATCAGACATCGTTACGAGATGGGCAGGCGTGGCTGACATATGATCGAACCGCGCCGGCTCTTCACGGCGAGCAGCGGCTGCAATACTTCATCGGGTCGGGAAGACGGGGCCGAACCTACCTGTTCGAACAGGAGGGCTTCTGGTTTGAATCTCCCGTGAACTACTACAGCAAGAAGCAGGTATGGGATATGGCGCCCAACTACCAGAACGTGCGCCAGATGCCGCTGACGCTTCCCATCGATTCGAATTGCCTGCATTGCCACACCAGCGAAGTTGCCGACTCGGAGCCCGCCGCGCGCAACAAATATGCGGGAGCGCCTTTCCGGGCCGGAGGCGTGACCTGCTCCTCCTGTCACGGCGATCCCGGCGAACACCTGGCCCGGCAGGGAAAGGGGCAGATCCTGAATCCCGATCACCTCGCCCCTCAACTGCGCGACAGCGTGTGTCTGCAATGTCATCTGGAGGGCGACGCCGCCGTGTATCGCGCGGGCAAATCGCTCTCCATGTATCGGCCGGGCGAGAATCTCAATGATTTCGTCGTCTACCTGGTCAATACGGAGCGGCCGGGCTTCGGCGAGCGGGCGACCAGCCAGTACGAGGCGCTGCTGCGAAGCGCGTGCAGGCGCGCGAGCGGCGACCGGCTCACCTGCACGACGTGTCATGATCCGCATGGCGGGCCAACGCCGGAACAGAAGGTCGAGTTCTATCGCTCCAAATGTCTGGGTTGCCACACCGGAGTGAAGATGGCCGAGGAGCATCATCCGGAACAGCGGGATTGCGCCGAGTGCCACATGCCCACCCGCGCCAGTAAAGACATCTCGCACGAGCAACTCACCGATCACGACATTGAGAAGCGTCCGCCCAAGTCAGAGCCGGCGAACCCGGAGGGCACGGTCAGGCTCAAGCCGGTCGGCGGATGGAAAGCGGATGAACGGGAGGTGGGGCTGGCGTATGCGCAGTTTGCTCAACACGGAGATCAGCATTCCGGCGAGCAGGCCATGGAGCTGCTTGAGAAAGCGGAGAAGATGGGCGACGCGGATCTCGAAGTCCACCTGCAGTTGGGATTTCTCGATCAAGTCTCCGGCAATCACGATGGCGCGTGGCGCGAATACAGCGCCGCATTGAAACTGGACCCGCAGAACACCACCGCGCTTACCAACCTCGCCGTCCTGGAGGCAGCGAAGGGCGGCACGACGGCCGCGCTTCGCATGCTGAACGAGGTGGTCGAAGCCAATCCATCGTTGACCGAAGCAGGTCTTGACCTCGCCTTTATGGAATGCAGGCTGGGCGACAAGGGAAGGGCGGAGCAGGTGATTCGGCGCATCGAGATCTTCGACCCGGACAACGAGGAAATCCGCCGGTTCCGGGATGCGGGCGAGTTACGCGGTCAGCGCTGTCGGCTCTCCCCTTGAGCGGGTGAGGACAGGGGCTGCGAAACCGTGTGACCCTTTCCCTCGGTGAATTCGACGATTTGATCCACGACCGGCGCCTCAAACGACTCTGTCTCGCCATTTGGCCAGCGCACCTCGATCGCCTGCAGGTGAGTCTCTGCCCCGAGGCCGAAGTGCAGGCGCAGGTCGCTGCTGGAATTGTAACTGGAGCCGCTACGTACCTCGTTCGACCCAGATCCGTTTGCCGGCACGAAGGGTTACGCGAGCGCCGATCGCATCGCGATTGGAACGCGTGCCGACCAGGTGTACGCCCAGCCAGTGATTCTGATTTTTCGCGACGTTGACCAGCAGCATCGGCAGGTCGCTGAGGTTGTTCACGACCGCCTCGAGGCGGCCATCGTTCCACAGGTCCGCCAGGGCGAGGCCGCGGCCGGAGGCAGGCGTGTTCAGTCCCGGGCCGGAGGCTTTCGAGATGTCGCGGAACTTGCCGTTGCCGAGGTTGAGATAGAGAAAGCGCGGCTCGCGGTAGTTCGCGCCTAGCTTGGCACTGTCGACCTCGGGATAGACGTGGCCGTTCACCACCAGCAGGTCGGGCCAGCCATCGTTGTCGACATCGGCAAACATGGTGCCCCACCCGAGCGCTTCGGTATTGATCCCCAGGCCCGCAGTGAAAGGTCACATCGGAGAAGGAGCCGTCGCCATTGTTGTGGTAGAGGGTCGAGGTGTCGTCGGAGAAATTTGTCTTGAAGAGATCGAGGTTGCCGTCGCCATCGTAGTCGGCAGACGGTCGATCCCATGCCGGCCTGCTCGCGGCCATCTTCGTTGAAAGCGACGCCTGCGTCGACGCGCAGTGTCGGTGAAGGTTCCGTCATGATTGTTGCGGTAGAGAATCGCAGGCGTGGAGTCGCAGGCAACGTAGATATCGGGCCAGCCATCGTCGTTGTAGTCGAGCGTGGTGACCGAGAAGCAATAGTGTCCGGTGGTCTTCTCGATGCCGGCGGCCTTGCTCACGTCCTCAAATTTACCGTGCCCCAGGTTGTGGTAGAGGATGTTGGGCGCGCTGTCGAGTCCGCGCGGCCCGCACATGACCGGCACTCCCTTCCACATGCAACTGGGGCCATGGCCCGGTGCGGGCGTGCTGGCCAGATCGAAATGAACATAGTTGGCGACCACGATGTCCAGCTTGCCGTCGCGATCGTAGTCGACGAAGGCAGCAGCCGGTGCCCCACTCCTTGCCGGTGCCGGCAACGCCGGCTTCTTCGGCCACTTCGCGAAAGGTGCCGTTGCCCTGGTTGTGGAAGAGGCGATTCTTGCCATAGCCGGTTACGTATAGATCGTCGTAGCCGTCGTTGTCGTAATCGCCGACACAGGCGCCCTGGCCCCAGCCGTCGGCGACCAGGCCGGCCTTCGCGGTCACGTCGGTGAAGGTGCCGTCGTGATTGTTGTGGAAGAGATGGCTGGTGGGTCTGGGCGTTTTGCCGGACTTGTCGTTTGGGCAGCGTGGTGCCGTTGACGAGGAAGATGTCGGGCCAGCCGTCGCGATCGTAGTCGAGAATGGCGACGCCGGTCCCGGTCGATTCGATGATGTAGCGCTTCGACTCGACGCCGCCATTGACGTTGCGCACCGCGATGCCTGCTTTGGACGCGACGTCGACAAACCAGGCGGGCGGCGGGTGCTCTTCGGTGGCAGGGTAAGGGCTTGACTGGCGCTGGGCGTGGGCGCAA
The DNA here is from genome assembly GCA_963748555.1 of uncultured Acidobacteriaceae bacterium. Classification (GTDB taxonomy): domain Bacteria; phylum Acidobacteriota; class Terriglobia; order Terriglobales; family Acidobacteriaceae; genus CAWKKW01. The sequence continues at coordinate 48,394 of CAVVJK010000010.1, forward strand.
AGCAGCCGAGAGAAGAGCAACAGAAGCATGGCGAAGCGCGCGAGATCGCAGTGTCGGCGCATCCCGTCAGCCCTTCGCTGTTCCCGGCCGAAGCTCGTCGGCTTTGAGGATCTTGCCGCCCTCCTGAATGACATATAGGCGGTTCGCCTGCAAGGTCCTTCAGGATGTCGACGGTGCCCGAGGGCCAGCGAATCTCGACGGAGTCGGCCTTCTTGGCCTGGTCGAGGCCGAAGTGAATGCGCAGATCGTTCTGCGAATAGTAACTGCCACCGCTACGAACCTCCTCCATCTGCACGAGCGGCTGCTTGGTTGCCGGCGCGGTCAGGGCGGTGACCCGTAGCTGGGCGCCGATGCCGGTGCGATTCGACTTCGTCCCTACCAGGCGAATCTTGATCCAGTTGCGATTCAGTGGCAGAGTCGCAGCGCAGCAGTTGCGGCAGACTGTTGACGCAGTTCACGACGACGTCGACGTCGCCGTCGTTGTCGTAGTCGCCAAAGGCACAGCCACGGGCCGCGACCGCCGCGTTGATACCTGGGCCGCCCAGTTTGGTTACGTCTTCAACTGGCCGTTGCGGAGATTGCGATAGAGGTACTTCGTGCTCGGCATACGCGGCGTCCGCCTGCGTTCCATCGACCTCGGGATAGACGTGGCCGTTCGAGACGAGGATGTCGAGCCAGCCATCGTTATCCATATCGAAGAAGCCGACGCCCCAGCCCAGGTAGCGAGTGTTGACGCCGAGGCCTGACAGGTAGGTGTGATCTTCAAAGCTGCCGTCGCCGAGGTTGAGGTAGAGCGAGTCTGTGTCTCCGGCGAAGTTGGTCTTGACGAGGTCGAGCAGGCCGTCGCGGTTGAAGTCGCCGACCGAAACGCCCATGCCCGCCTGGGGTTTGCCGTCGGGCGAGAGAGCGACGCCCGATTCGATGGCGATGTCTTTGAAGGTCCCGTCTTTCTGATTCTGGTAATACGTAGCAGCGGTGGAGTCGTTGGCGACGTAGATGTCGGGCCAGCCGTCATTGTCAAGATCGGCGACCGCGACGCTGAGGCCATAGGTGCCGACGGTGTTGAAGATGCCGGACTTTTCCGATACGTCGGTGAAGGTTCCATCGCCGTTGTTGTGGTAGAGGATGTTCTTGCCGCCTTGCAGGCCGGGCGGCCCGCAGGCGACCTGGATGCCTTTGTAGGCGCATGCGCCGGACTCGGGAAGCGGCGCGGTCTTGATATCGAAGTCGATGTAGTTGGCGACGAAGAGATCGAGGTGGCCGTCGCGATCGTAGTCGAGGAAGGCGCAGCCTGAATTCCATCGCGTCTGCGACTGGATGGAGCCCGGCCTTGTCGGTCACATCGGTGAAGGTGCCATCGCCATTGTTGCGAAAGAGCGCGTTCTGCCCGTAGTAGCTGATGAAGAGATCGTTCCAGCCGTCGTTGTCGTAGTCGCCGACGCAGCAAGCCTGTCCCCATCCGCTGCGCGCCAGGCCGGCTTTGACGGTGACATCGGTGAAGGTGCCGTCGCGATTATTTTTGAAGAGGTGGCAGACCGGCTCCTGCCCCTTGGGGAAGCCTTCCAGTCGCGTGCCATTGACCAGGAAGATATCGAGCCAGTCATCCTGGTCGTAGTCATAGAAAGCGACGCCGCAGCCGGTGGTTTCGAGCAGGTACTTGTTCTTGTGTTCGCCGCCGTAGATGGTCTTGGCGTTGAGGCCGGCCTGGCGGCCCACGTCGGTGAAGCTCACGCCCAGTGGAGTGCCGGTGACCGGCGAAGGCTTGCCCGGCGGCGCGGGCCGCGCGGGTGCGTCGTACGTCGGCCGGGAACTGCCCATCTGCGCGCGACCGGACCCGGGAACACGCAGCGGATGCGCCAGCGCGAGCACGTCTTCAAGCGAAAGAACCAGAGCAGTCCGGGAGAGAGAACGAAGGAAACCGCGGCGACTCCAGATCAAAGGGTTGGAACTCCTGCGCTGCCGGTCTTGCGCTTAGACGCGAGGCGTCTATCGCTGGGCGCACCGCCATGAGTATAGAGAAGCGCGAGAAGGCTGCACAACTGTACAGGGGTGAGGGGCGGGTTCAGTTTTGCCGCCACGCAATTCGGTTGCGATCGCTTCCGGCCGAAGCGCGGATAGCTCGCGAAACGACGACCGTCTTAGGGCGCCGTCTGCAGTTGCTCCCCTTTCTGCCGCTCCAGCGCAGCTTCCGCGGCGTTGCCCTGCCTGCTAAGAACATCCGCCAGCGCCTGGTGCGGCGGGGCAAAGCCGGGATCGGCTGCAATGGCCATGCGAAATTGAGTCGCCGCTTCAGGAAGCTGGCCGCGCTTGAGCAGCAGGTTTCCATTGTCCAGGGCGAATACCGCGCGCTGCCGGCTCACCGCCACCCGGCTCAGATCAGCCGCAATTTTTCTCTCCGCTGCGGCTTCGGCTTTCTTTCCCTGCTGCGCGTACACGGCGGCCAGCGTGATGTGCGGACCGGGCTGCTGCGGCAACAGTTGGATGGCCTGCTGCAGCGCCGCGGCAGACTTGTCCAGATCGTTCATCTGCTTATAAACGGTGCCGAGCGAGGAGTACGCTTCGCCGAAGCCGGTGCGCAGGGTGGTCGCCCGGCTTAGCTCTCGCGCCGCGTCATCAAACCGGCCCACCTGCATGTAAAGGATGCCGAGGGTGTAGGGCGCGTCCGCCATGGTGGGATCTTCGGCCTCGGCCCTGGCAAGTTCCGCGATGGCGTCCTGCAACTTGTCTTTCAGCTTCCAGGCTAGGCCGAGGTCGTAGTGGAGTTGCGGATTCTCTGGGGCGAGCGTCAGCGCAATTTGGAACTGTTCAATCGCGTGGTCAAGATCGCTCTGCTGCAGGTACGCAACCCCAAGGTCTTCGTGCAGCACCACGTTGTCGTTGTTGATATGAAGAGCGCGATCGTAATACGGGATTGCGTCCTTCGCCTTCCCCGATTGCACCAGCGCGAGGCCCAGGTTCGTGAGCGCCGATGCATCCTGCGGCCGTGCGGCGACCGCCTGTTCAAACAAGGGAACCGCCTCCTGGAATGCGCCCTGATTTTGCAGCGCGAGCGCCAGCGCATACTTCAGCATCGACCGAGTCGGGACTCACGGTGAGGGCATGGCGCAGCGTGGCGACCGCCTCATCCAATTTGCCCTCCGCATCGAGAGCGCGTCCCAGTTGCAAGGCGGTGACCAGGTCGTTGGGCGCGAGCGCAGCAGCGGTGCCGAGTTCCTTCTCCGCCTCGGCCGGGCGGCCCGCCACCAGGTACAGCGTGCCGAGGTGCAGGTGCGCGGATGCGAGGTCCTTGTCCAGAGCGATGGCTCGCTCAAACTCCGGCTGTGCTTCGCTCCACTGCTGCTGGTCGGCCAGCACAGATCCCAGGGCGTCGTGCAGGGCGGCGCTGTCGTCATACAGCGCGATGCCCGCCTTCAGTTTCTGAGCCGCCGCAGGCTTGTCATTGGTGGCGACCAGAGCCCGGGCGTACTCGGCCCAGGCTTCGGCCGAGAGCAGGGTTGGGGCATCGCTTCGCAACTCCAGCGAGCGAAACAGCGGAAGAGCCTTTGAATATTCCTGGATCCGGGCGTAAAGCAGCGCGAGGTTCAGCTGCGCGGACGTGTCCTGCGGGTCCAGGGAATGCGCGAGTTCGAGTTGGGTGCGGGCGCTCGAGACGTCGCCCTCTTCCAGGAGCACCGATCCGTAAGCGGTATGACCGGCTGCCACCTTGGGCGCGAGTGTGACCACACGGAGAAAGTCACGGTGAGCTTCGGCGAGATCGTGGCGGGCAAAGGCCGCGGAGCCCGCCTCGAAGGCCTGTTGTGCCGAGTGCAGGGCCTGGCTGCCGGGCGTGCGGGCAGGTTGCGGGGAACTGCCCGAAGTCTTGGTTTGAGCCAGCAGCGATGCCCAGACGATGAACGCGATCACAGTACGATTGTAATGGGCAGCCGTTCGCTATTCCGCTTTGGTGTTAGCTTTTTGACCCCACAAGGCACATGCTGTGAATGTTACCGGCACGTCACTCGCTGGGGTTCTGGAACGGCAAACTTTCGATTCGTTCCACCCGCGTTGGTTACCCACCTTAGTTGTAGGTCTAAGAAGAGGTGCGATTTGGCCCTGTATTTGAAGGCACTTCCGGCATGGCAGTGCTTACGAATCGAGCGCGAGAAGAACGAAATTCGAAACGTGCGTGTGGCAGTTGCAAACCAAGGTTTCTGCTGTACGTGACCTGATCATGACCTAAGTAACGGCACAAACGCACTTTTCGAATGCAAAGAAATGTGACCTAGATTACGCTCTTCCTAACAAAGATTTGTACAAGCTGAGTTTCAAACACTTACTGCTGAGGAGAACTTCCATGGGCTCTACTTTACCAATGCTGCCGGCACGGCCCACATGGTCGAAATGGCATTCCGTATTGATTGGATTGCTGGCGATGTATCTGCTTGCGATCGCCGTGGATGTTCTCTTCACTCACCCTAACCAGACCGTCGCCATCACTGGGGCGTCTCACGTGACCACTGTCAGAGCATCGGTGCAGCCCTCCTCCATTTCAAGCCAAAGCCTGCCCCCACAGGCCCAGGCAACGCACCTGGTCGATGTTCGGAAAGCGTATGCAAAGATCGCGCAGGACAGCCTGCTCGAAACCAATGCACGCGCCTCCGTCTGGACCAGCGGTGACAGCCAGCAGGAATTGCATTTGACCTATCCGCAGACGGCCCGCATGATGGCTCGCCAGTTGGAAGACGAGAGCATCATGTTCCAGGAACTGCGGCAACTCGGATTCACTCGCGTCGACCTTACGGACGGCGGGCAGTTTAACCAGCATTGGGACCTGAACTAAGAGATAAGAGACCTCCCCCCGAACAGAGATCTCCCCCACCCTTTTAGTAGAGGATTGATTCGAGGCGATGACGGCTGGTAAAGCCATCATCGCCTCTTCTTATTTGTAGGGTGTCTTGCCCGCGTGCGAAGGCCTACATACCAGTTTACGTATCCGCAGCAGGTACAAGTTCAGCGCAGCGTGTCCGCCGGAGCTCCTCGATGCGGAAGCCTGCGGTCGTGTTCCAGAATTACTCCTGCCTGCAAAGCCCTAACTTCCGTAACAGCGGTCCTACTGTCAACCCTTGCACCGCCACGGAGAACACCACCACGACGTAGGTGATGGCCAGCAGTTCATTGCGTGTTTGTCCTTGAGAGAGCGAAAGCGCAAGCGCGATCGACAAGGCTCCCCGTAAACCTCCCCAGGTCAGGACGGCTACCGTGCCCCGCACTGGCCGATGCACGAAGCGCAGGCTGCCCACCACCGATGCGACGCTGGAGAGCCGCGCAAGCAAAACGGCAGGAATCGCCAGGAGTCCGGCGAAGAGATATTGAGGCTGCCAGGGCATCACCAGCAGTTGAAGGCCGAGCAGCAGAAACAGGACCACGTTGAGGATGTCGTCGATCAGTTCCCAGAACTTGTCGACGTTGTCGCGCGTGATCTCGGACATGGCCAGACGAACGCGCCCTTCCACTGACCAGCAGGCCGGCGGCGACGGCTTCGAGTGGCGCGGAGACATGGAGCGCGTCGGCCAGGGCATAGCCGCCCATGGCGAGCGCCGAGGGTGAGCAGAACTTCGACACGATAGCTGTCCACCAGGCGAAAGCAGGCGGTACACCAGGTATCCAAGCACGAGGCCGATCAGCAAGCCTCCGCCGGCATTGACGAGGAGAAGACGCGCAGCTTGCCGAACTCGGCAGTGCGCCCTGGGACGAGGCCTCGAGCACGGAAAGGAAGATCACCGCGCCTACGCCGTCGTTGAAGAGCGATTCGCCGGTAAGCTGCGTCTCGAGGCTAAGCGGCGCGCCCACCCGGCGCACCATCTCCAGTACCGCGATGGGGTCGGTCGGGGAGATGAGCGCACCGAAGAGCAGGCAGGTGAGGGCATCGGCAGGTAAGCCGACCAGCCGCAGAATCAGGTAGAGCAAGCCCGCAACCGCGAGAGTGGAAAGAATCGTACTCACAATGGACAAGGTGAGTACCGGCAGCTTCTCTTTTGCAAGCTGGGTCAGGTCGAGGTGCAGGGCTCCGGCAAAGAGCAGCAGCCCGAGCATGCCGTGAAGCACGACCTGGGGAAAATCGATGCCCGCGACCAGCGACTCGGCCGCTCGATGCAGGCCGGGGGCTTTTTGTCCTGCCAGGATCAGCGCGAAGGATCCGAGCAGAGACAGCAGCATGACGCCGACGGTGCTGGGCAGCCGCAAAAAGCGGTGGCTCACGAAACTGAACAGCGCCGCCAGCGACACGAGTGCGCTCAACAGCACAAAAATGGTCATCTGCCACATCGCCCCATATCTCGACTGTAATAGGGAGGACAGTGGAAAGTGAGGGCTAGCTGGTTATTTTTTCGTGCTGCTTGCCTCCACCAACTCGGAAACCGAAGGCGCGATCATGTTGAGCAGCACGGCTTGTGGTTTCGCGGCTGCCTTGAGCAGCGTCACTTGCTGAGTGGCCCAGTCTGCGGGCGGCTCCTGATCCTTCTGCAGGTAGTCGAGCGATTGCAATCCAATCTCGGCAACCTGGCGAAGGTCGATGAGACCGGCGCGAGCTCCATGGTCATGGGAGATCGCGACAGGATCGGCTGAAGCTTGGCGTCGTTATCACGCCACGTTTCAAGCCAGTGCTGCGCCTGCTGGATGTCTTCGGGCGAGGCCTGCTTCGCGAGGATGCGCTCGACCAGGTCATGAAATTCCTGCGCGGTATCGCTCTCTGGCGGGATGGCATCGATCAGCTTGTTATACGCGGTCAGGCTGTTGTAGCTGCCCAGAGACTCGCGTTCGATACTGCTTCGGCGGCTCGACCACATCGCCCAGAACGCGCAGACGGCTCGGGATCTGAAGCCGGTCATGCGTTGCAGCATCATGGGGTAAGAGGAGCGATGATGCAGGCCGTAGTACTCAAGCTTTTGCGAAATGATCGCCCATGCGCGCGTACATCGAGGGAATGTCGGTGACATCCTGCGGTGACCAGAGGCGTTCGGCGATGGCCGCGGTTCGAGGCCAGATGCGGCTGTCGATGTTCTCTGGGGTCACGAACTCCGACCACATGGTGGCCTCGCCGCCGAGGATGCGCTGCTTCGCTTCCGCGAGGCAGGTTAGCGGCATTCTTGCCCATCGGGTCGACGACGTAGTGTTCTCTGGCCGGCTGATTGAGATCGATGTAGTAGCCGTTGGAGAGCAGGCCCTTGTATGCCGCGGCTGGCTGCCTCGGCGAGTGAGTCCTGTCCGCGCCATGATTGAATGACGACGTCCTTGGGAGTGTTCGGCTGCAGTACTTCGTCCCAGCCTTCCATGATCTTCTTATGCTTGGCGACGATCTTCTGCACGCGCTCGCTGAAGTAGGCCTGCAGCGCGGCGTTGTCTTTCAGGTTGTGGGCATGCATGAACTCCTGGATGCGCGGATTCGCGTCCCATTCCTTGCCGTTGCATTCGTCGCCGCCGACGTGGAAGTACGTCATCCGGGAAGAGCTCGGTCATCTCGCCGATGAAGGTGTCGAGAAATTTGTAAGTGCTCTCCCGGGTCGGGTCCATGGCGGGATTGAAGATGCCCCACTGCCGCTCGATGGCGTACGGTCCTGTGCCGCTGGCCAGGTCGGGATAGCCGACAAACCAGGAGCCTCGCATGGCCCGGCATATCAAACTCGGGAATGACGCGGATGCCCCGATCGCGCGCATACTCGAGGATCTCGCGCACCTGGTCCTGGGTGTAGTACATGCCGTCGGAGCCCTTCTCCTGAAGGAGCGGAACTTTTTGCTCTCGATGCGGAAGCCCTGATCCTCGGAGAGGTGCCAGTGAAAGACATTGAGCTTGACTGCTTCCATGCCATCGAGGTTGCGCCGGATCACGTCGAGCGGCTGGAAGTGGCGTCCAGCGTCGATCATGAGGCCCCGCCACGGGAAGCGGGGCTGATCTTCAATCGTGACGGCAGAAGCGCTGAAGCCCTGCGGCGTGACATGCACCAGCTGCAGAAAGGTCTGCAGCCCTCGCAAGATGCCGAGTGGATTGGCGCGCCGAGAGATGGACGTCGTTCGCCGTGACCGTCAGATGGTAAGACTCGTCTTCGCCGAGTTCCTGAACGGGCTTGCTTGGGCCGGTGGTCTGAATGATGAAGTGGGCCTTGTCCTTCGCGGCGCCTGTGGCGGCTGTGGGGAGGAAAGGGATGCCGGTCTCCCGCGAGAGCACGGAGAGGAATCTCGCTTGCGCGCGCGCCAGGCGTGGCTCGGTGTAGCCCTCGGTCGCGATCGCGAAGGAACCATCGATGGGGAAGTCGCCCGTTTGAACGGTGATGTGCGAGCCGGCACAGGCATGAGCGGAAGAGGAGCCTGGGCGTGGGCCGGAGTTGCAGCGCTGGTGCATGCAAGGGCGATCATCGAGGAGAGAAACAAACCGCGAAACAGCAGAGGTGAAGAAGGCAAGAGCTGGTTCTCCGTACGACGTAAAATCAGATTGCGACCATTCTACGTCTCTCCCGCAAAATTCGCTGGAGAGCGCCGCCGGATTGCGCATCGCCGGGCTGGCTGCGGGAATGGCGGTGACTTTTCCGCGTCTGCAGGAGCAAGGCCGCGATGAAAGCCCGGTCCGCATGACACATATACAGATCGTGGCCCGACCTTTATCCTGTTTCGTTGGTTCCGCAAGAGCTATATTCGTCGCGGCCGCGTGGCCGTGGTTGGTTACAACAGCGTTGATTCCGATAGTCGTGGTTGATCGTCGATGGATCGTAGGAGTGTTTGATGATGCACGTTTGCCCTTTGTTGTGGAGCAGAGTGCAAGAGTCTCGGCTCGGCCATGTTTTGTTCGGCTTGTGTGATTCTGATGCCGCCAGGCGGCCCGGCGCAGACCGGTCTGGAGATCCACGGCCGGAGGCAGCTGCTTTCGGCCAGTCGCGCACGGTGATGGAAAGGCTCGACAGCCTCAACAACCTGCCCGCCGACGAATGGCGCTTCCATGCCGGCGACGTTGCGCATGGAGAGGCTGTCGATCTGGACGACTCCAGCTGGCAGCTGGTGAAGCCGAAGAGCGATGCTCCGAACGAAGCGGTCTGGTATCGGCGCACGATTGAAGTGCCCAGAACTCTCAACGGATACGATCTGACCGGCGCGCGCATCTGGTTCCAGTTTGTGGCCGAACGCGAACGGGCCGATGCCGGCAATCGTGTACTTCAATGGGCGCCGCGTGGCACTGGGAGACGATCTCGAGCCCATCGTTTTATTCGACGATGCGAAGCCGGGCGAAAAGATCCTGGTCGCTGTCAAGCTGCTGCACACGGTCGATCAGAAGCGGTTTGACCGGGCCAATTGAAGATTGATTTCTCGCAGCGTCGGCCCAATCCCGAAGATCTGCGCACGGAGATTTTGTCTGCGGCATTGCTGCTTCCCAGCTTGTCAAGCAATGATCAGGGTCCGATGGCCAAGCTGGAGAAGGCCGGAACCACGGTCGATGTGAAAGCGCTAGACGCGAACAATCAGGCCGGCTTTGATGCCTCGCTCAAGCGCGCGCAGACGGTGATGGACGAGTTGAACCCGCCGCTGCAGCAACTCACGATTCACATGACGGGCAACTCGCACATCGACGCGGCGTGGCTCTGGCCGTGGACCGAGACCGTCGATGTGGTGAAGAGAACATTCTCAACCGCGCTGCAATTGATGAATGAGTACCCCGACTACACCTTCACGCAGTCGGCTGCGGCCTACAACGAGTGGATGGCGGAGAAGTATCCGCAGATTAACGACCAGATCAAGCAGCGAATCAAGGAAGGCCGTTGGGAGATCGTGGGAGGCATGTGGGTCGAGCCGGATCTGAACATGCCGGACGGCGAATCGCTGGTGCGCCAGTTGCTGGTGGGCAAGCGCTTTTACCAGCAGCAGTATGGAGTGGATGTGCGCATCGGCTGGAACCCGGACTCCTTCGGCTACAACTGGCAGTTGCCGCAGATCTACAAGAAGTCCGGCATCGATTATTTCGTGACCCAGAAGATGCATTGGAACGACACCAACCAGCTTCCGTTCCGCCTCTTCTGGTGGGAATCGCCGGACGGCAGCAAGGTGCTGACTTACTTTCCGACCGACTATGTGCATGTCGACCTGAGCCCAATCCGGCAGGCGAACGACTTTGCGCATTCGCGCGACGTTCTCGCCGGGCATGACCGAGATGATGGACCTCTACGGCATCGGCGATCACGGCGGCGGTCCGACGCGCGCTCTGCTCGACGAAGGCGTGCACTGGACGCAGCCGGATAAGGTCGTGCCGAAGCACGAGTTCGGTACTGCGCAGAGCTACTTCACCGCGATCGAAAAGAAGGTGCAGAGCGATTCGCAAACGTGGAATTACGACTCGATCGCCAAAGGCTACAAGGAGCCAGCGACGCCTGCCGGCAGGCCAGGTGGCAATTCCTACATGGAAGGATGAGCTCTACTTCGAATACCACCGCGGCGTGATGACCACCCAGGCAAACCACAAGCAAAACAACCGCGAGAGCGAAGAGTGGGCGCTCGATGCGGAGAAGGTTGCTTCGCTCGCGTGGCTCGAAGGCAACGCCTATCCGCAGACCGAATTGACCGAGGCCTGGAAGAAAATCACCTTCAACCAGTTTCATGATCTCGCTGCCGGCTCGGGAATCGGCGTGATCTACAAGGACGCACAGCGCGACTACGACCAGGTGCACTGGGCGACGAATGAAATTTCGTCGAAGGCGATGAACACACTGGCGGCGCAGATCAACACCAAGTCTGCCGGCGAGCTGCCGGTGCTGGTGTTCAATCCGCTGGCCTGGGAGCGATCGGGCCCGGTGGAAGTCAGCGTTCAACTGGCGTCGCCTTCGCCGAATGGGGTGACGCGTTCTCGATGCGGAGAACCATGTGCTGCCCTCCGAGGTGCTGTCGAGCGATGCAAAGCTCGGAACCTATCGCCTGCGCATCGAGGCTAGCAATATCCCGTCGCTCGGATACAAGGTGCTGCATGTGGTGCCGGGCAACAAGACTCCAGCGACAGCGCTGAAGGCGCAGGGACTCACGCTCGAGAACGCGAACCTCAAGCTCACCATCGACAAGCAGACGGGTTGCATCACCAGCTTGTTCGATAAAAAGGCCGGTTTTGAGACGCTGGCCGATGGCGCATGCGGAAATCAGCTGCAGACCTTTGTCGATACTCCCAAGGACTACGACGCGTGGAACATCGATCCCGGCACGCTGGACCACATGACCCCGATCGATAAAGCCGATTCGGTCGAACTGGTGGAGAAGGGGCCGCTGCGCGAGGCAGTGCGCGTGACCCGCACCTGGCAACACTCGAAGTTTGTGCAGGAGATCATGCTCTACGCCGGCTCAGACGAAGTGGTGGTTGCGAACGATATCGATTGGCACGAGACACATGTGCTGTTGAAGGCCGCGTTTCCGCTTCGCGCCACCAGCCAGAAGGCGACCTACGAGATACCTTATGGCAGCATTGAACGACCGACGACGCGGAATAATTCATGGGAGCAGGCGAAGTTCGAGGTGCCCGCGCTGCGCTGGGCTGATCTTGGCGATGGGCAGCACGGCTTCAGCCTCATCAACGAATCGAAGTATGGTTACGACGACAAGGACAATGTGCTTCGCCTGACGCTGCTTCGCTCGCCGACATGGCCCGATCCGGAGGCCGATCGCGGGCATCACCACTTCAGCTACGCTCTGTATCCCGCATGCCGGCGATTGGAAGCAGGCGATGACGGTCCGTCATGGTTACGAATTCAACTACAAGCTGCAGGCCATGCAGGTGATGCCGCACGCGCGGGCCGCTGCCCATACAGCATTCGTATGTAAGCGTCTCACCGGAAAACGTCGTTCTGACGGCACTCAAGAAGGCTGAAGACGACAACGGATTGATCTTCCGCATGTATGAGTGGGCGGGTAAGTCGGCAGAGGTCAAGGTTCACCTGCCGGAGGGAGCGACCAGCGCGACGGTGACCAACATGATGGAGAAGGCGGAGGGTTCCCCGTTAACCGTGAGCGGTGGAGAGGTCAGCGTCCCCATCCACCCGTTTGAGATACTCACGCTGCGCGTCGACTACGCTCCGGCCAAGCAGCCGTAACCCGCATGCGCAAAACAAAAAGGCGGTGTCCTCGATCAGGGCGCCGCCTTTCGTTTGTGCTACGGTAGCTCAGTGAATGTGTAACTGGTGCTGCATCTCTTCGAGCGTGAAGCCCTTGGTCTCAGGGTAGATGAACAAGACAACGAAAAACTGCAGCACCATCATGGCGGCGAAGACCAGGAAGGGGGTTCCTCCGGATTTGCGAGCCAGGATGGGAAAGGTCCACGCGATGATCGCATTGGTGATCCAGTGCGCGGAACTGCCCAGGCTCTGGCCTTTGGAGCGAACCCTGGTGGGAAATACTTCGCTGATGTAAACCCAGATGACGGCACCCTGGGAGATGGCGAAGAAGAAGATATACGAGACGAGCAGCCATACCAGCAGGCTCTGATGCACGTTGAGGAAGAAGATGGCCGCTACTCCGGCGAGCGACAGAGCCGTGCCGACAGAGCCGATCAGCAGCAACGTCTTGCGTCCCAGCTTGTCGATGACCGACATCGCCAGCAGCGTCGCGCAAAGATTCATCGCGCCGATCATGACCGACTGCAAATTCCCTGAGGCTTTGCTGAAGCCGGCTGTGGTGAAGATGTAGTTGGAGTAGTAAAGAATTGCGTTGATGCCGGCAAGCTGATTGAACATGCCGATGCTGATCGCGAGGAAGATGGGCAGGCGGTACTTGCGGGAGAAGAGCGGCTCGGTATCGCGGGAGCTGTCGTGCCGCACGGACTCGATGATCTCGCGCAGTTCCGCTTCGGAATCCGGCGTTCCCATCATCTGCAGCACCGAACGCGCCTCGTCGATGCGATTTTGCGTGACCAGCCAGCGCGAACTGCGGGGAATGCCAAACAACATGATCAGGAACAGGATCGCCGGCACGGCTGCGATGCCCAGCTGCACGCGCCACTCCAATGGTCCGAGATTGAATTTTGCGATAACGAAGTTGGAGAAGTACGCGAGCAGAATGCCGATGACGATGTTGATCTGGAACATGCCGACAAGCCGGCCTCGCCATTTGGCCGGAGCCAGTTCGGCAAGATAGACCGGGCCAAGCACCGAAGATCCGCCGATGCCGAGACCGCCGATGAAGCGGGCGATCAGCAGCGACGGCCACCACGTCGACGAGGCGAACGCGCAGCCCAGGGCCGACAGCACGTAGAGCACCGCCATGATGCGGAGCGCCTGGCGGCCGCCGATTTTCTGACCGAGCGGGCCGGCGGTGATGGCCCCGATGATCGTTCCGACCAACGCGATCGCTACCGTGAAGCCGAGCTGCGACGGCGTGAGGTGGTAAAGATTCTTGAGAGCATCCTCGGCGCCGGCGATCACCGCAGTATCGAAGCCGAAGAGCAGGCCGCCGAGAGCGCCGACAATTGTGCTCTTAAGAAGAACAGAGTTCATCTTCATGTTTCTTTCTCCATGGAAGATCGGATACCGGGTTAGGGGAGAGAGAGAAGCGGTCCGGTTCAGAGGGGGCGATTGGCATTCTTCAAGGTCACCGATGGCAATCGAACGAGATGCTCCGCAGGGCCTTGCCAATCTGTCCAGCAATATACATGAGGCGGGCGAGAGGTGGGAACGTCTGGATGGGACGGGGGCTTAGAAACGAGCCGAGGCTGTGAATGCCGCTGCAAACCCGGCACGGGGCCGAGTCCTGGCGAGTGATCGGACAACCAGCGCGTTTGGGTAGCCTTGAAGGGAATTACCGCGGAGAGCACGTCAGGCGGGAGCAGTCACCTTTGTCGATTTCGCGCGCGCAGCTTCCTTCGCCTCGTTGCTCGCGTTGAGCGTCATGTCGGCCATGCCGAACTCCACGCCGACCTTCTTCAGGAAGTCATTGGGAGGCGTGCCGCCGGCGAAGATCCACACATAGTCGTTGAGAATTTCGCGGGTCGTCCCATTCACATCCAGGATCACGGAGGCTCGTTTGATCTCTACGGGCATCGAGTTAAACAGCACGTTGACCTTGCCCGAGCGCATGCAGTCTTCGATCCGCTTGGTATTGCGATCCTTGATTCGTGAGAAGGCTTCTTTACGGTAAGAAAGGGTCACCTTGTTCCCGACCTGGTGGGCGAGACCCATCGCAGCCTCGATGGCGCTGTCTCCGCCACCTACCACGAGAATGTTCTTGTTGATGTAGTGGTCTGCCTCGATGAGCCGGTACATCACTTTGGGGAGATCTTCACCCACGACGCCCAGCTTCCTCGGCGTTCCTGCACGGCCAAGGGCAAGAACCACGGCGCGCGAGCGATGCTTACCAAGGCTGGTGGTCACCACAAAGGTTCCGTCCGGCTCTTTCTCGATGTGCTCAACGGGTTCCTTGGTCCGCACGTTGAAATCGACACGCTGCAGTACCTTATTCCAGAATTCAAGCAGGTCTTCTTTTGACAGTGCCGTCTTCTTGAACTTGCCATACATGGGGAACTCGACCGGGCTCGTCATTACAAGCTTCTGTCGCGGGTATTTCGAAACGGTACCGCCGAGTTCGTCGCGCTCGATGGTGATGTGCTTCAGCTTGTTCTCAATCGCGCGCAGCGAGGCGCTGATACCCGCAGGGCCTGCGCCCACAATGAGAACGTCGTAACATGTCGTCGCTGGCATTTGCCTGGACATTGGCGAGGCCTCTCCTGGTGATGGCATCGATGCAGTCTCGGCCCTGGCTGACCGCATTCTTGATCAGCGCGAGCCCGCCGAGCTCGCCGACGATGAACAGGTTTGGAACGTTGGTCTCAAACTCCGGACTCAATTGAGGCATGTCCGCCCCAAGGCTCGCATTCGCCATGACCATGGTGATGGCGCCGACCGGACAGACTTCGGCGCACAGGCTATGGCCGATGCACTTATAGCCGTTGACGATTACGGCCTTGCCGCCCAACATGGCGAGCACGTCTCCTTCAGGGCAGACGGACGTGCAACTCGCGCAGCCGATGCAGTAAGTGCTATCGATGTGAGGATGCTGCGACTTGGGGCCCTCGGAGAAGAGCTTACCCTTCTCGGCAGCCTCGTGCGCCTTCTGCTCCTTCTTCTTCAAGCCGGTAAGATAGCCGCGTGAAAAGAAGAGCAGAACAAGGGCCGCAATCAGGAAGGTAAGAAAGGTTTCCATACCAACCTATTATGCGGTACTCATGGCGACGGACTTGCCACAATGTGGGCACGAGCCGCGATTTTCAGGGACGTTCCTGGTGCAGCTCGAACAGATTTTCACGGCAATGGCCTGCGGGAACTCGGTCCCGGCTAACTGGCCGGTCGCGCCTATCCCCTTGATTTTGCCACGCATGAAGAACAGAGTGACTGCACCCGCGAGTAAGAATAATAAGAGCGTTTCCATAGTTATCTAAACCCCAATCCTAGAACGACGATGATGTGAAAAATGGCTAAGACCGCGAACGAGTAGCTAAAAGGACGATGGATAACATGCCAGAGATTAAAGACCTGATGAGTGCGGGCAAGAAAGACGATTCTTTTTGAAAGAGCGGACTTGCGTCTCGCGGCATGGATGATTGCTTCGACATCGCGATTGCCAGTCTGTAATAGTCCGAAGCACGATTGCAGGCGCCCGAAGAATCCTGTGGCTTTGTTACGCAGTCCGGCGATACGAAATGGCCTGGCGATATCGATCGCCATCATCAGCATTATGGCTCGCAAAGGCTGCATCGCCTGAACCTCTTCCATAGAGGGAACATGCAGCGCGCGCTCGAGATCGTCGGTGGAGAATACGCTTTGATCCGAGAGTTCCTGCGCGAGTTGGGCCTCGGTGCTGCGCAACTCCTGCAGAGAGATCTCCGCGGCATTGAGCGACCGCGGTATCTGGGAGTAGATATACCGACCTACAAATCCGCTGATCGCGACGACCACCATGATCCAGAAGGCCATGCCTGCGATGCCTTGAAACTTGAACGAAGCATGAAAGGCAATGACCAGGGGCGCAGAGATGCCGAGGATCACGTGGTAATCCATCCAATGCTTTGCATTTCCACGCATGGCCAGCCACGGTATGCGCTTCCGGATCGCGTAGAAGAAGATGATGAAGAACATCACCGTGCCCAGGATGCCGAGGTTTACGCCGATGGCCCCGCTGGGCCTTAGAATCGGATGCTTCGGAGAGAATGGCCGGTCCGCGCGGCTAAGGGAGTAGTAGTCCGCACCATAAAGACTTAAGCCCACAATAAGAAGGACGGATAAGAAGGTTGCGACAAAGACCCGTATGCGATGACCGCGGTTTGCATCGGGGCGGGCGGGGATCGATCCGAGTGTGCTCGTCTGGGTACTCATTTGATCTTTTCCTTGTCTGCGGATGCTTGTTCGGCCTCTACGGTGAATTGCATATAGCCGCTGAACTTGTGGACATTATGCCAGCGTTGCCGCAGCGATTGTACGTCCACGGTGGTTACGGTTGGGAACAGATACGTACTCTTGCTGCCCGGCAGGCTCACGGGCGAATAATCGACCTGCGCCGTGAGGGATCGCAGCCCAACATCCTGCATATCCTTTTCAAGTCCTGCCTGAATTTTGACTGATCAGCCCGGTCTGCGGGTCGATCCACGCAGTTCCTTCAAGATCCAGCGGATACTCCCGGCCGCGAACCGCCAGCGCCGCCACGGTGCGGGTTCCTGGAATATGCGTGAAATGTACCCGCAGCAGGTGCTCATTGCCGGCCTGCTCCAGACCTTCGGAAGAGAAGCGATAGCTGTCCTGGTAATAAGGATGAAAGACGAGGAACAAAGTCGAGAAGCCATTGGTCAAGAGCAGCGACAGGTTCTTCTTTTTCTTCGGCTGCTCCTTGCCTTTTTCTGCCAGCCGCGATTCGTTCAATTGTAAGTCGTCCTTGCTGACCTGCAGCATCAGGAGGTAATCGTAGGTGGTGTTCTCCGCGTATTCGACGTGCCCGGAGTTGCTTAGTTTCTGTTGCAGCACATGTTCTGTGCACTTCACGTCGGACATCTTATCGAGGAACGCGGCCACCCGCTGTCCCGTTTTATCGAGCACGGGTTTGAGACTGGGCTCTTGTGCATTCGCCGCGAGGGCGGGACAGATCAGTGCCAGGGCCGCCGGAATCAGGCGCAGACAGAGCCTAGTGCTTAGGGTTCGCAAGGGCGCCCTCCTTCCTTCGTGATCTGTTGTTGAAGCGATAGCCGATGGTGGTTGTCCACTGATTATAGTTCTCAGTCGCGCCTCGTTGAATGGTCAATCCGCTCTCGAGGAAATAATGCGCGCCCAGGATCATATCGAGATACGAATTCACAAACTCCCCGCCGGTGTCTTTGCTGTAGCTCGAGGTGAACGACTGCTGACCCAACTGCATATTCCACCGGAATGCTTCGCCGAAGTTTCTGGAGAACGAAACCGACCGATAGGTTCCGTCGGCAAAGCTGCTGTTGAAGACGGAATACCGGGCGTCGATCAGGACTCCGGTCCGCCATAGCTTGTCGAGCGTCAAGCCGTACATTCGATTGAGAGAGGTCTTGCCGTCGGTAGAGTTGCTGTTCTGCCCGAGGCTCGCGTAACCGATCAGGTGCAGCGGAAACTCGACACGCGCGCCCGCGCTGAATCCTTGAAAGAGATACTTATCCAGCAGGCCTGTGCCAACTAACTGAGGATCGTAAGTAGGCACATCCCGGAAGTAAGTATGATTCAGGTCGAAAGTAATCCTTCGAACGGGAGTAAATCTGGCGGACAAGAAGCTCTGTCCCAGGCCAGTGCTGACCGGAGCCGCGCCGGGATTGGTCTTCGGGTGATCCAACTGCATCGAGTGGTACAGGGAGAAGACACGTTTGTATGAGAACGTATTTTCGGTGAAGACGAACGGCCGGTCGATGGTGGTGCCGAGGAAACTCATGCCGCCGCCTGCAGTGCTGCTGTACCAGAAGTTCTCGAAGCTGCCTCCCTGCAGGTTTACGAAAGCACCGCCGATGCGCCGGTTCGGGTCGTAGTTCCATGCCGTGGGATCGGGCGTCGAGCCGCCGAACACGCCCATGGTTACGCGATCTGACGTCTTCGCAGCCGCGTAGCCTCCATCGATGGTTTGCAGGCTGCTGGCCCACGGAAGATACATTCGCCCAACGCCGAAGGTCCAGCGCGACTCCGGATTGATATAGGTCAAGACCGAGTGTATACGTGCGATTGATCAGGTTCTGCAGCGTCTGCTGCTGGTGTTGAAGACGAGGTCTCCAACCGCCCGCGCCAGTATCCGTTCAGATTCCAGTGCGTACCGTGAATGCGAGTGACATCGGCGCGGATCACCATGCCAACTTCGGTTGAACTGCCGTGGGCCTGGCCGACGCTCTGTATGGTGCTGTAATCAAACCCGATGCGGCCGCGGGCCTGGTTGACCTCCGGCAGCGGCGGCCGTGGCTGCTTTTCGCGGACGTCCTCGTCGAGCGGGTCGCCTTCGGTAAAACTTACGACGGCCGGAAATTGCCGGGTGTTACTCAGCGCTTGTTTGTCGACTAACTTCTGCACTTCGGTTTGCGGCAGGCTGACCTCGTCGCCCTCGACGATGGGCCGAGCGGTGGAGACGATATCGCAAACCGCCGAAGCAGACGCGACCGAATCCACCTTGAGTTCGGCCACTACCCCCGGTTCGATGCTTTTTTCTGAATTGTCGGTTTCTGCCTCTTTTGGTGGACTGCTTGATAACGAGCTTCATGCCCTCCGCAAGCCCGGCGCTTCTACCGCCTTCGATATAGACACTTCCGTCTGAGACATAACGCACACGAAACGTCGTTTGAAGTTGTGGGGCCGATTCTTGCGCGACCGCAGTACCGATGAGGAAAAAGGACAACAATGACAAAATACCTGGGTGCCGCAACACTTTAACCGCCTCCTCCACTCTTGTGGCAGGCATAGCAATTGATGCTGTTGTACACATAGCCGTTGACATTCGGGTGATGGAAGCTCGCCGAGTTTCCGCCACCATGGCACTGCGTGCACTGGAAGACCGAATAGTCATTGGCGTTGGTGTGGCAGGTAGCGCACACCCCGTTCGCGTTCCCATGATTCATCGGGAAGTAAGTGTGGTTAAAGGTTGCGCCCGTCCACGCAGTCGTCGTGTGGCAAGTGGCGCAGGTGGTCGGGAAGCCGGCTGACGTGTGGTTCGGGTTCGTCGTGCCGGTGTAATCCGCCTTATGGCAGGAGTAGCAATCGGTCGGCGTTCCGGCAAAGACATTGTTGATGTGGCAAGCGGTGCAAGCCACCGTGGTATGGGCGCCGGTCAGCGGGAAGGGCGTGTTGTTGTGATTGAAGACCGCGCCCGCCCACGAAGTGGTGGTGTGGCAGGTCGCGCAGGTCGTCGGGAAGCCCGCCGACGTGTGGGCCGGATTCGTAGTGCCGGTGTAGTCCTCCGTGTGGCAGGAGTAGCAGTCCGTCGGCACGGTGGTGAAGTTACTGTTCACGTGGCAACTGGCGCAGGCGACGGTGGTGTGTGCGCCGGTGAATGGGAAGGGCGTGGTGTTGTGGTTGAAGGTCGCACCCGCCCACGACACAGTCGTGTGGCAGATCGAGCAGTCGGTCGGGAATCCGGAAGAGGTGTGATTCGGATTGGTTGTGCCGGTAAAGTCCGCCTTATGGCAGGAGTAGCAATCGGTCGGCGTTCCGGTGAAAATGTTGTTCACGTGGCAAGCTGGCGCACGCGAACGCTCGCATGGGCGCCGGTCAGCGGGAACGGCGTGTTGTTGTGGTTGAAGACTGCGCCTGCCCACGATGTGGTGGTGTGGCAGGTGTCGCAGGTCGTCGGGAAACCTGCCGACGCGTGTGCCGGGTTGGTGGTGCCGGTGTAGTCCGTTGGTGTGGCAGGAGTAGCAGTCGGTCGGTGTTCCACAAAGACGTTATTGATGTGGCAGCTCGCGCAGGGCACCGTGGTATGGGCGCCGGTCAGCGGGAAGGGCGTGTTGTTGTGATTGAAGGTCGCGCTTGCCCAGAAGAGTCGTGTGGCAGGTGGCGCAGGTGGTCGGGAAGCCCGGTGACTTGTGCGGCGGATTGTTGGTGCCGGTGAAGTCCTCCTTGTGGCAGGAGTAGCAATCCGTCGGCGTTCCCGCAAACACATTATTGATGTGGCAGCTGGTGCAAGGTACGGTCGTGTGCGCGCCGGTGAGCGGGAAGGGGGTGTTGTTGTGGTTGAAGACCGCGCCCGCCCAGGACGTCGTGGTGTGGCACGTCGCGCAGCTCGTCGGGAAGCCGGCCGTGACGTGATTCGGATTATTGGTGCCGTGTAGTCCGTCTGTGTGGCAGGAGTAGCAGTCGGTCGGCGTTCCCATGAAGACGTTATTGATGTGGCAGCTCGCGCAGGGAACGGTGGCGTGGAGCCGGTCAGCGGGAAGGGGGTGTTGTTGTGATTGAAGACCGCGCCGGCCCAGATGTCGTCGAGTGGCAGGTTGCGCAGGTGGTGGGGAATCCTGCAGCCTGTGCGCCGGGTTCGTCGTGCCGGTGTAATCCTTGGTGTGGCAGGAGTAGCAGTCGGTCGGGGTGCCGGCAAACACATTGTTCACATGGCAGCTGGCGCAAGGAACAGTTGTGTGCGCACCGGTGAGCGGGAACGGGGTGTTGTTGTGATTGAAGACCGCACCGGCCCACGCCGTGGTGCTGTGGCAGGTGGCGCAGGTGGTGGGGAAGCCCGCAGCCATGTGCGCCGGATTGGTGGTGCCGTTGTAGTCCTTTATGGCAGGAGTAGCAATCCGTCGGGGTTCCCACAAACACATTATTGATGTGGCAGCTCGCGCAGGGCACGGTGGTGTGCGCGCCGGTCAGCGGGAAGGGCGTGTTGTTGTGGTTGAACACTGCGCCCGCCCAGGTCGCGGTGGTGTGGCAGGTGGTGCAGCTGGTCGGGAAGCCAGCCGTCTTGTGATTCGGATTGGTGGTGCCGTTGTAGTCCTCGGTATGGCAGGAGTAGCAGTCGGTCGGGGTCCCAGCGAAGACGTTATTGATGTGGCAGCTCGCGCAGGGCACGGTGGTGTGCGCGCCGGTCAGCGGGAAGGGCGTGTTGTTGTGGTTGAAGACCGCGCCGGCCCAGCTTGCGGTGGTATGGCAGGTTGCGCACGTCGTCGGGAAGCCAGCGGTCTTGTGATTCGGATTGGTCGTGCCGGTGAAGTCCTTGGTGTGGCACGAGTAGCAATCCGTCGGAGTTCCAGCAAACACGTTATTGATGTGGCAGCAGGTGCAGGCGACCGTCGTGTGCGCGCCGGTCAACGGGAACGGCGTCTTGTTGTGATCGAAGACCGCGCCCGCCCACGAGGTGGTGGTGTGGCAGGTCTGGCAGGTGGTGGGGAAGCCGGCGGTCATGTGATTCGGATTCGTAGTGCCGTTGAAGTCCTTGGTGTGGCAGGAGTAGCAATCTGTCGGCGTTCCCGCAAACACATTATTGACGTGGCAGCTGGTGCAGGCGACGGTAGTGTGTGCGCCGGTGAGCGGGAACGGGCGTCTTGTTGTGATCGAAGACCGCGCCCGCCCACGAGGTCGTGGTGTGGCAAATCACGCAGGTGGTCGGAGAAGCCGGCGGTCTTGTGGTTCGGATTCGTCGTGCCGGTGTAAGTCCGTCGTGTGGCAGGAGTAGCAGTCCGTCGGTGTGCCTGCGAACACGTTATTGATGTGGCAGGTGGTGCAGGGCACGGTGGTATGGGCGCCGGTCAGCGGGAACGGGTGTCTTGTTGTGATCAAAGACTGCTTGAGCCAGGTAGTGGTGGTGTGGCAGGTCGCGCAGGTGGTTGGGAATCCCGCGGTCACATGGTTGGGATTGGTGGTGCCGGTGTAGTCCTTGGTGTGGCAGGAGTAGCAATCGGTCGGCGTGCCGGCGAAGACGTTGTTCACGTGGCAGCTGGTGCAAGCCACGCTGGTGTGTGCGCCGGTGAGCGGGAAGGGCGTCTTGTTGTGATCGAAGACCGCGCCCGCCCAGGACGTGGTGGTGTGGCAGGTCTGGCAGGTGGTGGGGAAGCCGGCCGTTATGTGGTTTGGGATTGGTGGTGCCGGTGTAGTCCTTGGTGTGGCAGGAGTAGCAGTCGGTCGGCGTGCCTGCGAACACGTTGTTGATGTGGCAGCTGGTGCAAGCCACGGAAGTGTGTGCGCCGGTCAAGGGGAAAGACGTCTTGCTGTGATCGAAGACGGCGCCGGTCCATGCCGTCGTCGTGTGGCAGGTCTGGCAGGTGGTTGGGTAGCCAGCGCTCGCATGGTTTGGATTCGTAGTCCCGGTGTAGTCCTTGGTATGGCAGGAGTAGCAATCGGTCGGCGTGTCCGGCGAAGACGTTATTGATGTGGCAGCTGGCGCAGGCGACGGAAGTGTGTGCGCCGGTCAGCGGGAAAGCCGTCTTGTTGTGATCGAAGACGGCGCCCGTCCATGCCGTTGTCGTATGGCACGTTTCGCAGGTGGTGCCGAAGCCCGCGGTCTTGTGATTCGGATTCGTGGTGCCGGCGTAGTCCTTGGTGTGGCAGGAGTAGCAATCGGTCGGCGTTCCCGCAAAGACGTTATTGATGTGGCAGGCACTGCAGGCCACGCTAGTATGTGCGCCGGTCAACGGGAAGGGGGTCTTGTTGTGATCGAAGACTGCACCCGTCCACGCAGTCGTGTTGTGGCAGGTCGCGCAGGTGGTCGGGAATCCCGCTGTCGCGTGATTCGGATTCGTCGCGCCGGTGTAATCCTTGGTGTGGCAGGAGTAGCAGTCGCTCGGCGTTCCGACGAACACTCCATTGATATGGCAGGTGGCGCAGGCCACGTTGGTGTGTGCACCCGTCAACGGAAAATGCGTCGTGTTGTGGTCGAACACCGCGCCGGTCCACGCTGCCGTCGTATGGCATGTCTGGCAGGTGGTCGGGAATCCGGCAGCAACGTGCGCCGGGTTGGTCGTTCCGGTGAAGTCCTTGGTGTGGCAGGAGTAGCAGTCGGTGGGCGTGTTGGCGAACGCGCCATTGATATGGCATTGTGCGCAGGCAACCGTTACGTGTGCGCCGGTCAGCGGGAACTTGGTAAATGCGGTGTGATCGAAGCGCACATCCGTCCAGTTCACCGTGGAATGACAGGTCTGGCACGTGCTGGGAAAACCCGCCTGGGCGTGATTCGGATTGGTCGTGCCATTCACGTCTTTCAGGTGGCAGCCGATGCAGGCGGAAGGCGTGTTCTTGAAGACTCCGCCTGCGTGGCAGGCGACGCAATCGAGCGTAGCGTGCGCGCCGGTCAGCGCAAATCCGGTGAAACGAAGATGATCGAACGACGCTCCGAACCAGTTATCCATCGAGTGGCAGGTCTGGCACGAGGTGGAGAGGCCGAGTGCCCGGTGATCGAGCAGCGGTGTTTGAAAATCCTTGGTATGGCAGGAAATGCAGGCCGTCGATAGCCCGACGAACTGACCGGAAGCCGCGCCCTTGTGGCAGGCATCGCATTCGAGTAAGGCGTGCGCGCCTACGAGCGGGAAGCGGTTGTCGTGGTTGCGGATCTTTGCCATATCCACTTGCCAGCCGAGCACGGTGTGGCATTGTTCGCAGTTGGCTCCAAATTGGCGGCGATGAATGTCGGCGTGGCAATCGGCGCAGCGCGTACTCGCGTTGCTGAATACCAGGCTGGTGTGGCATTGGGTGCAGCCGACATTCTGGTGAAGGCCGCGCAGCGGATACCGCGTCTTGTTGTGATCGAACTCGGGCTGGCTGCGGATCGGCTTCCAACTTGTAAAGGTATGGCAGTCCTGGCAGGGGCGGTTGAGATCACCGTGCGGGCTTTTCACGTTGGCGCGCGGAGGCGCGCTATCCTGCGGCCCGGCACTTTTGGGCATCAAGAGCGAAACGAACGAAATCATAACTGCCAGTACTACTGAGTACACTTTGGCCTATCTTTGCTTTCTTGAGAGGACCATTTGGAGCACACGTCCGACTAGGACCGCGACTCGCTTAGAGCACGTTTCTTGCCAAAGAACAGTGAGGTACGTCACCTGGGGAAGATTGTCGGTTCAATCTAACTGCAGGGCGAAGAGCAGGCAAATTAAGAAGGTGAGAGATTGAAGTTATATAGAAACCGACGTAACAGGTTATGCCCTTTGCGCAGTGCACATTTCAATGAGGCGTAGCCATATTCGCCATGTATCGGGTCGCCAATGGACACACACACGCAGGCGGCTTCAGCTCGACTTGGTTTTTCTGGGGAGCGGCTGGTACATCGTTGCCATGGCAACTGGCGCATGCGGTCGGTGTCGGCTTGTAGAAGACGACTTGCTTGCCATCGATCTCGCGAGTCAGCTTGTGGCATCCCGCGCAAGCCGTGTTTTCGTGTGCGCCACGCAGCGAGAAAGCCGTCTTCTCATGATCAAACAACGACGGTTTCCACTTGGTGTTGTTGTGGCAATCGCCGCAATGTGTTTTCTTGTCGGCCTTGGCAAATTGGCCGCCATGGATATCGTCGTGACAGTCCTCGCACAGCACTGGCGCAGCCTTAAACGACACATGCTGCAACGTCGTTTCCATGTTGGGCGGCTTGTGGCAATCGATGCATGCGACGGCACGGTGCGTGCCGAGTAACGGGAATTTGGTCGCGGCGTGATCAAATCCGCTCAGATCCTCCCACGTCTTGGTGGAGTGGCAGCTTTCGCATCCTGCGGCCTTACCGGCGGAGTTGAGCCTGGACATGCGCTGGCCAAATTCACCCTGATGGGGATCTTCATGGCAGGTGGTGCAGGCGAGTGCCGGGAAGTGATAGGCAACCACCGCCGACCCGGCCATGGGCTTATGACAATCGATACAGGGAATAGCCAAATGCCCTCCTGTCAGCGGAAAAACAGACTGCTGATGGCGGGCGAGCTTAAATGTTGATGGCTTGAAAGTAGTCTCACTATGGCACTGCTCACAGCGATTGAAATTGGGAGCCGAGGTGAACTGGCCCGCGTGGATATCCTTGTGGCAATCGGTGCAGAGTGAAAATTTTACCTTGTAGATGGTATTTCGGCCCGCCGGGATGTGACACTTTGCGCACTCGACGGAGGAGTGCTTTTCTCGTAACGGGAAGCCCGTCTCATCATGCGCCTTGACTGGTGAAAGTGGACGGCTTAAAGCCCTCGACAGTGTGGCAAGATTCGCACTGGCCCCCGTCTTTCCGCTTGGCAAACTGGCCGCTGTGCGGGTCGGGCTTGTGGCAATCGGCGCAGAATTGGAAGGCAATGACTGCTTTGAAGTCTCCCGAGCGGTGACAGGCTTCGCAGGAAACCTGTAGATGTTTGCCTAGCAGCGGATATTTCGTTTTCGAGTGATCGAACGTGTGGGCGAATCCTGAATTCTGCCAGCTTGCGGTGTTGTGGCAGGATTCGCAGGAACGATCTTTGAATTCACCCTTGTGCGGGTCGCGATGGCAGTCCCAGCATCCGGCAAACTTGATTCCGACGTACTTGGCAGCGCCGTCCGGCCCGGGAACATGGCACAGCGTGCAGGCGACCTTCTGGTGAGCGCCGGTGAGTGGGTATTTGGTCTTGGAGTGGTCGAACTGCTGGAGTGTCTTCCAGTCGGTGGTGTTGTGACACTGCAGGCAGTTCGGTCCCAACTGGCCTTTGTGTTTGTCTTCGTGGCAACTGGTGCATGTCTTCGTCAGGCCCAGATACGTATGGTTCAGGTCTTTCGCGATATAGCTGGGAACGCTCTGCGGGCAGCATCTTCTGCGGAGTATGGCAGGTGCGGCAGCCCACGCCGGCGTGCTTCCCATCGAGGGGAAAGCCTGTCTTGGAATGGTCGAAGCCCTTGGGCGTGGGATCCCACTTTACGATCTTGAACTCTTCGCCGTTGTGCTCGGAGTGGCACTTGACGCAGCCGGCGGAAGGCGAGCCCGGCGGCAGATAGCTGGCGTGCAGGCCTCTGCGCTGCTGTATGCGGGCGGCGATGTCGCGATGGCACTCGAGGCAGCGGAAGTTAGGAGAGCGCGTGGAGACTGCGTGGCATTGGGTGCAGCCGGTAGGGCCGTTGAGCTCGCTATGAGCCTTGGAGAGCGGGCCGGGAGATATCTGCGCGAGCTGCGCCCGGGGCGAACGCAAGCACGACTAGCAGGAGCAAGAATCCCGCGCAGAACAAAACGAGGATCGGCCCGTCTGCGGTGCAGGTAAGCCTGCGACCAATGCCGCAGATGTTCGCCGAGCCGAAACCTCACGTGCTATCTCCAGAGTGGTCTTGCTGTTGTAACCAGATCGCCGCGTGCCCCTTGTGCGCGTGGCGATCCATGCCCCGCAACGTCAAGGGTACAGATTGCGGGGTTTACCGGAGAGTGGCACCTGGAGCCGCCAGTCTCGACCGGTAGAATTGCCGAACCTACTTGCATTTCAGATTCCAACTTATGGCCGTGAGAATGAAGTGTCTCGACTCTAGCAAACAATCGGCAGATGGAAAGAAAGAATGATGACGTGAATGCGAGTTACGCGCGGTAGCCAAGTAGTAATAAGCTGAATGGCGCAAATCCGGATGTTTTCCACAGATCGTGCTCGGGGTAAAGGAACACTGACGGGCAGGGGTGAGTGGGTCTTTTGGACCCGCACCGTGTTGTAAGTGGCTACAGAGATGAGTGGAGATTAGTGAGGGTGCTTCTTATCGCCGTTGTCACCCGATTGGCCGTTATTCGGATTTTGCGGTGAGTCTTCGCCGGTCGGGTTCAGTCCGTTGGCGCCGGGAGCAATAGCTCCGCCGCCAAATACCGGTGATCCGTTGAGTTCATTGTTCGAGTCCTGCACGCCACCGACGCGGTGCTTCTTTTCCTCGATCTCGGTGGGTGGCTCCGGTTGGCCGCTGGGCTCGACCTGCGTCTGATATCCAGGCTTGAGCATCACCGAAGGACCGAAGCCGGCGATGCCCTGCACCTGCACCACTCCTTCATAAACCTCGACGGTGGTCTTCCCGGCCCGGGTTACGTTGACCTCAAATTGCGTGCCGCGCACGGAGATGACCGCGGTCGGCGTGCCCATGCGGAACGAGGGTGTGACGCCCAGCCGCTTCTGTATTTTGGCGAGCACCTTGCCGAAGATCTCCTGGATATACTTGCCGCCACTCTGGTCGGGAACTTTCAAAACGACACTGCTGTTGGGTTCGATGAGGACCTGCGAGCCATCCTGAAGGGTCAGCAGCAGGCTGCCTTTGTGCGTATCGATGCGAGTCTCGGGATCGAGCATCTGGCCGGAATGCAGCGAGGAAACATGCGCCCCGGGGAGTAGCGACAGACGATATCTCCCTTGGCCTCGACGACCACTGCGGAGCCGACCGGCAGGGAAGCCTGGCGGGTTTGCGGCGCCTGGGCCGCGGCCAGAGAAACCAATGCCGATGCGTAAAGAAGAGCGCGTGCGCGTGGATGACGTTTCATACGATTTCCCCCGCGACTGGAGTTACGGCCTTTTCCGGTACATGCATTTCAAAGGCAATCCGAGAGCCTGCCATGGTCGCATGCACGGAGCCGCCGTGCTTTTCGGCGATTCGCTTTACGAACGCTAAGCCCGAGTCCCCAGCCCGGCACGGTCGTCGCAGTGGAAGGGGAACGGTAATGCGCCTCGAAAAATCGCGGAACATCCTGCTCCGAGATGGAAAGCGCTTCATTGCTGACTGTGAGCACCACCACCTGATCGACTGCCAGACAGGATACATGAATTTCAGAGCCCGGGGCGCCGTACTTGATGGCGTTGCTGACGAGGTTCAAAACGGCTCCTGTCAGTAGCGGACGCATCGCCCGACAGCGGTGCCGAAATCGCTGCTGGGCAGCAGCTTCAGGGTCATGCTCGCCGAGGAGGCCAGTGGGCTGCAGGATGTCGAATACGTCCTGCACGATGGCCTTCATGTCGACGGCATCCAGATGAATGGGTCGCGCACCGGCATCGAGGCGCAACACGTCAAGATAGCTGCCGATGAGGGCCAGCAGGCGTTTCGATTCGCGATAGACCGTTTCCGGCGCTCCCTCGCAAACGGGTGAGTTCGGGTACTGCATCATGAGTTCGGCGAATTGCTGGATGGAGGCAATCGGGGTTCGCAACTCGTGGGTGAGAAAGCTGAGCGCCTCTGCCCGGGCGCGATCGCGTTCCTGGCGGGTTTCGAGGCTGGTCAGGGTCAAGCACCGTGCCGCCGCCGGGCGAAAGCGTGGTGGGCGGCAGCGGTGTCGTGCGAAGCCCATAAAGCAGCCGCGTATCGAGACTTCCTGCGCATCGTCGGGCGTGCCGGCCGGAGGCATTTCTTTAAGCAGTGCGTCGAGAGGGTAGAGACGGCCTCGGGACGAAGATGCAGCAAGCGTTCCGAACTGCTCGTTGCGCAGAATCAAGCGGCCTTCATGGTTGAAGATGGCTACGGCATCCTGCGTGGACTCAAGCAGCGTCTGGTGCAATTCGTAGAGGGCGCCAAGTTCCGCCTGCAGATCTTCGAGAGTTCGCAGCTTCCACGAGAGCCCGGTGGTTTGAGCACTGAATCGGCGATCGAGGCTGAAGAGCCATCGCTGCAACTCGCGCAATTGCGTGGTCAGGCTTCGTTCGACGATGACGAAGTCCGCCGAGTAGGTCAGCAGCGGTGCGAGCACGACGGCAGACAGGAGGCCGCCGACGGGCATCAGATAGGAAGCCAAGACATACGTCAGAAACCCCAGGCTGTAGATGGTCATGCCGATGACAAAGACCAGGGCGACCGAAGGCCAGGTCTGGATGTGGCGGAACAAAAGTATCAGCAACGGGCACGTTATAAGCACGAGGCAGAGGGAAATCCACGCAGGCACTTCGTGCAACTGGCGCGCGGGAGAGGATGGCGTCGACGATATGCGCGTTGATTTCGACACCCGCGGTCGGCAGTTCTCCGCTGATGGGCGTAATGAAGCGGTCGCTGATCTCGGTCGGTCCGAAGCCGATGAGCACCGGATGACCTCGCAGCTCGTCGAGATCTTTGTTTTGGAGACGCGCGATGCGGAGAGATGGTAGGGAAGCCACCGCGCCGAAAGGCTATCGGAACCAAGCGCGGGGCCACCAGCGTGTACGCGCCGGCGTGCGTGGGTTCGTCGATGTCGTAGGCGTGCAGAAAATCGGACGTGCGAGCGGCGTCTACACTTCGGGCTACTTCGACGCCAAAGGCCCACTGGTTGCCTCGCGGCGAGAGTTGCAGGGGAGAAAACCTGCGGCTGACGCCGTCGCGATCAAGAGGGACATCCACATCGCCTACGGAAACATTTGGAGTGACGCAGGATAGGTATGGGCTCAAGCCAGCGCGGACCATCCGGATAGGACGCAATCTTGTCGACGAGAACGACGTGTGGTCCCTGATCGAGCGCGGTGCGCAGGGCCTGGTCGGCCTGCGGCGACTGAGGCTCGGTAAGCAGGACATCGATGCCGATAACACTGGCGCCTGCGTTGCCGACATTGCGAACGAGTTCAGCGAGCAGGGTTCGCGACCAGGGCCAGCGGCCATACTGCCGCAGGCTTTCGTCATCGACGAGCACCAGCACGACCGAGGAAGGAGTCGAGGGATGGGGCGCCAGACGAACGAAGGTGTCGTTGATCCTGCGATTGCAATTCGCTGACGAAGGGGATGGCCGAGGCGGCAACGATCATCAGGAAGAGACTAAGAGCGAGCCCAGCCGTCGTCGTCAGCACGCCGCCGCGCTCGCTGCGCTGCTTCATCTCCCATCCGCCACTTGCAAGTTGATGCCGAGGCGGACCGCTTTTTTGTAAAGAGTTTTGCGCTCGATGCCCAGCCGCCGCGCGGCTTCTGTCTTGTTTCCGTGGCTTTCCTGCAGCACCCGCAGAATATGTTGCCGTTCCATCTCGAGTAAGCGATCAGGAGCTGTTACAGATGACGTCTTCGGCTGGCGACTTCGGCGGGTCGTGTGCCGCGGGCCGTCTCCGCTTCGACGTCGGAGAGAGTGATCCTGCCGGTGGGAGAAAAGATGGCCAGGCGAACGACGGTGTTTTCAAGTTCGCGAACATTTCCCGGCCATTGCATCTGCTGCAGGTGCTCGACCGCAGCCTGTTGGATGGCGACGTCGCGATCATTCTTCGCGTTGAATTCGCTGAGAAAATGATTGACCAGCAGCGGGATGTCTTCGCGCCGTTCGGCGAGCGAGGGAATCACGATCTGCACGACGCTGAGCCGGTAATACAAGTCTTCGCGAAAGGCCTCCTGGCGGATGAGCGAAGCCATGTCTCGATTGGAGGCGGCGAGAATGCGAACGTCGACCGGGATGATAGCGATTGGAGCCAACGCGCCGGACCTGCTGCTCCTGAATCACGCGCAGCAACTTCACCTGGAAGGCCAGCGTTGTCTCGGTGACCTCGTCGAGAAACAGAGTGCCCCGGGTGGACGACTCGACCAATCCGTGATGAACACTTTGCGCGCCGGTGAACGCGCCCTTCTCATGGCCAAAGAGTTCGCTTTCGAGAATGGTCTCGGTGAAGGAGCCGCAGTTGACCGGAGTGAAGGGATGCTCCGCCCGCTTGGAGTACTGGTGGATGGCGCGCGCGACCAATTCTTTTCCGGTGCCACTCGCTCCGAGGATGAGCACGTTGGCATTGCTCGGCGCGACTCGGGCGATGGCGTTATAGACCTCGAGCATTCTCGGGCTTCGACCGATGATGGCGGTGCGCAGCGTGGAGGGTTCAGCGGGCGGAATCTGGCGGTCGAACTTGGAGCGGAATCCATCGGCGCGGGCGGCGACGGTGCGGAGTTGCTCGATCGAGATCGGCTTACTGATGTATTCAATCGCGCCCTGGGCGACGGACTCGGCTGCTGTCTCCAGACTTACATGCGCGGAGATGACGATGAGATAAAGGTTTGGATGGATGGGCGCGGATGCGGCGCGCCAGTTCGAGACCGCTGTCGGAACCAAGATAGACATCGATTAGGGCCAGGTCAGGCGTGTGGGAGGCGAGGTACTCTTCGGCAGCGGCGGCGCGATGAAAGACATGGCAGGTGTGGCCTTCGGCGGTGAATACGCTTTGGAGAAACGAGCCGGTACTTGGCTCGTCGTCGACCACGACTACCTGTAAAGGCCGCATGAGATCCTCGCGCAATTCGGGAAGCATACCGCACTTCGGGGGGAGGAACGATGCAGGCCACTCGAAAGGTTCCTCACAAAATACCATGCTGGGCCTGCTTCCATCGAGAGGATTCGGGCCGCCGGAGGCATGGCAGAGCTCGCCGGAAGGCTTAACCTTGCGCGCATTTGGGAAGGTTACGAGGGCGCACGTTCGCGATGCGTCAGGAGGGTGGTCGGGCGTCGTTCAGCTTTGAGGCTGATTGGATGACAATCTCGTTATTCTGACCCGCGCGGCTTCAAGCTCGCGTTCCAGCTGCCGGAGAACGCCGTCCGGCTCCTGGAGGCAGAAGGCGGTGATGGCGGCGGCGCGCTCAGGGGAATCGGCAACGGCGTACACACGGAATTCATCGGCGTTGCCGGACGGGCGAAGGTGGGCTACCTCGCGGTTGCGGAACAGGATGCGCACACCATCGGTGAAGTTCAACCCGACGATCTCGGGAAAACCAGGAGAGAATGCGAGCGTCAGCCGTTCCCGTATGTTCTGCATCTGGTTGTGGAATGCGGGCTGATGGAGCGTGGAGACCTGCGGTTCAGAACGAGTGCCGGCGGTTTCAAAGCTGACGTCGTTAACCTGGAGGCTGTTCGGGATTTGGGCGCTATTCGGCGACAGGGAACTTACGATGCGGGCACCGAGAGATTGCGGGAAGTTTCTCTTCAACGCGGCGCTGGTGAAGCGTTTCGGCAGAGTAGAGAACAGTTGCTCGAGGCTTAGGCCTTTTTCCCGCGCACTTGCCAGCACGGCGATGATCGGCAGCAGCGCATCGCGAGTGGGGAGAGGGGCAAGCCTGCGGCCATTTCGGGTGAGCTCAGAACCGGTGAGGAAGCCGCCGTTCGCCTCCCAACCACAGACGGCCTGCTTGCCGCGTTGGCGGGCGGCTTCCATTCCAGCGATGACGAAAGGCGATCCGATCCGGCTCTTCGGTTCCAGGGTCGCGCCGAGGCTGCTGCGATCGACGGCATCATTGCAACTGATGGGCACGACGACCGCGTCCGCACCAAGGTACTCGGCGGCGATCATGCCCGCCAGGTCGCCCGGATAGAAGTGCACGCGCATGCTGGCCGGATCTACTCCGAGAATGAGCGGCCGGTCGCTGTCGCCGTCGGTGGAAACGACGGCGTCCAGGGGTCCGTGCTCGGCGACTGCCTGTTCGGTGATGGTCTGAATGGCAGCCAGCTGCGCAGGCTCAAGATTTTCGGTATCGATGGGGACGAATTCGTCACTTCTACCGGCACGAAAGACCTGGGCGCCAAGGGCTTCGAGGATTTCAGGTACGAGATCGCGGCCTACGGCTGAGTGTTCATAGAACAACACGCGCATACCGCGCAAGGGCTGGCCGGGCCAGAAATCGAGATACCGGTTCCGGTAGAGATCGCGTGCGGCGTGATCCACGGGCGACAACGGCTGATGGCCGGCCTTCAACATTCCATGCGCATCGAACAGCGACGCGCGGAGCGGGCGGGCACATTCCCGGTCGCGAACCTTACGCACAAACGCGGCGATCGGCGCCTCGTGGTGCTTGAGCAATTCGCCGCGGGAGGTGTTGGTCTTGTAGCCATTCCTATCGAATGGAATGTGGCTGCCGGTGACCATGATGCTGGCCTTGCCCTGCCCGGTCGCGTACAGAAAGAGGGCCGGCGTTGGAATGGCCCCAAGGTTTACCGGCCGCATTCCGGTGTCGCGAATGGCTTGCTCGATGGCCTGAGCCAACTCGCCCCGGCCTTGCGCTTCCTGAACAAATCGGGTCGAACTGGGACGGAGGTCGTAGGCGAAGTAGAGATCGTCGCCGCGAATGATCCCGCCTTCTTCAACGGGGAGCGTCTGCAGGTATTCCAGTTCGGCGCAGGCATTGATGTAGATTTCGAGCTGCGTGAGATCGACCAGCCGGCCGCGGCGGCCGCTGGTTCCAAATTTCAACTCGCAGGGATCGTGGTCCAGGTGCGAACGAAGACTCTGGTCCATCGGATTTAATGTAGCACTCACTGTTTCGTTTACTCTCGACGGGGCTGGAGCAAGGTAATGCGTGGTTACGGCCGCGCCGGTGCGCCCTGGAGCACAAGCTGAAAACGGTGCGGCAGAGGCTGGGCGTCGGCTCGCTGCCGCTCTTCGGCAGAAAGCAGGGCGGTCTGCAAGCGCGCGTGCGGTGGGCGAAGTCTCGCCTTCCGTCGATCCACGAATCACCTGAAAGCGCATGCGATTCCAGGGCGTTCTTCTTCTCAGTATCGTAGGCGACGAGGCGCGCCTGCTCTAGCATCGGCGTGGGCAGGGTGGCGAGGTTGACGCCACCGGTCAGGTCGTCTGAGGAGAAGGTCGCAACCTTACGGTCGTCGATGAGCAAATCGTAGTTCCCGACTGCGAGGCCATGGAATGCGAGAGTCTGCTGATCGAGTGTGCCCACCAGGTCACTCAGTTTGACCGTGAGTGCGAGGACGGGGTCGACCTCCGGAGGAGGCAGCGGGAGCGGCAGTGCCCGGTCGAGTTGGGTCCAAGAGAGACCCGACCTGGTGCGCCGCAGGTCGGTGACGACGGTGTTGCGGGCTTCGGCTCCAGCCACTTTCGAAACTGCATCCACCGTCACCGAACTGACCAGAGACGGCGCATGCCAGGTCTTCAGCAATGCTTCCGCCATGAGCCAATGACCGGCCTGCTGCGGGTGAACGCGATCGGGAATCAACTGGGTCGCGAGCGTAGGATTCTGCTGCTTCAACTGCTGAAGGAAGGCGGTGACTGGCCCGTTGAAGTCTGAGAATTGCGTGTGCCGCTCGCGGCTCAGCGAATTGACGAACGTGTCGTACTTGAGCAGGACCTGATTGAGTCCGCCGGTCGGAGCGGGCTCCCGGGTGACGTCATCGTAGGGCGAAGGGCCAATGAGGGTGATGCGGGCGCGGCCCAGATTCTTCTGCAGCGACTCGATGATGTGGCGATAGCCGTCTTCATAGGTCGAGGCGATGCCAGGGTCATCGGGGCGGGAGTACATGTCGTTCATGCCGAGCATGACGGTAACGACATCTGGATGGGCATCGAAGACGTCGCGGCGCAGCCTTAGATCGACCGGGCCGGCGGCGCCGCCGCTCACCCTGTCGCCGCCCACTCCGGCGTTGTGGAACGAGACCTTCCAGCCAGGGAAGCGGGTGAGAACGTACTCCTCGACGTCGGCCGTGTACTGCCGCTGCTCCGTAATGCTGTCGCCGTAGAAGGTGACGCGGTCGCCGTTATGCAGGCCGAAATCCGATTCCGGCAGGGGAGCGAACTGGCCGAGAAGGATGGAGGACGAGATGAGGGGCCAGGCTGCGAGAAGCAGAAGGGCAGGGAACCGTTTCACGTGCAGACTTCTCCTGAAGAACATGGTGGGCAGAGACTATTCTGCCACGAGCGATGCGGGCAAGCTGAGACGGCCGCGCAGCGGGGTCAACTCTTGGCGAGGGCGAAGGCTACGATGGTTTGCCCATGGACGCCCAGTGATGCTTCGGCTTCGGTGATGAGGTCCGGCTCCAGACCATCGGGATCGACCTTCATTTCGCAAGCAGCGATCTGGTCCTGGCTGGCGCCGTGGAAGCATAGCTCGCACACGCCGAGGCCTTCTTCGGACCGAACCGGCGGCCCGAAGACTCTGCAGGTCATGGGACGGGCGGCGTACAGGTCGCAGGTGCCGGACTCGGGATCGAGGACCGGGCAAGGCTCGTGGTTGGCAAAATCCTCGAACCGCTCCTCAGCCTCTTCGCCTACATCGAGGATGCCGGTTTCAGGGTCGCCGGGAAACTCCGCTGCGAGTCGAATGGCGGATTCGGCGGCACGGGTCCGGACACGGCCAGCGCGATCGGGATCGGTCCGCTCCAGGGCCGACAGGCCGCTGCGAAGGCGCAGCACGTCCAGCTGATGAATAGCGAAGACACCAATACAGCACTGAGTACAGCCCGGCCGGCAGACCAGCCAGTCCCCGCTTTTCCGCGTCGTTTCGGCCAGGGCGCGGTCAAGGATCTGGACGAGTTCTTGATCACGGCTTTCGAGTTGAGGGGACACATTCATGTGCGTTATCAGGATATCCGGAACTGCTCCCCGTACGTTTTCTGCCCTTTTGAGAAGTTTTTGGAAATGAGTTCAGCTTCGCTCTAGAAAACAGTGCAAAATGAATGCGACGTCACCTCCCTGACATAACCAAAGGCACTTCAAAGCTCACAAAATAGCTTGCGCTCGAACGTTTACGAGCAAAGCAGGCACCGGAGTCACTGATGAACGTTTGCTCGGCTGGCTTCACGTGCCATGGCTCACAGGTAAAGGCAGGTCTTGTTCGCGGGTTTGTCACTTTTGTTTTGCTCGTCTTAGCTGCAGTTGCGATGCACGCACAGGATAACTACGAGATCCAGGTCTACGGCTCCGATACGGTCGCTCCGAAGACGTTGATGGTGGAGACGCACACCAACTACTCCGCCATCGGCAGTAAGGCCCAGGCGGCATCCCGGTTCAATGGTGAAGGCGAATATCCAACCGAGCACGCCGAGCGAGAGACGCTCGAGTTGACCCAGGGGATCAACCACTGGTCCGAGGTGGGATTCTACATTTTCACCGCGAGCAGCAGCGGTCCCGGGTTCCAGTGGGTCGGCGATCATATCCGTCCACGGGTGCGGGCCCCGGAGGACTGGAACTGGCCTGTGGGCGCGAGTCTCTCTATGGAGATCGGTTACCAGCGCGCGAGATTCTCTGCGGATACATGGACCTGGGAGATTCGCCCGATCGTCGACAAGCACTTTGGCCATTGGTATACCGCGGTCAATCCCACACTGGAGAGGTCGTTTCACGGCCCCGGTGTGTCGCGAGGGAATGGTCTTCAGCCCGGGAGTCGAGGTGGGGTATGACATCACGCGGAAGGTGACGGCCAACCTTGAATACTACGGAACGTTCGGGCGCCTGGGAGATTTCAGGCCCCTTCATCAGCAGGAGCACCAGATTTTTCCCTCGGTGGATCTGAACGTCTCCCCCGAATGGGAATTGAACTTCGGCCTGGGCATCGGGGCCACGGCGAGTACCGATCACCTGATCGTGAAAGCCATCATCGGGAGGCGGTTCAACTGGACCGGCAGACGGCCTCGAGGCACGTCCAAGGGCGATGAAGGAAAGCCAGAAAACCCTTGAGTCCCGTCCCCGCCAGAGCCTCCGCCGGCTAACTTGCACACGGTCATTACGTCCGCCGGGCCCGGAACTATTTCCATCCTGCGAACGTAACCTGAAGCCTCTGCCGCAAGAACCGGGTCGGTCCGGTTGCGGCGGATGCAAGCTGCGTGTTAGCAAAGAGCATTGCGGCAAACACCACAGAGATGAGGAATGAATACTTGAGGCGTTACGAAATGCTTGGAACGAGGACAGTTTTGGCAGCCCTGGTTTTTCTGGCGGCCAGCGCAGGTTGGAGCGCGGCACAGGCCACCGGCAATCCTGCCGAAGAGAAGTTTGCTCCGTTGCCAGGGCTGGACAAGACGGCAATGGATACGACGGCGGATCCGTGCACAAACTTCTACCAGTACGCCTGCGGCAATTTCTCCAAGGCGCACCCGATTCCGAGTGACATGCCGGCGTTCGACCAGTTTGTAAATCTGTACGAGTTCAACACCTCGGCGCTGCGTGCGCTGGTGGAAAAAGCGGCCAGCAAGACTGAAGATCGAAGCGCGAACGAGCAGAAGATCGGCGACTACTTCGGCACCTGCATGGATACGGCTGCCATTGAAAAGAAGGGTCTCACCCCGATCCAGCCGGAGTTGGACAAGATCGCCGCCCTGACCGACAAGCATGAGCTGCCTGCGCTGATCGCCCATTTCAATCGCGAGCAGGCGGCCATGTTTATGGATTTTGGCTCGCAGCAGGATTTTAAAGACGCCAGCCGGGAGATCGCCTACGCCGACCAAGGGGGACTGGGGCTGCCGGAGAAGGACTACTATCTTCGGGCCGATGCGAAGAGCGAAGAGACCCGCAAGCAGTACGTGCAGCACCTGGCCAACGTGCTGAAGCTGCTGGGCGAGCCCGCCGATAAGGCTGGCGCGGACGCGCAGAAGGT
Source organism: uncultured Acidobacteriaceae bacterium (assembly GCA_963748555.1). Lineage (GTDB taxonomy): Bacteria > Acidobacteriota > Terriglobia > Terriglobales > Acidobacteriaceae > CAWKKW01. The sequence goes on from CAVVJK010000010.1 coordinate 85,506, forward strand.
AATGGCGATGGAAACCGACCTGGCGAAATCGTCGATGGGCGTGGTGGATCGGCGTGATCCGCTGAAGATCTATCACATGACCAGCGTGACGCGCGCAAATTTTGCGGTTCCGGCCCTGCAGGTGGAGCACTACATCCAGTGGATCGGTGCGCCGCAGGTGAGCGAGCTGAACGTGACCTCACCGGACTACTTCCGGGAGCTGAATAAAGTGATCGAGCAGGCGGACCTGGATACGGTGAAGACGTACATGCGGATTCGCCTGATCGATTCGTTTTCGATGGGTCTGCCCAAGGTATTCGATGACGAGAACTTTGATTTCTATGGGCGCAAGCTCACCGGTACGCCCGAGCAGGAGGCGCGCTGGAAACGGTGCGTGAACGCGACCGATGCGTCACTTGGGGAGGCGCTGGGCCAGCTTTATGTGCAGCAGTACTTCACTCCCGACATGAAGGCCAAGACGCTGCAGATGGTGCACGACATCGAGGGCGCGATGGAGAAGGACCTGGATGGCCTGGACTGGATGAGCCCGGAGACCAAGGTGAAGGCGAAGGAGAAGCTGCACGCGGTTGCCGACAAGATCGGGTATCCGGACAAGTGGCGCGATTATTCGAAGCTGAATATTACGCGGGGCGACGCGCTGGGCAATTCGATGCGCACGCGCGCGTTTCTCACCGATTTCAACCTGAACAAGATAGGCAAGCCAATCGATCGCGGGCTGTGGGATATGTCGCCACCGACGGTGAACGCCTATTACGACCCCAGCATGAACGACATCAACTTCCCGGCCGGTATTTTGCAGCCGGCCTTCTATGACAAGAACGCGACGGACGCGACCAACTATGGGCACATTGGCGCGGTGGTGGGGCATGAGCTGACTCACGGCTTCGACGACCAGGGTGCGAAGTTTGACGCGAAGGGCAATCTTTCGGACTGGTGGACGGCGGAAGACAAGAAGAAGTTTGAAGAGCGAACCTCGTGTCTGGCCGATGAGTACAGCACGTTTACCGCCGTCGACGACGTGAAGGTGAACGGCAAGCTCACGCTGGGAGAAAACACGGCCGACAATGGCGGCCTGCGACTGGCGCTGATGGCGATGCTGGCCCGGGCAGCGGATTCGGGCATGGACCTGTCGAAGAAGATCGACGGCTACACTCCCGAGCAGCAGCTGTTTCTGGGGTACGCGCAGAACTGGTGCACCAACGATCGGCCAGAGATGATTCGGATGCAGGTGCAGACGGATCCGCACTCGCCGGACGAAATTCGGGTGAAGGGCCCGCTGGTCAACATGCCTGAATTCGCCAAGGCGTTCAGCTGCAAGACGGGGCAGACGATGGCTCCGGCGAAGCAGTGCCGGATCTGGTGATCTGACTCGTCTATTCACATCAGCAGCCCTGCTTCGGCGGGGCTGTTCTGTTGTGCATTGAACATGTGGGCGCGTCGTAAACTGGAGGAGATGGATCCGCATTCTTCTCCCAAGTTGCAGGCGCGTTCCCAACCAGATCAGAGCCAGCCGAAGCTGATGATTTCTCCGCAGGATCGTGTGTTTGTGCTGACCGGCGCGGGCATCAGCGCCGAGAGCGGGCTGGCCACGTTTCGCGCCAGTGATGGGTTGTGGAGCGGACACCGGGTCGAGAGCGTCGCCTCGCCCGAGGGGTGGGAGGCAGATCCCGAACTGGTTTGGAACTTCTATTCGCAGCGGCGGCGTGATGCAGCGGCGGCGCTGCCGAATCCGGCCCATCTCGCCCTGGCTGAGCTCGAAGAGAAGATCGGCGACCGCCTGTTTCTCTGTACGCAGAATGTGGATGACCTGCATGAGCGCGCGGGCAGCCGCAATCTCGTCCACATGCATGGCGAACTGTTTCTCTCCCGTTGCGAGGACGACTGCGGACGGCCTGTCTTTGCGGATCGCAACTCGTACGTGGGGGTGGAAAACCTTCCGCTGTGTTCCTGCGGCGCGCGCATCCGTCCGCACATTGTGTGGTTCGGCGAGATTCCGCTGGAGATGGATCGCATCGGCGAAGGAACTCGAATCGCTGCACCATTTTGCTGGTCGTGGGCACCTCCGGGGCGGTGTATCCGGCGGCGAACTTTGTGCAGTGGGCCAACCAGCGCAACCGCGGCGGGCAGATGCGGGTACGCACGTACTACGTGGGACCAGAACCGCCGCTGAACGCGGCTGCCTTCCATCAGGTTTTCCAAGGGAATGCGGGGCAGGTTCTGCCGGGACTCTTCCAAGTCGGCTGACGAGCAGCTGGTTCCAAATCGGTTCCAAATCGGATGACGAAAGTTTTCTGATCGGCAATGTCTCCGGCGCGGAGATTGCCAACCGTTGCTTCGTGTCTGTACGGTGTTTTGGAAACGATCTGGCCGCCTGGCAGGCACGCAAGCGCAGATCCCTGTCTCTATGAAGAACCCTCAATATCAAAGTGGATTTGGCAACGAGTTCGCCACCGAGGCGGTCGCCGGGGCCTTGCCGCAAGGACAGAACTCGCCGCAGAAGGCGCCGCTGGGACTGTACACCGAGCAATTCAGCGGGACGTCCTTCACTGCGCCTCGGGCGGTGAACCGGCGCACCTGGACGTACCGAATTCGACCGTCGGTGACGCATAAGCCGTACCAGGAGATCTCGGCCGGGCTGATTCGAAGCGGCCCGTTCACGGAGGTACCGACCCCGCCCAATCAACTGCGATGGGATCCGCTGCCGTTGCCGGAAAAGCCCACCGACTTCGTGGACGGGCTGATCACGCTGGGTGGAAACGGCGACCCGGCGATGCACGCGGGTGTGGCGATCCACCTGTATGCTGCGACAGCGTCCATGGCCGACCGCTACTTCTACAGCGCGGACGGCGAATTCCTGCTGGTTCCGCAACTGGGGAAGCTCGCGATTCACACCGAGCTTGGGGTTCTTCACGTGGCCCCGGGCGAGATCGCCGTCTTGCCGCGTGGGTTGAAGTTCCGCGTCGACCTGATGGAGCAGGCGGCGCGTGGATATATCTGCGAAAACTACGGAGCGCAGTTTCGGCTTCCCGAGCTGGGGCCCATTGGCGCGAATGGCCTGGCGAACGCGCGTGACTTCCTGACCCCGACAGCGGCGTTTGAAGATCGCGACGGAGACTACCGGATTGTGAGCAAATTCCTCGGGCGGCTGTGGTCGGCGGAGATCGATCACTCCCCGCTGGACGTGGTCGCCTGGCACGGGAATTACGCGCCCTACAAGTACGACCTGGCGCGATTCAACTGCATCAATTCGGTCAGCTTCGATCACCCTGACCCGTCGATTTACACGGTGCTCACTGCACCGACGGCCACACCGGGCACGGCCAATGTGGACTTCGCCATCTTTCCGCCCCGCTGGATGGTCGCGGAACATACGTTCCGTCCGCCCTGGTTTCACCGCAACATGATGAACGAGTTCATGGGACTGGTGTTTGGGCAGTATGACGCCAAGGCTGAGGGTTTTGTGCCGGGCGGGGCGAGCCTGCACAACTGCATGGCGGGACATGGTCCGGACGCCGAGACGTATGAGCGCGCCAGCCACGCCGAGCTGAAGCCGCAGCGCCTGGCGGACACACTGGCCTTCATGTTTGAGACGCAGTGGGTAATTCGCCCGACCCGGTTCGCACTCGAGACGCGCGTGCTGCAGCATGAATATTTTGAGTGCTGGCAGGGGTTGAAGCGGCACTTCTCTCCGGGTGGGTCCTCCGGGGATGTGGGGAAGCCGTGAGTGGGGGTCGCGGTGAGGTTAACGAGGGGTTGTTGTCCCACCCTTCGCAAAGAACGCGAAGGATGGGGCACCCTGCCGTTTGTGGGAGTCGGCGGTGAGGTCAACGGAGTGGTTGTGGAACCCACCCTTCGCAAAAACGCGAAGGATGGGGCACCCTGCCATTGGTGGGAGCCGGCGGTGAGGTCACGAGTGGGCTCAATTGGAAGTAATTGCGTGATGCGAATGATGCTTTGGCGTGCATTGGGGTGCCCATGAGAACTCAGGAACAGCGGCTGACGAGCTGGGTCAGATCCGCCAACGAACCCGACTCCGACTTTCCGATTCAGAATCTTCCTTACGGAGTGTTCCGCCGTCTCAGCGGCCACGGGCCGGCTTCGATCGGCGTGGCGATCGGCGACCTGATTCTCGACCTGCGGGGATGCGAGCAGGAAGCGCTGCTGGAAGGGCTGCCCCGGGCCGTGATCGATGCCTGCGAAGCCGATTCGCTGAACCAGCTGATGGCGTTGACGCCTTCGCACTGGTCGGCGCTGCGCTACCATCTGACGGCGATGCTGACAACGGAGTCGGCGGCCTGGCGCGCACATGAGCGCTCGGTGGAGCCGCTCCTGGTGCATCGCGATGAAGTGATGATGCTGCCCCCGGCGTCGATCCGCGACTACACCGACTTTTATGCGTCGATCTACCACGCGACCAATGTAGGCAAGCTCTTCCGGCCCGACAACCCGCTGCTGCCCAACTATAAGTACCTGCCCGTCGGCTATCACGGGCGCGCTTCCTCCATCGTGGTGAGCGGAACGCCCATTCATCGGCCACTGGGGCAGTTCAAGCCAGACGACGGGGCGGAGCCAGTCTTCGGCCCCACACGCGCTCTCGACTACGAACTCGAAGTGGGGATCTTTATCGGGCAGGGAAACAGCCAGGGCGGCGCGATTTCGATGGAGGCGGCGAGCTCTCGTATCTTCGGCCTGTGCCTGCTCAATGACTGGTCGGCCCGGGACATCCAGGCATGGGAGGCTCAGCCGCTCGGCCCATTTCTCTCCAAGAACTTCGCTACCTCGGTATCGCCGTGGGTGGTCTCGATGGAGGCGTTGGAGCCGTTCCGAACGGCGGCGTTCGTGCGGCCGGAGGGCGATCCGGAACCGCTGCCCTATCTCTCTTCGTTAGCCGACCAGGCCAGCGGAGGGATCGATGTGACGCTGGAAGTCACGCTGAGCTCGCAACGAATGCGCGAGGCGGGACTGGAAGCGATGCAAGTGAGCCGTGGCAAATTCGCGGATCTGTACTGGACCATCGCGCAGTTGGTGGTGCACCACGCCAGCGGCGGCTGCAACCTGTGCCCGGGCGACCTGCTGGGCAGCGGAACAGTTTCAGGGCCTACCGATGATTCTCTGGGCTGTTTGCTCGAGAAGACACGGCGGGGAGCGCAACCGATTCGCCTACCCACGGGCGAGCTGCGCAGCTTCCTGGAAGATGGAGACGAGGTCGTGCTGCGCGGCTACTGCGAGCGGGAAGGCTTTGCGCGGATCGGCTTTGGCGAATGCCGCGGAACGGTCGAAGCGCCCCGCAGGCCACTAGAGCGATCGCCGGGCTACTCGCTGCGGGAGATGGTGACGTACTTCTTGCCGACGTAGAGCCGGTAGTGGTGGGGCGACGAAGAGTCCGCGCGAACCTGCAGCGGCGTTGGGCGGCGCAGTTGCGCATCGTTTACCGTGTCGACGGTGAAGACATCGTGCCCGCCAATATCGGTGATGATGAACTTGTTGTCGGCGATGAATCCAGCTCCGTAGGCGCCCGGCGAGAGCTTCCTGCCACTGATCTCAATGGGAACTTCGGTGATGAAGTAGGCCTGATATTTCTCCTGCACGCCGGTCGAGTAGCCCGAATTATCCACCAGAGTGACCAGCACCATGTAGCCGTCGCTGAAGCGGACGCCGCCTGAATTGCGCGTCTGGGTGGTTGCGGACTGCCCGCGGTAAAAGACGGCAGGCGGCAGGATTTTGGCAGCCTGTGCGGGCGTGAGAGCCGCTTCGCTTTCCACTTTGGCGGCCGGTTCCTGGCCGAAAGCGGAAATCGCAGGCAGCACAAGCAGAGCTGCAACGAATACCGCTGCATAACGTATCGACAATCTGAATCGCTGGGTCATTGATCTCTCTTTTGCGTTTGCCCGAGTATATACGCAGCGCATCGGCGATTGCTTTCGGAATTTCTGCTCAAGGCTTGCGGCTCTTCCGCTGCATCGCCGGCGGCCGCTTCGCCACCGGAGGCCGGGTTGACTCGCGAATAATCAACTCGGGAACGATCGGCACCTCATCTGCAGCGTCTCTGTTTCCCTGCAAGCGCTTGAGCAGCAGGCGCGCCGCCGCTGTGCCCATCTGGCGCAACGGCTGGCGAATGGTGGTGAGACTCGGGTTCTGAAAGGCCGCGCTTTGAATATCGTCGAATCCAACGATGGACACATCTTCCGGCACACGGATACCTCGATCCCGGAAGGCACGGATCGCGCCGATCGCGGCAATGTCGTTGTAGGAAATGAGCGCGGTGAACGGCAACTTGTGGGCCAGCAGCTTCTCGACGACTGGGTACCCCAACTCCGGCGAAGATAGATTGACCTCCAACTGAACGACCAGCTCTGGCCGAACCTCAAGCCCAAGCTCCTTGGCGACTGCCATCAGGCTCTTCCACCGGGCATCGGAGTCTGAACTGAACGTCTGCCCGCGCATGAAGGCAATCTCGCGGTGGCCGAGATGGTGCAGATGGCGAAGCGCAAGGTCGGCCGCGCGGCCGTGATCGAGCACGATGTTGGTCACGCCTTCGATCTTGCGATGGTTGGCGATGGCCACCACCGGCAGCGGCAGCGGGTGCTGGAGCGCGGTGTCGATGGCGATGAAGCCCTCGACCGATCGCTCCATCAAAAGGCCGGGATACTCCTCGATCAGGTCAGCCTTACGGCGGTGGCTGGCGGTCAGGTAGAAGTAGCCTTCTTCCAAGAGCACTTCTTCAATGCCGTCGAGAATCAGGACGGAGTAGCCGTCGCTCAGTTCGGGAACCAGCACGCCGATCGAAAACGATTGCCGCTTGCGCAAAGAACGAGCGTAGAAGCTGGGCCGGTAATCGAACTTCTTGGCCGCGGCGATGACGCGATCCCGCGTCTCCTGCGGAATGGACCGCACGCCGGGGGCGTTGTTCAGAACCAGGGAAATGGTTGCGGGCGACAGGTCGAGATAAGCCCCCAACACCTTAAGACTGATGGGCTGACTCGGAAGGCCGCCCTTGCTACCTTGCTGGGGCATACCACTTTGTAGCGGGTTCGTTATACGTTGTTCAATCAAAATCCCGAAAGAGACCTCGAATCGTCGCTATGCGTACACCCGAAGCAACCCACTGAAGTTCACAGAGCCGGCGGGCAAATACTTCGTCGTAGCCGCGGAGATGCGGCAGCAGGTGCAGCCAGTACATTTCGCCAATGTTACGAAACCCCAAAAGGCGCAGTGAGGATAAACGCAATTGCTTCGTTAACGGACGGACAATCTGGGCCTCTGAACTCCGCGCCGAGCGCTGTCAACTTCCACCTGTGTTTCACTGTCTTATCCTTGGTGGTTGCTATAGGAGCCTCTCGGCAGGCAAGGTGGCGCCGTCTAAACCCATAGCGCCTGTTCCGGCGGCTGCCTTCAACGAATGACTGAGGCCGCACTTTGCGTGGGTGACACCTCCGCCTGCAGTTCGTCCGCACCAAGGATGTGAATCTTCTGGTCGTCGGTGACCACGAGCAACCACTTGCGATTTGGCAGAAACTCGGCCAGACGCACTTGCGCTGAGAAGGTGAAACGCTTGCGCTCCTGAACCGAGGCGGCGTCATAGACGATCAACTCGTTCTCACGATTGCTGACACAGAAGACTCCGGAGACAGGATCCTGTGCGATCATTTCGCCAAATACTTCGCCCAGCCTCGCACCCGTGGAGAACCGGTACACCTCCGTTGTATTGTGCTCGCCCTGGACCAGTGCGTAGTCACCGAAGGCGCTGGCATGGAGCGATGTCTCCCCTTGAGAGTAGTCGTGGTGGCGCACGTCGGCGACGACACCGCGCAGGTATTTGCCAGTGTGTTTGTCGAAGACTTCTACCAGGTATCCGTGCATCTGGTCCTTGAGGGCGTTTTGCTCGGCAATCAATTCCGGATGAGCCTTCACTTCGTCGTGACCACCCCCGGCGAATACAACGTCCCAGGCGAAGACCATCTCATCGCCGCGGCTCATCGTCTCAATATCTGGCGTCTGGTGTGGAAAGTGGTGCGTCCACAACACGCGATTGGTCTTCAGGTCGCGGACTTCGAGATCCGCATTCTGGTGAGTGTCCTGGCCAAAATCCAGCGGCTTCAGTTCGACCAGCAAATCACCGTTCTGTTGCGTATGATCTGCCGCGCTGTAGGGCAATTTCAGAGCCTTGCCCTGGCGAGGGTCGATGACGATCTGAGCATGTTCCTGTCCACGATACTTGGGAAAATCCGCGTAGAACAGGTCCGCCTCATCAAAGTAGCCGCCAATGAAGGGCCGTAGATACAAGATCCGCTGTCCAGTTTGGACATTCCAAATCGCACAGCGACTCTTATTCGAAAGGGCCAGGAATTTTCCGTCTGAAGAAATCGCTGCTGCCGCCAATTGTCCAAGTTGGCCGACCGGCAGATCGACGGTCGCGGCATGCTTTGCCCCGGGCACCAAACCCTCAGACGTTACTTCGACGCTGCCTTCTCCGGTTTCCATCAGCAGCGTTTTGTCATCCACATCCAGCACGGCATTCTGCAGGGTGAAGGGCACCTGCCCAGTGCTGAGATCGAGCAGCCCGAGGGCAGCGTCTTTCATCGGACTTAGCATCAGATAGTTGCCGCGCGTGACGCCTTCCAAATCTTGATCGCCCATGGCGATGTCCCTCAGCTTTTTGCCGTCGGGAAAGCTATACAGGCCGGACTTCTGCGGGTTATCCCAGTTATCAATGGCGATGCGGTCATTCCCCACGAGCGCGAAAGGTTTGCGATTCAATTTGGCAACCGCTCCCCCCGGGCTTACGAAGCCATGCTGCTCCAGGTCATACACCAGGGTGGTCGGTTCGCGGTTCACCATCAGACGCTTACTGTCTGAGGTGAACGCCCAGCGCACCAATGGCCAGTGCAATTTGTACTCGACCCACCACGAATAGTTGCTGCCGGGCGTGTACCCATAGCCAAAATTGACGTTGAACTGCGAAAGGTTGAAGGCATTGTCTTTCTTCAGGATCGCTTCGCCACTCTCGACGTTCCAGAGCGTGAGTCCCAGTTGCCGATTCTGAGCGTTCGACGTGTTCAGGATGCAAGCCATGACATTGCCGTCCGGCGACAGCAGATGGCGCAAACACGGTTGATAGGAAACTACCTCGTAGGCAGCCAGCAGTTGGGCATTGGCCACGTCCCATTGCTCTACTCGCAGGCTTGGAGTGCTGAAGACAATTTTGGTGGAATCGGGCGAGAACCACGCCGGGTCGGCGTCTGGCGCGTCAATCTGGAAGAGAAAACGCAACGGTGAACGCGCAAGAGCGAAGATCGTGGACTGGTCTTGCGCCAGTGCGTACTTGCCGTCTGCGCTGAACTGCAGACGGGTGAGATCGGAGCGCAGCGGCGGGTTCAATTGCGTTCCCTTGTCTCCGAGGTTCCCTTGTACCGCGGACGTCGGGTCGGCGATCACTCTCTGACGCCATGCCAGGAAATCCTCAGAGGCAGAGTGGCTGGTCGCACCGCATCCTGCAGGAATGGCCGCTGTATTCTTCCGAATGGCTCGAAGACGCTGCTCGGCAGGCCGGGTTGTATGAAAGATGCCGCCCAATACCGAGCCGGACCTGCCATGCGTCTGCGCTACCCGGTTCCAGAAATTGGCGTAGGATTCGGGCCCGTACCCGGCCTTCATCAGGGCGTAAACAGCAACCGCATCGGCGATCTCCTCCTCCTTCTCGCCGGAGGGATGCCAGGACCACGGACGTTCCGAATTGCGAAGTCGGTGCAACTTGTCAAAGACGTCTGCTCGATCGCCGACTGAGCTCACGTGTAGCACAGAATTGAAGTCCGCCGTCGTCTCGGTGGCCTGCTGATGTATCAGGATGTGGCCGATTTCATGTGCCAGTACACCTGCAAGTTCGTCTTCGTTGGCCGCGGCGGCAATTAGCTTTCGGGTGACGTAAATGTGACCGCCCGCGATACTTGAAGCATTCACTTCCTCGGTATCGACGATTCTGTAGCGAAAGTGAAAGCCGGTCGGTGGCAGGACTGCCAACAGTCGTTGCCCAATCTTCTCCAGATATGACTCGGCGACGGGGTCTTTGACGAATCGTAACCGCGTCTCCTCAATTTCCGCGTAGGCGTCGCCGAGATACTGCTCTTGTCGCTCGTTGAAGATATTTGGAGAGCTAGAGGTAAGCGCGGCCGGTGCCACAGGACACGGTGATTGAGTTTGGGACTGAGCAGATAATTCAACAACAGATATCAAAAACAACAAAAAGGCGGCGCTGCGCATAGGGTCGATCCACTAACAATGAGAGGTGTTGCTCAAGATACCACTCGGATCCCCATACCTACCAGCAAAATACGGATGGGTCCCTCATCCATTGGGTGGAGGCGAGAAATCTTCCGTGCTTGAGTCAGTTCAATAACGTAACTGGCACCGGTCGCAAGTGACTAGGTGACGAGATCGCCGCCGGCCAGAACAGGGAGGATCGGGGAATCGATCTTTTCTCGCAAGCGGGAAAGGAACCGCCTGCGAGAGTTGTACGATTGCAGCCCCTGCCAGAGGGTATGGCGGGATTATGTTGAACGTAGCCGCTCGGTCAGCCATTTGTCGGCATTATTACAGCGCTTGCAATCGCTGGCCCACCGAGTCAGCGATCGCTGCAATCGCAGTAAATCAATCGGAGCTACGGCTCTGCCCTGCTACTGTTTCGCCACATCGAGGTCGATGGTCAACTTAACTTCGTCGCCCACAACAGCGGACGGATACGTGGCAGCAATTCCGAATGCCGTGCGGCTAATCGTCGTTGTAGCTGAGAACCCGGAGTGGGGCTTCTTATCCATTCCGGGTTCTGGTCCGGTGGGGCCATCCACGTCCAGGACTACAGGTTTGGTAACGCCGTGCAGGGTAAGATTTCCTGACACCGTCAGGCCATGGCCCGTCTTGACGACGCTGGTGCTGACAAACGTGGCGGTTGGAAACTGCGCAACATCGAAGAAGTTGGGGCTCTTCAAATCACCGTCTCTGCCTGCAACGCCAGTGTCGACAGTACTCACGTCGATTGTGACGTCGACCGTCGACTTCGTGATGTCGGATTCATTGAGGACGATGGTGCCTCCGATGTTTCCGAAATGACCTCGCACCCGCGAAAGACTCAGATGGAGGATCGAGAAATCCACGCCACTATGAGCTTTATCGGGGATCCAGGTAGAAGATTGAGCCTGCGTCAGCGAGGCAGAGAGCAACAAGAGTCCTACTATGTACGAGAATGGCTTGCTCATCCAAAGTTCCTTTCAGTGTTTTGCAGCTGATGGGTGGAGGAATTCGGAACGCACCGCGCCCGGGATTTGAAGAGCCCGAGCAGGGCGAGTTCACACGTAGATCAGAGAAGACTTAGTGTTGGTGTTTCAAGGCTCCAGCCGCTCCCAGAACTCTCGTTCCAAACGGAAGGGATCATCGGCAACTTTGCATTCGGCATTGATCATCATCGTGGCGCGCCGTGTAGTGTCGTAGGCTGGCCAGTCCGGCTGGCCTTTTGCGCCGGGCTTTCCGGTTCTCGCAAAGGTGCTCCACATCTGGCTCATGTTCTCTGCGGTTTTTACGCTCGCCGGCCCGGTATCCATCACGGTGCGGGTGGCAGTCTGCGCGGGATCCGCCTGCTTCTCTTCCGGCTCGATCAGGTCGAACTTATAGGCGATCTCGAGGGCATGCGCCGCACCCACTTTGTGCTGCGTACCCGGCACCATGCGTTGGGATTCGTAGGTGAAGATGTAGGAGTAAACGGGAGCGCCGTGCTGCGCAAATTTGCGTTCGGCGATGGTGATCGAGCCGAAGCCGATCATCCGCGCCGTGCTGATCGCGATATACAGGTCCGTGGGAGACGCTTCAGGACGGCTCTTGTGGTACGCGATGTAGACTTCGTCCGCGTGCTCTCCGAACTCCGTATGCAGTCGTTCCTTCAGCGAAGCTTCTGTCAGGTTGAAGACGTCGGTATTGTGCGACTCCATGAAGAAAAAAATTGTCTCATCGCGGTTGTAACCCACCATCAAGGGCTTGTCTTTCGAGATCGCCGGCGCTTCCGGATCGAACGGATGATGCGGCAGAATCGTGCCATCCACCACTGGGCCAAAACCGCCGGGCCGTCCTCCGCCCCCTATTCCCTTGCGTCCACCGCTCATCGTCAAGGGACCGCCGGGGCGCTTGCCCAAAGCAACCTGAATATCGAGAAGCTTGTCCCCGGGCACTTCGAGCAGCTTCCGCCAATCGGCCATCCCCAGCCCGAGCTCTTTCAGGACCATCATGGTGGTTTCTGTCGCCATATCGCGCGGCATCATGCGCACGCCCGGACCGCTCTCGATGGACGCTTTGTTGAAGTAAGGCGCCGCCGCGGGCATCGCGTAGAGGCAGGAAGTTTTCGCGCCGCCGCCGCTCTCGCCAAAGATCATTACGTTGTCAGGATCGCCGCCGAATCGCCCGATGTTTTGGTGCACCCACTTGAGCCCGTCGCAAATGTCGAGCAAGCCCTGATTGCCGGAGGTCGCGTACTCTTCGCCAGCCAGGTCGCCGAGGTAAAGAAATCCCATCAGGCCGAGCCGGTGATTCGTTTCCACTACAACCACGTCCCACGTACGCGCCAGCGTACCGCCGTCCTGATACGGAGCGCTTCCTGATCCAACGCTGAATCCGCCCCCGTGGCTGTAGAACATGACGGGGCGCTTTTGTCCATCGGCTGCCGGGGTCCAGACGTTGAGGAAGAGGCAATCCTCGGCGGGTAAGGGCTCGCTGATTCCAAAGTAAGGTCTTAAGGGAGTTTGTAGCGAGGGCGCTCCACCCTTCAGCGCGTCTCGGACGCCGGTCCAGGGTTGGAGCGGTGGCGCGGCTTTGAAACGATGTGCACCCGAAACGGAACCGCCATACGGAATCCCTTTGAAGGTCTGAAGACCGCTAGTCCGTAGCCCGCGAATGCGGCCATAGGTCGTCTCGACTTCGACATGCTCCTGGCCCGCCGTATCCGCGGCAGATACAAAACGTCCCAGCGCGGCGCCGCACGTAAGCGCCGCGGAGCCATGGAGAAAACTCCTGCGTGACATATTCAACGGTTTCAGCACTGAATGCGGCCCTCCATCTCTTCCGCTAAGCTCTACCTCGGGCGCTCGAACAACAAGGTTCTAAACGGTTGCGTAGACGACGTTACGGCGATCCAGCCTTGAAGTCCTTTTGAATCAGCCGCGGCACTCTGCAGTGTTAAGAGCTCTATGCATGGTGTAAAGGGCTGGAAAGCCGCGCTCTGATAAGATTCTTGGTCACCGGGTCAATAGGAGCTGCGAGTACGACATGGCGCGCGCCCCAAACAGTTCGGAGGAAATCGGGACGGAAGCTGGTCCGTTCGGCGCCGAGCTTCAGGCCCTCGTCAGGGCAGAGCTCGAAGCGATGCTGGTGACCCCAATCTTCGTCCAAAGTGGCCGCTGCAAGCGGTTCCTGAACTACATCGTCGACCAAACGCTCGCGGGTCATGCAGGTCAGCTCAAGGAACGCACGATCGGGATCACCGTCTTTGAGCGTGCGAACGACTACGACACGGGCGATGATTCGATCGTTCGAGTGACCGCCAATGAAGTTCGCAAGCGAATCGGCCAGTTTTACCAGGAATCGCCCCAGTCACATCTGGTTCAGATTGATCTCCCCCGGGGATCGTACGTACCGGAGTTTCGAATTCAACCGTCGCGCCAGGTTGGCATCCGGCCTTCGCAGCCGGTTGAGAAAGCGGCTGTTTCTGCAGACGCTGTAGAGCTCGAACCCGTGTTGGCTGCGGATGCGATTGAGCCGCCAAATGCCGCAAGCATCGCCATCCCGACTATCGGTCAGGCGCCGTTCGTGACGGCCAGTAAACCCATGCGTCAGGCGCTTCGCAGGCGGATGTTGTATCCGATCCTCTTTGTTCTGATCGCCGCCAGCTTCGCAGCATTCTGGGTATGGAAGGGAACAGGGGCAAAGACCAGTCCCGATCTCTGGGCCGCCTTCGTACATGCTAAGGTTCCTGTTCTCGTCTGCATGGATACGCATAATCTGCAACCGCTCGCGCCGGATCAATCCCCCGAGCGCGACAGGTTTGTGAATCTGGTGCTTCGACGACAGAGCATATCGCTGGACGATGCTGCGATCCTCTCCTCGATGGCCAGCGAACTTGGCAAGAAGGGCATTGCATTCCGCGTGGTGGGAGCCGAACTGACGTCACTCGAAGACCTTCGCCGGCAGCCTGTGATCCTGATTGGCGCCATTGACAACAGGTGGACACTTCGTCTGACTCAGAACCTGCGCTATCGCATCGAAGTCGCGAATCCTCCCGGCTCAGGATCAGCGAAAGAGCCCATCGCCTCCATCGTCGATTCTCAGAAGCCGGGGAAGAATGCCTGGGTCACCGATCTCTCGGTCCCCTTCACGCAGTGGAAGAGCGACTATGCAATCCTGGCCCGAATGGAGGATTCGACAACTGGAGTCCCGGTGTTGATGGAAGCAGGCCTGGGCAACGCCGGCACGGTTGCCGCAAGCGAGCTGCTCAACTCGGGCGCGATGGAGAAAATCCTGGCGGACGATGCCTCCTGCAAAGACAAAGCCAATTTCGAGGCAGTGGTCGGCACAGAGATCATCGACATGAAATCCGGGCCAGCCCACGTCCTGCGCCTCAACTGCTGGTGAAACCCGGCGTTCGCCAGGCTAGAGCAAGCTCACGCGGCTCCATCTGGCTAGTGTGCCTCTGAGTAAATACGACCCATATCTCAAGCTCTCCGATATTGCTCGTCGGAAACATGCTCCATCCAGTCCACTATCTTGCCATCCTTCCTCTCCTGAATGGCGATGTGCGTCATGGCTGTGGTGGGAGCGGCGCCGTGCCAGTGCTTCTCGCCGGGTGCAAACCAGATCACATCTCCGGGATGGATCTCTTCGATCGGACCTCCCTCGCGTTGTGCCCATCCGCATCCGGCCGTCACGATGAGGGTTTGCCCAAGAGGATGCGTGTGCCAGGCCGTCCGCGCGCCGGGCTCAAATGTGACACTCGCTCCCGCAACCAGCGCCGGGTCAGGGGCGGTGAACAGAGGGTCGATGCGAACGGTTCCCGTGAACCAGTCCGCGGGGCCTTTGGTGGAGGGCTGCGACCCTACTTTTTTGATCTCCATAGTGTTCTCCTTTGAAGTTTTCTTTTTGGCCCGATCTGGTCCGGGGCGCAACGCGTGTACAGCATTGCCCATTGCGGTAAGGTACAGTGCTGCACTTCCCTTGAGAAAAGCACGGCGTCGCACGGAGGCAGATCGAGCCGGATGCTCGGCAGGCTGCGCATTCATTGAGACGGCGTCCGACTCACTCATGGGCGTAACAGAGCTTTGATTGCGCGGCGTTCGTCCATGGCGCGGTACGCTTCTGGCACCTGGTCCAGCGGGAGGGTCAGGTCGAAGACCTTGCCAGGATTGATCTTTCCGTCCCAGACCAGATTGATCAGGTCGGGCAAGTATCGGCGCACCGGAGCGGGACCGCCATGCAGACGAACGAGATGGAAGAAGACCGGGAATACGTCGAGTTTCATTCCGTGCGGCACCCCGACGTAACCGATTGAACCACCCGGGCGCGTGGAGAGAATCGCCTGCATCATCGATTCTTCGGTGCCGACGCATTCGAGCACTGAATCTGCCCCAATGCCGTTGGTCATCTCCTTGATGCGAGCCACTCCCTCGTCACCACGTTCGGTCACGATGTCGGTTGCGCCGAATTCGCGGGCGAGCTGCTGACGCTTGTCATGGCGGCTCATGGCGACGATTCTCTCTGCGCCCATCTGCTTGGCCGATAGCACCCCGAGCAAGCCTACTGCGCCATCTCCAACAACCACGACCGTTGATCCCGGCTTGACATTCGCTGCATCGGCCGCGAACCAGCCGGTTCCAAGAACATCGGAGATGGTGAGCAGACTCGGAAGGAGATCATCCGAGGGAATGTCAGGTGTGGCGACGAGAGTGCCATCGGCCCATGGAACGCGCAGGTACGGCGCCTGAGCGCGGCTCATGAACTCGAGATTCACGCATCCGGACTGGTAACCGTTCTGGCAGTTCGGGCACGTGTTGTCAGAGATGCAGAACGAACCAATGACGAACTGGCCTGGCTTCACCGTCTTCACCGCGCTGCCGACTTCTTCCACGATTCCGCAGTACTCGTGGCCCATGGCCGTAGGCTGCGCAATCTTTTGAATGCCGCGGTACGGCCATAGGTCGGACCCGCAAACGCAGGTGGCTGCGGTTCGAATAATCGCATCAGTCGGATTCTCGATTCGAGGGTCTTCTCGTTCCTCGAAGCGGATGTCCCCCGGACCATAAAGAACTGTTCCAAGCATGTTTCTTCTCCTTTGTGAATGGGATAGCGCCAATCACTAGATAACTGTCATGCCGCTATCCACCCGTAGCCTCTTCTACGTGCACCGGAAACTGGAGGATGACCTGCTACCCAGGGCAGCATCCCCGGAAAAGATCTGGCGTTTCGCCCGCCTGCAATTAACTTACAGCCATTCCAGAAGCTGGATAAACACTCCATCGGGATCAGTCGTGACTATGGTTCGGATTGGGCCGAACGACTGGGGTTTATGGGTCAGAAAAGATATTCCGCGCCCCTGCAGAGCCTCTACGGTTGCATCGATATCCGAAACACGAAACGCGAGGCGATTGATCCCCACGTGGTTCAATGCATGGTAAGCCTCACCTGTAGGGGACGGGTCCAACCACTCCACCAGGTCGATGAACATGTTGCTGGTTGCCTCCGGGGGCGCCATGTGCAAAACCCTCAGATGGCCTCTCGGCAATTGCATCGCTTGTGCGAGCCTGTCTTCATCAAGTTCACGAATTGGCTCGGTGACTTGAAGGCCGAGTGTTTCATAGAAGCGGATGCTTCTGTCGAGATCGCGGCACGCAATGCATACGTGCTGAAAGTCCTGAATCATCTCTGACTCCTCTTGGATTGATAGCTGTGCGGTTTGCTCGACTCATGTTCGTCGCGTGTCCCTAGACCACTGTCATTCCGCCATCCACGGTGATCGCCTGTCCCACGACATAGCTAGCGCCAGGGCTGCACAACCAGAGCACGGCGGAAGCGATCTCGTCCGGACGCCCAGGCCGTCCGATCGGTACCTGCTTACCGATCTCGTTGTAGGCTTCTTCGTTTCCACTCACCACGTCGCGAGCGATCTGCGTATCGATCAGCCCGGGGTTGACCGCGTTCACGTAAATGCCTTTCTTGATGTACTCAAGAGCGGCAGTCCTTGTAAGGCCCACGACGCCGTGCTTGGAAGCGATGTAGGATCCGATGCCGGGATTGCCGGTCAGCGCGCCGACCGAAGCATTGTTCACGATGGCTCCACTTCCTTGCTTCTCCATCTGACGCAGCTCGTACTTCATGCAACTCCACACGCCACGCAGGTTGATACCGATGACTCGATCCCATTCTTCGCGGGTGCTCTCCGCCGTGGGAACGACCCTTGCCATCGTGCCGGCATTGTTGAACGCAGCATCGAGGCGGCCGAACTCGGAAACAACGCTCTCCACCATAGCTTCTACTTGGGCGTCGTCGCTCACATCGCATCGCAACGCGATTACGCTTCGGCCAGGCCCACGGAGCTTGGCGGCCTCTGCCTGAACCACGTTTTCACGGAAATCGGCCATCACGACGGATGCCCCTGCTTCAGCGAATGCCCGTGCGGCTGCGAGCCCCATGCCGGAAGCGGCCCCGGTTACAAGTGCGACTTTGCCGCTGAAATCCAATATGTTCTTCATTTGCAAAACCTTCCGTATTCAATGTCCCGGATCACATTGTGTAGCCGGGCTTTTTGTATAGCTTCTCTTCCTGTCCAACGATGTCTGTGCGGTATACCTGTTCCGCCCAATCCTTGGCCGCAACTTCTTCAAATGCGACAGAAACCGACTCTTCGCCGTAATTCAAGGTCGACATCACGCTCTTCGTGATCTGGTTGGCAAGCGTCTTCTTCTGCTGCTCGGATTTCCCGGGCCATAGTTTCACGATGACGTGTGGCATAGTGCATCTCCAGGCAATCGAACCGATCATCGATCGCTGTGGATAGGATGACGCAGCAAGGGGATAGATAGCGGCATGAATCTTGCATGAGGTTGTGAGTACAATTCATAAATGCTGCCCACTGACTTTGCTGCGCTCACTACGTTTGTCGCCGTTGCAGAAGAGAAAAGCTTCACCAAAGCCGCAAAGCGGCAAGGCGTGTCTCCGTCTGCCATTAGTCATTCCATGCGGGCGCTTGAAGAGTCGTTAGCCGTGCGCCTCATTGCGCGTACGACGCGTTCCGTAGCGCTAACGGATGCTGGCGAGAAGCTGCTGGCGAGATTGCGTCCTGCCTTGATTGAAGTCGGCCAGAGCCTGCAGGCTGTTTCCGACGACCAGGGAAAGCCCGCAGGCCGCGTACGTCTCCTTGTACCGCGCCTGGCGACGAGCGCCATTGCGTCCAAGATCGGCGAGTTGATCCGTCGCTACCCCGACATCGTGCTCGATATTACGACCGATGACAGCCGAAGAGACATTGTCGCGGAGGGCTTCGATGCCGGCATTCATTTCGGCGAGTATATCCAGAAAGACATGATCGCAGTCCGTGTCTCTGCGGACCATCGTCCCGCGATCGTGGCGGCTCCTGAGTACCTTAAATCACGAACGAAACCAAAGGCCCCGCGCGATCTTCTCCAGCATCGCTGTATCAACTTCCGGCACGGTTCGGCGGGACTTTACCGGTGGGAGTTTCAGAAAGGCCGGAAGTCGGTATCCGTTGCTGTTACGGGCCCGTTGATCGTGGATGACGTTGATTTGGTCTTGAGGGCCGCGTTGGACGGGGTAGGCTTCGCATTTCTTTCGGAACACCAGGTCACCGATCACCTCGATCAAGGCACGCTGGTTCGAGTGCTCCAGGACTGGTGCCAACCCTATGCCGGGTTCTTTCTGTACTACCCCAGCAGACGCCAGCAGACTCCCGCCCTAGCGGCCGTGATTGACGTCCTCCGGGCCTAAAGCAACTTGCATCAGTCACGATTCATGAGCCCAACTCACAGGGCCATGCACGCATTCGCACCTTACTTTCATCGGAACGGGCATCTAACCTCGAAGTAGACGGCACGCTCGTCTTCTTTTGAGGAAGCATCGTCGCGATTGTCGAGCGATGGATAGTGGCCTCACCGCAACCGAAGCGGGCCAGGTGTTAACGCACGTGGCCTTCTATGCAGGCTGGCTCTGCTGCTTCTCCGCGGCGCCGGTCTTCAAGGATGTCATCGAGAAGCATCCTAAACGGGAGTAGGTATGCAGCGTTGGCGTGTTCTGCACGAGAGCTGAAGCTGTTTGAGCATGAAACGAGGAGGAGCAGATGGCTGCATCCGACAATGACGATCAGACAAGATTGACAACGCTGCAGAAGCTGAGTCGACGCGCGTTCCTTTCGCGTGCAGGCGCGGCAGGCGTGGCAACAGCCGCTGCCAGCATCGCAACGCCCGCGGCTTCCTTAGCTCAGCAGCAGAGCACGACCGCACAGGTCGCCGCGCCTACACCGCCGACAGGTACGATTCCGATCACGCTCAAGGTGAATGGAAAAGTCCACCGCGTGCAAATCGATCCGCGTGCTACGGTGCTCGACACCCTTCGCGAGACCCTCCATCTCACGGGAACGAAGAAGGGTTGCGATCACGGGCAGTGCGGCGCCTGCACAGTTCATGTCAACGGTCTTCGGGCGAATAGCTGCCTCCTGTTCGCGGCCATGCAACAGAAGGCAGAGATCACCACCATTGAAGGCCTCGGTACGCCGGACGAGATGCACCCGCTGCAGGCTGCATTTGTCGAACACGACGGTTACCAGTGCGGGTACTGTACGAGCGGTCAGATCATGTCTGCCGCTGCCATGCTGAAAGAGCCCTGGGGACCAGCAGACGCTGATGTGCGAGAAGCCATGAGCGGCAACATATGCCGCTGCGGCGCTTACCCGAACATTGTCGCCGCCGTGCAGGCTTGCCGGAACCGTAACGCCATCCGGCGCA
Source organism: uncultured Acidobacteriaceae bacterium (assembly GCA_963748555.1). GTDB lineage: Bacteria > Acidobacteriota > Terriglobia > Terriglobales > Acidobacteriaceae > CAWKKW01. The sequence continues at coordinate 105,545 of CAVVJK010000010.1, forward strand.
GACTTAACCACACTAGAAAAAGAGGTATGCGATGAAGAAACGCATGTTAGGCAAGAGCGGCCTGGAAGTTTCGGAGATCGGCTTTGGCTGCATGGGATTGAGCTTTGGCTTGGGACCCGCGACCGAAAAGCAGGAAGCTATCAAAGTGATCCGCACTGCTGCTGAGCAAGGTGTCACGTTCTTCGACACGGCGGAAGTGTACGGACCTTTTACGAACGAGGAACTGGTAGGCGAGGCACTGGAGCCCTTCAAGGGACAAGTGGTCATCGCCACGAAGTTCGGCTGGAAAGCGAATCCCGACGACAACGGGAAGTGGACGGCACTCGATAGCCGCCCGGAACACATCCGTGAGGTCGCAGAAGCCTCAATAAAGCGTTTGAAGGTGGATGCGATCGACCTCTTCTATCAGCATAGGGTGGACCTGAACGTGCCGATGGAAGATGTTGCCGGCGCGGTCAAGGACCTGATCCAGGAAGGCAAGGTCAAGCACTTCGGTCTCTCCGAGGCGGGTGCACAGTCTATCCGCCGGGCGCATGCCGTGCTGCCGGTGACCGCATTGCAGAGCGAGTATTCGCTTTGGTGGCGTGAGCCGGAATCGGAGATTCTTCCGACGCTTGAGGAACTCGGCATAGGGTTCGTCCCGTTCAGTCCGCTGGGCAAGGGATTTCTCACCGGTGCCATCGACGCAAAGACCACGTTTGCTGCGAATGATTTCAGAAATTCTGTTCCGCGCTTCAGCGCCGAGGCCCGGCAATCCAATCAGCAGGTCGTGGATGCAATCGGCGACATTGCCGACCGGAAGAAATGCACGCGTGCTCAGGTCGCTCTGGCCTGGGTGCTTGCACAGAAGCCATGGATTGTGCCGATTCCCGGGACGACCAAGATTCATCGCTTGGAAGAGAACCTCGGCGCGGCAAACGTGGAACTCACCGCTCAGGACCTGAATGAAATCAACCAGGCATTAGGCCAGATCAAGGTAGTGGGTGAGCGCTACCCGGAGCAGATGGCGAAATTGGTGGGTCGCTGAATACCGTCACTTCGAATCAGCCGGGCAACAGAATTTATATCGACGGAGATTCCAACACGGCAGGAACTCACCGTTTTACCAACAAGGTTGTCTTTATCACTGGCGCGGCGAGCGGCATTGGCCGCGCCGCCGCACTCGCCTTCGTGGCCGAGGGTGCGCGTGTCGCTATCCTGGACCGCTCTGCGGAAGCACTAGAGAAGGTCGAGGCTTCTGTAAAGGATGCGGGCGGCGAGGTGTTAGCCATTGCGTGTGACGTGTCCTCGCCCGATCAGGTCGAAGCCGTTTTCAAACAGCTCATCGATCGCTTCGGTCGACTCGACATCGCGTTCAACAATGCCGGCGTGGAGAACAAAGCTGCTCCCGTCCACGAGATCGAGCTAGCCGAATGGGACCGCATTCTCGGCATCAACCTGCGTGGCACGTTCGTCTGCATGAAACATGAATTGGCGCAAATGGTGAAGCAGGGCGGCGGGGTGGTGGTGAACACGTCCTCGGGCGCAGGTATCCGGGGCGTCGCAGGTGGTGCTGCATACGCCGCATCCAAGCACGCGATCATCGGCCTGACCCGCTCGGCAGCACTCGATTATGCCAAGCAGAATATACGCGTGAATGCGGTGCTGCCGGGCAACATCGAAACTCCTATGATGGATCGCTTCACCGGCGGCGATATCCAGAAAGCGATCGACCTGGAACCAGTCGGGCGCCTCGGCAAGCCCGAAGAGATCTCGGAGGCCGTGCTATGGATGGCATCGGACCTCGGAGGTTTTGTGACCGGCGCCGCTACAGTCATCGACGGCGGCCGGTCACTCTAACGCTCGGCGCTATACAGGACACATCGATTAGCTTCGAAGTGACAAACTTTGCATTTTCAGTATGAGAACCGCGAACGCGCGGACAACTTTGACTCCAGCCAATTCGCAATTTGGTTGTTAATCTCGCCTGTGAATTCCTCCTACATTTCCCCGCTCAGGCGATCGCAATATACATTTCGATTGGGAATGCTGATCTGTCTCCCCAGTGCGTGATTGAGGCGGAGCCATCCGTCGTTCGACCGTTGGGAATTGCGCTTATTCTTGACGACCGGGGAACGCGCGTTAGAATGGCCTGCCGCGTCTTCGATGCTTTTGCGTGCACTCGAAATCGCAAACCTACGTTCAGAGAGATTGCACAGCCATGAAATTGTCCATTCCGTCCTCGGCGTCCCGCCGTGAATTCCTTAAGAACACGGGCAAATTAGCCGCGGTTTCGGCTTTGGCCAACGTGACCATCCCCGGTGCACACGCTGCCGGCAGCGACCTGATCCAAGTCGTCCTGATCGGCTGCGGTGGGCGCGGCGGCGGCGCAGCAGCCAACGCACTCTCCGTCAAGCGCGGGCCTGTCAAGCTGGTGGCCATGGCTGACGTCTTCCCAGATCGCCTGCAGAAAGACCTGGCCAAGTTGCAGACGCAGTTTGCCAGCCAGGTAGACGTGCCGCCAGAACGCCAGTTCATCGGATTCGACGCTTATCGAAAAGCGATGGACTGTTTGAAACCGGGCGACATCGCCATTTTCGCGACGCCGCCGGCCTTTCGCTGGGTGCATTTCTCTTACGCGATCCAGAAGGGTCTGAATGTTTTTATGGAGAAGCCGCTTACGGCTGACGGACCCACCAGCAAACGTATGTTCAACCTGGGTCGCGACGCTCAGGCCAAGAACCTGAAGGTCGGCGTGGGATTGATGTCGCGTCATAACCGGGCGATGCAGGAATTGGCCAAGCGCGTCCACGATGGCGCGATCGGCGACATCATTCTGCAACGGGGCTACCGCATGCACGGGCCGGGCGGGTATTTCAGTTCGCTTCCGAAACCCGCCGGTATCACCGACCTCCTTTACCAGGTACAGCGCTTCCACAGTTTCATATGGGCCAGCGGTGGCTGCTTCAACGACTTCTATATCCACTTGATCGATCAGCTGGGGTGGATGAAGAACGAATGGCCCGTGAAGGCGCAGGCGCTGGGCGGCCGGCAGTATCGCTCCAGTCCTGAAGGAGTCATGTATGTCGATCAGAATTTCGACACTTACTCAGTGGAATACACGTATTCCGACGGCACCAAGTTCTTCTTCGACGGGCGCACCATTCCCGGATGCGAGCAGATCTACTCCAGCTACCTGCAAGGTACGAAAGGGTCGGGAATCGCCTCGAAGGCAGGCGATTGCGGACAGCCGTCAAGCCTGTACGCAAGCCAGGACCTGACCTCCAAATTGCTTTGGGAATCCAAAGTGAACCCGGGCGAGGAGGACCCATATCAGAACGAATGGAATGATCTGGTGGACGCCATTCGCGACGATAAGCCCTACAACGAGGTGCAGCGTGGAGTGGAAGCCAGCCTGGTTTCGAGCATGGGCCGGATGGCCGCCCACACCGGCAAGGAAGTGACGTTTGACCAGATGCTCAACTGCGACTTCGAAATGTCGCCGAACACAGACAAGTTCACGATGGATTCCCCGGCGCCACTGGTTGCTGATGCCGATGGCCGATACCCTGTGCCGCAACCGGGCATCGTGACCTCACGCGAATATCGAGCTTAGGCTTGTCACGGTACGACCTCTTACCCGCAGTGGCGTCTGGCAGATCCATCTGCCGATTCCGGGTTTTGGGCTTGGCGCGCCGCTGTGGTTCGCTTGCGCTTCCGTTGCCCGCAATGGCGGGATGGATTGGAGAGCGGCGCTGATCGAAGGATTGCGCCGGATATAGGAGACGAAGGCTATGGGAAGCGAATACTCGGTTTGGAATCGGCGCGATTTCTTGAAGGTGGGCGGCACATCCGCGGCCGCATTCGGTATCATCGGGAGCAAATGCCGCGACGACGCAGAACGCTGCGACCACGCAGGAGCATGCAGAGCAGATGGCCGTGCCGGCAGAGACGCCCTATCCCAAACTCTCCATCCTCACCCCGTACTCGCCGCAGAAACTCGCCTTCGCAGGGCAAGCCGGTTACGAAGGCGTGGTGGTGACGCCGGGGCCGGACTTCAATCCGGATCTAAGCGACAGCGCCATCGATCGGATTCTGGCCGCGGCGCGCAATGCAGGCATTCGCATTCTCAGCGTTGATTATTTTGCTCCGAATCACACGGACCCCGATGCAGGCAAGCGCGCGGCTGCCAATGCCGAGTTTGTTCGTGCTCTGGAGTTCGGCCATCGCCTGGGCTGCAAGTTTGTTGGAACCTTCAGCGGCGGAATGCCAGGCGCCACCATGGAGGATCAGGCAAAAGCCTTCGCCGATGTCTTCAACGAACGATACCTGCCTGTTTGCGAAAAACTCGATATGACGATGGGATGGGAGAACTACCCAAGCAGGGGCAATTTCGCCTACACTCCGGCGGCGATGCAGGCCGTCTTCGACCGCGTGCCGAGTAAACGACTGGGGCTGGAATTCGATCCTTCGCATTTCGTGCGGCAGTACATTGATCCGATCCGCGTGGCGTGGCAGCTCAAAGATCGCATCCTCGCTGTGCATGCAAAGGATACCGAGATCATCCAGCCGGTGCTGCAACAGGTCGGCATTTCCGGAGATGGATGGTGGCGTTACCGCATCCCGGGACAGGGCATCGTAAACTGGCCGGAGTTCCTGACCGTGCTGCTGCAGATCCAATTCAAGGGTGGCATCGCAGTGGAGCACGAGGACCCGTTCTGGGATGCGCCGCAAAGCAGCAACCTTCCCGACTTTCCGCAGCAGCGCAAGGACGGATTCATACTGGCGCGGCGTTTCCTGGGACAATATCTGCCGGGACGGCTGGTGTAACTACGTCTAGGGCGGCTGGTTAGCTAGGGGGCTCGTTATAGCGTGTCTTCGTCGCTTGCCCGGACAGGGAAGACCCTGATTCCGTTCCGCTTCCAAACGTGCTCGATCACGCTAAGCCGGTCGTCAATCGCGAAAGCGATTTGGCACTTGGGGACCAGGCGCAGGATGTCATCCAGGATCTCTTGTTTGACCTCCGTGTCGGGGCGGCGGTCCGCTCCATAGCGCATGAACAGGTACTCTTGTGGCACACGGTAGTAGGCCAGCCAGCCCATCGTCTTTGTTCCGGCTTTGCTGATCGGCCTGCCGGAAACCAGAACCACCGTGTAGCTCTCGGCAAGTGCGCGGGTCCAGCGCACCACGGCCTCCACTGGGGCGTCACTGCCGCATGCTGCGAAGAAGCTGTCCCAGTCTTTGCGACGGCCCTGTCGCTGAATAAAGTGGAGGCGGTGCGCCGGGTTGGAGAGTGTTCCGTCGATGTCGACGATCACGATGGGGCGATTGGGGAACTCGAGCTCACCGGCATGCAGGCGCCGGCGCGCCTCCCAAAGCTCTTCAGGCCCCCGGTTGTCTGTACGACGACGCCTCATCCTGCCAGTTAGATGTCTCCGGAAGCGAAAACACTGTTGTACGGGTGAGGATCGATTAACTCCGCCTTCGATCACTCACAACGCTTCCTTGACCGCTGTTGGCGAGAACCGTACTTCGTGCCTGGATGTCGCCAAAGGGCCAAGGATTTCAATCTTCTGCCACATCTCGAGGTCACTGCACGGATGTAGTGATCGTAGCCTTGTTATTGCTGAGATTCTGTTCGGGTAAAAGTTGGGCGGCGGATCCGCTTTCGATGATAGCCGTGCCGGAGGGTGCTGTGACTTTCACGGTCAGGCGAACCGTCCAGGTGCTGTTCGCTGCCATGCTTCCGTTCTCCTGGCAAATGATGAGCCCAGTACTCCCGAAGGCTGGGTGGGAGCAGGTGCTAATACCTGGCGTTCCGGAGATTCGAAGATAGTCGAAGGTTGTACCTTCTGGGACCTGTGTAGTTAGCGTTTCAAGGTCGGCAGGGATGCCACTCACATTCCATACTTTAAAGGTATAAGTGAGAAGGTCGCCTTGGACAGCCCCGGTTAGTGAGGATTCTAACCGTAAGTCAAGGTCAGCCGACGGGAGTGTGAACGGGAGCGGCCGGACTTCCTGCAATCGAGACAGCTACGGTGGAATAAGGTGGGACGGCAACCTGGGCGGAGTATCCATTGCTTAAAGCCACGAGCGGGGGAACCGAAGAGGCGATCTCGCCGTTCTGGTCATTCAACAGATACGTCGTTGGGAACGGCATATCTAATCCCGTGTCTTCTAATTGCACTTGCACAGCGGGATACGAAACGTCGGTTGGGTTGACGATCACCACGTTATCCGCACCATCGGTATAGAAGGCCGTGGCGGTCAAACCTTGACTGGTGCTATTCGGTGAGACGGAAACGGCCATGTGCGCTCCAGCCTCCAAGTTAAGAAACGCGGGAGAGGTAAACAACTCAAACGCATAGAACTGCGGATACGGAGTGAACGCGGATCGATTGCAATCCATGGCGCTATTCCATTGCCCTAGCACACAGAAGTACGCACTCCCAGCAGCGAAGTAATTGATCTTATCCGGGGTTCTCGATGCTCCGGTATAGACGGAGTTCAAGGTATCGGAGATAACGAGGCTATTCCATAAAGAACCGTAAGCCGGGTCGTTGCGGCAGCAGTCCTTGGCGAACGCCCAATTGTCGTTATATTCCGTTATGTAGATGGGAGTTGTAGCAGCGCCAGGCTGATGTCCGGCTCTCACCAGACCCTCAACGAGCTTGTAGTAATAAGCGAATCCAGCAGTAGAGGACTGGGTGATGGCATAAAGCTGAGGCCATGTCATTCCGTTGTTGATATCCGTTTGTCCCGTTAGATAGAGATGAAACGTAACAAAATCGACATACGGAGCTGTGGAGGTATCACTAAGCAATGCTTGTATCCAGAGCTTGGCGTTCGTGTGAGGAGAAGAAAGCGCGGGTCCTCCAATGTGAATCTCCTGGCCATCGGTCAAAGCCTGCGCGCGCAAAACGGGACCTACGGCGGCATAGAGCTTGAGGTATGCGTTGAGCCTATCGGTCGGATCTGCGACGCAGAAAACCTTCGTACTATCTGGCTCATTCCAGACCTCATAATCCTGGATAAAGCCCGGATATAACTGGTTGATATGGCCCACGATCGTCGCCGCCATACGCGCCCAGGCTTGATTGTCGGAGGGGGCCGAGCAATCTAGCGGTCCCAAGGAACGTGGCGTGCCACTCAGCACAGCGATGGGATGAATACCGACCATCCGCATCCTTGATATCTCGTTATCAAGAAAGACGAAGTCCGGAGCAGATTTCGCATAGACCTGGTAAAAATTGATCCAAAATCTTGTTTCACTTATCCCCGCGTTCTTGAGAGTAGTCATGGCGGAAATATCCTTCATACTGGAGCCTATCTGACCTGCACCGATGAAACCCGCAGGCACAGATGCGCCCGCCGTGCGATTACCGAAGTCCGCTGACACAACCTGTGCCTGGACGACTGAGGGAACGAGTAAGAAGATGATTGTCAGTACCAGAACTACGGTACGGATACCAGGCACAGGTCTACGTGAGCTCTTGGGCACAGAACTTCTCCAGGGCAGAAAGTCGCGCAGGCTACGCCCAGAGCGCAGAGCTGCGCGCGAATCCAGTAACAGGACTTGCTTGACAATGTTTGTATGTCTGATTGGTCGGAACCGTGGTCCTTGTAACCGCTACTCGCGGCCTGGACGGGCATTCCGATTTTGCAAATTTAGAGAACCAGCACAAAAGAAACAATAGGAGCAGAAAGGCTTCGATCTGTTCGTTCCGGTGAGTCGTCGACGAAGGTCTTTGCAGGTAACTCCGACCAGTCGGACCAACCGTCAAAAAGTACTAAGTGTTGATGTCGGTATATTCGTTACTCGCAACTATAAAGTCAATACCTAATTCACATATTTATTAGTTAGCTTGTGCGGACGAGTTACAAGGAGCTACTCAGCCATTTCCAGGGCACGAATGCCATTGGCAATCAAGGTAGCTCTTGTGGAGATATCCATGGCCGACTTAGGGCCGACTCGCACTTCGGCCGGCAATGTGCACCTCTTCCGCTGCACGCGTCAATCCGTCCCGCCCAGTGGATCTGGTGATCTTGTGTCACCCTGTTTAGCCTGAGGACTGCGATCAGATAAGGACCACTGCAAGTCTTCACTCACCGCGGGCCAAGCTACACGCCGTGATCGTAGGTCCTGAAACGGGTCGCAGCCAAAGGATGAGCCAGATCTTCGACACGAGCGATGGACCCGCCAAACTGGTTTCGATTGTGGAACACCTTCTTCCCAAGTCTGGGCACGAAGCGCATCCCAGCGGGACAATGTGTCTCTCGCTCGATGGAAGGGCAGCAGGGCAGGAGTAAGGCAATGCCACAAAGCTCGGGGAAGAAACCGATTGTCGCCGATGGCTCAGCAGCCGACCCGAGGGCGCGCAATCGCGAGGATGTTATCGGAGAATCGCCGACCGAATAAGGAGAGCAACCCGGATCGGAGGGAGCGGTACCTGGCAAACCCGCAGGTGGGCGGTTCTCGACTAAGTGCAGTTAGTCAGAGCGCCTACTATAGGACGGACTAAGAGGTCGTGTTCCGCTGAGGACAAGCTTGGGTTTCCGCCCCGCAGGAAATTCGTCCGGTCAAGTAGAGGGATAGTAGACTCCGCGTAATCATTGCGAGCTACATGAGGTTGCGAGGATTTCACGAGAGATCGCTGGTATCGCTTGGTAAATGGTTGACAACGCTCGAAAGCTCCAGCCGTCTGATTTAACCTGTGGTTATTAGCTTGAGCATAACAATGGCACGAATCGATCCAACGGCGCCTTGAACTTGACTTGACTTATCAAAATCGCGGCCCGTGCATAGGGTTCCTTATTCAGCAGCTTGCTCCCAGAAAGCGGCATTCCCCGGACCTCTGGCCATTGTGGGGTGCAACAATATCTGAGGTGAGCCCAATGCGCCCATCCTCAGTAAGTGAAATTGCGGGGCGCGTCGCAATATTGCAGACGTCTACTGCTGCAGTTCCGGCAAGGCCAATTGGCATCAGGTAGAGCCGGGGCCTGGGCAACCTGGCGGGAATACGCCAAAGCAAGTTCATTGCATCAATACGGAGAATCGCATGTCCACTAAAGCGCCCGAAAATTCAATGCTTCCCGCGGATGATCTAAACCGGACACTCGCGTACTCACAGGTGGACGGGGATTCGACCCCGCACATCGGTTTGGTCGGGGACACCTACACAATCACCGTGGCCGGAAAGGATACCGGCGGTCGGTTTTGCGTCATCGATATGCACGTGCCGCCCGGAGGCGGTCCAGGGCCGCATCGTCACGATTTCGAAGAGACTTTTATCGTCCTCGAAGGTGAGATGGACGTAACCTTCCGAGGCAAAAACTCCACTGTCCGCGCCGGCGAAACGATCAACATACCATCGAATGCCCCGCACCAGTTCCATAACACATCAGCCAAGCCTGTCCGAATGATCTGTATCTGCTCGCCTGCGGGCAATGACAGCTTCTTTCTGGAAGTTGGGATCCCCGTGGCCACCCGCACTACTCCGCCGCCAACTCTGAACAGAGAGGAGATGGCTGAATTTCTGGAGAAGGCCAAAGCCATCGCCCCGAAGTACCACACCGAAATCCTTAGCCAGGGCTGATGGCGAAAGGCGTTTGGGCTCGATGCGGTTCTGGTTAGCGGGGGGAACCAGGAGTCACTTCCTCAGGCAGGTTTCCTCCCTTAAACCAAGGCCCGGGCATTCGTGAGTGGGGTCCTCCACCTCATCTCTGTTTTTTTCGTGCTTCTGAGAAACCCGGTTATTTCAGGGGGCGTGAGCCTGCGATGGGTATGTCTGCGAGTCGCCTTGCATTCTGCGGCCAGTCAGCGCCCACGTTGCTCTGCAAGGCGCCGGTCCCATAGTGGAATTGAAAGCGCGCGGGGGCGGATCGGAGTCCTTATCTTTTTGAAAAGAATGGTAGGCACGAGGAGACTCGAACTCCTGACCTCTACCGTGTCAAGCGAGGTTTGAGCGGTAACTAACAGAAAACAAAAGGCACGGATGGCTTCCTGAATGCCTTTAAGTAACCCACGGAACTGTTAATGGACCTCAATCGGACCCCAATTCGGGCGCACGAAACGCCGAACCGCTAGCGATGTTTCGACCCGAGAGGACTGAATCTTCAACAGCCAGCGGGAAAAAATCCAAGTTGATCTTAGCTACGACAATGTCAGTTGTCGTGGTTAATCTTTGTGCTAGGCTGAATGCAGTGAATTTCGCCTTGTTTGGGTCCACTTAGGCAAGGGGGCATTGCACAATGGCCAGGACGGCCTTTGCAAGATCATGAATGAGCTTTCGCAAGCCCCGCCTCCACCCGAAAACCTAATCCGAGACCTGCGTCGGCTGATTGCCGAGGCGCGGCGCCAGACAGCGGCGGCCGTCAATGTTGGTCTGACCTGGAAGTGAGACCAACTCAATTGGTGCGACAGTGTCGCAACAATCTCCTCGTGCGGGAATGCCTCGGCGAACTTCATCATGCGCGTCAGGTTAGTGCGATCGAAGCCGCGGCCGAACTCGGTCGCCAATTCATGGGAGCTGCTACCGCTCGACAAACCCCTCCAGCGGGAGTTCTATGCCGAGATGTGCCGCATGGAGGGCTGGAGCGTTCGAACCCTTCGGGGGCGAATCGATTCCATGCTTTACGAGCGAACGGCACGGTCGAGAAAGTCGGAGGAACTGGCCAGGCAGGAGCTCGCGACCCTCACGATGAGCGGAGAAGTCGGGCCGGCTCTGGTCCTCAAAGACCCCTACATCCTAGACTTTTTGGGTTTGAAGGATCAGTACATCGAACGCGACTTCGAAGATGCAATCCTGCGGGAGCTCGAGATGTTCTTGCTCGAACTGGGCGCCGGCTTCTCCTTCATCGCGCGCCAGAAGCGCATTCAGCTCGATGGGGAGGATTTCTACATTGATATGCTCTTCTACAACCGGAAGCTCAAACGGCTGGTCGCGGTGGAGCTGAAACAGGGAAGCTTCCGGGCGGAGTACAAGGGGCAGATGGAGCTCTACCTCCGCTGGCTGGCAAAGTACGAGAGCGAGGACGCTGAAGGGCCGCCTCTCGGAATCATCCTTTGCGCCGGAGCCAGTACCAGGCAAATCGAGCTTCTGGAGCTTGACTCGGCCGGCATACATGTAGCGGAGTACCTGACCGTTCTTCCGCCCCGCGATGTTCTGGAACGCAAGCTCAAAGATGCCATCGGCGCAGCCCGTCTCCGCTTTGAGGGAAGGGAACTGGAGAACTCGTGAGTTCGACTGCCCTGGTTGCGATACCGCCCATCGCCGATGCTCCGGTTCCGGTCGATCCTCGTTTGCTGAGGCTGAAGCAGATGGTGGTCGATGCAGTGACCGCCGACAACTCAAAGCGCAACTATGCCAAGGCGCTCGATCATCTGTTCGCCTTCGCCGCCGGCAGGCCGTTGTGTCGGGAGTGGTTGCTAGAATGGCGGGCATCGATGGAGAAGCTGTCACCTTCCACGGTTAACATCCGGCTTTCCGCAATGCGCAGCCTGGTGGCGGAGGCGCGGCGCGGCGGAATGCTCTCGTCGGAAGATGCGGCTGCACTCACTGATATCCCAAACATCAAGCAGGCGGGAGCGCGGCTGGGAAATTGGTTGACTCGGGAACAAGCGAAGGAACTCCTCGCGGTTCCGGATCGTTCGACCCTTAAGGGCAAGCGAGACTATGTAATCCTGGCGCTATTGGTAGGGTGCGCGCTGCGGCGCACTGAGCTGGCTGACCTCGAAGTCGAGACCATTCAGCAACGTGAAGGCAGGTGGGTTCTTGCAGATCTCGAAGGGAAGGGAAGACGCATCCGGACCGTGGCGGTGCCGATCTGGGTGAAGAATGGCATCGATGCCTGGACGAGCGCTGCGGGCGTGAAGGACGGCAGGCTGCTTCGCCCGATATTGAGGGGCGGAAAGGTCAGAAAGCTCAATGGAGAAAGTCTCAGTGACTGGGCCATTTGGTCGGTTGTCGAACAGAGCGCCAAACAGATCGGGATCGAGAGATTCGGGGCTCACGACCTTCGCCGGACCTGCGCCAAGCTCTGCCGCAAAAACGGTGGCGATCTCGAGCAGATCAAGTTTCTGCTTGGTCACGCTTCCATTCAGACGACGGAGCGTTATCTGGGCTCCAAACAGGAATTGACTATTGCTGTCAATGACAACCTTGGATTGTGAGAAGCAAGACGTCCTGCGAGAACCGCACCGTCTGCGCCGCGATGAAACGGCCGTCTGGAGACCGGCGGGGCGAGAACATGCCAACCGATCCGGGGGGATTTGCTTGCTATCCAGGTCAAGGATACAAATCACACTCTCAAGATCCGCGCCTCCGGCGGGGACTATTTTAGAACACGATCTTGTGTTGGTCCGGGGACCAGTTGGGATAGGTCAGCTGCGCGCCGGCGTCTGGCAAAAGCCGCTGAGGAGCTCCGCCGCGAGAGGGGATTATATAGACTATCGGCGCGCCGGTCCGGGGCGAGTCAATGAATGGGCGTGAGGTCCGAAGACCTTACTCCCTTAGATGAGCGGACGATTACTCGTCCTCGGCTCCGTCTGTTGGATCATCTGCTGTTTCGATTTTCGAGAGCCGCTTCACGCTGATGGCATGGACTTCAGCTATGCGGTGTTTGAAGGTAGTGCCCTCAATCTCATCCTCGACCTCGCGATAACGGAGGTCGCCTTCCAGGGTGATGAGCTGCCCTTTCTGAAGAGTCTTGGCGAACTTCGAGAGACTCCTCCAGGCATAGACGCGGTGCCATTCGGCGCGCGCGTTTCGTAGTCGCCTTTGTCGTTCTTCCAGCTTTCCTGGGTTGCGATGTTGAGGACAACGTACTCTTTGTTGTTCTGAGCGGTTTTGGCTTCTGCGTTTTGTCCGAGGCGGCCGATGAGAATTACTTTGTTGAACATGGTGTTTGGCTCCGTTTCTTTGGTGTGTCCGCTGTCTGCGGTACAGTCTTGCCCGGAGGGTGTGCCGTCGCGACCCACTCCCTAGGCGACTGAACTGGATCTGCGGAAGGGGACCCAGACTTGTATGGGGCAGGAGTCCGTATCTCGCAGAGGCGCGCAGCGGATTTTGGGAAGGAGAGCGTGCGTCCGAAGGGTGGGGGTGCTTTGAGCGCGGCACGCTGAACGCAGATGGAAAGGCAAAACCCGAAAGGAGCTGCCCTGTTCAACCGTTTCCGTCATGGCGCGAGTAGCAGAAGCCAGTGCAAAAGCGAGAAGTGTCACTCACAAGCTGAAAGGATGAATGACAAGGCGAATCGAGGAATGGATGCTATCGCTCGGCCCATCTCCTCGCCTTCTCCATAGTTCTCCGGAGGTAGGCAGCTCGCTTTGAAGGGCTGGGATCGCGGGAGAGGTAATCGTCTTCAAGAGCACGTTCGATCCGGTCCTCGGTCATACCACTGGCATGGGCGGCGACACAGAACGCTATGTCAGCGGCGGCCGGTCGGTCGTGGTACTTGGTGGAGGTACGGAAGCGTTCGAGGGACAGATTCGATAATCTCGGACCCCGTTGGGGGAGAAAGAGAGGCCTGCAGGCGTCGTTCCTCTCCCTCCTGTTCTCGCAGTGATGACTTGTGACGAACCGTTTCGAGATACCAGCTTCCGCGTGGAGACGCCTTCAGGCTGTCCACCTCATCATTAGCACAACAAGTCGGAGTCACGGTGCTCCTCGAGCAGATCCCCCGGGCGGCAATGTAACATGCTTCGCGATATGGATTCCGCCCCTTAAACTTACTGGGGAGCTGCTGCCTTCTCGCTCTCCTGTACCGATTTGTTCTGCTCCTTCGTAGCGTCCGCTCGGTGCTTGGCTGCCTTGGCCTCGGCCTTTGCGGCTTTCTCTTGATGCTTCTGTTGCTCACGTTGTTTCTTCATGTCGGATTTGGACATGGCAGACGAAGTGGTGTCCTTTGTTGTAGTGGTCGTGGTCGTCTGAGTTGTTTGCGGGGTCGGAGGTTGCTGAGCATCCGCACCCAGGAAGCCGGAGATGGCCAAGGCTGCTACAGATAACCGAAACAGTTGCATAATCATATTTGTTGCTCCTTCGGCAAGAACGAATCCGTGGTCGCTTCGCGCCTGCATAGGTGTGATGAGAGGAAGTCTCATCAAGTTGCGACATGTCAGGACAGATAAGCCAAAACCAGAGATCTTCGGCAGTGCAGCCCGCGCGAGAATCCAAACAGCAAGGGGTGGCCTTTGAGTTCGGTTGAGAGTAGGCAGTTAGGATTTCGTCGGCCTCATACATGCAATTTCCGAGGGCAGAAGGGCTCCGATTCGTAGTTGAATGTTGATGGTTCCATGCCCAATTTCGCGATGGCCAGATCAGGGATGATGGCACGTTCATACACGGGAAGCTCGATATTCCGAATCCCATGGCCGATGTTCCGCTCAACCAACGGCTCTTCAGTATCCGTGACGAGGATGTGATCGACCTCCACTTCTACGCTCCGCTTTTCGTCCAGGCAATGGAGCAACCCATCTGGAAATGCCGGATGGCCCTGCAACTCTACGAAGCGGGCACTGGCAAAGTACGGATGCGAAAGTGCGCTTTCTCCTTTGGGTTTCTGCGCCGGTGGCGAAAAGCGCTAATTGGGTCTCCTTCGTGGGATTTGCGCCGCCATCGCAGCCATGGCGCGGGGTGCATCCTTGTAGTGAACAATTCGTAGATTCTGCCGCTGCACCCCAGGCATAGGTAGAAGACGGTCGAGAACCGGTGCGGATCCGTCTGCAGGCGTCAGAAATAAGCACTTCCGCGTAAGATCAGCGCCCGAGATATGCCTCCCTTGGCGAGGACGGCGGTCGTGTCCGCTGCTGCATCGATGGCTGGGATCGGAACAATTTCCATCAACCGCGTGATAACCAGCCACCAGTCCCGCCCCGCACCATCATTCTCACGAATCTGGAGACGGACGAAGACTTTTTCGTTCTTTGTCCGGGAACAGTCAAGACTAATTTCGCTCGCAAGGCTCGTATCCCAAGCCACGTCGACGTCGAGCAGGCTCACGACCCGAAGCGGACTCAATCGAAGTTTGATGGCCCTCTGGCGTTTGATGCTGGAGTGCGTCGACGTGCCTAAAATCAGGGCGACCGGCACGGTGGTGGTGCGCACATGCATCCACGCAAGCAGAAAGACGGGAGCCGCGGCTACGATTAGGCCGAGCCGATTCTCTCGCGACGATTGCGACGATAACGCGCTGAGACCACCATAGAATAGCGGGGCGCGTCAACCTCAGGCCAATCTCCTTGTCACACGAGACATCAAGAGACCTGCGAATCGTCACGCGCCTTCGGGTCGGCTTCTGTGTCGGTCTGCTCTGCTGCTGCGGCGGGCGTTTCGATCGCAGAAAGGATCGAGGTTGATGTGCGCTGAATCAGTTCTAAGCTCTCGGCCAAGAGCGCGGCGTTGCCGTGGTAAAGATGGATGTAATCGGCTAAGCTTTTCCCGCGTCGAGGCCGATGGTTTGCGAGACGACAAAGGCGATTGCCCCGGCTTCTGTCTCTCTGTACGGTCTTCGTCGGTTGCTGTTCTGCGCTCTGTCTTGTGAAGCATTTCGTGTGCGAGCTCATGGACAAGGGTGGCTGAACTCTTCGGCTGCTGCCTGTCCGGGAAGGATGGCGATGCGGCCGCCGTAGCTCATGCCGAGTGCCGGGGAGATGCTCTCTTTGAACTCAAGCTCGATGCCCTGGGCGATCAGAAAGTCGATGAGGCGTTCACGGTGCTCGCCTACTTCACCCTTCACGCGCTCCGAGAGATTGGGGAGCGGCGCCCCTCGGTCTAGGCTAATCGTGTGATTTAAATATTTGAACTTGCCATCTCGGTGAGCGAAGATAGCTTGGTAGGAGTTCGCTCGAAAGTATTCTGGGACGATCTGTCTCAATGTGTCTGATCGGGAGGCGCCGGTCAATCTTCTAGGAAGATTGCCTCGATGCTTTCCGAGAATAGCCTAGCGAGCTTAAATGCTAATGGCAGGCTGGGGTCAAACTTCCCCGCTCTCTATTGCGTTCACAGACTGCCGTGACACATCTAGACGCTCCGCTAACTCGGCCTGACTTCCATCTCCTCGCTTCGCCCGCAAAGCGCGCAGCCTGTTTCTCATCGGTATCTCAATCGCAAGACCAACAGCGCCAATGCAGGACGTCACGAAGAGAGACCATGAGTTTGCAAACATAGGTGGCATATATACGCCATCAACGCTTCCACGACTCCCACGCAGTGTCTACCGCGAAAGTCACGCCTGTTCCCCAAAGCAGTGCTCGAACCGCTGCACATGCGGAGGAAGTCATCCTTCTCCCCGCTAACGTATGCTCCCGTCACGACAAAGGCTCCGATAATCGGCAGTGTCACGACAGCTGCGAAGAAATATGGAAACACGCCTGCCTTGGGTACATGCGGCAAGAGAGTCCCCGGTAATGCCATCACCACAGCACTCAAGCTGCAACATACGCCAAACATGGTCCGGAATCGCCTGCGGCGGTTCGAGGGCGTCTCCTTCATGTCCTGCAAGGCATTCATCATGATCGGTTGCCTCTCTTGAAAGACAAGTAAACATGACATGAATCAGAAGAAAATGTCAAGCAAGCTTGTCATGATTTTGACGAAGAGGCGCTCTATCAATTCTGTTCGGCCACATGGATTTCGCGCGCCTCGTTCGATACTAGGAGCCAGGAAGCCTCTGGACTTCGACGGCCCTAGACGCGAACCCAAAGCTAATTGCTTCCGTACCTGTGGGCGGACGGGATGCCAGCTACCCAAGACTCTTTATGACCGCCGAAATGTTTAGGACACCAGATGGTGACAAATGGGACAGAAAAATGGATAAGTCACGCAGTTGTAGTCCAATAGATCCGGCATTCACGGAGCGTGCCACAGCCGATTGCGCACGCCACCGGCCACAAACTGGCACCGTTTGAGGCTCTTTCCACAACCATGCTGCCAATACCATCGATCGCCTCCTGCTCGCAAATCACGACGACATCACGGAAGATTAGGGATCGTTGGCCGTCAGACTAGACCGCGAAAGGCTTAGAGTTTGCAGCCAATCTATGGGTTCTGGACGAGTGCTCCAGCTATCACGATCACCAACGAATCGGAGAAGTACCACGTTAACCTCCAGAGAGAGCGACGTTGCCAGTCCTGATCGCCGCATAGGCGGAACCAACGACGGCCATTCCGCCGAAGATTAGGGCGAGCATCGAAGTAGAAACAATCTCTCTTTCCCTCGCTGCAACAGCGACGATGGAGCCGATCAACAGGAAGGCGACAAGGTGTTCGATACAAGCCCGGTCGATTGCGAAGAACAGATGCGCGAAAGTGGTGTTCGAAAAAGCCCTGGAATATCTCAAGAACTGCAAAGTTGCCGAGCCGACTGAGGGCCACAAGCTTCCGCAGCAAAATCCTCCGGTTACGCCGGCGACCGTCATCCCCGGGGCTGTGCGAAACCCCAAGGCCGCGAGGCGTGGAACGGTCGTGATTGTTTTCCTGGCCACATTCGATGCAACGCGTTTCTTGGTAGTGTTTGCACCGCCCCAGTTGCTTGACCTTCCGGTTGTGGCACATCCAGCAGTTCATCTTTTGGTGGGGTTGACTTAATCGATATAACATTCCTGCGTTGCGTCAAGTTATCGCAACACCACGTGGGTAATGAGGCACACGAGTTAGGCTCCCGCAATAACACGAAGGGACGATGCGGGCTTCTTTCAGGGAATTGCGGTGAAGAGAGGGTGCCCTGATCATACAATCACAGCGAAGTTATCGATGGGTTAAGTATGGAAAAGAAGTCATGGACGGTAGTAGAACGTTCAGCGCAATGCGCCGTCTTCAACTGCGGAGGCGAACGCAAGAGGATTGATACCCCATCCAATCCGCACGATCGGTTGATCTTCATGTCACTCCAGCCTGGCATGATCCTTGAGCAACGTTCCCTCCAGCTCTGCCCTTTTTCCTAAGACCGCGGCTGCTCCCTAAGCATTCCGATGAATAACGTGTGGAAAAGCCTCCCTCCAAAGAACGTCGCAGTATGCGGTCCTGACCTCGTAGACGGAGATTATCCGGATCCAGGCGCCTAGGCAGGGATTCGCTCACGTGCTGTACCTAACACTTCAACCTGGCGACCCTGCAGACGAGGGCACCCTAGAGATCCTCTGGAAGTACAGGATAGGGGCTAAGCACTAGCCGTCGCTGGTGTTTACCCACTCGCGTACAATGTTGCTCTAATTTCGTTACAGGTCTGTCAATGGCTGCAGGCCGTGCTGATCTGGAATGTGGACAAGAACACGGGCGATCGGGCACTGCTAATAAGTGGGGGCTGGTGCTGAAAGAAGTACTCCGACCGAAGGCATTGAGCGTAGTCGAGTTCTGCTGCAACCTATCGCGTCCGGGCACGATCGTGCTCTATCGGGTGATTCAGACATTAGATAAGTGGTAAGCACTGATGAGCAGAGAGAATCCAACCAACGTTAATAAGCGTATGGTCACCCGCTTTGCTTCTGGAACCGAGCCAAGCATCCTAACCAGCATCTCCGACTGAGTGCTGGGTGGGTAACTGCCCTGCCTGCAAAGGCAACTTCAGCCGTGTCGATTATCCAGGATGCACTATCTTTTGTGTACACGAATGCCAAAATGCGCGCGGAATCAGGATGGAGCGGCCACTCAGATGGGAGGGCAAGCCGCAATGGTGTGGAATAGCCCTGACCTCTCTCTTGGGGGGTCCGCGCCCTGTCCTTTGATGGTATCGCCTAAATGAGCTAAAAGGGGGCTAAAGGCACAAGCTCCGTCTATTTAGCGTGATTGCCCTTGTCGCAATACTGCGACATCACTTCACTCTTTGCAGTGTAGGGGATGGTAGAAGCCAGTCGTCCTTCTGCAGGCAAGTGCATTGATGGGTATTCTCGGATTCCCGCAGATCATTCTCATCATGAGCGGAGTTGCGACGCATGAAACCGTTGCTCATTTACCCACTCGCGAACCTGTGCATCCGTGGTCGCGTTCACCAGCCCGAACCGTCGCCTTCAGCTGTGTCCGCGCCCGCCGCCCTTCAACTTGACGCCGAAGTTTGCTGCGCAGCAAGACCCTTGCTTGTCCTCAGCGTTCCTTGTCAGTCAATTACTTGGGCGCCCCCAATAAGTACACTCAGTAGTAAATGAACCAGAAGACATAACTTGGGTGGAGCAACTCGCGCGGCGACCACCTTCGGATACGCATGTTTGCTTCAAAGCACATCGGCAGTTCGCAAAACGAGGGCCCGTACCCCACGGCTGCCTCTAGGTATACTGGGCCTCTAGTCGATAAAACCTCTCATTTCATCGCAATGCCGTGGGGACGCGCTGGACCTGTTTTAAAGGCCGTATTGAAATCCAGTTTGAATCGCTTGTCCTCGGCCAGGGGCGTATCGTGCGTGACTTTGAGTACGTGGACTTTGTGGTCGCCTTCGAAGTGAATGATGCCTGCGGCATCTTCGTTCAGGAAGTAGTCCGTGATCACAAGTCGGCTATCGTCCTCGTTCAGCACGAGGTTATGCGGTCCGGCGTTCGCGCCGAAGCTCACTACCGATATCTGCTTCGGATTGAAGCGGTCTCGTGACGTCCAGCATCACCACCTGCCCCGCCATAAAAGTGCCCACAATGAGCCGGTCGCGGATTGCGGCGTCGCCATGATCTGCCCCATGCCGCCGGGTACCGGAGTGTCCACATGAGGCTCCACCGTAGAGAGGTCAAATACGGGAGTGCCAATGCCGCGCTCCGGGGTTGATCAGATAGATGTGACCATCAAACATGCCGGACGTATACCCGTAGCCATGCGAATCGTGGGGAAGCATCTTTACGTCCATGGTGCCCGTGCAGGCGTGCCGTCTGGCGCAACAGGTCGACCGTCTTCGTGATCTTGCGGTCGCGGTAGTTCCAGATGCGCACGGAACCTCGCAGGACCGGCCCCATCGAACCCATCAGGGTGCTGCTGGGCATGATGAAGTCCGAGGTCATCATCAGATTCAGATCCGGACGCGCGGAGATACCGTGGGGATTGAACCCATCTAGCGGCGGCGTTTCGGGCCATTCCTCGAAACATCGACATGACGCCAAAGTGGTTTGCCACAAAGCGCATGTCGGCCATCGAACTCGGCGACTCGACCCGGCGCCATGCCTGTGGACGAGCCCATTTGTGTGATCAGAAATCCACCGTTTTCGAGCGGCAGGAAGTCGTCGGTCATGCTCGATTCAACGGCCTTCGTTGAAAACATAAAGTTAGGTTTTTTTGCGTCAGTCACATTGAAGAAGAAAATACCATTCTGATTCTTCAGCAGGCTGAGTAAGCCGCCGCATCCCAGGACAGTCTTCTTGGAATTCAGATGGCAGTGGTGCGGCTCGTTGCCGATGTTGCCCGGAGGCGGCACCGGGGACGACGTCTATGACCTGCCCGTACTCGGAAGACTTTCGTCGAAATCGATGACTGCAAGGAAGTCCGGGGCAACATGCGCCTGGCCCTGCGCCCAGATGTAGAGAACCTTCTCACCCTCGCCACGATCACCCTTTTCCTGCTCGGCGCTGCGATCTCCTTCTGTCTTCCCCGTCACTTTGAGGGAACGCCACAGTCGTTGTCCCGAGCACCAATGCAGCAACTGTAACAGCCTCACGGTCTTTCCCATAGCTACGTTCCACTTCAACATGTGAAACCTCCGGAAGTCTTAGCGCAAACCACTGGATTAGTTGACTGAACCTATGCACCCACCCGGAATTAAGCGGCGGATTGAGGCGGAAGGAAGCGATGACCGTGTTCGGCGGCAATCGAGATAAGGCGTTCGATCTCCGCTCGTGTGGGAGGAGCCGGATTGCTCGGAACCGGAGTTCCAGCATCAAGAAAGAAGCCTTCCATTCCCGCATGAGCCGTGAGCAAGCCTTTGGCGGCGTCCCGCGAAAGGTTCCGGAAACCTGTGATCCGGCATCCGATGGGATGTTGAACATTTCCCCCCTCACCCTGAGAGTTCTCCAATGCAGCGCGCCATTCCTTGTTTCCCGCAAACTCAACGGCGCCCTCCAGGATGAAGAGAACGCTTCCTGCTCTGCGTGTTGATGAAGAGGCACAACGCACCCCCTGCTGGGGCACCGTGGTGACCTGCAAGGTGAAATATTGCCCATCTGTATCTCGGCTGCGCAGCGCGCATCATCCGCACACAGAACGCGCAGTATATCGAAGACGTCACCTGTTGTGTTCTTCATTTCATCCTCCCTTTCTTAGTTGACTGAGCGTGTAGCGAGACCAGCAGAGTTGTGAGCATCCAGGCAGCCCCTGCAGTTCTTTTTTGATTCCTCTGCAGATAGCTCCGCCCTGTGAGCTTCGAAGGAGGTTCCAGAAAGGAGCGCTGAAAACGGCGACGAAGCAGCCGACCACGAATCTTCGTTTTTTGGGTTCCATGCCGCTCAGCAGTGACAAAAGACTGCCTGTGAACGCCTCACGTGCCGAGTTACCTGGTAAGTTCCAAATTCGAGCACTCGCTGCCGAGGAGATAACACCTTTCACTAAGGCTTCGTTTGCGTTGAGTGCGCGGAAAATACTACGGGTGAGAGGAACGATCTCATCTTCTGTAACTCGGGATCTGAATTGGATAACTTCACGCAGACGACCCGCCATACGGCCATCATGAGCGACGCTCGATCGGGGAAAGTGTCGATAGACGGTTCTTGCGCTCATCCCTGCTGTGTTTGCAATCAGTTCATGCGATATGTCCAGGTTCTGTGACAACAATGCCATCGCGCTCTCAATGATCTCGGATCGAGTCGCTGCAGATTGGCGATGTTTCAGGG
>CAVVJK010000011.1:0-87820 GCA_963748555.1 uncultured Acidobacteriaceae bacterium
GCAGGACAGACATCTGATCGTAAATGAAAGCGTCTGCCTTGCCTTGCAAAACCTCCAGCACGCAACTGCTCTCCTTATCGAGCACGTGCACCGTGGCCACCTTCAGATTCTGCGCCGCGTAAAGCTCACCGGTTGTTCCCTTCTTCACCACGACCGTACTTCCCGCACGGTCGAGATCCTGCACATTCGCGACTTTCGCATCGCGCCGGACCAGCAGCGCCAGTCCCGTCGTAAGATGGGCTCGGAGAAATCGATCGACTCGGCGCGTTCGGGCGTCGCGCTGAGCAACGAGGTCAGGTCGATCTTCCCATCTTCAGGGAAGGAATGAGGCCATCGAAGGGAAGATTCTCGATTTTCACCGGCCGGTGCAGTGCAGTGCCAAGCGCCTTGGCCAGGTAGACGGAAACCCCGGCGGGCTCTCCTTTTTCATCGGCCATCTCGAAAGGCGGATAGGCCAGCTCCATGCCGATAACAAGACGGTCTTCATGGTGGCTCTGGCGTCCGGAGTGCGCGAACGCCAGCGCGGCGACGGCGAGCAGGATCACCACCCTGAATTCCGGAAGGTTGCGAAACAAAAGAAGGGACATGCCGACTGCATGCCGCCTGACTCCCATGGAAGGGAAGCTCAATCCTGCCGGCGGTTCGGACGCGCCTCCCCTGCCCTGCGCTCGTTGAGACGCGGGCCTGGCATTTTCTGGGGAGGAGGCGTCTCGTTGAGGATGACACGCCAGGTGGTGCCGACCGGCCGCGCGATCATGTCGGTGCCTTCCCATAGGCGCTCGGCGCCCAGGAGCGCATTCTTGTTATCTCTGCGTCGGCAGTGCGGCGGGAGCACCTCAATGTGCTTGGCATTGCCGCCGCCGATGATCATTTCATGGGAAAAAAAGAACGTCCCTCGGCGGACAATCCCTGCCTCCACGCCTTGCCCCACCGCTTGTCGCCATCTCGCTTTCGCGCCTCCTTCGTGAGCCGCGCCATGAATGGTTCGCCCGATTTCAGTGGGATCAGGCCGACTTCCATCGGCACGATCACGCCGTCCGCCACCAGGGTTGCCCCGATGCTTGTGCCAAAGCCGATGAACAACATGCGGCCGCCTTCGTACGCGGCCAGGGCTTGGAGCGCGGCGTCGTTAATGATCCGAACCGGACAGCGAAAAGCCTCCTCAAAGAATGCAAACCAATACCAGCTTCCTCCGAGGTTTAATGGCTCACGGACCAGTCGCCCGTTGCGGACCAGCCCCGGAAAGCCGAGGCTCACACAATCGAACTCCCAATCGGGTATCAGTTTCTTGACCGCGTCCACCATTTGTTCCGCCGTCATTTCGCGGTTCGACGGGGCTTTGCGCATTTCGTCGTGACCGCTCACCATGACTTTGACGTTCGTGCCGCCGATATCGATCATGAGCACTCGCCGGCGCGGCCCGCTCCCATTGGATGATTTGTTGAACTCGAATGAGGAATTTCTGGGCACGGGAAGATCTCTCTAAGCTGGGCATCGAAGAAGCCTGCCTCGCCGCGGGCATCCTTTCAGCGAGAGTGCGCCCTGATTTGCTCCCATGGTTAACCCTGCGTAGGATCTCGAGATAGAATGAAGTTCCTTGAGATGATCCGAAGCCAGCCCAAATCGTGGCTTCGGTTGGAGATCTTCGTCCTGGTCCTCATAATTGGCTCAGCCGATTTCGTGCTCCCCTGGGAATTCAATCTCTTCATCTTCTACCTGGTTCCGATCTTACTTGCGGCCTGGTACGTGGACCGCCGCTCCCAGCAATGGCTTCGCACTGCTGGTCGAAATTGTTTGGGCCTTCGCGAACCTCAAAAGCCAGCCCTACACCCTCCACGCCTACCTCTGGATGGGGTTCAATCGCCTCGTTTCCCTGGTTCTCGTCGGCGTGGGGGCCTCGGCGATGCGCAGGGAGCGCGAGACAATGGGAGGCCGAGGTTGCCGCCCTTGAGCGCACGCGTGAGCTCGAGGAACAGATCGTTCGCGTGGCGGAAGGCGAGCAGATGCGCATCGGACAGGATCTGCACGACGGCCTCTGCCAGCAACTCGCCGCGATCGATTGCGCCGTCGCTTGCCTCAAGCAGGATCTCGCCACCAATTCGCCCGACGACGAGCAGACCGCCGCGCTTATCCAGCGCGAACTGAATAGCGCCGTGCGGGAGGCTCGCGATCTCGCGCGAGGAGTCTTCCCCGTGCAGGTGGACGAGGAGGGCCTGCCCGCTGGCTGGAGGAGCTCGCCGCCAACACGACCCGGCTGCTCGCGATCGCCGTCGATCTGCATATCTCCGATGAGATCCGGATCAGGGTCCCCAAAATTAGCATGCACCCTTACCGGATCGTCCAGGAGGCTTTGAACAATGCGACCAAACACGGAAAGGCCCAACATGTGACGATCACGATCGCGGCAAATGTCGAAAATCTCGACCTCACCATCGCCGACGATGGGAGTGGCCTCCGTTCCCCGCCGGCGGGCCCAAGGGGGATGGGGATGCACACCATGCGCTATCGGGCTCGAATGCTCGGTGGCGATCTGAGTATCGATCCGGCGGCCGGCGGGGGAACCACGGTCCGCTGCTCGGTGCCGTGGAAAAGGATTTCCGCGCCAGTGCTTGCCTGAGTGCCAGGACGCGTTCGTAATCGAGCTCTTGCTCGTACTCGTAATCGGCTCAAACGGACTGCGAGCACCGAAGAAAGATCACAAGTACGAGCCGTTTCGACAAGCTCAAGGCCCTGAGCCTGCCGAAAGGCGAGAGCATGATTATGAAGCGCCTGTACGGATTTCCACCACATCGGATGTCCTTTGCGAAATGACAACCAGATCTGCTTCGCTGCCAGCCGTTTATGACCCCTTTGTCCTGGCGACATACGACATCAACACGATCATTGCCATGCGCAATGATCTCATGTCGCGACCGTGCGAATTCTACGCGGGCATCTTTCATCGCCCATTCACCGCTCTTCGAGAAATTGGCTTTGGTGGAGCGGGCGGTGCGGATGAGGGCTACGCCCGTCTACCGCAATGACGTTTATTCTGTGCAAAAGGCACCAGCCGATCCGTTCATTCAGCTCAGCATCATCGCAACGATTGGAGACCGTGCACCGACTGGCGCGAATTCCAGCTCATCAAGAACGTCCTGATCGGGCCGGAACACGAAGCTGTGGAACTGTTCCCTGCCGAAAGTCGTCTCGTCGATACTTCGAATACCTACCACCTTTGGGTGCATGCCGATCCGAATTTTCGGTTTCCCCTCGGCCTTGGTCACCGCATGGTCACCTCCCACGGCATCTGCACCGAAGCCCAGCGTGAAGTGGTCTCGTGGGATGACAATTTGGCCAAGTCGGCCTAGCTCCCGCCCCTACCTCGCTTTCAAGTTCAGAAGGGATGGCGACCAGTAGCCGAGGGTGGAGCGCAGCGGAACCCCCCGGAATGCAGAGCGACAACGGTTCCGCCCCGGAAGGGGCGCTGAAAGACTTCGCGCGGTTCTCAGCACACGCAGGAAAGCGCACGCACCGCGCAGGCGGTGGCGATAATTGGCTCGTCTTCGAAACTCTCGGGGTACGGATTCCTCCAGGAGCCATCCGGCAACTGTCGCTCAAGGAGATCGGCCGTAAGATGCGCGCGCTGCTCACCCGCCCAATGGTCGCCAGTGAGAGCGCCCGCCTTGAGCGAGAGCAACCGCGCGAAGGCTTGCGCTCGATAGTAACGCAGCGATCCATCGCACCTGAGCGCCATCCCCATCCGCGCGGCACCCTCCCGCCGAATTCCGGCGCATCCAGGCGAGCGCGCTCGCAAAACGCGGCGCAACGGCGTCCACGCCGCAGAGGTTGAGCGCGAGCAGACCGTCGCACGTCGCGCTTTCATAGGAGCGATAGCGCTCGCGGCCGGCGGCTGCACGCCCCGAAACTCCACCTTTATTTCGAACCCGATCAGCGGGCGCGAAAAAGAAAGCCGCCGTCGTCGAACGCGTGACCCACGCCGCTCGAAAAGTTTTGGCACTCCGCAACAAAGGGCAACGCAGACGCTGCGCTTCCGCCGCGCCCCGCAGCGGCGAGCCCTTGCAGCGCGAGCACAGTCGCGGGAAAAGGTGTGGGGCCCGCAGCGTCCGGCGGGGGAGCGTCTCCGCCCGCGAGTTGCGGCGGCGTGGACGCGTCGCCCCACGCGCCACATGCTGCAGACCCCGCTGGCCATCCCAGCGCCGATGAAATCCGAAGCCGCTCGAGCAAATCGGCCCAGAACCGCGCGCGCCGACCATCATCGCCGTGATGCGCGAAGACCTCTGCCGCGTAGCTCGCGGTGAAGAGTGGATATCCGAGCCCCTCCCACGGCTCGGGGCGTCCCGCTTGCGCCGCCGTCCTCGCCTCCAGCCACCGGAAACCGCGATCGTCTCGGTGGTTCATGGAGCCCAAGGCCGAGAGCGCCAGGGCCGTCAGCGCATCACCCCCGCGGAGTACTCCATATTGCGTGGAGCACCAGGCGCCGCTCGCATCCTGGCGAGCGAGAAGGAAATCCCTCGCCCTCGCCAGCGCAGCGGCGGACGCAGACGGCCTCCCGCCAGCCGATCGCGTCACCACCGCGACCGCCGCAAAGACGGCCTGCCGCAGAAAACCACGCCGGCTGAGAAAGGAAGAATTCATCCGCTGTTGTCGCATTTCGTCATTCGTCATTCGTCATTCGTCATTCGTCATTCCGTCATTCGTCATTCCGTCGCCTTCTCCACCTGTGTCTTATAAGAAGCGACGACGGTCACGCCTTCAAAGTGCAAAAAGTCCGTCCGGTAATGTCAATGCTCCTGCCCAGCTCCATCGACATTTGGGCTCGGTGGTCTCTGCATCTTCGTCTTCCACGCTTCCCATTCCTTGCCGCCACCGTCGCGGAGGCTTTCGCCCAAATTCAAGTAGCTGAGAACTCCTCGCCGCCATTGTTTCCAAACCCGGCCGTGTATTTCGAATTACGGACAGCTTTGCCGAGACCGCGGCGTTCTGCGCGGCGGTCGAAGCATCCTCATCCTTGCGACCTCTTTCTAGCTCCCGCGAGCCTGCTTCCTGCGCCGGCGCGGGCGCTCTCGGCATCCGCCAGCGTTGCTCCGCCTGCTGCTTTGCGCGGCGCGTCTGATTTCGCTTCTCTCGAAGCCCCAGCTTCGACGCTTCGCGATAAAGCGAGACGCCGGCGCTCGCTCGGCTCCGCCGCCGGCGTGGGCGCGCTGAAGTCGCCTTTTGCGAGATGAGGCCGGAGGCGTTTTGCTTCTGATCTTTTTCGAGCGCCTTCTTGCTCACCTTGGCGCCGCTGCGCGAGGCCATGTTAAGCGCCTTGCTGCAAAGCCCCTGCGAGAGCACCGCCGCCCATCCGTTGTTCCCGTCGAATGAACCGTCGTCGCGCTGATTGCGCTCGATCTTGCCCGTCACTTTTTCCAACGCGGCGATGCGGCGCTTTTCACTGCCTCCCCCGCGACCTGGCCTTTCACTTCGGAAAGCGCCCAGCCCGCAAGAAAGGTATCGACATAAATGCCGATCTTTCACCTGCATCTGCGTGTCGCGAACCGAAGTGACGTAAAGCGAGTCGCTGGTCCGGCCTGCTCGACCTGCCGGCAGATGAACTCGAACGCCTGGCGCGCGGCGTCGCGCTGCGGCACCTTCCTTCGGTGAGTCACCGGAGCGCAGCAGGACGACCAGCGCCACGCAGGTATTGCCGAGGTCGGCCGGGTCTTCCACGTGCGCACCCTCCACACGACCTCCCGCCTGTCCACCCTGGCGCCAGCCGCCACCTTGATTCCATCCCCGTCCTTCTGCTGTTGGTGCAACAAATACTCCAGCCCAATGCGCAACGCCTCATCGGGCGACCGCTGTTCCAGTTTAGGCTCCGGGTTCGCTTCGACCTGCCTTGCGTCACGTTTCCGTGCCGGCTCCTTTGCCGCCGAATCCGGCACGCTGTTGATTGTGGCAAGCGTCATGACGGCGCCGGCAAAAATGCCGCAGATGCGGCCGGTGAGTGGGGTGAACGTTTGCGGTGAAGTGCGATGTATTTTCATAACATCTCAACGGATACCTCACCCCTCGACTTAGGTTGCCAAACCGGTGTGAGAAGATTGTCAAAAAAATGTGAGACGCCGCTTTCCTTGTCCGCGGCCCGGCTTTCACCCCGCAATCGACGCGATATGAAATGCTTTCATCTCGCCTACTCCGATCAGATGTGGCTGATCGCTACTGCCCCGCGCCACCGCCAACCGCAGCCGGTCCCGCCGGCAGATCCGGCGATTGCAGGCGGACGAGCAACCACGTTTGCGTCGACTGGGTGTCGAAATGAATCAGGACCGGCGCCACGTCTTGCGTGAGATTTGCCACGCCTGCTTCGAAGACGGTGTCCGTCTTGGCACCGACGTGCCACGCGGCCTTTTGTGTTCGCTTATCGATCGAACCGATGACCGTCTCTGTGTCTCCGGCGACGGTGTTGGTAAAGGCACCGCTGATCAGCCCATCCTTGTTCATGGCGAGCTGCAGAAACATGATCGCGTCCCCTTCTCCTGTTGAGTAAGCGCAAAGACGCCGAAGGGTTGCCATTCGGACGGCTGGCCGACCAATGGCGACGGAACGGGCTCTGCCGGAGCCACGGGCGGATTGGCTAATTGCGTCGCCTCCTGCACATACCCCTCTCGCGGACCCCAATCCTGACCATCCACATAGACCTCATCCCCGACAATAACGTTGGCGCCGTAATCATAGTAAATGGGCGCGCCAAACCCTCCATAGATCACCGCGACATCGACGGACACGCGTTCCACCACCACCACGGACTGACCGTCCATCCCCGGCGAGAGTGCGTCCGCGGTGCCGCTGCCACCAATCGTAGTGTAAATAGGTCGTCGTGCTCGGACCGCACCCGATCCGGGTTTCGTCCGCCCGGTTATAGCGGTAGTTCCACAGATTCGTCCGATAGCTCGTCCAATCCGCTCCACGCTCGCGCGCCATGCGGTGGTTGCGGGCCTGCTCACCGGGGATTCGACTGACGCTACGGCCCGTTTGCGGTTTTGCTGAAACTGCGCGAGATGCTCGGGATTCTGCCGATGAGCGAGCAGAAACGCCTCCTGCCGAGCCGCGCTCCAGCTCTGCAC
This sequence comes from uncultured Acidobacteriaceae bacterium, assembly GCA_963748555.1. Taxonomy (GTDB): domain Bacteria; phylum Acidobacteriota; class Terriglobia; order Terriglobales; family Acidobacteriaceae; genus CAWKKW01. The sequence continues at coordinate 7,107 of CAVVJK010000011.1, forward strand.
ACTCTGGCCGCATTTTGTAGGCGCTGCTGGATGATGATGGTCGAAATCTGCCTGTGGTCGCCGCGACACAACCCGGCGCTCGCTTGGAAGCAGCGACGGCTGCGGGACGCCAAGCTTCGATTGATTTGTTATTCGGCGCCGCGGTTCCGGGAGCTCGACCCGCAGCCCCGGGGAGCCTGATCAATCCTCCCGGGCTGCCGGCTGGGCGCGGAGGCCGGCGACAGTCCCCGACCTCATCACGTAGTTATCACCGGCGGCGAGGCAGTCGCAGGCGTCACGACGCGAGGATGACGCTCGCGGGCGTGCCGCCGCTCGGAAACGCACTGGCGCCACCGCACCGTCCTGACGACGGACGGCACAGGAGCGGCTGAGGTCGGCGCGACCGGGAGCGCGAACCGGCGCCGCCGGCTGCTGAAAGCTACCTCCGCCGGAGGGGCGTGCGGAAGAACTGCCCGTGGTTTGACGACTGCCACCCGTTTGAGCGGGGATGCCAAACGGACTGTTATCCGCTGCCACAGCAAATGTGACGCCCGCCGCAAAAACGGCTGTAAACGCTGACTACCCGGAGAATTGTCGGGAGAAGCATAGAACGATCCTCCAGGTCACTTCAGGCCGCCGGCTCTGGACAGCAAGACGGGAGTTGAACCAGCGGTCAGGGAAAGAACGGAAACAGCACCTTGATTTCATCCGGCGTTGGCTGGCGGCCGTACTCGCAGATCTCGAAGGCTTCGGCATACTTCACCGCGGCGCCTTTTTCCGGGCCGTACCACTTGATCAGCGACTCGCGAAAACGGTCCGCTTCGCCGCCCTGGCGCCGCGTCCAGCGCTCACGCAGCCAGGCTTTGCGGCCGGCTTCGTCGGTGGCGGGCGGCACCGTCTTCACATACTCCTCGCTGCCGTTGGCGCCGCCCTCGTAGTGCTGGGATGGCATCTCGTGAATCGCGGTGAGCTTTTGATCGAATACATCGTCCACCGAAACGGCGATATCGGCCTTGAAGGATAGGGTTTCTGAAAGCCATCGCTGGAATAGAGGAAGAGGGGATTCTTTTTCACCGGCGGCACATCGGGGCAGATGAACGGAACAGTGACCATAAACGCGGCATCCTGGACGAGCACACCGACGTAGCGATGATCGGGATGGTAGTCCCACGGGCGATGCGCGATGACGATATCCGCCTGCCACTCGCGAATGAGCCGGATGATCTTCTGCCGATTTCCAGCGTGGCATCAACTCGCCATCGTGGATGTCCAGCACTTCGGTGGCGGCGCCGATGATGTCGTCGGCTTTCTGCACCTCGGCGAGCCGCCGCTGCGCCAGCGGCCCACCGGCGGATTGCCAGTGGCCGATGTCGCCATTGGTCACGGACACGAGTTTCACTGTGTCCGAGCTTCGCCCATTTCGCCGCGGTGCCCCCGGCTTTGTACTGCGCATCGTCGGGATGCGCGCCGAAAACAATGATGCGGAGCTTGCCATCGTCGTCGACCGCGTGAGCCGCACAGGAAACAGCCAGTGCAATCGAAACGAGAATGCCGGCAGGTTTGAAGAACAATGGAAGTTTCATGAGGGGAAATTGAAACGATAACTGCAAAATGCATTGACGACTTCCGCGTGCCGGAGCGGACCGCTTTACGCTACAGACGAGGCGGCTTACCCCGCCCAGGCTCACGAGGCGTTTCTCCGTGCGGATATACATGCGGCCCCCCGCGACGGCTGGGCGTGGGACGGGATAGTTCTCCAAGTGGAAAATGTTGTAAAACCTCTAATTTGTCGCTCGGTCCGACTACATTGATTTTCCCCATGTTGAAAGACAGAATAGCCGGCCATCCATCCAGATTGGCGAACCGAAAAAATTACCACCGACACGTTCGTTGAAACCGGATGTCGCCCGTCGCTGCGTCAATGCAGGTGAGGACGCCTCCGTCACTCCAGAACCACGCGAGATCGCCCACCGCGACACCCGTGGGCACATACGGCGCGGACTTCTCGATTTGGTAATGCCAGCTCCGGCACCCCCACGCGGCCGCATCGCCCGCTTTGATCGCCGTGACCTGATTACCGCCACCGCCACTGCCGGACGAGCCGAAAATGATGTCTCCCGCTATGAATGGAGAACTCACGCTCCGTTTATCGAAAGCCTGCTCGTAATCCCAGAGCACTTTACCGGTGTCCGGATCCACGGCGTAAATCCCGTGAGCCTGGCTATTGAAAATGATCGAACGCTTGCCGTTTTTTGATTCGCGCACGCAGGGCGTCGAATACGCGACCACCCGGCCTGCGGCGCGGCGTCTGCCAAATCGTGGCGCCGGTCCTCGCATCCACCGCCACGATGAAGCTTTTCCATCCCGTTCACTCCCAGGAACGAATTCTTGACGTCCTGCTCGCCGCCGAGGATGACCTCGTCTCCCACCACGATGGGCGAAATCCCGCAGGCGTGCTGGCTGACAAACGGGCCGAAGTCCCGCTGCCCAAAGCATCGCGCCGTCGTGATCGAGCGCCGCCAGAAAATAGTGATCCGGCTCGTTCCAGACCACGTCAAAGGCCGCTTCCGCGTCGATGCACGGCGTGGCCGACGCGAAGCTGTTGAACTTGTGCTTCGCGAAGGGCGTCAGGGGAAAATCGCGCCGCCACAGCAGCTTTCCATCCATCGACATTCAAGCAAAACACGATTCAGCCCGCCGGCTTGTATCGCCGGTGCTCGGTGAGAAAGATCCGATCACCCCAAAGCACGGGCGAGGAGTGGCCCACTCCGGGCGTATTAAACTTCCAATTAATATCCGAAGTCGAGAGATTTTCGTCGGAATCGTTTTGGCGTGGCTGACCCCGGTGCCATTTGGCCCCCGGAACCGCGTCCACTCTTGCGCTCCGGCGCAGGTTGCGAAGAGCGCGAGCGCCATGGTGGCCAGTGAAATGGGGTGAGCTTGCATAGTAAGGAGAAAGGAATTGATTTCTGCCGGGACAAGAAACGATCGAGATCGGCTTCAGAAATTAGCTTTAGGTCCCAAGAGGAAACCACTAATGGCAGGAACCTGCACTTATGCCGATTTGACAGGCTCAAGGCCCTGAGCTCGTCGAAGGGGAGAGGCGGATGAGTGCCCATGAGTGCAGGTCAGTGGTTCTCCTCTGAACGTACCGACTCCGATGGTTGGCGCTTCAACTCCGCGAGGTAAATGGCGGTGATGACCTTGCCGTCAGCGTCGCGCTCGTGGCTTGAATAATACGAGACGAGCCCGCGACCCTTCGAGAGTGCCACGAAACCAGGATACGAATTGTCCCCGCCGCTTGGCAGCTCGGCGAACTCGTGCAAGCCATCGTCCACGAGCCAGTAAAGCGAAAAGACTTCGGCCCCTGCTCCTTCGTCGTCTTCCGTCCGCCGACGAGAATGCGCTCGCCCCATTTTGCCACGAGCGGTCCGCCACGGAACGGTCCAGGTCCGGCGCTGCCAATCGGTATAGGGCGGCTTCGAACGCAACAGTTGCGCGTTCTTGCCACCGCCGTGCACGGCCTACCGCGAGCACGCTGCCGTCGTTCTCAAAGAGGAATGCGGTTTCATCGCCCGCAGTCTCCTGAAAGTAGGCACGCTTTTTCCAGATCAGCCCGTCATCACTTTCCAGCATCACCGATTGGAATCCTGCTCCCCTCTCCCTCTATGCATCGCAAGCCTGGCTGTGCCTGCCACAGAGATACGCCTTGTCTCCAAACGCCGCCGCGCGCCAGATGTAAAAGCCGAACGTGCCCTCCAGCATGACCGGGCTCTTCCATGTAGTGCCGTCATCAGACCAGGCGGCGAATCCGAGATGCTTGTTCATGTCATAGTCCTCGCGCGCAATCGTCGTGGGGCCACTGTACCAGGTTCCGGTATAAGCATAGAGGCGCTGAAAACCGGAAGCGCGGTTCCGCGATCACCCTTTTACGAAGATCCATTCACGGTTCCACGTTCCACCGTCGCGACGGCTGCGCAGCACAATAATCGAGGCCGACGGATGCACCATGTGCCCCTCGGGACAGCTCCGGAATGTGAGATAAAGCTGCCCTCGAAAGCGGCACAAGTCGGTAAAGGCGTTGTGCTCGCCATTGTAAAATGCACGCCGAATGTTGCTGACCGTGACCTGCGGCAGCTTCTCGTCCGACGCAGCCGCGAATACGCCGGCCACGAACTGCAGAGTCGCGAGCGCCACGAAGCACACGATGCGTGTGAAATTCATGACGAAAACCTCAGTTTGCCAGCTTGGCCGCTTCCGCCTTCGCTTTGGCAAGAATCTCGGCCAGCGCAACGGACTTCCCGTCCTCGCGCAGGCTTTCGTCCGCCGCTTCCATAAATGTGAAGATCTCGATCGTTTCTTCCGGGCTCACGGGAGGCTTTCCGGTGCGGAAGAAACGGCCAATCACGGCAGCAGCGGCCGTAGCTGCCGGCTTTGAGCGATTGCTGGATGCTTTTGCTGCCAAAGACCACCGCGCCGAAATCCTCTTTTCCGCGGAGAAGGCCGCGATAGGTGCCGATGCGGCCGTCCTTCCAGAGGCCGGTAACTTGATCATTTCCGTTGCCCTTCGTGCGCGAAACCGACTCGCATCCCGCGCCCATCAGCGTGAACAGCGCCTCGATGCCGTGGATGCCGTAGAAGAACAGTTCCGGGGTGCCGCTCTGATAGGAACATGGCCCCCAGAGTCTGCTGCTCGGCGACATTTCGCCGACTCCCGGCGTTGCCGCGAAGCTTGCGCAGGTCATCCCCGAATCGCGAGGATGAACCGCAAAATACGGAACGCCGTGCCTCCTAGCCAAATTAAGATCGCGATCGCGTCGAGGGCGATTGCCGGCCAGCGGCTTGTCGATAAACAGCGGCTTTGCCCGCCTCTCAGAGGATTCGCTCCTCCCGCAGATGAATCCGGCCGTCGACGCTCTCCAGCAGCACACGTCCACCTTCTCCAGCAGCTTCGGGGATCGTGTCCACGATTGCGACGCCCATCCCGCGGACCTGCTCGGTGAACTTCGCCACACGATCACGGCTGGCCGGCTGTCGGTGCCGCCAAGGGTAGCCGGCCACCACCCTGATGCCCGCGCATTGCGCTCCCCCTTCCCGCTGTTGAAGAGCTTCGTAAACGCGGGGACATGCGAGGTATCGAGACCGATAATTCCGGCGCGCAAAGGCTTCTTCGGTTCCTCTTCAGCAAGAACGGAAGAGCCGAGGCTCAACGTGGCGAGGAGGGCAAGGACGATCCTGGCGACGAACGAGCGGCCTCGTGCAGAGTGAGAAGAAGTGAGCATTAGGGTGTGGGGTGTGACGGGGCTTTGTCTGGGGCGCAGCCTTATTCTCATAAGCGTGTTCGAATGACGAACCTTTGAATGAGCCTGTGAGCGATACGCGGCATCGCAAAAAATCAGCGCATCCAAAACCGGGCTTGAATGGCAACACCTTAAGGCCGGTTGCGGACATGCGCGCAAAGCGCGTATGGGGAGCACACGTGCCCCGCGTGTCGTCTTCGGCGCCCACGCCGAAGACCGGCGCTGCGTAGGAAAGCCGCTGCTGGATTCCGAATTTGCTGCGGGGCCACCTTCAGGTGTTCGGCGGGGGCGCCGAACACCTGCGCGAGGGCGCGTGCGCTCCCCACGCGCTGCTTCGCATCGCAACAACGTGCCATTCGGCTCACCTATTTGGAGGAGAGAGCCCGCCGAGGAAGGGAGGAGGACTTCGATCGTATTATTGACTCCGTACCGGACGTTCAGCCGGAGGAGCATGATCGTTTCCCTCCCGACCGCACCGCCGGCACCTGAGCAGCGCGCTGTCCATTTCGTTTAGACGCGCGGCTCCGATTCTGACCCGTCGGAGACGCAGACTTACCTCACAAGCCGCATTCCATTTGAAGGAAGTTAGAAGCATTGCCTCAATTACTCAATCATAAAGTCGGCTTCCGCTGCAGCGCCGCCGGGGGGCGATCAAACTACTGTCGGTCACCACCTTTCCGCCCGCGATGCAGGTAGATCGCTGAGCTCCACGGTCGCTGTCGTTAGACAATTACTCGCGCTTGCCGTGTGATTGCAGCCTCCTTACTCTCCTTCCATGAAGCTCACCGCGCCGAAAACGCCACCTTTCGCTTGGAGGATGGCGTTCTTACGCTTCACGGCCTTCCTTTCCGTCGCGGTGAGTCCGTCGAGGTCATTGTCCTACCTTTCGCCACGTTTTCAGCAACAAGTTCTCGCTATCCGCTCGGTAGCACCCCGGTTACACTTGTCAGGCCGACCGAACCCGTGACGGACACTGACTGGGAGGCTGCCAGGTGATTGTTCTCGACAGACACATAGGGTTTGGTGGGTCCACGGCGACTCCTCTCTCCCAGCATCTGTCCGCACTTGCTGGACGCCTCCGCAAGCAGACCGGGTAATCGCCGTGAGTGCCATTTCGTGCTGGGAAGTCGCTAAGCTCGTCGAGCACGGCCGACTTATTTTGCCGTGTCCGGTCTTCGATTGGCTTCAGCAGGCACTCGCTTACCCCGGCGTTCGCCTTATTGCAGTTTTGACCGCGCATCTGCGTCGAGTCCACACAGCTCCCCGGCACTTTCCATCGTGACCCAGCCGACCAAATGATCGTGGCTACGGCGCGCGTTCTCGACGCGCCGCTCGTGACCGCGGACGGTAAACTCTCGTATCAGCACGTCAAACTCAGTTCGGCAAACGCCTAACCCCAGTCGAGTAGTCCGCGCAAATTAAGCGTGTTCGCAATACAGGGCGTCGCGCCGACTTACTCGACCGTAGACGAAGGTCTATTCCCAACAACTCCCCGCATCCTCTATGGACGGCCTTCTTTCGCTTCCCTCTCGTCCCCGCCTCCCTACGGCGCGTCGCGCAGTTCTACGCTCGGATTCTGTTCGGCAAAGTAGCGGACCGCGCCGCTATTTTTCATCTGTCGCCGCCACGGTTAACGACAGCAACTACGTATTGCTGTCCAGGATTCAAGGGCATTACCTGTTCGGTGGCGGAGGAGGAGTTATCCATTGCCTTACTCCATGTGTAAGCTGCCAGTGCCGTCGTGCGTCCGTGCGTGTAGTGCAGGCTGGCCTCCAGCGCGTTGTACGCGGAGCTCCCCATGGTGCGGTACCATCCATCACTGCCGAAGTTCGACCCCCCTGATGGGCCAAGCTGCTGGCGTGCTTGAATCACCTGGCCGGATGCAGTTGTAAAGGTACCCGTCTCGGCGAAGGGGCCGCAGACGTTGCTGCCCGGCGCCACCTGACTCGCCTGACTTACGCTCAGACAAACAGCAGGACTGGCTGGATTCGCTTCATCGATCACCATCTGGTGGCGTCCTTGATTGCCCACATAACTTACAGTGAGAACCGTAGCCGCCCCGAACTGCCGCTGAACCGATAACATCCAGCTCTCAACATAGGGAATGACGTTTCCATAGTAGTAAGTTGGCGAGCTGCTGATTGGCAGGTATTGGGCCCAGTTCACCTGCGAATACGGGTGAGAGGGAGAGGCATTGAGCGGAGGGAATGCGAGCGGAAAGCGCTGACCTTCCGAGTTCCCGGAATAAACATCAATGAAGGGCGTGGCAAACGTCGCGGGCGTCGGATTGGCCCAGTAATAACCAAACGGTGGATCACCATTGCCGTTGGCATTCGTGAAATCCTCCAGATCGCTGTAAAACATGCCGGCAGATGCACGGATGCTGGTGTTCCCGCTGCCTCCAGTTAGCCTTCGCAGAAATCCACCTTGGGGGGCGGGCGAGTAGGCAAGCCCCAGACGCGGAGCCAGGTTGCCGTACCGAATCGGAGCCACGGTCTTGGGCACGCCGGGATCACCAGGAACCAGCCATCCTTGTGGTGCGTTTGGAAACGTAGCGGATTGATGGCCTGGAACGAGAGCCTCCATTCGGTTGTACTTCTCCCACCAGGGAGTGGAGACGTCCCAGCGCAATCCATAATTAATGGTCAAGTTCCGTTTGGCTCGCCAACTGTCCTGAGCGAAGAGACCGTAGTACAGAGCGCGATTGTAAACCGGTAGTTGAACCCCCTGGTTGTAGGCAGTGGCGGTTCCGAGAAGGAAGTCGGCAAAGTCCAGGCCTGTCTCAGCGCTCCCATTGAAGGCGAACAAGCCGTTGTTGGCATAGTAGGTCTTCAGGTTGACCTGGTTGAGTGAGAATATCCCGCCAAACTTCAGGTTGTGATTGCCAACGTTCCACGAGTAATTGTCCTGAAGTTGATAGGTGTTCTCCCATAAGCCCTCTTGAAGAGCAGGACCGCCGATAGAGAAATTGTTGAAACTGATGGGAGGCAGCGTCTTGTTCAAGCTGCTCTGTGGGCAGATCCCGGTTGTATTACACCCGACGGTAAAACCTAACGATGCAAGATCAACGGCGGGGCCAGTCGGAGTTCCCGTGAAGGCTGCGTTACGCGTGTAACCCAGCCGGAATTCGTTGACTTGGGAGGCGCCGAGAGTGGTGGTATCGCTGATGGTGAAGAGCTGCGCGAGACCGTTGGTAGCGCCGCCGAAGTTTCCGAACGAACCTCCGGCATATGGGTTGACGAGGTCATATTTATCAAGAAAGTAGTACCCGGACAAGAGGCCGAGTCGGCTATTCGCATCGACACGGAAGCCGGCCTTATCGTCGTGGAGTGGCGCACTATTGATAGCACTCGCAAAGGCTCCGGTAGGAAAACTGGACGAAGCCGCCACGTTGGGAAGCGGGATGTATTGGAACAAATTGGCTGCGGGCGTGGCCCATACACTCTTAGGAATTACGGCATTTGGAAACACGCAGGTCGACTGCGTGCAACCGCTGGTGTAGAACGGCTCACCAACACTGACGGGGTATCCCAGCTTCTGAGAGAGCGACGAAGCGACCGCGGGCCCGACAACGCTGCCCGTCAGCTGGCTTGCCTGGTCGGCCAGGTTGCCTTCTCTATCTGCGGCGGATGGTACGGCGATCAGTCCCGTAGTGGCACCGATGACCTGGCGCGTTCCCTGGTAGTCGGCAAAGAAGAAAACCTTGTCGCGAAGAAGAGGTCCGCCCAAGGTGCCCCCGAACTGGTTCTGGCGGTAGACGCCGCGCTGAGGGGCGAAATAGTTGCGGGCATCAAGGTCGGTGTTGCGCAGAAAATCGAACGCGTTTCCATGTAGCTTATTGGTTCCCGACTTGGTGATTACGTTGACGAGTCCACCGCTGTAGTGGCCATACTCCGCGTCAAAGCTATTGGTGATGATGCGAAACTCAGCGATCGAATCAACATTGGGGATGATGGCTGTGCCGTTCGCCAACTGCTCTTGAACGTTGCCACCATTGACCATGAAGCCATTGGAATTGCCGCGCGATCCGCTGATGGAAAGACTGCCATCATTAAGACCTCCGGAGGGAGGCGCCGGAGTATACGAGTTGATGGTCTCGACCGAGGAGGGCGCCACGCCGGGCTGAAGCGCGAGCAGATCCGTGTAGGAGCGTCCATTGAGCGGCAAGCTGGTCATCGACGTACTGCCGATCACCTCGCCCAGCTGAGTGCTTACAGTGTCTACCTGAAGAGAATTTGCAGAAACCTCGACGTGTTCTGCCACATCTCCAACATTTAGAACTGCGTCGATACGAAGGGCAGTATTCACGTCCAAGACGATGTCTTTCTCCTGGAACTGAGAAAAGCCTTTGGCCTGAACCTGGATCGTGTAGTGCCCTACGGGCAGGCTAAGAAAAGAATAAGTTCCATCAGCCTTGGTTGTGGCCGTCGCGGTTACGTGTGTTTCAGTATTCTGCGCCTGGATGGTAGCGCCAGCGATGACGCCACCTGTCTTGTCGGACACTGTACCCGTGATGCTGCCTGTCACACTACAGAACGCACTGCTCGCGACCAGTAGAATACTGCACAGCAGAAATATAGTCCGCTTCATGACGTGACCTCCTGAAGTCCGTAACTCGAGACACGGGGCGAAAAGGACACCCCCTCGTTCTAGAAGACGGTTCTGCCGTCCTCATCCATTGCCTTGCCAAGATCACCTGTGGATGACGCACTATGTTCAAGACATGCATCGGCCCGAGCGAGATTTGCGATTCGATTCCTCAGAGGCTTTCACCGGGCAGAAGGGGCTTTAAAAACTCTTGGAGCCGTCTTCCCTGCCGTTGAGGCCTAGCAGCCACACATTGCAGCTTTCAACCATGGACGCCTCGGCGAGCTGTCGGAACGTCGTCAACTAAATCAATGAGGCATTACAAAATGGAGAATCGCATGTCATTACTTCAGTGTCAACACCAAAATCGCGATTATTGTGGACAGAATCGCGTAATTAATTCAACAATTGAACTAATTGTCACTCTGGTAAATTCATGGATGAATCAGGACACACAGGGCACATCGCTTACCCGTGGTTTGAGTACCTCATCTGAAATGCCTCGTGCAGACCGTTTCCTGAACCACTCCGCGCAAGCTCCGCATACCGACCTGTGCATGTCGTATGAAGAGAGTCCGGCTATAACAATTAAGAGATCGGAGTCATGCTTTTGAGGGATTCAAATCAAACGAGGATCCACGGATTGAGCAAACTGGAAGAACGGGAAATTGCTATCGTGCGCTTGATCCACTCGGAGCTTAGTAGCTCGAGACTTGACTTAGCAAAGACAACCGGGCTGAGCCCAGCTTCGATTACTGTCATCGTTCAGAGTCTCATCAGCAAGGGTCTTGTAGTGGAAACATCTGCGGCTTCGTCCAATCTCGGAAGGAAGCCCATTTCTCTGCAGATTCGAAGCGATGTCGCCTATGTAGTGGGAGTCGACATTGGCTCGTACTATCTACGCGTGGTGATTACGGATATCAATGGCAAGATCGTCTATCAGCACCAAGGCAAGACGGCCATACCTGAAGGGCGTGATCGCGTGCTCAAGAGAGCCTTCGAATCGGTCCATCAAGCCATCCATAAGTCAGGAATACCCAGATCAGAAATTACGGGGATCGGTGTTGCCCACTCAGGCGTAATCGATAGCCAGAAAGGTGTGGTTCTATCCTTTCCTCGGCCAGGACAGATGTCGGAATGGAAGGATGTTCCTCTTCAGTCCCTCTTTGAAAAGGAATTTCAGATTCCCTGCTTGTTGGAAGATAGTGTTCGCACTATCGGGACTGCAGAACAATGCTTTGGTCTGGGCAAAGGCCTCAATGACTTCTTGTATATCGATGTAGGCATGGGAATCGGTGCTGCTATCTTCTTCGACGGCAAGTTATACCGCGGCGCGGGGGGTAAGGCGGGAGAGTTTGGCCATATCACTGTGGAGAAAAATGGACCACTGTGCTCCTGTGGGAACAACGGCTGCTTAGAAGCTGTGGCCTCTTGTGCCGCTATCATGGAGGCGGTGCAGACAGCGATTCATCGAGGCGTTGACTCCAAGATACGCAATCTTGCCCGCGGAGATCTCGACCAGGTCAGCATTGAACTGGTCGCGCAGGCGGCCGCCGAGAATGACAGTCTCGCCTTCAGAGTTCTTCAGGAGGCCGCATCATACATTGCGAACGGGCTGGCAGATCTCGTCAACTTGCTCAATCCGAAATTGGTCGTCTTCGGAGGGGCATTGTTCAGGGCTGCGCCGCATCTGCTGTCCGATCCATTGAGAAGCATCATCAAGCAACGCTCTTTGGAGAAAACCTTCAATGATGTGCAGCTAAGGGTATCTCCTCTGGGCAGCGAGGCAGGTGCTCTGGGAGCGTCCCGCTTGATTGCGGAGCGAGTACTTCAATCGAAGTATCTCGCCTAGATTTGAATGGCTGGTGCCGCTTGCCAGCCAAATACTCTTCGCATCGTGGATCGGTTCTGGCCAGGAGGCTTTGGATGGGTGTTAGTTCGGCGAAGGCCTTGATCTTCGACTTCGACGGCGTTATCGCCGACACTGAGCCCCTCCACTGGCGGTCGTGGGCCGAGATTTTGGAGTCCTTCGGAATTCCGTTTACCTGGCAGCAATATTGTGAGGTTGGTCGCGGCATACAAGATGCCGAAATGATCAATACTTTGCGAACATGGCTCGTGGATACCTCGACTCTTTCGGTGATTGAATCATGTAACTCGGCTCGGAAACAGCTCGTGAGGGAGTTATGCATGAGGGAGCCGCCCATAAGACCGGCAACAATCGAAATGTTGCTTCAACTCGACGGGCATCGAATTGGACTGGTGACGAGTTCGGAGCGGGCGACGGTCGAGCCTGTTCTTCAGGCGGCTGGAATTCATTCTTTATTCGAGGCACTAGTGTTCGGCGAAGATGTAGATCGACACAAACCTGCGCCCGACCCTTACCTCTTGATTGCTCAGCAGCTCAACGTGAACACTGGACTTGCGTTCGAAGACTCAACCCCGGGAATCGCGAGTGCTACAGAAGCAGGGTTTACACCGGTGTTCGTTTCTCATCCGAATCAGCTTCCGGAAATCGTACATCGGCACCTCTTGCGATTGCCCTCTTAGGTGCAATCGTTCTAAACCGGTTAGATTATTCCTTCGCCCAAGAAGCGCATATTGGGGTGCAGCTTCCCCCTAGCATTCTCGTCGAATCTGGCGTCCGCTTAGGGCTGAATCTTGTAGTCGAACGAGCCCAGGTCCAAATAGCCCGCGTTTGCATTCGGATTGACAGTGAAGATGCCAACGCGATCGCCCGATAGGAGCCCCAGCTCAGGTCGTACGGCTCACCGAACGCACGGAATCGACGTCCATCCACACTGTACGAGAATTGACTCGTGCCATCGAAGCCCAAACCGATCGGAGGAAGAGTATTTGTCCGGATATGACCGCGCCATTTTGTCGAAGCCCATTGTGGTTGTAGGTAAGGATCTTGCCGCCCCCTGATTGTAGGACGCCCACACTGCAATAAGTATTGGAAAAGTGAACCAAGCGACTCTTGGCCTTCGACCATGCCTGAAAGATCAACCTTCATCGTCACTTGATTACGCCGGGTATCTGAGGATCGCCGATTCATTCCTCCCGAGTGAGCACAAACGGAAATTATCCTTTTGTGCCTGAAATGTCCGGTAATGGGTAACTCCGTATCCCAGGGTGCCCCGGAGTAGCGGGGCGGAAGCGTATTATTCTTGACGTTTGGTTTAGTGACCCAAGTTCGGCTGTACCACTGCAAGCCGGCCGTAAGCGGCTTCGAGTTGTTCTTTCGCCGTCACAATGACCATGACGAAGCCGCTGTCCCGCACTGTGACGCGTGGCCGCCTCATGAAGGCCTGATGTCGGAGCATCAGGCTGCTGCGTGGAAGCAAACGCCGGGGTAAAGCGCATCCGCCGTTCCGTTCAGGATTAGGGCGTTGAGAGTCGCTCTCAAAGCCCCCGCGCGGCAGCGGCCAGTGACTCGAAGCAAATCTTCAGAATGCGATGAGGACGTAGACGATTTCAGTCCTGAGTTCTTTTCACTTCTCTTTCAGAACCTTATCCGCCTTGCTGTCGATCTTTTTCTTGTCAGCCGCACTAAGCTTGCCCGCATTCTCCGCTTGCGACGCCCGGGCCTTTGCGTTGCGGGCGTGAGTCGCGTCTGGCATGGGGTATTTGCGTTCCCCCGGAAGTCCAAAATCGCTCTTCGGTTCAGCCTTCTTCTTCGCCGTTGTGAGTTTTGCCATTGTTACCTCCTCACGGAATGAGATGCCGTCTTCCGGTAGACACGATCGCGAGAGCAAAGACTCCCTAACAGGTGCTCTGAGACCAGAGTCAATCGAATTCCCCGATTTGAAGTCTCAGCTGGCGCATCCAGGCCGAGTCACTCATCCAGGTCTTCAGAGCAATCCCAGTTTTCGGCAAGTTACTGTAAAACCGGCTGGTCGGACAATCGACATCTAGTCATCGGAAACTCCGACTTTCATACTCTAAAAAACGAAGGAATCGGGTTCCTCTGTAGGGCCCATGCGAGCGGCTATGCAGCCGAACATTGAACTGTGCGCGAGGGGACAAACGAAAAAGGGCTTCCGATTTGAAGAAGCTCTCGGCGGGAACAATACGGCAGCATACTTCTTCTTCCAGACATGAAAACTCTGCTGGCGGATGCCGTGCCTGCGGCAAATGTCGGCCACCGGCTCGTCCGACTCCGCTTCTCCCAGCACCCGCAGAATCTCTTTTCCGTGTGACCTTCCTCCCCATATTCCGGCTCTCCTGTTTCTCTTCAGACAACCGAGGAGGCGCAATCTCTCAACTTCAAAATGGCTGTTTCTTGGGTTTTGGGTTAGAACCCTTTAATCCATAGAGCTCGTTCTGGTTGCCTGCATGTCAATCAGGAGAAGCACGCCTGGGCCGACTAGATCGTAGGTGGTGGCGAAACGGCTGAGCACGCGGGTTTATATGTTCGAGGAACAGGGGAGCAAGGGACAAGGCGGCGGTGCGGCCGCACTCTTCAACGTTTGGGTGGACTGGTGATCCACCAGACCACTTCGCCCAGCAACGACCAATTCTTATTCGCCGAATATTCTTCCGGAGCATAGTGAGCGTTTTCTGGCACCAGAATCTGCGACGTCCCCACCTGGCGCAGCCAACAAGCTTTCAGTCCTTGATCGCGATGGGATGCCACGATGATCTTGCGGTCTAGCGTAGACACATCCGCACTGGCAGTATCAACAATGATGACTGAGCCATCTTTAATCAGGGGGGACATGGAATCGCCTTGAACCATGAGCCCCACCAGCGCCCGAGTATTGGTGCACCATTCCAACGGAGCAGTCATAATCTGGCTAACTTTGAGGGCATCGAGATCGGGAGGTGGCCCAATGCCCGACGCTGCGGCGTGGACCTTGACATCAAACAGCGGGATGGCTACTCCATCCGGAAGGTCATCCTTGCTGGTAGCAGAAATCCGTTGACTGCCCACCATTTCGAACGCGGTCAGCTTGACCACTACCGAGGTGTGAATCGACTTTTCATCGAAGAAGTGAGCGGGCGAATTCGATTCAGTAAGTCCTGCCTGTTCCCAGAAATGCAAGTTATCCGGAGTTCCGGCCAAGTTAGCCAGTTTGAAGTAAGTCTCAGCAGTCGGACGATGACTTCCCCGAACCCACCGAGATACCGTCATGGGCGAAACGTTTAGCTCCTCGGCCAAGCCGGCCTGTGTCAACCCGAGGTTGCGAAGCAGTTCTTCGAGTTTTGCTGCCCAATTGGGCTTGTTCAGGTCGGACATTCAGCCTTCAATCTTGGCGAACGAACATGTTTATTACAACAGTAACGGATTCATGACCTAGATCGTGGAGGAGAGTCGCCCGCTCTGGTATTCCCAACCTGTTGTTTAACTGCTGCCTGGGAATATGGAGCCAGACCTGAGCCGAATGGCTCGCGAGTGAGGTTGTATTAGCGTCAGCATACGCTCATTCCTGCTGGTAGCCCGGAAAAAGCGAGTGCACAATCCGGGCGGCCTTCTGGCTCCAGGCCTTTTCTGTTTCAGGTCAACTGCCCGGTCAATGAGGAGATTAGTAACTTGCTGCTTGGGGATGGCGATCGTCATCGAGCGGCGAGGTACGAGGATTGCACGATGAAGCTCTTTTCACCGGTGTCGAGATTGTCATGAGCGCCTGTAGTAAATCAGTTACCTGCTCCAATCTTACCGGCAAAGGCTTGTTAGGTCCCGAGATCGTCAGCAGCCGATATCCTGATGAATCGCTGTTACAGATAATTCGTGCCAACGTCTGCCGACTCGAGGTGATGGATCCTGTCCAGAAAAAATGAAAGAGCTAGCAGCCTCTTTTTCGGTCGCCAAGTGATGCCGCTCTGTTTCTTTTCGTCAGTCATTAGCATTGTTTAGTCGAGAAGGACAGACGGCGCAGACCGCCCTTCCAATCGCATGCATGAGCTTGCAGAGCGCTTGGCTCTGTGGCCGTTAATGTGCCACGACCGACTACCACCAACGGTGACTGGCTACTTTCATTACGATGCTGTTCCCGAGAATATCGTTCAGTTGCGCACCTTCAGAGAGCCATCAATCGACCCTGCCGGTGATGACCCGATGGGGCTAGTGAAACGAGCGGCCTCTCCTGATCGGAGTACCGAGTTTGAATGTCGTAGAATTGCGTGGAACACCTCGGGTGAGGCGAAGGACAGATGGCAGTACCCCTTGCAGATAGCGAACCCGCACAATCTGCGCCGCTGCGCGGTGCTGTAAACACGATTGTCGGGACAGGTGAGATGGCTGATTTGACCCGCGCTTTTGATTGGAGCCAGACCTCCCTGGGCTGGATCGATCACTGGCCCGCGGTGCTGCTGAATACGGTCAACATTCTCTTGAATTCGCGGCATCCGATGTTCCTCTGGTGGGGCGAAGAGCTGATCCAGTTCTACAACGATGCTTACCGGCCCAGCCTGGGAGCGGGTAAACACCCCTCAGCTCTTGGACAATGGGGCCAGGATTGCTGGCCCGAGATATGGCCGATCATCTCTCCGCAGATCAAAGCTGTGATGACTCGGGGAGAGGCGAGTTGGAATGAAAACCAGCTTGTACCAATTCACCGGAATGGCAGGCTGGAGGATGTTTATTGGACGTACGGTTACAGTCCCGTATATACCGCGCCCGGCAAGATCGGCGGCACGCTGGTGGTTTGCACAGAGACCACAGCCACGGTCATCGCAAAGAGGCAATTGCAGCGAGAGATGGAACGTCTTGCAGACCTCTTTGAGCAAGCTCCGGCATTCTTCGCCGTACTCAATGGCCCTGAGTACGTCTTCGAAATGGTCAATGGTCCCTACCAACAGTTGATTGGGCAAAGAGGCCTGATCGGCAAGACAGTGCGCGAAGCGGTGCCGGAAGCGGAAGCACAGGGGTTTGTCAAATTGCTGGAGGGTGTATACAAGACAGGTCAGCCGTACGTCGGCCGCAATATTCCCATTCAATTGGCCCGCAACCCCGGTCATCCTTTGGAACTGCGATTTCTGGATTTTGTGTATCAGCCGAAACGAGACTCTGAGGGAGCTGTTTCAGGCATCATCGCACTGGGCGTCGATGTGACGGATGTCCGGAGATCGGAGCAACTTCTCTTCCAGTCGGAGAAGCTGAACGCCGTCGGTCGTCTCGCCAGTTCGATCGCGCACGAAATCAATAACCCTCTCGAATCTGTCATGAACCTCATCTATCTGGCGCAGGCTGCTGCTGTCGATCCGAATGCCAAGCAGTACCTCGCGACGGCGGAAGTTGAGTTGCGTCGCGTGGCCGCAATTGCTAACCAGGCGTTGCAATTTCACAGGCAATCTACGAAACCGACCGCAGTTACGGCCACTAGCATTATTGATGCAACCCTGCCGCTCTACCAGGGCAGGATCTCGAATGCTCGGGTGAAGGTCGAGCGACGCGATCGCGCGCGACGATCCTTCACATGTCTTGATGGTGAGGTACGGCAAGTCTTGAGCAACCTGATCGGAAATGCGATCGACGCTATGTCCCATCAAGAGCGTCGCCTTCTTATACGGACCCGGGACGGCACAGATTGGCGGACCGGGAGAAGCGGAGTGAGGCTTACAGTCGCGGACACGGGGTCGGGGATGTCAGCGGACACGATCGCCCACATATCTGAGCCCTTCTTCACGACGAAAGAGGACAAGGGTACCGGCCTAGGGCTCTGGATCAGCCGTGAAATCATCGACCGACACGAAGGATCATTTAGAGTAAAGTCTCGTCTGCATTCAGGAAGTGTCTTCACTGTCTTCTTGCCCCGCGAACTAAGTCTCAAGCCAGGAATAGCGGACAAGAGACACGTGCGATAACTCCTCCGCCATCTCCAACCCGTCTCCACCGGCGAGCCCAGCCCAGCGGAGTTGAATTCAGCACAGCAGATCGTCGCGGAGATAGCACCCAGTGCGAGTCCCGATCATTGAGTGGACACTCGATCCGGGTCAACGCCAGTCCGACGATCTCGGGACAGCCATGATCCGATTCCGACCAAAGCGGTTCCTGCACCACTTGCTCGCTGGGATTGTTCTCGAGCAGCCGTCGGACCTCACCTACGCATGATTTGGCAGGCCCTGCTCACGATCTGGTTCCGCTGCCGCTCTCACTCGGGAGGTACGAGAGGAGACCAGCCGGAGAGGAGGAAACGTTCAGTCACTAAGAGATTGAGAGCGCAGATTTTCGCGGAACAACTGATCCAGGAATGCTGATGTTTTTTCGGTACTCGAGTGCTTGGGATGTGATCTTCTTCGACACCGACCGAAACTGTGAGGACTCTTCCCCGCAGTGCCAAATTCGATAGCGATGAAGCCTTCATTACTTTTGCGCACGGGTTCAGCACGCAATCTGCCTCTTCTGTCGAGTAGCGAAACAGACTTTATCATCATTACTTCTCTGGTTTTCGCGATATTGGTGCTCGTGAAGATCTTTGCCGTTGCACACACTCGGCGCGAATCTTCTCCTACTTAGTATGGAGCACGTCGAGCTCCTCGTCGCTGAGGCTTTCGATGTCCATCATCTGATCGCCCGCGGCATCAGTGGCATGAATCAGCTCATTGAGCTTGAGATTGTTTAGTTCCAAAGGCGGGCTCTAGGGGCAACATTCTGATATCTACGCCCTGTTCTCGCAGATGAGCTATCCGGTATCTAGGCACAGCGTTCTCCTTGCGGCTAAGAACGATCTAAATCTGGTCCGGAGAGCCAGACCCCTTGCCTACCCATTACCGCTTCCAATAAGAGGTCTTCGTGCCTCCTGCACCAGCGGGTGACTGAGCCGGTAAGACTTCAGACGGGTCACCAACTATACCAGCAGGAATCAGCTCCTCAAACCCCCCGATTGCAGTTTCCTTACACTCTCGGACTGAGCACTTCGCCATTTTTCTCCCCCTAAGGACTTAGGAAGCTACAAAGGTGAAATGAGATTGCTTATCGATTTAAGAAACCCTTTGGCCGAGGCGGGATGTGGCAAACAAGACGTTCACCAAGGTGGTCCAGATACAGCATTGAGGTTCTGCAGCAGTGATGCCCTCTTCCGTGATGATCGTTCAGCACTCTCCGGTGCGTTTTCGAGAGAGATCGATCTAAGGGCCTTCACTTATGATCCACTTCTGCGACGTAGGGCGGTCCTCCTGAACAAGGGCAACGGGCCTAGATCTAGTCTGGGCGCGGGACATCGTCGACGGGAAGAACCGAAACACCTGTTCCGCTATTCGTTTGCGCGTGACGGCTTCGAACTTTCAGAGTGCCACGGTGCCTTTCAACAATACCGCGGGTTACCCATAGCTCTAAGCCCGTCTCGCGAATGCCCTTAGTTGTATAGAACGCGGTGAAGATCCTGGAGAGAACGGCTTGTCTTTCCGCTCCCAGTATTCGCAACAGTAATCAAGATCCCTTTGCCGATCTGTGGCTGCACGGCAGCAAAGTGGCCTTTGGAGTTCCGGCTGTATGCACTGCGACAGTCCTCAAAGACTGTTCAAATCGCGAACTGCTCGGATCCTTTTCAAGTTGGTGCCAATGGACTAACCCAAGAGATGCGCTCATCGGCAAGTGCAAGCGGATTGAACGTCTGGCTGGAGCGACTGGGACTACGTACCTGCGCGCTGCCGCCGCAAGGCAGCACCCTCGTAAGGCGCTGATGTACTTGACTAATCAAATTCTTCTAAGTCTCGTGCGGAGAGCCAAGCCCCTTGTCTGCCCATTACCTTTTCCAGCAGGCGGTCTTCGTGTCTCCTACACCAGCGGGTCACTGAGCCCGAAACGAACTCGGCTGGATAGTCATCTTCAACGGCTGGGATTAGCTCCTGAAATCCGCCGATGGCCTTCTCTTTGCAGTCTGAGATTGAGCACTTCGCCATTTCTGCCCCTTAAGAATTTAGGAGGCTAGAAAAGTAGAATGAGATTACTTATGAAATTTGGAAATGCTTTGTCTCTTGGGCTAGCCTTATCAATGCCCCGTTGTGTGTTCGCAGGTGTGGACAACGGTAAAGCGCCGACCAAGCCAGCTGTCTTGGTTCGCGGTCGAGTACGCCCAAAGGCGCGGTGAAGCGCGTAAAAATATCGATCAGCAAGCGTTCGCCACGACGGGGGTCGTAGCATCGCTCGAAGGGGCGGGCGATCATGAGCAGCCGGTTGCAACGAAATGATGATGCGCTTCGGAGCGTTCAGCAGCGCCTGTATCAGTACCCGGATAATCTAAGATGATGAGCGGCCGGGCGAATATGCGGCTCGTGTTGGTTACGAAGTAAAGCGTCGTCAGCTGCACCATGTTTGTTCAAAAGGAAACAACTTGTGGCTGACGCACTTTCTTGATCAATCCCGTGGCTACCTCGATTTCTTGGGTAGTCGCGCCAGCTGCGATCCGGTTCGGCCAGCGAAACTGGTACTTCTCCAACTCCTTCATTACGCGGCGACCATTTTCAGTCTGCCAGACAAGTTGGCGCGTTTATGACCTGGATTCGGCGAGTACTCAACAACCCGCCCCCTCCCGGCTTTCCACAAGCCTTTGTACATATTGGCGCGCCAAGCCGCCATTCTAACCAACTGAAGGTCCGCGGCGCACGGTCACTCCTCGCCCGCCGCCACCTCTGCAGCGCGCGCAGTATTCAGAGCGTGCAGCGAAGCATACGTGCGATGTGGCTCTCTCCACACGACGCTGGCAATCACGCTTGACAACACCACTCAGCGATCGAAGGCCGAACCTCTCAGCGCCAAAGAACGCGCCAAGTATCATCGCCACCACGGGATTCACGTACGCGTACGTCCCCACGCGCGTCGGCGAGTCATGGCGCAGTAGCCATAGATACGCCGTAAATCCCAGAATTGATCCCGCCGTAATCAGGTAAACCAATGCGATCAACACCCGCGCCGAGATCATCGCGAGGTGCAACTGCGCCGTCTCCCCCGCGAATTGCGAGACAGCAAACAGCAGCAAGCCGCCAATCAGCATCTGCGCTCCCGAACTTGCCGTCTTCGACTCAGGCAGCGGAAGCCGCTTGCTCACCACGGTCCCAAACGACCAGCTCACCGCGGCAATTAACAAGGCAATGGCGCCGCTCCGATTCACCGTGGGCCCTGAAAGCGGCAGTGACGGTGAAACCAGAACGGCGACGCCCCCAGCCCCATCAGTAATGTAAGCGCCAGGCGCCAGTTCATCACGAGAGTCTTCAGAATTGTCGCTTCAAACACTGCCGTAAACAACGGGATCGTTGCCAGCATCACGGCCGCGAGCCCTGACGCTACACGCCGCTCCGCCCAGAACAGCAAACCGTAATCGAGCACAAACAAGATGCAGCCCAGAAATGCCACCGAACGCCACTGGCGCACGCCCTTCGGCAATTCGCCGCGAAACATTGAGTACAGCGTAAGGAGCAGCCCCGCCGTGGCAAAACGCGTCGCCGCAAAAAGCAATGGCGGCACCGCCTGCACACCCACGCGAATCGCAAGGAACGTTGATCCCCACACAAAATAGATGACGCCGTATGCCCCCAGCCGACGCCAGTCGTATCCTTGAATACGCTCTTCCATCGCCACTCCTCGTGTCGCGTTGGTCGCTCTTGTTACGGGTGATACTCTTTCGTCCGTTTTACGGACCTCTTCAAAACATCCGGCCCAATTGGTGAAGTTCGCATGATCTTTGTGATATGTTGCGAAAATGCCTCGGAGCGCTCTCTTATCCTGCAAGCCGGATCCCGGCGAGTATCCCGCCTACGCTGAGGTTTACATGTCTCACATCCCCAGCGGAAGCTCCCTACCTGACATCCTGCGGATCAATCAGGACGCCGTCGCAAGCTTTATCTCCAGCCTTCCGGAATCCTGCCTTCGCTTTCGCATGTCCCCCAATAAGTGGACCATCAACGAGATCGTAAGCCACATGACCGATGACGAACGAATCTACGTGTACCGCGCCCTGCGCTTTGCAAGGGCCGACAGCACCAGACTCCCCGGCTTCGAGCAAAACGGTTTCGTCCAGCACGCGTGCGCCAACAAACGCACCGTTGCCGACCTCCTCGATGAATTTGCCTCGGTCCGCAACGCGACTCTTACTTTCTTTAGCAGCCTCGATGACGAATCCCTCATGAGAACCGGCATGGCCGATGGCAACCGCTATTCGGTGCGCGGTCTGGCCTTTCACCTTGCAGGCCATGCAATGCATCATCTCGATCTCATCCAGCGCGTTTACGCTCCCGCGGCGATGAAGGCCCAGCTTGCTCAGTGAACGCGATCGCCGTATCTAAACGCTCGCGTTTACGCGGTTTCAATCGCCGCAGCCATGGCCTGCAAACTACGCTCCACGTCGTCCTCCGTCGTAGCCCATGATGAAACACTGATGCGCATCGCAAACCTTCCCTTCCAGTGCGTCGGGCCAAGCCACGTCACCCCGCTCTCCTGAACGCGCTTCAGCGCCTCGCGTGTCGCGTCTTCATCGGCACACGCGAAAACCACTTGGTTCAGCACCACGTCATTCAGTACTTCGTAGCCCGCATCCCTTAGGCCTTCCGCAAAGCGGCGCGCATGGCGGCAGCAGCGGTCGATCAACTCTTCCACCCCCGCGCGCCCCAGCGTCTTCAGCGCGGCCCACCACTCCACCCCGCGCGCTCTGCGGCTCAGCTCCGGAGTCAGCGTGTTCGGCTGCCGCCTCTCATCGCGCACCAGGTACGTAGCCTGCACGCCAAACACATCATTCACCGCCTCCGCGTCTCTGCACACATAAATGGCGGAGTCTTGCGGCAGGTTGAGCCACTTGTGCCCGTCCACGCTCCACGAGTCGGCGAGTTCCAGGCCCTCCGTCAAGATGCGCAGCCCGCCCGATGTGCGCGCCCACAGGCCAAACGCACCATCCACGTGCACCCACGCGCCCGCAGCCCGAGCCTTCTCGCATATCTCCGCGAATGGATCGAAGGCTCCCGAATTGATGTTCCCGGCCTGCACCACCACGATGCAGCGCTCATCCAACTCAGGCATCTTGCTCGCAATGATGCGTCCCTGCGCATCGGCCGGACAGCGTTCGACATCGTCCAGCCCAAACCCCGCATAGCCCAGCGCCGCCAGGTTCGTCGGATGCAGTTCGTCGCTCACCACAAGCCGCAGGCGCGGTGCACCATTCAGCCCGCGCCGTTTCACATCCCACCCCAGCCGCCACAGCAACGCAGACCGCGCCGCTGCAAATGCCGCGAACGCTCCCATCGTTGAGCCCGTGACGAATCCCACCGTGGCTGTGCGCGGCAAATCAAACAGATCCAGCAACCATCCAGCCGAAACGTCCTCGAGCTCCGCCGCAATCGGCGAAAGAATCCAGTTCCCCGCGTTCTGATCCCACGCGCCGGCCAGCCAGTTCGCAGCTACAGTCACAGGCAAAGCGCCGCCCACCACAAACCCGAAGAAGCGTCCGCCCGTAGTCGCCACCGTGGTTCTCGCGCCCAGATCGCCCAACTGCCTGATCACGGCAAATGGATCGTTCGCGTTCGCGGGCATGGCTTCCCTCAGTGTTGCCAGCTCCGCCAGTGTCGATTCGCTCGGCATCACTTCCCGCTCACCAATTTCATTCACATAGCGCACCGCGATATCGCGCGCGCAATTCAGCAATCCCTCAATCTCACCCATAGCTGACTCCTCAAACTTCTCTTTGCTCAGTTGCCGGCGCGCTGATTCTCGGCGCAGCGCCGCCGCATTGTCCTCGTAAAACTCGAGGCGCATAGAAACATTGGCGCGTTCGTAAGGAAATGACGGCGCTTCGTCGGCCTCCGGATACCGGAAGCCGTTCGCCTCATACAAATGAAGCGCTTCCTTCAGCCGCGTATTGCTTCCCAGCACCACCGCTTTCGCGCCTCGTGCCCGTGCCTGTTGAATCGCGTAGCGCAATAGGTCGACGCCCGATCCCGCGTCCCGGGTAACCCGGGTCCACGGCCATCTTGGACAGCTCGATCACGCCGTCTTCTTTGATGATGAGCGCGCAGCAGCCCACCGGCCGCCCCTCGGCGCGCGCGATGAACACCTCTCCGCCCGGCCGTAGAATGTGCTCTTCAGGATCACCCAGCACCAGTTCGTCGTCAGCCTCCATAACGAAATACCTGCTGATCCATTCCTCGTTCAACGCACGAAATACTTCCCCATCGCCGGGCTCAAAAGATCGAATACTTAACTCCATGGTGCCCACGTTTTCCCTCCTCATGCACCCTGTGCTTGCCCGCCTCGGCCCCCGAGCCTCGCCATGTTATGAAGTGGATTCTCCGCCGAATTGGCCTGCCATACAAGGACCACGTTGATACAAATTGGTACTGGAATGTGCTGGCATTGGCCTGTATTCTGGCAAAGCGGTCAGGATCTGACCGCTCCGCCGGCATTCCAATTGGCTCAGGAGGTTCTCTTGATCTCGCTTCCCGACGACGCCGTTCTCCTGCTCATCGATGTGCAGCAGGCCTTCAACAACCCTGCGTGGGGCGCACGCAACAATCCAGATGCCGAGTCGAACATCGCCACTCTACTTGCGGCTTGGCGCGCGCAAAACATGCCTGTCTGCCACGTCCACCACATCAGCAAGCGACCCGTGAGTCATTTCTTTTTCGACAAGCCTGGGACAACGGTGAAAGAGGAAGCTGCGCCCATCGCCGGCGAGCCCATCTTCCAGAAGAGCGTAAACAGCGCGTTCATCGGAACCGAACTCGAAGCTCACCTGCGCGCCAACGGTGCAACTACCTTGGTTCTCGTCGGCATCACCACCGACCACTGCGTGTCCACTTCCGCGCGCATGGCCAGCAACTTCGGCTTCACCACCTATGTCGTCTCCGACGCGACGGCGACCTTCGAGCGCACCGGCCCTGACGGCCGCCATTGGACTGCCGAAATCATGCATGACACGGCGCTCGCCAGCCTTAACAAGGAATTCGCAACCATCGTTTCCAGCAGCGATGTCCTTGAAAGCATCGCCGAGCGTGGTGACCGCGACCTTGGATGCGCCCTGACGGAGAAGACCCGTGCTTGAACCCGCAACCGCCAGCGCTCAGCAAACACTAGACCAGATATTCGCTCTATCCGCCGACATACGCTACGCCGCCCTGTACCAACGCGACACGCTTACGTCGCGGCAGCGCACGTCCGTCCTCCTCGGCTCGTCTTCCGATTCCGACCGGTATGAAGAGCTGCTTGTCAATCCAGCCATCTTGACTCTCGCGCGCCAACGCGGCAACATCGACTGCGGAGGCGCGCAGTACGTCGTCATCCGCTACGGGCACTTCTTCCAATTGGTCATCGACCTGCCCGATGGTCACGTCTCCGTCTGTATGGAACTCAATGCAAATCCGATAGCCCTCGTCGACGCAATCCGATGCATCTGCTCTTGATGATCTGGCCCTCGTTGGAGCCAGGAGTGAATGTCATGGTAGAGAATCAAAAATTGGGCGGCCTTCTCGATCGTCTTGGATTAACCACCCCGATCATCCAGGCGCCCATGGCCGGCGGCGCAACCACCCCCGCGCTCCTTGCGGCGGTCTCCAATGCCGGCGCGCTCGGCTCGCTCGGCGCGGCCTATCTCAAGCCTGATCAGATCACGGAGCAGATCGCGCAGGTGCGCGCTCTAACCAGCCGCCCATTCAACGTGAACATCTTCGCTGGCGGCTACACCACCACCTTCACCGGCAACGCCCAGCCGATGCTCCATCTCCTCAGCGAAGCCCACGCGAAGCTCGGCATTGCGCCGCCGCAGTTGCCCACGCTGCCGCCCGATCCATTCCACGCACAGCTTGATGCAATTCTCCAGGCGCATCCAGCGGTCGTCAGTTTCACCTTCGGGATCCCCATCGCCGCCACCATCCAGCGCATCCAGGCGTGCGGCATCCTCGTCATCGCCACTGCCACCACCGCGGCCGAAGCCGAATATGCGCAGCAAGCTGGCGCCGACGCGGTCGTCGCGCAGGGCTCTGAAGCAGGCGCGCGTCGCGGCACCTTCCTTGCATTGTTTGATTCATCCATGGTGCCCACTCTCGCGCTGGTTGAGCAAATCCGTCGCGTCGCGTCCATTCCCGTCATCGCCTCGGGAGGCCTGATGGATGGCCGCGACATCGCACGCTGTCTCGCGCTGGGCGCGGTCGCAGTGCAATTGGGCACGGCCTTCCTTGCGTGTCCTGAATGCGGCATCTCGCCGTCGTACAAACAAGCGCTGCTCTCCGCAAGAACCGACACCACGGTCGTCACGCGCGCTTATTCAGGCAGGCCCGCGCGCGGGCTCGTCAATGAATTCATTGAAGAGCTGCGCGGCCGCGAGGACACGATCCTGCCTTATCCTCTGCAGAACGCGCTCACTCGCCCCATGCGTAACGCCGCCGCGCAGCAGGGCGAAGCCGGCTACCAATCCTTGTGGGCTGGCCAGGGTGTCGCCCGGATGCGGGCCATGGGTGCTGCCGAACTGGTCCGGAAGCTAACCGAAGAACTACACGAAGCACCGACAGGTAGAACCCAATGAAGATCGAACGATTTGTCGAAATGCTTTCGTCTTGGGCCACCCGTCCCGGCGCGCTCCATCATCGCCTCAGCGAGGCCATCGAGAATGCCATCGTCCAGGGTTTTCTTCTGCCCGGTATGCGGCTCCCAGCCGAGCGCAGTCTGGCCGACGCCTTGTCGGTCAGCCGCACCACGATCGTCACCGCCTATAGCAACCTACGCGATCAGGGTTGGCTCGAAAGCAGGACCGGTAGCGGAACCTGGGTGTCCACACGCCAGGCAATGGCTGCGCGTTCGCGCGCGCACACCGGCGTCGTCTCTCGCGGCTCCATCCTCAATCTCGTGCAGGCCAATGACCCGCGCCTGTTGAACCTTGCCCTCGCCACAACAGAGCCCCTCCTCGATTTCGTTCAGAGTGCAATGGAGCGCGCCCGCGAGTCCATCGCTCATCTAATGGCGCAGCGCACCTATCTGCCCTTTGGCCTCTATTCGTTGCGCGCTGCCATCGCCGCCTATCTCACGCAATCCGGCAGTCCCGCGTCGCCCGAGCAAATCCTCATCACCACGGGCGCACAGCAGGCCATCTCTCTCATCAGCAACTTGTTTCTCCAGCGCGGAGATCCCGTTGTCGTCGAAAGTCCCACATACTTCGGCGCGCTTGAGGTCTTTCGTTTTGCCGGAGCCCGCGTCTTTCCCACGCAGATGGCCGATAACCATCTCGATGCCGAATCGCTCGCACGCAGAATCGCCTCCATCCAACCACGCCTCATCTATCTCACACCCAGTTGCCAGAACCCAACCGGAGCAATCCTCTCTACCCACGCGCGCAAACAAATTGCGCAGAGCGTGGAATTGAATCAGGTGCCCATCATTGAAGACGAGAGCCTCGCCGATCTCACCTTTCACGGCACCCGCCCGCCTTCCATCTCCTCTTACAGCGTGTCCGCCCCCATCCTCACCGTCGGCTCATTGAGTAAGCTCGTCAGCGCGAGCCTGCGCATCGGCTGGATTCGCGGGCCCGTTCCCCTCATCAATCGCCTCGCCCGCCTCAAAAGTGCAAGCGATCTTGGCTCGCCCTCCCTCACTCAGGCTCTCGCCGTCGAAGTGTTCCCCAGGCTCGATGAAGCGAGGGCCATACGCATTCCGGAGTTGGTCGCCAAGCGCGATCTCGTTTTGGATTTGCTTCGCACCCGCAATGTGGATTGGCAATTCGTTGTACCCGAAGGTGGCTTGTCTATCTGGCTGCGCATGCCGGGTGCAGACGTGCAAACGCTCTCGCAGTTGGTCCTGCGGAAGGGCGTGGCGATTGCTCCCGGAAATTTGTTCTCCGTCGACGATTCGCACCCCGAATTCCTGCGCCTTCCCTTTCTTCTCGATCAGGATTCGCTCACCGGCGCAGTCGAGAATCTCATCGAAGCCTGGCAAGAACTCAGAGGCTCGCCCGCGGCGCCACCCATCCAAGCGGCCATGGTGTAAGCGAACTGGAAAAGAAGAACTCATGATTAGAACGATTCTCGCCCTCTCGGGAAGCTTGCGCGCGCAATCTACAAATAGCACGCTCCTCGAAGCCATCCGCCTACTTGCGCGATCGCCCTGCGCCATTTCCATCTTCGATGGCATCCCGTTGATCACTTCTACCTGGGACTGATTCTCATTTCGTGAACCCAATATTAGTTGTGGCCGTCAATGCGGTTTGTAGATGCGGACCGTTGGCGTCCCAAATTTGGTTTAATACATCGAGCGACGAATTATGAGATTGTTACTGGCTGTCCTTATATCGCTGCGGTCTGGGATCTGAGGATTAGTTGAAGACGAACAATAACTGTGGGCCTCAGTACAAAGTACGAACAATCCGGGGACGCCCAAAGCAATGCCCCATTGTCTCTGTATGGCGAACCGACGGCCAGAACCCGCGGCAGAGAACGTTCGATAAGGTGATCGACGAGATGATTGATCTGCGGCGGGGAGGGCTTCCCGGTGCTAGTGGGGTATGGATCCTTTGCACAGAGCTGTGAACCACAAAGCTCTCCCGCAATCGCTGGCATACACCAACGTCCCGGAGTCAGCAGCCCAAGCGCGTTCACTGATGTTACATTCCGCGTTGGTGAGGGCCTCACGATGATCTAAGTCGCTCTTGCGTTATACCCGGGGGACGCCCCTTGCCCGTGTCCCGCAAAACAACCGAGGCAAGAGTTAGCCCAAACCGTTGGATCAGAGAATCGGGCAGTACGCGTCAATCTACATACTCGTGGCTTTGAGCCCATGTTCATGACGGTGCTTCCTTACCAAGGCGTACCAACTCATCTGACCCCTGGATCGCATAGGGCTAGCTGGCACACTTCCGGATCTCTTGAAAACCGGTTCGCCAAGTGGTGTGTTGTGGATGCCAATTCAAAAGCCGCTTGGCTTTCTGGTTTGACAAACCTCGGATTGCGGTCATCTGCACCGTAACCGCATCGCCGGCTATGAGGCGCCCGAGCCATTTCGGTATAGAGTATGGTCGCTTCGCTCCAATCAATCCAGCGAGGAAAGGAAGCCAGTTGGATATGTCAGACGGGTCGTCGTCCACAATGTTGTAGGTGCCGGCATCGCCCCTACTCAAAGCTGCAACAGTAGCAGATGCGGCGTCATCCACATGCACGAATGACCATATTCCTCCGCCACCACCGATGAGGGGAAATGAGCGCTTTTTTACCAGGCGCACCATTGCACCATCAACCGAGAAGCCTGACCCGGGCCCATACAACTGCCCGTAACGCAGGACTATCCCCGTCATTGTTCGAAGCGTTGGCACTGTCGTCTCAATATGCTTGATTGCAGCGAGAGATTCGACCATCGAGGGTAATGGCGAGTCATCAAGGGGATCTAGTTCAGACTTGATGCGAGATCCGCCTCGACCGTTAGGCCAACCTACAAAACTTTGCGCGATGAAACGGGTCGCTCCCGACTCAACCGCCGCAGCGATTAAGTTGTCAAGGCCACGAGTGCGTAGCATGTTGGTCTCGGCAAGTGCTTCGTCGAGATTTCGGTAGCTCTTGACATGTGACAGAGCGGTCAACTCATGAATGACTGCGTCAGGCTTCACAGCGGCTACCGCGCGCCGAGTGCTCGCTGCATCGAGCACATCCACTAACAAAGGATGGGCGCCTTGCTGCTGCAGTCCCCCCAACTTGGCGGAGGACCGAGTCGAGGCGAAGACTTCATGACCATCGTTTATGAGTAAAGGCAGGAGTCGTTGCCCAATTGCACCGGTAGCACCTGCCAGAAAGATCTTCATCACGTCCCTCCCTTTGCCTCAGATGAGGCTGATCGAGCAAGCCTGCCTCTCGTTCATCTGCAACCTTCGGCAGAGCACCTGGTGCCTCGGAACAAAGGATCGAAGTTCACGTCAAACGAACATCATTCGCTTTTAGATACTTGAACGAATCGAAGTGCAAGGACGCATCGGCGCGCCTATCGATTCCTCAACTCCGATAGCGTTTCAGCGAGGGCATGTTGCGCAAGAGGTATATGCCCGATGAGCGCGATCAGCGCATTCCTAAACTGTTTCAAAATCGGAGAGGATATCGTCGCCATCCTCGTCATCCGATCCGTAATCTGCACAACTCCCTGTGCGATCTTGCGTCGGTTGTTTTGCCATTCGACAAGGGGCATGGGGTCATCTGCGGTGAGGGCAGTCTGTAGAGCTCCCGCGAGTGAAATGCCGTCTTGAATCCCTGTGTTCATACCCTGACCGCCGGCCGGACTGTGTACATGCGCGGCGTCACCCGCCAAGAGGAAACGCCCTTTGTGAAACTCACTCGCGACGCGGTGTGCGACTTTGAACCGGGATGACCAGAGGATGCTTCGTATGCGACAGGCACCCTCGTCCGGCCCGCGTTCATTTAGCACACTCTGGAACTCCTCCAAGGACGGCTCCTCGTCCGTCTGTTGCATGGTCGCAACGATACGAAAGCGATTGTCGGGTAGAGGCGCTACAACCATGAGCCCCTTTTCGGAAAAGAACAGGCTCACTTCCTCCTGGTCAAGTGGCCACTCCATTTCCACGTCGGCCAGGATAAACGTTTCTTGGTAAATGTCTCCTTCGAATGCAATGCTTGCTTGCTCTCGTACAATACTGTGACCACCATCGCAGCCAACGATCCATTTTGCCCGCGCAATGTGTTCCACTCCAGCGTGTAAATAAGAGACCTCGACGAACGTCTGCATCTCTCTCGCAGCGAGCACTTCGCAAGGGCGGACCACAGTTCCGCCGAGTGCCTGCAGTCGGTTCAGCAAGATGGATTCCATTTGATTCTGCGGGCACATAAGAGTGAAGGGATACGCTGTCTCCAGATCTTTGAAGCTGATCGTGGCTAACACGCGACTCCGTTCTCGTATTCGGAACGTCGGAACGATGACTCCCGATGCTATAAGTTTTCGCGTGACGTCCAAGGCCTCAAGCACTTCCAGTGTCCGGGCGTGCACCACAGCAGCCCGCGAGGTGTTCTGGCCGGCACCGAGCCGGTCGAGCAGCATGGGTCGAATACCGCGTCGACTAAGCTCCGAGGCGAGAGCCAGGCCGGTAGGCCCCGCTCCGACAATCAATACGTCGACTATTTCTTCTCGCATGGTTCTCCTTTACAAGGAATAGTTTCTGCGCCTAATCCCATACAAAGATCTCAAATTGATTGGACTCCGCCTTGAAGCGGTGAGAACATCTCGCCCTCGAGCAAGACTGGAAACAGCCCTCTCCCGAGAACACCTGGCACCAGCACGAAAGACTCTCATACAGAGGCCTGTGGGTGATCTCGGCCAGCGCGGAAGTATGACAGAAGAAAACACAGTCCTAGTACGAAGTCCACTGCGCCGAAGATGGCCGTGCTTGAAGTGGCTTGATGTTCCGCAAACAGGGCGAAACAACACGCAGCGTATCCGAACTTTTCTATCATTCCTGGAAGCATCATTGTCCTGTACCGTACGGGATCGCGTGAGATTACAAGGAATCCGATTTGCCACGCTAATGCCACAGTCAGAAAGCCGAAATAATATTCAGGATGATTCAGTGGTGGAGGGCTGAGCTTGCCGATACCTTTGTAAAAGAAGAACAATGGCGATAGTGAAATCACTCCCCACCAACCGGCGAACGCAAAGCACATTTTCGGGAATCGCATATTGCTCCTGATATCGAGTTGAACGCCCAAACAAAATATTCCCAACAACTTCTAGTACTGAGTATACTCATAGATGAGTGCACTCAGTAACACTGACCAACCGATGCCGAAGTCAAGACGAGATCTCGCAAAGGCGGATAAGCGACGCCGAATCATTGAGGCAAGCCGTTCGCTGTTCACGGCCAATGGCTTCGATGAGACAACCGTGCAGCAAATTGCTGATTCCGCAGATATAGGAGCGGGAACGCTCTTTCTCTACGTGGCAGATAAAAGCGAACTGCTTCTCGTGATTTTCCATGAGGCGATCGAACAAGAATTGGTGCGAGCAACCATAGAACTCAATAAGAGACGCAGGTTAACCACCTCCGTCGCTGCCTTTTTTTCGCAGCTTATGTCCCTTTACGAACAGGATTTACGACTGTCGAGGGTCTATATTCGCGAATTCCTATTTCACGAAGGGCAAGTCAGATCTCAATTGGATGAGCAGAATTCCCGCATCATGCAGTTCCTGCATGCTCGGATACTGACCGCCCAAGAGCGTGGGGAGGTGTCGAATGATCTGGACGCGCAAGTCATAGCCCTTCACATGTACGCGCTCTACCACTCCACGCTGTCGTTCTATCTTGCATCGTGCTTGCCGACGCAGTCTCCGATGGAAGTATTGACGATTCTCCTTGAATCATTCTGGTCCGGATTGAAGCCTAACGGTCAACTAGATCCCCAACCCAAGGCGGGAAGAATACCCCGCCGCCCCGGTGGAAAGGCGCCCAAAGCCCGTTCGGGCATGTGAGGGTTCCATGCGGTTTTCTAATGAAAACGATATGACAGCAGTCCCGATGAATCGTCGGCCGGCTGAAAGTGATAGTAGCCGCACATTGACCCGCGCTTGCCCCTCGTCAACCAGAGAAGCGTTAAGGATTTGCTACATATCCCACACGTAACCGCAGCTTCGGAGGAATCTTCATGGTAGCAATTCGAGTGGGGTATCAAGGGGACTTGCATTGCAAAGCAGTGCATGAGCCTTCTGGAACCGTACTAACCACAGACGCGCCTAAAGAAAATCAAGGGCGTGGAGAGAGCTTTTGCCCGACTGATCTCGTGGCAATCGCTCTCGGGAGTTGCATATTAAGTGTTATGGGCATCATGGCCCGCTCATTGGACATCGACATTGCCGGAGCGACAGCAACTGTAGACAAGGAAATGGCAAACGCACCGCTCAGGATGATTCACAAACTCCTTGTTAAAGTTCACGTGCCGCACCGAGTCAGCGATGAAAACAAGCGCCAGCTTGAAACAGCAGCGTATAAGCTGTCCTGTGCACAAAAGTATGCATCCTGACGTCCAGATGCCCATCGAAATTACCTGGGCTTCCTGAATCGCGGATAGTGGCCAATATCGGGTAGATTCTTAGATGCTAGGTTACCGACCTGGCATCGTCGCCGACGAGTGCCTCGCCTTCATGAGAATGTAGCCGATTGCTCATTCAACACCAGAAATCCATGAACGACGCCAGTCATTACTTGGTGCCGAAGAAGGAAGACGCTTCGCCCCTTGGCGCGGTGGCGCGTCAGATTTTCTCCGACACCTTTGCTCGGCTGTATGAACCGATACCGTTCGCTCGATTTCTAGAAGAGGCTTATGGTCCGGGAGGCTCAATGGAACGCGATCTTGCTGATCCCTCAATTCGCTGGAACGTGGCCGCGATAGGCCATCAGGTGATTGGCTACGCTAAGCTTTCTTGGCTGGTTGCTCCGGCGCCAAATCCGCAGCCGAGAGCGATGGAGTTACGACAAATTTATGTGCTGAGTCGCTGGCACGGGAAAGGTGTGGTTGACAGGCTAATTACTTGGGCAGTAGATACCGCACGCAATGAGGGGGCACCTGAGATCTATCTGACGGGGCGATGGGTGACTGCAATGGGCGCGGGGCATTCACGCACACCTCATGCAACGATTCCGAGTGATGGGAGCATGAGCAGCGAAATATGAACCGCGGAGTGGAATGAGGATATAACGTTCCTACCCCTAGAATACAAGAGCAGCCCGGGCTTGCTGCAAGCCCATGCCATTGATTACGGTCCGAGCTGCGGTGCAATTTCTGAGAGATGGAGCTGCAGGTTCATGTCGTCAAGCGGGAGCATGTTTGTTAAGCAACTCTTCCATGGAACGCGTGCCGATCTCGTACACGGAGATCTGATCGTCGCTGGGCACACATCCAACTATGGCGAAGGGAAGCCGCTGTCCTGGGTATACTTCACGGGCACGCTCGATGCCGCGATCTGGGGCGCTGAACTGGCCGCTGGCGAAGGGACGGAGCGTATTTACCTCGTTGAGCCGACCGGCCCCGTGATGGACGATCCCAATTTGACGGACAAACGATTCCCCGGCAATCCAACCCTCTCCTACCGCTCCCGCGATCCGCTGCGCGTGGTTGGAGAGGTGACGAAGTGGCAGGGGCACTCTCCCGAACAGCTGAGGCGCATGAGGGACAACGTCAATCGAGCCAGCATTGCAGGCACCGCCATCATCGACTAAGCGACACAAACTAGCTCTCCGTCGCCTTCTCATCAGCAACCCTCAAACTTCCGCCAGGTGCGTTTCCGGCTTACCCCAAATCGCTGGATACAACGGAATGCGGCCGCTGACGATTCCCTAGAAGCCGCGCAGATGTTAGTAATTACGTTTTCGTTGGGTTCGGCCGGTGTCGAGGCGGAACTACGCTTGCCGCGTAGAATGGGGGATCATCCGGCGCGGACAGCGGAGGCGATCGTGAAGAAAGCCCTAGAGGATGGGGGTTTTTGGTTGGAAAAGGTCTTCTACCCTTGGGGTCTAGTGACCAGCGTCAGCTGGCGTCTCGATCCTCCTACAGAAGAGCTTGAGAGGCGTGGACCTTCCGCTCTTTTAGGAAGGTAAGTTGCGCCCATCTTGGCAACACCGTGCGGATCTAATACTCCCGTCCACGTCGATCCATTTATTCCTGTCCGAGGGACCACCAATGAAGCATCGCTTCGAAATACGAATATTCTTGGCTGCCCGGCGCGGATACGACGCGGTCGATTTGGGCGATGGTGTACCGATGCTTTCGCATCTCAATCAGTTTTCGCCCTTCAGGCGTTTCTAGTAAATCGCGGCGTCAAGGTCGGTGAGGTACTCGAAGCCATGAGTGCGCTTACCGAAGGCAAAGACGTAACTGTGTTCGGACGTAGATAGTGGAGTGCGTCGGAGATGTGGGCTCTCCGAAGAGACCGTCATTGATCACGTCAGCTCTTCCGTTTCGCCGATGCAAATTGGATCGAGATGGTCAGCATGCACTGCCGCACTGCGAGCCCATTGTCGGCCTTGCATGCAGGGCATGAGCGCACATCCGGCAATTCGACTCCACCATCGATATCGACTCCAAAATGCTTTTCACATCCCTTGCACTGGAGGTAATACTTAGCTAGGCGGATCATTTAACCGGAAGTGTACGGACTTGTTCCGTGGGTGGGAATGGAACGAAAGAGCTACTACTTCCATCACCCTTGGTTCAGGAATCGTTCTCGCGACACCCCACGCATTACAAAAGTTTCATTGAGTTATGGCTTGTTCCGAAGCTGTTCAGAGGTTACTTTCACCAATGCGGCCCCCACGCTTCTTGATGTCTTGTCGATCTGACGCGAGGGAGTCCTATGGCCCAATTCCCAGAAGCAGTCTTTGGCTACAGACGGAGGTCGGATGGAATGGTGGATTCCATCTGCGTGAAGTGCTTTCGCACGGTGGGGACTGCCCAGAACGTCTTGGCATTGTACGCATCCGAGGTTGTGCACCGTTGTACGAATGAAGATCTTCGCAACGCGGAACAGCGACCAGCGCGCGACGGACGCTGGCGAATTCCGTTGGGCTGATCGAACAGGTAACTTCCCAACTAAGGCGAGGGACGCAGACTTCGAGCCAACGTCGCATGGATCAAAGAGAGCACTCGTGGCATCCAGCGCTCCGTATCACCGAACAGGCAGAGATATTTTGAATGCGGTGCCGCTCTTGCCGGGACGCACGCTACTCCGCACGCGAATTCTGCCGTTGTGACGCTCAATGATCCGCTTCGAGAGCGCTAGTCCAAGACCGGTACCCCCGTCTCCCTTGGTTGTGAAGAAAGGCTGGAAGATGGTGTCGCCATGATCAGGCGGGATGCCGTGACCATTGTCAGCGATCACGAACTCGACCTGCCCTCGCCGTTTTCTCAAGCGGAGATAAAGGACGCCATCCTCTGGCAGAGCGTCCAATGCGTTGACTATCAGGTTAGAAACAACCTGCAGCATCTCCCCGGTGTACCCTTCGGTCACTGCCCCATCCTGGAGATCTTTCACGAGGTGAATTCGTTTCTGTGCAATGGTTCGCTGATGAATGCGGAGTGCGGCTTCTGCTAAAGACGGCTAGGTCGACGGGCCGTGGTTTCTCCGACTGGTGTGCAAAGCCCAGCGTCTGACTGACGATATGACCAAGGTTCGCCATCTGCTCCGTCGCAAGAAGCATGTATTTGCGAACCCTCTCGGGGTGTTCTGCCTCTTGCAATGCGAGGTAGGTGAGGTGTCCCAGAGCCTCCAGAGGGTTTCTGACTTCGTGCATAATCTCTAGAGCAAGACGACCTGCTGTCGCTTGTTCTTCCGATTTCCGCAGGGCTTCGGTCGCGACGGCGAGACGCCGTTCAGACATTCTCAAAGCGTCGATGGCGGCTGCCAATTCTATGTGGACGTTCGAGCCGGAGTTCGATTCCATAGCCATCTCCGATGTTCTCCTGTGGAGAGACGCCAATTTCGAAACTTGGATCGGGATGCCCACGGAGGGGTGGCTC
Source organism: uncultured Acidobacteriaceae bacterium (assembly GCA_963748555.1). Classification (GTDB taxonomy): domain Bacteria; phylum Acidobacteriota; class Terriglobia; order Terriglobales; family Acidobacteriaceae; genus CAWKKW01. The sequence continues at coordinate 43,379 of CAVVJK010000011.1, forward strand.
AGCTAATCAGACACATCTCGCTGTAACACGGATGCTATAACAGATGTCGCCTACTGATGTAGGAAATACGCGCGCGGAGTACAGAAGTGCACTTGCGCCCCTGTTTACCGGCGAGGCGAAGGCACTTCACCGAGAAGGTTCCTGATAGTTTGGACCAATCGGCCTGGACCATCGAACGTACTCAGAATCTCTGTCGGGATCCTTTCTGAGCATGGAGAAGCGCCAGCTGTGAGAACAATCGTTTTCACAATCGGAGTCAGCGAGTTTGCAAACTGCAAGGCGGCGTCGCACTCTTGAGGAGAGAGCGAGTGGCAGAGCACAACCAAGGCTATGTTCTGCGTCTCGATGATCATCTCTGCGTTTTGAGGTTCTGTTGCCGAAAACACGCGAAGACCTGCGGCTTCCAGGACCATCGAGCGCGTCTCAAGCAACTGCTTGTCGCTCCCGTATACAAGGATGCAGACGGACTTCGATACCGCAGGACCCGACGGCAAGGCAATCTCCTTGAGGATTGTATGCAGGGGGATGACTTAGCTTCGCCCAACGGCGACATGTCAGGCGTCATAGACTACATCTGGCTCTGGGTCGGCGTCAACCCAGTCCAAGCATAGGAATTTGCCAGACGATTGTCATATCGCTCGCAGCACTGTGGGGCGTCTGTGCTAACACGTAGTGTCTAACTCTTTTGTTTGCATCGATTTGACACAGACCATGCACTTTGACACTATTGGCGGAGTTGTCGACCCGTTGTGGAAACGCCATCTCTTCCTCTCAAGTCAGCCAACTCTGAAGGACCCGCACCTTGAAACGACAGACTGTCGTGATCACGCTAGTCGTGGATGAAGTGGCAGTAGCCTCGGCTATGGCCGACGCGGATATTCTCGTCGATCTTTTGGATAAGATCTATCACTTCCATTCCGCTGAGGTCGGGCACAAAGGCATGAGTCACGAGTACTCAGAGGGTGGGGCAGAATCGGAGTGAGTGCAGGGATCCTGCGTGTCAGGTGACCGCATGTCAATGCGCGTGGAAATCGGCTAGGACCTGTAATTCTAGCAACCATTCAGTACTGAGCAGAATCTTCGGGTGTGAACTGCGATTCGATGAGGATTCAAGAGACTGGTCGGCTGGTCGGCGATGCTATCTGAATGCTTCAATCCGAATTGTCGAATAGGACTCACGTACCTGAGAAGCGGTAGAGTTATCAGAGTGAATAGGCAAGGCACTGCGCAAACGGTCGTCGAGCATTACTGGCTTTGCGGGCAGTGCTACACCAGTCTCGATTTTGCCTTTGACGGTCATGGAGTTCCCCAACTTGTAACCAAATCTCCGATTCGAGTCGCTGCAGACCTTGAGCTTTGGCTAGACCCAGCTTGACCGCTTGACCAGAGACTCGAAGGTCTAGCCTATAAGCTGCGCCGTTCCGCTCAACCATTCCAGCTAAATCGGCGCGGATATATAGGCGTTTCTTGCGATCACGCTCCGGGAGCCTCGTTCACTGCTTCACTCCAGCCGTATCCACGTACGCGATCTCTAGGTGCCTCTTCGGCCCCGGCAAGCTTTCATGCTCGGTCACCGACAGGATGGTTATCTCGTCGGCATTGGCGCGCTGGATCAGGGCTTCCATCAACATGATGGCGGCATCCTTCAGGTCGTCCTTCACCAAATGAAGGTTTTGCCGGCGACCCGGTGGGCGCTCATTCTCTGACATGCAGGACAGGATACTCCAGACGGCGCCCGCATCAGGCGGTATTGCGCCTGACGAGCTTTGGCCTGAACAATTCATCGCGCATAGCCTTGAACTCGGCGAAGGCTTGCCCCTGAATCGAGTTCGCAGGGGTCGACACCGACGCGCAAACGGTCCCTCCGCGAATGGTAAGCCACATCAGGCCTTCTGCGTCTGGACCGCTTACAGCGATTCGGCTAAAGAGGTCGCTCAGTCGCTCCTCGCGGGTTTGTGTTGGGTCATCGCTCATTGATTGCAACTCCACTTAGCCAGTGGATGCTCCGGGAACAGCTGAAAGCAGTACATACAAAATCCACAGGTTTGTATTCGCCTTTTATTCGCTACACTGTTCGGGTGGGTGGTGATCGAGCATCGACGACGAGGATGCGCTTAGCGGGTAAGATCTGCTGCTCCTGCCGGGTGCCGTTACCGCCCTCGGACGTGAAAGGCGAGCGCTTCTGCGATGCATGCGCCACCGCGAAAGTGCCTCGTCGGCGCGTCTACATGAGTTACATGTTGCGAGAGGGCTGGCACTGCCAGTTTCTTGAAGCGGACGCCAAGACGAGCCTTCCACGGACCCTTCACGTGAAGGACTCAGACAAGATCTTCGAACTCGCTGAGCGTGGAGGCTACAATCTCAATCTGGAGGGCCGCCAAGCAATCCAGCACGGCATTGATATCGGCCGTGGTGGGATATGGCTGGAATTGACCGAAGAGCAATACGCCAAGCTTCGGAGACGATAATCTCTACCTATGTGCGGCCGCTACTACAGAAGATCCGACAAACAACGTATTGCGGAAGCTTTCAACGTCGGCGAATTGCCTATCGATTTCGTCCTGCCTGAGTGGGATTTCAACGTCGCTCCCTCTACGTTTCAGCCGATCATCCGCGAGAGCAGGCATTCCGGAGATCGAGAGATGGTACTCATGCGCTGGGGCCTCGTGCCGTTCTTCACCAAGCAGCTCTCGGATGTGAAAGGCATATCCACCATTAACGCGAGAGCAGAGTCAGTCGAAAAGAGTCCCACCTTTCGCACTCCATTCAAGAAGCGACGCTGTCTCGTGCCGGCGGATGGATTCTATGAATGGAAAAAGCTCGATCCGAAAACGAAGCAGCCATACGCGTTCAGCATGAATGACGGCGCGCCGTTTGCATTTGCAGGACTCTGGGATGCATGGAAGGACACGACGGGACAGTGGCTGCAGTCTTTCACGATCATCACAACGGATGCCAATGAGATCATGGCGCCCGTTCACAATCGCATGCCGGTGATCCTTCACCCGAGGGATTTCGCACGCTGGCTTCGGAGGGATGAGGAGCGGCCGCCGGTTGATTTGCTCAAGCCATATGAGGCGGAGGCAATGTCCGCTGCGCCATGTAATAAGCTAGTCGGAAACGTGAAGAATAACGGTCCAGAGATGTTAAACTCCGCGTGATTTATCCTTGCTGCAGATGGCACATGCAATCCAGAATGAGCGCGCCTCTCGACTACTCCCCACCGATCGTTCAATTGCAAATGTCGCTCTATGACCGATTGGACAAGCCGCCTGGATCCAAATTCTATTCCGCATACGTCCGTGAGAAACAAAAGGATTACCCGGACAGACACGTTTGCGATGAGCGACTCGGTTCGTGACACGAACGGCTTCGACGCAGTGATCATTGGTTCCTAGCGCGGCGACGATCTTGTGATTTGGCGAGGGTTCGCGCTGCTTTCGTACCGGCGAGTCATCGCGCTCTCCTTGCCCTCCTTTTACCGCTCTACGCCGAACAGTCTCCCTTCGCGAATCTTCTCCAGGCTGACGCGGGTCTCTGGCGTCAAGGCCTTCGGTGGCGAGGACGAAGACCTGCATCTGGGGGCCACCGAGATCGTAGCTGCTTCGAATTCCTTGAACGGCTGGCGTCGCCCATTCATAGGCATTCACATTTAGAACATTCCAAGGGTCTTAAGGGATCGGTTTTAAATATGAAAGGAACGCACGACCAATACACGACCATAGCTCGGAACCGTTATGTTGCTGAATAATAATATTTTGCTGAAAAGGGGAGAAAGCCTGCCTAACAGGGCTCCTTTTTGAGATTTTTGTAAGCTATTGATTCTAAATGGTGGCCAGAGACGGGATCGAACCGCCGACGCCGGCCTTTTCAGGGCCGCGCTCTACCACTGAGCTATCTGGCCTTGGGGATCCAAGGAGCGCTGTACGCGCCGGGTGTGTCTGAGTAGCGGGAGGGGACGTGCAGAGGATTTCCTCGGTCGACCCGGAGCAGTTCAGTGCTCTTCAAACAACCTGGAACAGTATAGCAATCCATCTGCGGAGTTCCAAACTGGCGAACCCGTTGATTGACACTCGCTACGTTTCGCAAAAAAGCTGCTCGCTGTTTCGCCATGCCCTACACTGGTCGGAATCGATGTAACCCTTGCAGTGCAGGACGGTCATGTTCAATCTCCTCGCGTGTTTCGATCAGCGCAGCTTCTCTCGAATTCTCAAGCAATCCGCCGCGTCCTCCCTGCTCACTTTATCGATCGTGGCCACCAGCCCGGGCGCGAGTCGGCCGGCGGGAACTGCGCCGGGACACAAATCCGCGGCCAGGTCGGCCTCGTCGGCAGACGAAGCGAGAGCCGAGCATGCTTACGCAGAGGCTCTGAAGGCAGGCCCGCTGGGCCTCCGGGCCTTTCTGTATCGCATGCCAAAGGGCTCCGACCTGCATATGCATCTCTCCGGCGCGGTTTACGCCGAGTCGTTTCTTCGCGCAGCCAATGAGGACGGTTTATGCATCGATACGCATACGCTCGCCTTTCAGAAACCCTCGAATTCCGGAGCGACTGCGTCCTCTTGCGCAGACGGAGCCGTTTCAGCGGCGAACGTCACCAAGAATCAGCATCTCTACGACGCACTGATCGATTCGTTCTCGATGCGCAGTTTCGTGCCCAGCAACGGGAACTCCGGTCATGATCACTTCTTTGACACATTCGATAAGTTTGGTGGTACGAGCAAGTCGCACCTCGGTGAGTGGATCGACGAGATCGCCGGTCGCGCTGCCGCCCAGAATGAGCAATATCTCGAACTGATGCACACTCCCGATTTCAGCGAGGCCGCTGCGCTTGCTATCAAAGCCGGCTTCCACAGCGACTTTGGTGAATATCGCCGGCTGCTCTTAGAAGGCGGCCTCAAAAATGCTCTTCCAGGAATCCGGGCGCAGATGGATGAAGCAGAGGCAAAGCGCCGCGAGTTGGAGCACTGCAACGAGGCCGATGCGCAACCGGCCTGCACCGTTCAGGTCCGCTATGTCTACCAGGTGCTGCGCGGGCTCCCGAAGGAAGTGGTCTTTGCCCAGACGCTGCTTGCGTTTGAAGTGGCGTCGCCGATCCGCGATTCGTGGGCTTGAATTTCGTCATGCCGGAAGACGGCTATCGTCTCCATGACCGATTACCGTCTGCACATGCAGATGCTGGACGCTCTGCATGGCTTCTATCCCAAGGTTCACATCAGCCTGCACGCAGGAGAACTTGCGCCCGGGCTGGTACCGTGGGACGGGCTTAAGTTTCATATTCGCGCGGCGGTGGAGCAAGGGCACGCAGAACGGATTGGACACGGCGTCGACGTGATGTACGAGGAACGCCCCTACGATCTGCTGCGGGAGATGGCTGCTCGCCACGTGATGGTGGAGATCAACCTGACCAGCAACGACGTGATTCTTGGAGTGAAAGGGAGGGACCACCCGCTGCCCTTTTACCTCAGGTATGGCGTGCCCGTGGCGCTCTCGACCGACGACGAAGGAGTCTCTCGAATCGACCTGACCACCGAATATGTGCGCGCTGCAGATACGTATAAACTCGGCTATCGGGAGTTGAAACAAATGGTCCGCACCGGCCTGGAACACAGCTTCCTGCCTGGTTCAGGTTTGTGGCAGCAGACGGGCAAGACAGAAGCCTACGAGCACCCTGTGGCCGCCTGCCGGTCGCAACTGGGTCGACCCAAGGCCATCGGAGATTGCGCAACCTTTCTGCAGGCGAACGAGAAAGCTCGAGAAGAGTGGGAATTGGAAAGCCGCTTTCACGTGTTCGAAGCGTCGCTATAGAGCGACGGAGATGCATCTGCTGATGCGCTTCGTTAAATTCCGTCGCGGTGACTGATTCCCTGCTTGCGCCGGAGGTGCGACCCTCCATACTGGGAAGCATGCTTCCACGCATGCGCATTGTTCTAACCACCTTTGGCACGTTTGGTGATGTGAACCCGCTGGTGGCGATCGCCCTCGAATTGCGGGCGCGAGGCCATGAAGCAGTGCTTGCCGTACCGGAGATGTTCCGCAATACCATCGAACCTCTGGGGCTTCGCTTCGCCCCGACGCGTCCTGCGCAAGATCCCAATGACAGCCGCCTGGTCGCGATGATTTACGACATCAAAAAGGGCACGGAACGCGGCCTCCGGGAATTCCTGTTCCCATCGATTCGGGACAGCTATGAAGATCTGCTGGCCGCGGTGAGAGCGGAAGGTGGAGCTGACCTGCTTCTCAGCGGAGAGCTTGCGTATGCCGCGCCGCTGGTAGCCGAGGTCACCGGAGTGCCGTGGGCCTCCTGCGTGCTGGCCCCGTTCTCCTTCTTTTCTGCCAACGATCCGCCGGTTCTTCCGCCTTATCCGATGCTGGCGCGCATTCAACCATTTGTGCCGGGGATGGGATTTGCCGCCGCCAGGTTTGCACGGTGGGTGACGCGCACCTGGCCGGAGCCAGTCTACGCATTGCGCGCGGAGTTGGGATTAGCGCGGGGCAAGAGCCCGATTTTCGACGCGAAGTTTTCACCCGATCTTGTGCTGGCCCTCTTCTCGCCAGTGCTCGGACAGCCTCAACCGGACTGGCCGCCCAGCGCACGTTGCACCGGCTTCGTCTTCCACGACGGAGATGCCGGGCGGGTCAACCTCTCTGCGGAGTTGCAGCGCTTCCTCGATGCCGGACCGGCTCCAGTTGTCTTTACCCTGGGTTCAGCCGCGGTGCTCGATGCCGGCGATTTTTACGAACAGAGTGCACGCGCCGCTGAGATGCTGCAGCAACGTGCGGTGCTGCTGGTCGGTAACGATGCGCGCAATCTGCCGCGCCACGCAACACCAGACAGCATTTGCATCGCACCGTACGCTCCTTTCTCGCAGCTGTTTCCGAGAGCCTCGGTGATCGTGCATCAGGGTGGGGTGGGTACGACGGCGCACGCGCTTCGAGCGGGCAAGCCGATGCTGGTCATGCCGTACAGCCACGATCAGCCCGACAATGCGCGGCGAGTGAAGCGATTGGGCGTCGCACAGGTGCTCGCGCGGCGAGCCTACACAGCCGAACGAGCGGCGCGCGCGATCCATAAGCTGAGCACCGAACCGGCATACAGAGAATGCGCAGAGATGGTCGCCCGCCAGATGGCAGAACAGGATGGCCTCCGCGAAGCTTGCGACGCACTGGAGGCCCTTAGGTCTCGATGCACGAAGGCCTCAGTCTCTCCCATGAGCGCAGGCGCGAGAAAGCAGGTGAGCGCAGGACGAGGAAGTAGGAGGGTGAATTTGCGGCTGACCTTGGCGTGCGAAAGCCGCCTGGCGGCAATACTTCGGCGTTACCGTAGCATGCTGCTCTACGGAAACTTCACCGAGGCGACGCCCTCACCCTTTTTCAAGTAAGCAGTGGAATTTTCGGATCTAGAGAGGCTGTACGTCAGCCGCCTGCCAGCCCTTTGGTCCCTTGACCACGTTAAACTGAACGGCCTGGCCTTCCTGAAGGCTCTTGAAGCCGTTGGAGTTGATGGCAGAGTAATGTACGAAAACATCCTCGCCACTCTGGCGCGAGATAAAACCGAACCCCTTGGCGTCGTTAAACCACTTCACTGTTCCCTGTTCCATTGCTGCGATCCCTGAAAATTGAATTGCGCTGGAGCCTATTGGAGCCGACAAACCCGCTTTCAACGACAAGTTCCCTGCCCAAACGTGATCAAACGCCCACCCAGTGTATCAGATCAACAGCAATACTGTCCCTGAAAATCAGGGACCGCGAACCTTCCCGCGGACGTCATCCGTGCCGTGCATGATTCATTCGCAAGGCCGCATCCATCGTTGGCAACGCCATGACTGATCCGCGGAGAGGTTGATTGTTGTGCTCCGCCCGACAGATAGACACATATCGAAGCGTATGCTGGGATACGACTATGTCTCAGGATGCGTCGCTGCGTCTCCTCAACGAAATGCTCCCGCGGTTGCAGCAAGAGTTTGCTCAACTTCCCGCCTTCACACCTCCTGTCAGCGATGAAGCCGAATCATCGATGGCCAATGTGCTCGAGCAAGTAGCAGAGCGCATGGCTGACAATTACCCGTACTTTCATCCACTCTATGCCGGGCAAATGCTGAAGCCGCCTCACCCCATTGCGCAGACGGCGTATGCCATGGCCATGTGGCTCAACCCCAACAATCATGCGCTCGACGGTGGACGAGCCAGTTCAAGGCTCGAGGTGGAAGCAGTCCGTGACCTGGCCGCCATGTTCAACTGGTCCAATGCGCTCGGGCATCTGACCAGCGGAGGCACATTCGCGAATCTCGAAGCGCTCTGGGTCGGCGGCCAGTTGGCTCCGGGCAAGACCGTCATCGCCTCCGGGCAGGCCCACTACACCCATCAGCGCATCAGCCAGGTGCTGGGGTTGCCGTTCGATTCGGTAGCGGTGGACCGGCAGGGCCGCATGGACGTGGACGCGCTCGAGCAACGGCTGCGCGGGAACGATGTGGGCACGGTCGTGGTCACAGTCGGAACTACGGGTGTCGGAGCGGTCGATCCACTGGACCAGGTGCTGGCGCTTCGTGCCCGCTATGACTTTCGTGTCCATGTCGACGCTGCGTATGGCGGATATTTCGTGCTGGCCACCAATCTTGGCGAAGGGGCAGCCCGAGCTCTCGCCAGTATGCGCCGCGCCGACTCGATCGTAATCGATCCCCACAAGCATGGAATGCAACCCTACGGCTGCGGCTGCGTTCTCTTCCGCGATCCGGCGGTCGGCCGGTTCTATCGTCACGATTCGCCTTACACCTACTTCACTTCAGACGAACTGCATCTGGGCGAAATCAGCCTGGAGTGCTCCCGGCCCGGGGCCGCGGCCGTAGCGTTATGGGCAACACAGCGGCTTTTGCCGCTGGTTCGAGGCGGAGAATTCTCTCGCGGCTTGATGCGAGGACGGGAAGCGGCGCTCGATTTATACCAACGTCTGCAGAATGATGCGCGGTTTTTGCCCGCGTTCCGTCCCGAGTTGGATATTCTTATCTGGGCAATGAAAACGGATACAGTGCAGAAATCTTCGAAGTTGGCGCAGAGCATATTTGCGCGGGCGGCGCAGCACGACCTTCACCTGGCTTTGTTCCAGGCGCCAGTGGAGTTTTTCCCCGACGGAAGCTGGAAGCGGGCCAAAGCTGGCGAGAAAGTGACCTGCCTTCGCTCCGTACTCATGAAACCGGAACACCTGGACTGGACCGACGAGATTTGGCAGCGCCTGGATCAGAGTGTTAAGGAGTCGCATTGATGGCAGACGCCCTCCAGAGTCTCACGCTGCGCAATGAACGCCTACAGTTGGAGATTCTGCCCGCAATGGGCGGCAAGATCGCAACCTTCCAGTCCTTGCCGAGTGGTCAGGAACTGCTGCAGCAGCCCCTCTCGCCTTACGCGCCGCGCACCCGGACGATGCCCTTCGACGAGGGAGAAGCCAGTGGCTACGACGAGTGCATACCATCCGTTGCTGATTGCGAAATCAAAACCAGCCATGGGCCGGTACAGATTCCCGATCATGGAGATTTCTGGCGCCTGCCGTTCGAAACGCAGTTGCAGGACCAGAACACGGTTGTGCTCGAAGCAATCGGCTTCTCACTGCCGCTGCGATTCCGGAAGACCTTTCAGGTATCAGGAGATCGGCTGCTGCTGAGTTATCAGCTTGAAAACATCGGCAGCCAGCCCGTTCCGTATCTCTGGTCGGCGCATCCCGGCTTCGCTGTGGATCCCGGAGACCGCATCGTCCTGCCCTCCTCGGTCAAGCAGGTTACCGTCGAGTGGTCGGCGGGCGGTCGTCTGGGCTCTCAGGGAACACATCATTCATGGCCGCGCACTACGACGGCCTCCGGCAGCGCGACCGACCTTGGCCTGGTGGGCACCGCAGCTGAGCAGGTGGGCGACAAGCTGTTCACCGGCCCCCTCTCTGAGGCATGGTGTACATTGCAGCGGGCTCGTCTCGGGCTCGAGATCCACATGACCTTCGATCACCGATTCGCTCATTATCTAGGCGTCTGGATCAGTTATGGTGGTTGGCCGCCGGGTCGAGACTCCAAGCAATTCTGTGTGGCTTTGGAACCATGCACAGCTCCGACGGATTCGCTGGCGGTCGCTCTCCGCAAGGGCTGGGCGCGTACGCTGGATCCGAAACAAAGTGACAGCTGGCAGGTTGAACTGCAGGTTAGGAACATTCGTTGAACGCGTCGATTGCGTATGAGGGGGTCGGGTGACTACTACAGCAGCAGAGAATGTACGCGCCATAGAGAAAGCGCATGCGGAACGTTTCAAGAGCAAGCCTGCTGTATTTGTGGCTCCCGGGCGCGTAAACCTGATTGGCGAACATACCGATTATTCAGAAGGCTTCGTGATGCCGGCTGCGATCGAGTTCGCTACCTGGGCCGCTGTGAGCCCTCGCCCAGACGATACGATCTCGGTCTATTCCAGCAATTTCGACGAAGCCGTTTCCTACGACCTGGATGAGATACCCGCCAAGGCGATTCATCACTGGAGCGACTATCCTCTCGGCGTCTTCTCGGTGCTCAAAAGCGCGGGCATTGAGCTGCCTGGCTTCAATCTCAGCCTGCTTGGCGACGTTCCTCTGGGTGCCGGGCTGAGTTCGTCTGCTTCCGTCGAGGTAGCCACCATGCTTGCCTTGCTGAGCCTCACAGAGACCACCTTTCCACTTCCGGAGATTGCCCGCATGTGCCAGCGGGCCGAGAACCAGTATGTAGGAACGCAGAGCGGGATTATGGATCAGTTCATCTCCTGCTGCGGCGCGGCCGGACACGCGTTGTTGCTCGACTGCCGCGACCTCTCCTTCCGTTTGGCCAAGATCCCGGACGGAATCAGCCTGGTGATTTGCAACACCATGGTGAAACACTCCCATGCTGGCGGCGAATACAACACCCGCCGGGCCGAGATGGAAGCGGGGGTCGATGTGCTGCGGATGCACCGTCCGGAGATTCGCGTACTGCGCGACGCGACCCTGGAGGAACTCGAGCGCTGGCGAGGCGAGATGAGCGTGGATTCGTTCAAACGCTGCCGGCATGTCATTACAGAAAATACCCGTACGGTCGCAGCTGCGGATGCCCTGGAACGGGATGACCTGCCCACCGTGGGGCGGCTCATGGCCGAGGCGCATGCCAGCTATCGCGATGACTTTGAAGCCAGTTGTCCAGAGGCCGACATTCTGGTCGAGTTGGCGCAGAAGCTGCAAGGCTGCATCGGGGCCCGACTCACCGGTGGCGGATTTGGCGGCTGCACGGTAAACCTGGTCGAGACTGGGAAGGCGGATGCGTTCATCCAGAAGATCTCAGCTGGCTACGAGTCAGCAACCGGCATCCAACCGGAGATATATCGCTCGTTGCCATCAGCAGGGGCGCATCAGGCCGACTAAGAGCCACAGATGTGCCCGCAGCCGAGTCAGGCAGCACGCTGATGGGGTCAACGCGGGCCACTTTACTTGTGACCGCATCGCTTGAAAAGATTAGTGGTTGGTAGAATACGCAGATTGCCCCCGGAACAAGATCAACACCTGTGGATGAGCCGATAGTGAAAGAACGGGGCATCGTCGCAGTCTTGGGCTTGATATCCAAAAAAGAGGGCACGGGCCAAGCAAGAACCACTTGCAGGGAGAGTTGGGGGATGGATTTGCCGGTTCAAGAAACACAGAGTTGGTCGTCAGGCGCGCTGCATGGGCGCGGCTCCATTGCGTATTTCTCGATGGAGATTGCAGTTTCTCCCAAGATGCCGACCTATAGCGGTGGATTGGGCGTTCTCGCCGGAGATACGCTGCGCTCGGCAGCCGATTTGGGATTGCCGCTGGCTGCTGTCACGCTGGTCCACCATAAAGGCTATTTCCGCCAGCACCTGGACGCCCGTGGCGTACAGAGCGAAGAGAATCAGCCGTGGAACCCGGCCGAACAGCTGGAGACAGAAGCGCCGACCGTCACCGTCACCATTGAAGGGCGAACGGTCCTGGTGAAGGCCTGGCGATACGACCTGGTGGGCGTAACCGGCCACATCGTGCCCATCTACTTCCTCGATACCGATCTGGAGCAGAACGATGCTCGTGACCGGACATTGACCGATCATCTATACGGGGGCGATGGCGACTACCGGTTATGTCAGGAGACGGTGCTGGGCATGGGCGGAGCCAGCATTCTAAAGGCGCTGGGCCGCGATCCGCAGGTCTATCACATGAACGAGGGCCACGCTTCCCTGCTGGCCCTGGCTTTGCTCGAGCAGCAACTCGCCGGCCGGCCGCTCGACCAGGCGAACGATGGCGACGTGGACGCTGTCCGCCAGCAGTGCGTGTTTACCACGCATACCCCGGTGCCCGCAGGCCACGACCGCTTCTCGATGGAGCAGACACAGCGCATTCTAGGGTTCGAGCGCGCGCAGGTGCTGGAACGGCTTGGCTGCTTCCACGAGGGCCTGTTGAACATGACTTACATTGCGCTCCGTTTCTCGAGATTTGTGAACGGCGTCGCCATGCAGCATGCCAAGGTCTCGCGCTCCATGTTTCCCGACTACACCATCGACGCGATTACCAATGGCGTGCACGCCGCGACCTGGACTTCTCCTTCGTTCCAGGGGTTGTTTGACCGGCAGCTGCCCCGGTGGAGAACCGACAACCTGACCCTGCGGTATGCGATCGACATTCCCGAGGCAGAGATCGCCCAGGCACATGCAGCTTCAAAGAAAGCCTTGCTGGATGTCGTGTCGGACCGCACCGGGGTTAGCCTGAACCCGGACGTCTTCACTATCGGGTTCGCACGTCGCGTGGCCACCTACAAGCGCGCCGACCTGCTGTTCACCGATCCTGAGCGCCTGGTCAAGATGGCAGATCAGTTTGGCGGATTGCAGATCCTGTATGCGGGCAAAGCGCATCCTCACGACGATCCCGGTAAGGCCCTCATTCGCCGCGTTTTCGAAGTGGCGCAGCGGCTCAACTCCGACAAGCTGCACATTCTCTACATGGAAAATTACGAGTGGAAGCTTGGGGCGTTGCTCACCGGCGGCGTCGACCTCTGGCTGAATACGCCGAAGCGTCCCTACGAAGCGTCGGGTACCAGCGGCATGAAGGCCGCCCTGAACGGAGTGCCCAGCCTCAGTATTCTCGATGGCTGGTGGATTGAAGGCTGCATCGAGGGAGTCACCGGCTGGCCCATCGACGACCGCGAAGATGTGGAGGGCGAAGCCGACTCGCTCTATGGGCACCTCGAGCAGAGTATCCTGCCGCTCTACTATCGCGAACCGCTGCAATGGCAGAAGATCATGCGCTCGTCCATCGCGTTGAACGGCTCGTTCTTCAACACGCAGCGGATGATCGAGCAGTACACGCTCAACGCCTACTTCCCTGAGAAGCAGGTGAGCACGGTCGCCACCGAGCTGGAGCCTGCCTTCGCCAAGTAGCACTACCAAACTAAGGAAATACGACAGAAACGCCGGCGTTCTTACTCGCTGGCGTTTTCTTTTGGTCTCAAGGGCAGATGCTTACACACTCACATCGGGCGCGTGAATGAGCCGATCGTTCCGATGGCGCCAATTCCGCACCCGCAGCTGAATCTTGTCAAAGAAGAGATAGACGACCGGCGTGGTGAAAAGGGTGAGCATCTGTGACACGATAAGCCCGCCTACGATGGTGATGCCCAGCGGCCGGCGCAGCTCTGAGCCCGTGCCCGTTCCCAGCGCCAGCGGCAAGCCACCCAGCAAGGCCGCCATGGTGGTCATCATGATGGGCCGGAAACGCAGAAGGCAGGCCTGATAAATCGCCTCTTCCGGCGACTTGTTTTCGTTCCTCTCCGCATTGAGGGCGAAGTCGATCATCATGATGGCGTTCTTCTTCACAATGCCGATGAGGAGAATGATGCCGATCATGGCGATCACGCTCAGGTCCGTGTGAGTGATCAGCAAGGCGAGAATCGCGCCCACGCCCGCAGATGGCAAGGTCGAGAGAATTGTCAGCGGATGAATCAGGCTCTCGTACAGCATGCCCAGCACGATGTAGACCGACGCGATCGCCGTCGCAATCAACACCGGTTCACTGGCGAGCGAGGTCTGGAAGGCCTGGGCGGTGCCCTGGAAGCTGGGGTGAACCGTGCTCGGCATCCCGATCTCCGCTTCAGCCTGTTCGAGCGCGGTAACCGCCTGCCCCAGGGAGACGCCAGGCGCCAGATTGAACGTCAGGGTGACGGCGGGAAACTGAGCCTGGTGATTTACTGCAAGCGGCGGTGCGGTTCGACTGATAGTGGGTGACCGCCGTGAGCGGCACCTCAGCGCCGGTGGTGGATTTGACGTAGATGTTGCTCAGGGCGTCAGGATCCCGCTGGAACTGCGGAGCGACCTCCATCACCACATGATACTGATTCAGTGACGTATACATGGTCGAAACCTGCCGCTGACCGAAGGCGTCGTACAAGGTCGCGTCGATCGCGGCTGGCGTCACTCCCAGTCGCGCGGCTGTGTCCCGATCGATCACCAACGCAGCCTCGAGACCCTGATCCTGCTGATCGGTCGAGGCATCGCGCAGTTCGGGCATGGTGCGCATCTTGGCCAGAAGTTTGGGAGACCACTGGTTGAGCTCGTTCAGATTCTCGTCGGAGAGGGTGTACTGATATTGCGCGTCCGACATGCGCCCGCCGACGGATATGTCCTGGGCCGATTGCAGGAACAGGGTCGCGCCCGGAATCTTGGCCAGTTTGGGCCTCAAGCGATTGATGATCTGGTCGGAACTCACCTTACGTTCGCTTAGCGGCTTCAGGGTGACGAACATGCGGCCGACGTTGGTCGTAGCACCGCCGCCGCTGCCGCCGGCAAAGGCCATCACGTAGGCCACCCCCGGATCCTGCTGCACGATTCCAGCGAACTCCGCTTGTTTCTGCTTCATCGCGTCGAAGGAGATGTCCTGCGAAGCGCGCGTGGCGCCGCCCATGCGGCCGGTGTCCTGCTGGGGGAAGAAGCCCTTCGGGACCAGCATGAAGAGGTAAATGTTCAGAAAGAATGTCGCGACGGCGATTCCGAGAACCAGAAATTCGTGCCGAATGACCCAACGCAATCCGCGGTCATAGCCGGCGAGGAGCCAGGCAAAGAACCGCTCGCCCAGCATGTAGGCGTTCCCGTGTTGCTGGTCATGCTGCGATCGCAAAAACTTCGCGCACATCATCGGTGTGGTGGTCAGCGAGATGAGCAGCGACATCGCAATGGCTACGCTCAGCGTGACGGCGAATTCGCGAAAGAGCCGGCCGACGATACCGCCCATCAGCAAAATCGGAATGAAGACCGCGATCAGCGAGGTGCTCATCGAGAGCACGGTGAATCCAATTTCGCGCGAACCCCGCATGGCTGCGTCGAACGGCGTGTACCCCTGTTCGAGATATCGCGTGATGTTTTCGATCACGACGATGGCGTCGTCCACGACAAACCCGGTCGAGATGGTCAGCGCCATCAGCGAGAGGTTGTCGAGCGTGTAGCCCAACAGATACATGACCCCGAAGGTGCCCACCAGCGAGAGCGGAACAGCGACGCTGGGGATGATGGTGGCCCATGCATTCCGCAGGAACAGGAAAACCACCATGACCACGAGCAGGATCGAGATGATAAGAGTGATTTCTACGTCGCGCACCGCAGCGCGAATCGTCACCGTGCGATCCAGCACCACGCTCATCTTGATCATCGGAGAGATCGAGGCTTGTAGCTGCGGCATGGCGGCGGTGACCCGATCGACCGCATCGATCACGTTGGCGCCCGGCACCTTGAACACGATGAGCAGAACTGCGGGAACGCCGTTCGCCAGTCCCGCCGTATGGATATCCGAGACCGAGTCGGTCACCTGCGCTACATCGCTGAGCCGTACCGGCGCGCCGTTGGTATACGAAACAATCAGCGGTGCATATTGGTTGGCATGCATCAGCTGATCGTTATCAGTGATAGCGGAAGTTCTCTGGCCGGTCTTGAGTGAGCCTTTGGCCAGATTCATATTCACGGAACTTATCGCCGTGCGAAGAGCTTCCAGACCGATGTTGTAGGCGCTCAACTGCATGGGATTCGCTTCGACGCGCACAGCAGGCTGGGCGCTGCCGCCCACAAACACCTGGCCGATCCCCTGGATCTGCGAGATCTTCTGCGCCAGGATCGAATCGCCCGCGTCATAAAGCTGGCCCTGCGACAAGGTATCGGAGGTGAGCGCCAGAATCATGATCGGCGCATCGGCCGGATTCACCTTGCGATACGTGGGATTCTGCGGCAGGTTCGCCGGCAGTTGGCTGCGCGCCGCATTGATCGCAGCCTGCACATCGCGAGCCGCGGCATTGATATCGCGATTCAGATCGAACTGGAGAATGACCGATGTTCCGCCGAGGGAACTCGAGGACGTCATCTGGGTAATGCCGGCAATGCGGCCGAACTGGCGCTCCAGCGGAGTCGCCACGGAAGATGCCATGGTCTCAGGACTGGCGCCCGGTACGCCCCCGCCGACGAACACTGTGGGGAATTCGACTTCGGGCAACGATGCCACCGGAAGCAAGGTGTACGCCACCGCTCCCGCCATCAGGAGAGCGAGGCTCAACAGCGATGTGGCAACCGGCCTGCGAATGAAGGTGGCGGAGAGGTGCATGGTCGCCTAGTCCGCCGAGACCGCGACTTCATGCTGTGCTCGCCGCGCCCGGGAAGGCGAGAGCCGCTGCGCAAGCTTATCGAAATAGAGGTAGATGACCGGCGTGGTGTAGAGCGTGAGCACCTGGGAGACAATCAGGCCGCCCACAATCGTGATGCCGAGAGGCCGGCGCAATTCGGACCCGACACCCGAACCGAGCGCCAGCGGAAGACCGCCGAGCAGCGCAGCCATGGTGGTCATCATGATCGGACGGAAGCGCAGGAGACAGGCCTGGTAAATGGACTCTTCCGCGGTCTTGCCCTGGTTTCTCTCCGCGTCGAGCGCGAAATCGATCATCATGATGGCATTCTTCTTCACGATGCCGATCAGCAGAATGATGCCGATGATGGCAATGACGCTGAGGTCTGTCTTGAACACAATCAGCGCGAGAATGGCACCGACGCCGGCTGAGGGCAACGTGGACAGAATGGTGATGGGATGAATGTAGCTCTCGTACAGCACGCCCAGCACAATGTAGACCGTGATGAGGGCCGCCAGGATCAGGATCGGCTCGTTAGAGAGTGAAGACTGAAAGGCCGCGGCCGTGCCCTGAAACTCGGCATTGATGCTGAGGGGCATCCCGATCTGTCCTTCCACTCTCTTGATCGCCTTCACTGCCTCACCCAAAGAGCCGCCCGGTGCGACGTTGAAGGAAATGGTCGTCGAGGGGAATTGTCCGAGATGGTTGATTGCCAGAGGCGTGGTGGTCTGCCGTACGTGAGTGAAAGCGGTGATCGGTACCTGCGTGCCGGTGGAGGACGCGACATAGAGGCTCGACAGATCGTCCGGCGTTCTCTGAAAGTTGGGCGCAACCTCGAGCACAACATGATACTGATTCAGTTGCGTGAACATGGTCGAGACCTGGCGTTGGCCAAAGGCGTCGTACAACGTGTTGTCGATAGCTTGCAGCGTGACGCCCAGGCGCGAAGCCGTATCGCGGTCGATGACGATCTCGGTCTCAAGCCCCGTGGATTGCAGATCGCTCGCCACCTCTCGAAGCTCTGGCTGCCGGCTCAGCTGCTCTACAAGTTTGGGCGTGAATTCGGCAAGTTCGGCCGCGTTCGCATCTTCCAGTGTGTACTGGTACTGCGTGCGGCTTACGACGTCCGATACAGTCAGATCCTGTAGCGGCTGCATATAAAGCGTGATGCCTTCCACTTTGGCAAGCTCGGGTTGCAACTGCTGGATCACCTCCGTGGCCGAGGCCTTCCGCTGGTTACGAGGCTTGAGGTTGATCTGAATTCGCCCGCTGTTCAGGGTGGTATTCACGCCATCTATACCGATGAAAGACGACAGACTCTCGACATTCGGATTCTTCAGAATGGCCTCGGACATGCGCTGCTGGCGCTGGGCCATGGAGGTGAACGATACGGTCTGTGGCGCCTCCGAGATGCCCAGCAGCACACCGGTATCTTCCACCGGAAAGAAGCCCTTGGGCACGATGACGTACAGTAGCAGCGTGAGCACCAACGTACCAATCGTCACCAGCAATGTGATGAATCGATACCGAAGCACGACCTGCAGCGTTCGCCCGTATGCTGCGATGACCCTTTCGAAAAAACGCTCCGAAGCGAGATAGAAGCGGCCCTGCTTGTCGGCAGGTTTGTGGCGCAGAATCTTGGCGCACATCATCGGCGTCAGGGTGAGCGACACCACCGCAGACACGAGAATGGTCACGGCCAGGGTGATAGCGAATTCCCGGAAGAGCCTGCCGACCACGTCGCCCATGAAGAGCAGCGGAATGAGCACCGCGATCAGCGAAACCGTGAGCGAGAGGATGGTGAAGCCGATCTGCTCGGAGCCTCGCAACGCTGCTTCCAGTGGCGAGTCGCCTTCCTCAAGATAGCGGGAAATGTTCTCGATCATCACGATGGCATCATCGACGACGAACCCGGTCGAGATGGTCAACGCCATGAGCGTGAGGTTATTCAGGCTGTAGCCCAGCAGATACATCACACCAAAGGTGCCGATCAGCGAGAGGGGCACTGCCACGCTGGGAATAATGGTCGCCGCGAGATTGCGCAGGAAGAGGAAGATGACCATCACCACCAGTCCGATGGTGAGCATCAACGAGAACTTCACATCTGCGACCGAGGCGCGGATGGTGGTGGTGCGGTCGGTCAGCGTGACCACATCGATCGACGCCGGGAGACTGGCCTTGAGCGTCGGCATCAGCTTCTCGATGCGATCGACCACGCCGATGATGTTGGCTCCTGGCTGGCGCTGGATGTTTACAATCACGGAGGGCGTGGTGTTCATCCACGCAGCTTGCATGATGTTTTCGGCGCCATCGACGACCTGGGCGACATCCGAAATTCGAACCGGCGCGCCATTCTTGTAGGCGATCACCACCGGCTCGTAAGAACTACTGGTCAGCAATTGGTCGTTGGCGCCGATGGTGTAGGTCTGCCGCGGACCGTTCAGCGTTCCCTTCGCCTGATCCACGTTGCTCGTCGCAAGCTGGTTGCGAAGGTCTTCCAGACTCAAGCCATACGAAGCCAGCTGTGCCGGATTCGCCTGAATGCGCACCGCTGGTTTCTGACCGCCGGCAATCTGCACCAGGCCGACTCCGGTGACCTGCGAAATCTTCTGGGCCAGGTTGGAGTCTGCCAAATCCTCTATCTGCTGCAGCGGGAGAATCTTCGACGAGAGCGCGAGTGTGAGAATGGGCTGGTCTGCCGGATTCACCTTGCTGTAGACGGGCGGGTTTGGCAGGCCGGCGGGCAGGAAGCTGGAAGCAGCATTGATGGCGGCCTGCACCTCTTGTTCAGCAACGTCGATGTCTTCGTCGAGATTGAACTGCAGGGTGATGACCGAACCGCCCTGGGAACTGGTGGAGGTCATCTGGTTCAGCCCGGGCATCTGCCCAAACTGCCGCTCGAGCGGCGCCGTCACTGACGAAGCCATCACGTCGGGGCTGCCACCCGGATAAAACGTCATCACCTGGATGATCGGGTAGTCCACCTCTGGGAGCGCGGAGACGGGCAGTTGCCGGTAGGCAACAAAGCCGGCCAGCAGAATCGCCGCCATGAGCAGCGACGTGGCGACCGGTCTCAGGATGAATGGCCGGGAAGGGTTCACTGTCCCATAGTTCCGTTATTGTTGTTTTGCTGCCGCGTACGATTCGGCGTTGCAAGGCGCGGCTCAACCGCCATGCCGTTCCGAAGCTTGTCGGCGCCGTCCGTCACCACCATCTGACCCGCGCTGAGCCCAGTGTCCACAATGGTGGTGGTGCCCTCGACCAGGTCCACCTTGATCGACTGCATGGCGACTTTCTTATCGGCATCGTTGACCAGCCAGACGAAGTCACCCTCGGTCCCATGCTGCACGGCGGCGGCGGGAATCGTGATCGCGGAGGGCCTTTGTTCCAGCACCAGGTGCACGTTTACAAACTGGTTTGGGAAAAGCAGCTCGTCCTTGTTGGGAAACACCGCCTTCAGCTTGCCGGTGCCGGTGGTGGGATCAATCTGATTATCGGCGGTGAGCAGTTCGCCGCTCGCGATGTGCTGCGTATCTGACCGATCATAGGCGTCTGCGTGAAGCTGCTTGTCTGCCTGTAACTTGGTGAGCACCTTTTGCAGCTGGTCTTCGGGCAAGGTGAAGTTCACGGCGATTGGCTGAAACTGGTTGATCACGATCAGATTGGTGGTATTAGCCGTGATGATGTTCCCGGGATCGACCAGTCGCAGACCGACTCGTCCTGAGATGGGCGAAGTTATATGGCAATACGTGACGTTGAGCTGGGCGGCCTCAATGTTGGCCTGGTCGGACTTGATCGCGCCCTCGAACTGACCCAGGTTGGACGCGTAGGTGTCGAGTTGCTCTTTTGAGACCACACCCTCGTTGAAAAGCGCCTTGTAACGGTTGTATTCGGCCTGGTTATTATTCAGCTGCGCCTCATCCCGCGCCAATTGACCACGCGCCTGGTCGACAATCGCCTGGTAAGGACGCGGATCGATTGTCATCAGCTCCTCGCCGGTCTTGACCTCCTGCCCCTCTTTGAAGTTGACCCGCATCAACTCGCCGGTCACCCGCGCCTTCAACGTCACCGTGTAATACGGCGTGACCGAACCCAAACCGGTAATGAAGATGGGCATCGACCGCTGCTGCACCTTGGCGACCTGCACGGGTATGGCGCGGTTCGCCGTGGCGGCCTGCTTGGTAGCGGCGGCGGCATCCGCTTTCTGCCGGGCGGTCGAGATACGCCATACGAAGAAGGCGATCAGCGCCGCAACCAGAAGCAGGACTACGTTTCTGACAACATGACTTTTTTTCGGCTCTAAGCGGGGCAGAGGCGCATTTGGCGAAGGCGTAACCGGCGGGCTGATTTGAGTAGATGACATGTGTTTTCGTCGCTGACTTCCGTGATGCGAGACTGCAGGCTATTCGTTGAGGTGGAAGAAGCCGGGCCCTTCCCTTATTCCGACGAGTCAGGCGGGGGAAAGGTTTCTCAGAGGCCCGCACCTTCGTCACCGAGAACCGGGTGCCGATTCCACTCACCAAGTCCGAGGATGCATCCAGATTCGACTGTCGGTAAAGGTTGGATGAGAGTTTCGAGCCCAACCATTGTAAATATTTTCCTCCGGGGCCGCCGAACCGAGCTTCCGCGGCCAGTTACACCAACATCCTAACTGTGTGGGTAGGCTCGACTCGCGGCGCTCTTTGACTTCGCTGAATCGCACCGCTCCGAATATTCATCTACCTACTAAGAGATCCTGCTGTTCCGGTCGAACCGGCGCGTGGCCTGCCGAGGAGTCTTTTGGTCATGCCAGTTCGTCTAGCAGGTACCTAGCCGGTAGGTTTGCCGCTTTCCATCGCGAACTTATAATGCCGACTGAGGGCTGATTCCTGCCTTCCGGGTTACGCCGTGACCTCACAAGCAGCTTTTGAGGGTTGGAAGTCAGGAAGCTCTGGCCTTTCGATTCTTTGGAAGAGTCACTCCAGCCAAGCCGCTCGCTACCGGGCGGCGCTTCCATCTGTCACTGTCGTGATGGCCGGGAAGCCGTTTCGCAGTAGGAGAAAAGTAACTCATGTGGATTGTCCGCCTTGCGCTTCGACGGCCTTATACCTTCGTCGTCTTCGCGCTGCTTCTTTTGATCCTCGGCCCGTTCTCGATTCTGACGACGCCCACGGATATTTTTCCGAATATCAATATCCCTGTTGTGACCATGATCTGGAACTACAGCGGACTCTCCCCTCAGCAGATGTCCAGCCGGATTGTCACGCTGAGTGAACGGTCGCTCACTACGACGGTGAACGACATCGATCACATCGAGTCCCAGTCGCTGAACGGCATCGGTCTGATCAAGATTTACTTTCAGCCCAAGGTGAACATGGCCAACGCCGTGGCCCAGGTAACTGCGGTCGCGCAAACCCAGCTCCGCCAGTTTCCGCAGGGCACCACGCCGCCCCTGGTCATTCAATACAGCGCTTCCAGTGTTCCTATTCTGCAGTTGGGCCTCTCCGGCGCGGGGCTGTCAGAGCAGCAGCTCAATGACTTCGGCCTGAACAATATCCGGACCGCAGCTGGCCACTGTAGAAGGAGCCTCGATCCCCTATCCCTACGGCGGCAAGCAGCGCCAGGTGCAGGTGGATCTGAACCTTCAGGCGCTGCAGTCGAAAGGCCTGTCGCCGGCGGACGTGGTCAATGCCATCTCCGTACAGAACCTCATCCTGCCCTCCGGTACAGCGAAGGTCGGGCGCTTCGAGTACACGCTCGAAACCAACAGCGCGCCCACGACCATTCAGGGCTTGAATGATCTGCCGATTCGCAGCGTGAACGGCGCGACTGTCTACATCCACGATGTGGCCCACGTGCGAGACGGCTTTCCGCCACAAACCAACATCGTGCGCGTGGACGGGCAGCGCGCTTCCCTGCTCACCATTCAGAAGACGGGTAACTCCTCTACCCTCGACATCATCAAGAGCATCCGCGAGAAGCTGCCGGTTATCAGCAGCCAGCTTCCTCCGCAGTTGAAGATCACGCCACTCTCCGATCAGTCGCTGTTTGTGCGGTCCGCCATCAGCGGCGTGGTGCGCGAAGGCATCATCGCTGCATGCCTCACCGGCGTCATGATTCTCGATCTTTCTGGGAAGCTGGCGCAGCACGCTCATCATCGCGGTTTCGATTCCGCTCTCGATCTTGTGCTCGATCATCCTGCTGAGCGCGCTCGGAGAGACGATCAACATCATGACGCTCGGCGGTCTGGCCCTGGCGGTCGGCATCCTGGTTGACGATGCCACCGTCGAAATCGAAAACATCAACCGCAATCTCGAAGAGGGCAAGGAGATCGAGCAGGCAATTCTCGATGGCGCCTCTCAGATCGCGATTCCGGCGTTTGTCTCGACCATCTCCATCTGCATCGTCTTCGTGCCGATGTTCTTCCTCACCGGCGTGGCGCGAGTATCTGTTTGTGCCGCTGGCAGAGGCGGTCGTCTTCGCCATGCTCGCCTCTTACCTGCTTTCGCGTACGGTCGTGCCGACCATGGCCAAGTATCTGTTGCAGGAGCATGACGAGGAAGCCGTCGAGAGCAAGCAGCAGAGCCGCAATCCCCTGGTCCGCTTCCAACTCGCCTTTGAACGTGACTTCGAACGTCTCCGCGTCGGCTATCGTTCGCTGCTCGACGTCTGTATCAACAACGCGACAGCCGTTCCTGATGCTGTTCTTCGTCTTTACGCTGGGATCGTTTGCCCTGCTGTATCCATGGCTGGGCCAGGATTTCTTCCCGTCAGTGGATAGCGGCCAGTTCAAGCTGCACATTCGAGCGCGCACCGGCACGCGCATTGAAGAGACAGCGCGCCTCTGCGATCAGATCGACGAGGCGATTCGCGAAGAGATACCGCAGAAAGAACTGGGCAGCATCATCGATAACATCGGCGTGCCGTACAGCGGGCTTGAATCTTTCTTACAGCAACTCGGCACCGGTCGGACCGGCGGATGCCGACATCCTGGTGGCGCTCGGCAAGAAGCACAGGCCTTCGCAGGAGTATGTACAGGACCTGCGCGGCAAGCTTGCACTCGAATTTCCCGGCGTGACCGTCTATAGCCTGCCCGTAGATATCGTCACCCAGATCTTGAACTTCGGACTGCCCAGCCCGCTGGACGTCCAGATCATCGGACCCAATCTTGCGGGCAACCGCGAGTTCGCGGAGAAGCTGATGAACGATATCAAGTACGTTCCCGGAACCGCCGATATCCGCATTCAGCAGCCGTTTGACGATCCGCGATTCACGGTGGACGTGGATCGCACCAAGGCGCAGCAGATCGGCCTGACCCAGCGCGACGTGGCGCAGAGCTTGTTGATTGCGACCAGCGGCAGCTTTCAGACCTCTCCGACTTACTGGCTGAACCCGCAGAATGGCGTGAGTTACAGCATCGCTGCCCAGGCGCCGCAATATGAGCTCGACTCGCTGCAGGCGTTGAACAGTATTCCCGTTACTCCGGGCGGCTCGGGCAACAGCGGATCCAGTGGCAGCGGAACCTCTGATTCGACCAGCGGCAGCAGCATGCCCGGTGGTTTGGTGCCGGCGTCCATCTTCGCGAATCGCGGCCGGCCGGTGCAGATTCTCGGCAACCTGGCGGAGATCACGCGCGGCTCCGAGGTCGGCACCGTGAGCCACTACGACATCCAGCCGGTGATCGATATCTACGGCAACGTCGAGAACACCGACTTAGCCAGCGTCGATAAGAAGATCGAGCTGGTTATCGATCAGCACCGGAAGGAATTGCCGCACGGCTCGCAGCTCGTGGTGCGGGGACAAGTGCAGACCATGCGCTCCTCGTTCATCGGACTCACTGCAGGGCTGGCCTTCTCCATCCTTCTCGTGTACCTGCTGATCGTGGTGAATTTTCAATCGTGGCTCGACCCGTTCATCATCATCTCGGCCTTGCCGGCTGCCTTGTGCGGCATCGTCTGGTTTCTCTTCATCACCCATACCCACATCAGCGTGCCCGCGCTCACGGGCTCCATCATGTGCATGGGTGTGGCGACGGCAAACTCGATCCTGGTCGTCAGCTTCGCACGAGAGCAGTTGGAGTCGAACGTCGGAGATGCTCCGGCTGCGGCTCTGGCTGCCGGTTTCACGCGATTCCGTCCGGTGCTGATGACTGCGCTGGCCATGATCATCGGCATGGTGCCGATGGCGTTAGGCCTGGGGGATGGCGGTGAACAGAATGCGCCACTCGGACGCGCGGTGATCGGTGGCCTGATCTTTGCGACAGCGTCCACCCTGTTTTTCGTACCAACTTTTTTCAGTGTGCTGCACGGGCGACTGGAGCGGAAGCGCCGCCAGAGAGCCGCACGTCAGCAACACAACTAGCCTCACATGCAATCCTGGAGAATTGGCAGAGATGGATAACTTAGAACAAGGAACGCAGGATCCGCAGCATCGAGTCGGATCATACCGATCCGAATGAACAGGCAGCGCCGTCGATCTACGCGCGGCCGAGTGGTGACGGTTGTCCTGGTGCTGCTCGTAGTGGCGGTCATTATTGCGATCGCAGGCATCGTGCCGCGCGTCAGGGCTCGCAGCAAACTGGCAGCACAGACCGACGCCCTCGCCGCGCCCGTTGTGATCGCGGCGCAGCCTCGTGCGGGCGAGCCGACCGAAGAGGTAATCCTGCCGAGCAACGTGCAGGCGTTCACCGATTCGCCGATCTACGCTCGCACCAACGGCTATCTCAAGAAGTGGTACTTCGATATCGGCGCTCACGTGAAGAAAGGCCAGTTGCTCGCCGACATCGAATCGCCGGAGATCGATCAACAGTTGGCGCAGGCGCAGGCTGATCTCGCGACCGCTACCACCAACGCACAGAACGCGGCGACCACGTCGAAGCGGTACCAGGACCTGTTGAAGCAGGACGCTGTCTCCAAGCAGGAGACCGAGAACTTCACCACCCAGGCGCTGGCCGGCAATACCGCAGTCAGATCCGCGCAAGCCAATGTGCAACGCGTGCAGCAACTGGTCGACTTCGAGAAGGTCTATGCGCCGTTCGACGGCGTACTGACGGCACGCAACGTGGATACCGGCCAGCTGATCAGTGCCGGTGGCGGTAACGAATTGTTCCACATGGCTGCGCTCGACAAGCTTCGCGTCTACATCAACGTGCCGCAGATCTATTCGCGCGCCGCCGTGCGTGGACTGACTGCCGACATCACGTTCGACCAGTTCCCCGGCCGCAGGTTCCAGGGCAGGCTGGTCCGCACGTCAGACCAGATCGATCCGACCTCGCGCACTTTGCTGGTCGAAGTTGACATCGACAACCGCAAAGGTGAGCTGCTGCCGGGCGCGTACGCCGAGGTCCATCTGAAGCTGAACTCGAGGGGCCAGTCCTACATGATTCCTGTCTCCGCGCTCATGTTCCGGTCAGAGGGTCTGCGGGTCGGCACGGTCGTGAATGGCAATCAGGCCAGGCTGATGCCCGTCGTGCTGGGCCATGATGATGGCCGGATGGTGCAGGTCATCAGCGGGCTCGATGCGCAGTCGGAAGTGATTCAGGATCCACCCGACTCGTTGATTGACGGCGAGAAGGTTCAGGTCACGCGTCCGGAACCAGCACGCCCAGGCGGACGCCCGCAAGCCAGCGGCACGCAAGGCGGAGGAGCGCAGGGCGGAGGCCAGAGTGGCAGTCAGGGTGCCGCAACTGGCGGCGGAGCATCCGGCTCGCAAGGCGGATCGCAAGACGATTCGTCGGATCGCAACGGCCGAGGCCGGAGACAACGGAGGCGCAGGAGCAAAACACTCCGGAGGTGCAGCCGCCGCTCAGGAGCACGGGAACAGCCGCGCCGGAGGGCCGCAGCAGTGACCCGCTTACCCATTCGCTACCCTGATCAACTCACAGGCCTGCTCAGTCTGGCCGCGGCTTGCCTGCTTCTGTCGGGCTGCATGGTGGGACCGAACTACAGGCGTCCCGCCGCGCCTGCGCCTCCCAGTTATAAGGAAAGCGAGGGCGCGGCCCTCAGCGCTGCGCCACCGGCCCTGCCCGGTGGCCAATGGAAGCCGGCTCAACCCAGCGACACAGCCTTGCGCGGCAAGTGGTGGGAGATCTACAACGACCCACAGTTGAACGCGTTGGAGGAGAAGGTCGCCGTCTCCAACCAGACCCTGAAGGCTGCCACGCAGCAGTATGTCGAGGCTCGGGCTACCATCCAGCAGTATCGGGCCAACCTGTTCCCGACGCTCGGGCTCGGCACCTCAGCGGCACACGAGAATTTGTCAGGCAATCGTCCCATTTCCAGCGCTCTCTCCCGCAATCAGTACAACGACTTCACGTTCACGGGCCAGGCCGCATGGGAGCCTGACTTCTGGGGTCGAATCCGCAGAACGGTGGAAGCTGCGCGATCGACGGCGCAGGCCTCGGCGGCCGACGTAGCGGGAGTGGAGCTGAGCCTTCGCTCGGAGCTTGCGTTGGACTACTTCCAGACTGCGAGGACTCGACACTCAGAAGCAGCTGCTCGACGCGACTGTGGTCAGCTTCCAACGCTATTACGATCTCACCGTCACCCGATTCAAGGGAGGCGTTTCCACGCAGGCCGACGTCGAACTTGCGAACACTCAGCTGCAGACCACGCGAGCGCAGGCGATCGATGTCACCGTTGCCCGGGCCCAGTATGAACATGCGATCGCAACCCTGATCGGCGAACCTGCGTCGAGCTTCAGCTTGCCGGTCGCACCTCTGAACCTCGCACTCCCGCAGATTCCCATGGGCATGCCGTCGGCGTTGCTGGAACGCAGGCCGGACATCGCTGCTTATGAACGGCGCATTCAGGCTGCGAACGCGCAGATCGGTGTAGCTCGCAGTGCCTACTTCCCCGACGTGAACCTGGCTGGCAGTGGCGGCGTCGAAAGCCTCGCGCTCGGCACCCTCGTGCAGGGGCCAAGCACGCTCTGGTCAGTGGGCGGCAATGCCGCTGAAACGCTGTTCGACGCGGGCCGCAGGCGGGCGGTCACCCGCGAAGCGCAGGCCGCGTACGAGGGCTCAGTCGCAAACTATCGTGAGAGCGTGCTGAATGCATTTCAGGAAGTCGAGGATAACCTCTCCGCGCTCCGCATCCTGCAGCAGGAAGCGGTGAGCGAACAAGGGGCAGTTGAGGCGGCACAGCGCTCGCTGACCCTCGCGACCAATCGCTACAAGGATGGGGTTACGGCGTACCTGGAAGTACTCACGGCGCAGACCGCGCTGCTCACCAACCAGCGCACGGCCGCAGAGATCGTGACCCGGCAGTTTGCTGCGAATGTGCAGCTGATACGCGCTCTCGGCGGCGGATGGGATACGACGCAACTGCCGAGGCTGTAGCCGAAGGGGGCGCCTGATAAAGGCGCCTCTTCTCCGTTAGACCTACTGCAGCGAAGCCGTAGTGAAGGTCTGCAGCGCGCGACCGCCCGAGATGCGATAAATGGCGAACTGGCGATCGCTCTTGGCGCGCAACTCAAAAATCAATTCGCCGTGATTGTCTCCGTTGGTATCGACCGCATCGACGAGTCGCATGCGCGGCTTCACATCCAGATGATCGGCGTCGGTTACAGACTGCAGCAGCACGTGAGGCACGCCATAGAAGTCCGGCTGCGCGATCAGCGTGACATACCTCTCGCTGGTTCCTTCGCCGGTCTTGGCGCTGAAGACCAGCGTTGCACCGCCGCTGGACGAGAGTTCATAGCTGGACATTTTCTCGTCGGATAGCTCGGGCAAGTCGGGCTGCTTGGCTTTGTTCGCTGCGGCAGCGCGCCGGGCTGCAGCGGTTCGAGGCGTGACCTTTGGCTTCGCCGCGGGACGAGCGCCTGGCACGGGCTGGGTCAGCGGGGTCCATCCTCCCTGGGCGAGGGCTTTTTTCGCCAGCAATTCGAGGGCGGCCTTCGTCTTCCCCATATCTTCGGGATTGGCCCAGGAGTAGGTGAACGGGTGAGGCTCCAGCTTGGCCGAATCCGAGACCGCCGCCATCTGCTGCAGTTCCGGCGGAGTTCCCGTCAGCTTCGTTGGCTCCACCTCCGCCACTTCGCCCTCCGGCACGCCTCGCCGCAGCTTTGGCCGGTTGGGATCGGACGTAGCCATGGCCGTTACCGGCGCGGAGTTCCCCGTGCTATCCGTTGGTGTCGGAGAGGTCGAGTGCTTGTGCAGTGTGGGCCGGTCGGGATCCACCTCCGTCGGCTTGGCGGCGGGTTTGGATTCCGCCGAACCTGCCTTGCTGCCATCGGCCTCATCGCTCGACTGCCTGCGATGCAACGTTGGCTTGCTTGGATCGGAATTGGCCTGGTCGTCGGAGGACTCTGTTTTATTGGTTGAACCCGCGTCTGCGGTATCGCTCTTTCCGCCCGTATCCGCCTTCTTCAGAGTCGGTCGATCCGGGTCGTTGTCCTTGACCACAGTAGGCGGCACTTGCGATTTTGCCAGCTTGTGCTGCTTGACTGGCACCAGCGGCTTCCAGACACCGTATCCATACCAGGACCCCTGCTGATTCTGCGCACTGAACACATCGAATAATCCCTTGGGCGTACCCGCTTGCTCCAGTTCATACTCGGTGCCGCTGATGACCGACAAGGGAGCGGGTTGGGCCAGGTACAGCCCGCCATCCTGATAACGCTCTCCGTCGTAGATGGCGATCGGAATGATTCTGCTGGCGCTCGGCTTGCCAGGCTCCCCGGTCCACTCCAGCACAGCTACGGAGCGCAGCTTCTGCACATTCTTCTCTTTATCTTTGGCGGGGTGCCCCGGATACTGCGCATAAAGGCCGGTCGAGAGGATGAGCGGCAATGCCCAAAACCCGAAGATTCGCAGCCGCTTTTCCATACGATCATTTCCAGCAATGGATGCCATACGTCTCATGAATGCGAAAGAGTCCCTTCCAGATACACTGGATGCGCGCCATGACGGAACGCGGCGCCCGTACAACTCACTTTCTCACGCTGAAGGAATTCTCATGCAGGTGAATGACAAGGTAGCTGACTTTACCCTTCAGGATGAACAGGAACGGACTGTCCATCTCTCAGATTACGCAGGCAAGCCGGTTGTCCTGTTCTTCTACCCAAAGGCCGACACCCCGGGCTGCACGATCGAGGCCTGCGGGTTCCGAGACAGCTTCAAAAAGATTCAGGCTGCGGGAGCCGTCGTTCTCGGCATCTCGCGCGACACGCCCAAGGCGCAGAAGAAGTTCAAGGAAAAATACGACCTGCCCTATACGCTCCTTGCTGATGTAGACGAAGCAGTCTGCAAACAGTTTGACGTTCTGAAGGAAAAGAACATGTATGGGAAGAAAGTGTGGGGCATCGAGCGCACCACCTTCCTGATTGGGCCAGATCGCACGTTGCTGAAGATCTTTCCCAAGGTGAAGCCGGAAGGGCACGCCGAAGAGGTGCTGGCAACGATCAAGGAACACCAACCCGCATGAGATCGTCCAGCCCAGGCAGGCACTGACTCACAAATGGACGGAAAGGTCGTACCACGTGATTTCTATCTCGATGACGCGCCCGATGTGGCACGGCGACTCCTGGGAAAGCTGCTGTACCGGAAACTTGACTCGAAGACGCTGATCGGGCGGATTGTCGAGGTCGAGGCCTACATCGGGCGCGCGGATGAGGCGGCGCACACCTTCTCTGGCCCTACGGCGCGGAACCAGGTACTCTTCGGGCCGCCCGGACATGCCTACGTCTACTTCATCTACGGCATGTACTACTGCTTGAATATCTCCTGCGAACCCGTGGGACAGGCAGGCTGCGTGCTGATCCGGGCTCTCGAGCCGGTATCCGGACTGGAAGAGATGGCGCGCCTGCGCAATCTTCCGCCGGACGCTAACCCGCGGCTGCTTACATCGGGCCCCGGCAAACTCTGCCAGGCCTTTGGCATCCTGCGCGGGGAACACAACGGCGTCGATCTCACGCTGGCATCGTCAGAACTGCAGGTGCGGGAGGATGGATTCGTTCCCGAAGAAATTCAGGTCACGCCCAGGGTTGGCATCCGGAAGGCGGTCGATTTTCCGCTACGATTCCTGATTGCTGGAAACCGTTTTGTCTCTCGCGGGTGAAGGAAAACTTACCAGAATGTGTCGACGGGCGATGAAGAATGCGTCATTTTGCAGGCAAGCGACGCAGGATCGTCGTCTGCCGCTAGCATGAAGCAACATGGTCTGCTCTCAGTAGACTGCTACCCAATTCGTATGTTCGCAAGGAGCAATAAGTGAGAAAGAGACCTTCCCTGCTGCTGATGGCAGCTGCCGTGATCCTCGCCTCCACCACCGGTTCCGCTCGCGCGGCCAGCTCAGCCCAGACCGCACCGCCCACGACAGGGCAGCAAGTCCCACGCAAGCGCCCGCCGCTGCCCAAGATCGTGAATCTGCAGATCTTGCCGAAGGATACGCCGCCGGAAGAAGTGATCCGCATTATGCGGGGATTCCAGGGCCAACTTGGGGTCGAGTGCAATTTCTGTCATGTGTCCGATCCGAAGACGCATCACCTTAACTTCGCCTCAGACGCCAAGTCAGAGAAGGCTGCGGGCCGGCTGATGATGAGCATGACCCACGAGATCAACAGCAAATATCTGAAGCAGCTGCCGCCCATGGATCACCACCATGAGGATGGTGAAGAGGGGGAACACGACGCGGAAGGTGCTGACCATGCTGCCGAGCCACGCGGACCACGCCGAACATGCCGAGCATGCGGATCACGACGAACACGCGGCGCGCGTGACCTGCGGTACTTGCCATCGCGGCCACGCCCATCCGGAGGCCTTCGTCCCGCCTCCGGAGGAAGAGCACGAAGGAGAACACCACCAGCACCAAATGGCGCCCGGCCCTCAGAAGTAGCTGAGGGGCGTCACGAAGATGTGCTGGTCAGCGTAGAGGCGAGCACCACGTTGTCGATCAGGCGCGTGGTGCCCACCACCGCCGCAATGGCGACGAGCGCCAGCCCCTTGATCTCCCCGATCGGCTCCAGCGTCTCGGGATCGACAATCTGCAGATAATCCAGCCTGACTTCGGGCTCCGAAGCCAGAACCGCGCCGGCCGCCGCGATCAGCAGTTCTGCTCTAGCTTCGCCCCCAGCAAAGCGTTCCCGCACGCTATCGAGGGCACGAGAGAGCACCAGCGCTTGCTTGCGTTCGGCTGAATTCAGATAGCGGTTGCGCGAGCTCATGGCCAGACCGTCGGCTTCCCGCACGATGGGGCATACGATCAATTCGAGATCGAAATTTAGATCGCGGACCATGCGCCGCAGTACGGCGACCTGGGCGGCATCCTTTTGCCCGAAGTAGGCGCGATCCGGAGCGACGATGTGAAATAGCTTGGCAACAACGGTAGCGACGCCGCGGAAGTGCCCCGGCCGCGACTTTCCATCCAGGCGATCTTGCAGCACCTCTACGCTCACAAAAGTGCTCGCGCCGGCAGGGTAAATTTCCTCGACCGCAGGAACGAACACGAGGTCCACGCCTTCTGCTTCGAGCAGGCCCAAGTCGGTTTCGAGCGTCCTCGGATACTTTGAAAAATCTTCGTTCGGGCCGAACTGGGTGGGATTGACGAAGATGCTCACCACCACCACGCCGTTCTGTGCCCGGGCAGTACGCACCAGCGAAAGATGGCCGGCATGCAGGGCGCCCATGGTGGGTACCAGGCCGATTTTCAGACCGGTTCGACGAGCTTCCCCGAGAGCCATCCGAACTTCAGCGATCGTATTGAGAACGCGCATGGTGCGAATCAGGCCTTGCGTCGCGCCAGCACAGGCGTGAGTTCAAAGGCTGCGCGTGTTTCCTTGGGCAGGTGGTAACTTTCCGCCTCGCTGGGAAACGCACGCGTTTCCACATCGTTTCGATAGCCTTCGATCGCCGCCCGGTACAAGGCCGCGGCATCGCCGTATTGCCGGACAAACTTGGCCGGCTTGGCGAAGCTGAGGTTCACCAGGTCATGAATCACCAGAATTTGACCATCGCAGCCCGGTCCGGCTCCGATGCCGATCGTGGGGATCGAGATCTCCTCGGTGATGCGCTGCGCCACTTCCCGAGGCATGCCCTCAAGGACAACGCATACGGCTCCTGCCCGCTCCAGTGCGAGAGCATCTTTGAGCAGGGTGTCGGCGGCAGTGATCGACTTCCCCTGAACCTTGTAGCCGCCCATGCGATGGATCGACTGCGGAGTAAGTCCGAGATGGCCAACTACAGGGATTTCCGCATCGGTCAGGTGCTGAATCAGCTCAGCCCGGTTGGCTCCCCCTTCAATCTTCACCGCTTCCGCTCCGGCTTCCTTGATGAAGCGGATGGCGTTCTCAACGCCACGATGCAGGTCGAGGTGATAGCTTCCGTAAGGCATGTCCGCCACCACGATCCCACGCCGGACCGCACGGCGAACCGCGCGCGTGTGGTGCAGCATCTCGTCCACGGTTACGGCCAGGGTGCTGTCGTATCCCATCACCACCATGGCCAGCGAATCGCCCACCAGGATCAGGTCGATGCCACACTCATCCACGATGCGCGCGGTCGCATAGTCATACGCCGTAAGCGCGGTGATCGGCATCCCGTTCTGCTTCTTTTCCTGCAGTGACTGGAAGGTAACTTTGGCGGAGGTCGCCTGAGACGCGGAGGGGTCCGCGGTGCAGAAGTTCGTCACACTCATTCTTGTCTCCAGTGCAGCTCCCAATGCGGGATGCTACCCGAACACCTTTGACTATACGCCTGACCGAACCTCAACGAAAGCAGGCCGGCTGCGACAAATACAAAGGACGACGGAGCTGACCGAGCGCGTGGGTGCCCCTCAGCAGAGGACGCCTACGAGCCGCTCTCCGCGCCAAGTGGAAGGAAGTACTGCGTTCCCTTGATGGGCTCCGAAAGCCGCTTAAGCAGCAATTGAAGGTCGCGGTTGTTGTTTACAAAATCGATGTCCGACGTGTTCACCACCAGCAGATCACTGGCCGTGTAGTGAAAGAAGAAATGCTCATATGCATGGATTACCTGTTCCAGATACGCGTCGCTGATAGCACGCTCCCCGGCCACGCCTTTCTTCTTCAGGCGCTGCTTCAAAACCTCGGGCGAGGCCTGGAGATAGATGACCAGGTCGGGTGCCGGCACGGCCTCCCGGAACTGCTGATAGTAGCGGTTGTACAGGTTCAGTTCGGCGTCGGAGAGATTGATGTACGCGAAGAGCTTATCTTTCTCAAACAGATAGTCGGCCACCGCAGGAGTATCGAACCCCTCCGCCTTTTCGCGGCGCAGTTGTTCATGCCGCTCGAAAAGAAACCACATCTGGGTCTGGAAAGCGACCCCGGCTTCCGCCTTGTAGAAGCGGTCGAGAAAGGGATTGTCCTCGGGTTCCGAGATGCGGCGCGCCTGAAAGGTTTCGGCGAGAATGCGAGCCAGAGTCGATTTGCCGACTCGAATGGGGCCATCGACGGCAATGTACCGGGGCTGCTCAAAAAGATTTGCCATGGCCTGCACTCAACTGGGGCTTGTCTCCGCCCATTGCTGAGCGAAGAAAATACGAAGTTAACATCCTTCCCTAAGAACCGCAACTCTTTGGGAAGAGTGGAGATACACTATTCGCAATGTTGCCAGAGATTGCCACCGCCGGACTGACGACCGCAAGCCTTGCTGCCGGCGGATATGCCTACGCTGCCATGTGGCCAACCTCGAAAATCTTTGGCCCCAGTATCGTGGCCGGGTTCGATCCCGCAGAGTTCGCGCTCACGTTTGACGATGGCCCGAATGATCGCTGCACCATACAGTTGCTCGATATTCTTGCCCGACATGAGGTGCGCGCGACGTTTTTCATGATCGGCCGTTTTGTGCGGCGTCGCCGGGATCTCGTTCGCGCCGTTCGAGATGCCGGGCACCTTGTCGGCAACCATACCATGACCCATCCGGTGCTCCTGTTTCAGTCTCCGCAACGCGCCGCGGCCGAGATCGCCGACTGCAACCTGGCGCTGGAAGACACGCTCGGCCAGCCCGTGCGGTATTTCCGCCCGCCTCATGGCGCGCGCCGGCCCGATATCCTGCGCGCCGCCCGGGAACTTGGCCTGACGACCGTGCTCTGGAATGCAATGGGCTACGACTGGACCGACCGCACAACCGCGATACGTATCGAGGCCAATCTGCGCAAAGGCATCTACCGCAACCAGCGCCGCGGGCTGAGCACCAACCTGTTGCTGCACGATGGCGGGCAGGCCGGCATCGGACAGGATCGAAGCCGCACGGTCACAGCCGTTGCCAGTCTCTTGCCCCGAGCCCTGGCCAATGGCGCCCGCTTTGTCACCGTCGACGCGTGGCAAGCCCATAACGACAAGCGCTAAAGCCCCGGTCATCCAGAGATCGATGCAAAGGCATCGCGCGCTGCGGTGATCGTCGCCGCAATGTCCTCGTCGGTGTGTGTCGTTCCCAGGAACGCCGCCTCAAACTGCGAAGGCGGAAGCCAGATGCCCGCATCGAGCATGGCTCGATGGAATCGTCCGAACGCGGCCGTGTCCGACAGTCGCGGCCGACGCGAAATCCCGCACCGGCTCGCGCGTGAAAAACCAGGTCCACATCGCGCCTACACGGTTGGTCATCATGGGAATTCCCGCCTGCTTCGCCTCGGCCGCCACGCCCTCCGCCACCGCCGCGCTCGAGCCGCTCCAGTTCGGCGATAAATTTCCACCTGGTGCTGCGTCAGGTGTTTCACCGTGGCTATGCCCGCAGCCATCGCTAAAGGATTGCCGCTCAGCGTTCCAGCCTGGTAAACCGGGCCGAGCGGCGCCAACAGATTCATGATCTCCGCCCGTCCACCGAAAGCTCCGCACGGCAGGCCTCCGCCGATGATTTTGCCCAGGGTGGTCATATCCGGCACGATGCCGTAGCGCGCCTGGGCTCCGCCAAACGCCACTCGAAACCCGGTCATGACTTCATCAAAGATCAGAACCGTTCCTTCTCGCGCCGTGATCTCTCGTAGACCCTCCAGGTAGCCGGGTTCCGGCACCAGCGTCCCGGCATTGCCGACCACCGGCTCGAGAATCACGCATGCAATCTGCCCTGGATGCGAGGCGAAGCATGCCTCTACCGCTGCGAGATCGTTGTACGGCAGCGCCAAGGTGAAGTAGGCAATCTCTTCCGGCACGCCCGCCGAGCCGGGGATGCCAAAGGTCGCCACACCCGAGCCCGCTTTGACCAGCAGGCCGTCTGCGTGCCCGTGGTAGCAGCCCTCGAATTTGATGACGTATTTGCGATTGGTGAAGGCGCGCGCAACGCGAATGGCGGACATGGTCGCTTCGGTCCCGGAGCTCACGAATCGAAGCTTCTCGATCGAGGGGTAGGCGGCAACCACGAGTTCGGCCAGATCCGCTTCTGTCGGCGTGGATGCTCCAAAGCTCGCGCTCCGTGCGGCTGCCTCCTGAATGGCGGCGACCGCTGGCGGAAACGCGTGGCCGAGAATCATCGGGCCCCACGAGCCGAAGTAGTCAAGGTAGCGGTTGCCGTCGGCGTCCCAGAGATACTGTCCGGCTGCGCGAACCACGAACGGCGGCTCTCCTCCCACTGCACGGAAGGCGCGAACCGGGGAATCTACGCCGCCGGGTAGCAATGCTTCGGCGCGCGTCTGCAATTCAAGCGAACGACTCATCTGTCTGGCCATAATCTGTTTCAGTATAGGTCGGGTAGCCTTAGCGGGTCGACGGAACTCACCTGGCTAACGCTTGCGGGGCTTCACCGCCGCCGAAAATGCAAGCGCCGTCAGAACGGCAGGCGAGTAGTTGCGCATCGTATCGCCATGGAGACAACGCAAGGCAATTCGGGATTAGTGGTAGGGCTGTTTGCAAAGCGAGAGCAGGCCCACCGGGCTGTAACTGAACTCCGCGAGATCGCCATCGAGCCAAGCGCGATTCGTGCCGCGTACCACAGCGAAGCTGCGCATGCGGTCTTCGATCCGGCCACCAACCCGGGAGCCCGTGCGGTAGAAGAGTACGACCCCACCACGTACCCACACGGCCCCACCACGACTCTCACCGGAGCCTCTCCATTCGCACGCTCGGACCAGGAAATATCGTGGCAGGAAGATCCCTCGACCGAGGCTGCCGGAGTGACTGCCGACCCACCCGCCACGGGCGAGCAGTTGAATTACGAAGAGCACGACGTGTTCTCGATGCTGGTCGCTGTCGGAGTGGCCTCCGCTCAGGCACGTTCTCTGGCCGACAGCGTTCCTCCTGGCGGAGCCGTTGTCACAGTGCACGCGGCAGAGCGCCTATCCGAAGCACGCGATGTGCTGCAGCGGAATGAAGGACGCATCGCGTAGTCGCGCCATGCATCCCTATTGTTACGTCGATGTCGGAGATGCTCAGTGTCCGGCGGCTTCGGGAGCCTTGGCAAGCTTGGGCGGCTTGCGCATGATGAACGGGAGTGGAATCAGGCAGGCGATGAGAATGCTGAGCACCCAGAACGCATTCGCATAGCTCAGCATCGCGGACTCTCGCAACATGGTGCTGTATGCGCGCGCGATCGCCTCCTGAGTCGCCGCGGCATGGCTCTGACCGCGGGCCATCAACGCGTTCACCGTTGCATCGATATAGGACTGGTAGGCGAACCGG
Source organism: uncultured Acidobacteriaceae bacterium (assembly GCA_963748555.1). Classification (GTDB taxonomy): domain Bacteria; phylum Acidobacteriota; class Terriglobia; order Terriglobales; family Acidobacteriaceae; genus CAWKKW01. The sequence goes on from CAVVJK010000011.1 coordinate 80,551, forward strand.
TTTCCCGTGTCCGAGGCTAAAGTCATTTGGTGCGTCTGCTGGGTACGCGTCAAAAATGTGGTCAGCATCGCCGTGCCCATACTGCCGCCGAGATTGCGCGCGAAGTTCGAGAAGCTGGAGATCTGGTTACCCTTCTCGCGCGGCACACCCACGTAGTTCAGGGTGCTGATGGGAATGAAGATGAACGGCAGCCCAATCACCTGCAGCATGCGCCAGAGCGTGATGGTGCCGAAGCTCACGTTCAGGTCAAGCCGCGTCAGGTTGTAAATCATGATGCCGGTGATCGGCGTAGCCGATGGCAACGAGCAGCCGGGCGTCCATCTTCGAAACCAGGCGGCCGGCCACGGGCATCAACACCATCATCATCAAAGCCGCCGGGCGAAAGCACCATTCCCGAGCGTTCCGCCGTATATCCAAGCAGCGTCTGCAAAAACTGCGGGATCAGCACCGTCGTGCTGAACAGCACTGTTCCCAGCACAAACTGCAGGAAGACAGCGGTGCCGAAGTTTCGGTTCTTAAGCAGTTTCAAATCGACAATCGGGTCTGGATGCCTCCACTCCCACCAGACAAAGAACGTGAGCAGGCAAACCGAAAGCAGAAAGACGCTGGTGATCATCGAGTCCCCAAACCAGTCCTTCTCCTGGCCTTTGTCGAGAACGAACTCGAGGCAACCCACACCGACCGCGACCAGGCCGAGGCCGGTGAAATCCACGCGATCTCCCGCCTTCTTACGCTGCTCGAGGAGATAGGGCGGATCCTCGACCATGCGGTGGCTCAGGTAGAGCGAGAGCAATCCGAAGGGAAGATTGATAAAGAAGATCCAATGCCAGTTGAAGTTGTCAGTGATCCAGCCGCCCAGTGTAGGGCCAATCGCCGGCGCAACCACCACCGCCATGCCGTAGACAGCGAATGCCTGTCCGCGTTTGCTGACCGGAAACGTATCCGCGAGAATAGCCTGTTCGCTGGGCGCGAGGCCTCCGCCTCCAAGCCCCTGCAGCACGCGCGCCAGGATGAGAAAGGGCAGCGTCGGCGCCAGCCCGCAGAGCAGCGAGCATGCGGTGAACATGGCGACGCAGGTCATGTAAAAACGCTTGCGGCCAAAGCGCGTGGAGAGCCAACCGGAGATGGGAAGAATGATGGCGCTCGCGACAAGGTAGCTGGTCAGTACCCATGTGGCCTCGTCCGCACTGGCGCCCAGTGTGCCGGCCATGTGCGGCAAGGCAACGTTGGCAATGGAGGTGTCCAGCACCTCCATGAACGTCGCCAGGGTGACCGTAAGGGCCACCGCCCACGGATTATGCCGCGGTTTCCAGTTGTGGTAATCCTGGGCTTCGGCCAAAACAATCGTCCCGGTAAGAGAGTGGTTTACAGGCCAAAGCCCGCAGGTGCATTCTATATCAGGAGACTGATAAAGTAGCAGCCACCTTATATGGGACGAACAGCCCCGGTTCCTCGTACACAACTTAAGTCTGGCAGCCGTCCCTCGGCGCCTGGTTCTGGAGCTCGGCCAGTTCGAAGGCCTGCCTCAGCCGTGCAAACTGCGAATCGCTCGCGCAGCACGGCAGCGCGCGAGCAGGCCCCTACCCGCGTCGCGAGCCTGCTCAAGCGGGTGCTTTCCCAGTTCCGCGATTCTCTTGAAGATGCGCTTCGCCCCTACGGCATTACTGCTTCGCAATTGCATGTGCTGGCAATGCTCGATCGTCAGCCGGGAATCTCGGGAGCGAAGCTGGCGCGGCTTTGCATGGTTACGCCTCAGTCGATGCAGGCGCTGATCACGATGGTCGAGGCCAGCGGCTGGATTGTGCGTAGCCGCCATCCGGAAAACGAGCGCATCCTGCTGGCGACCTTGACCCCGCAGGGCGAAAAGATCCTCAGCCGGGCGCGGCGGGCCGTGCATGTGATCGAAAGCCGCATGTTGAAGGACATTCCTCCGGCAGAGGTTTGCAAGCTGGAGGGCCTGCTGGAAGAGTGCTCGGCAAATCTCGAACCGGACTCGCTCAGTAAATAAGCCATCTCAGCAAAGGCAAGAGGTTTTGGTTGTCCGTAGCCGCCATTTTTCTGCAGGCTGCTGAATCCAAGAGGCTTGGCAACTCTGCCGGGCCAGGAAGCCTCCCATCCTTGGAACTCGGACCAGGCAGGTAACGAACGCCTCGGGCCGCAGGAGGAATTTGTGATGATACGGAAATGGAAGCAGCATTTGTCGCTGGCAGCAACAACGAGTGTGATCGGCCTTTCTTTGCTGGTCGGATGCCAGAAGAATGCTTCGCACGCGGACGAGAAAGACGCAGTTACCAACGCGCTCAAGAGCAACAACATGGGGGATCTCAGCGTCTCTCAGGACCGCGACAAGGGCGTGATGACTCTGACCGGAGACGTCCAGACAGCGGACCAGAAGTCCCAGGCTGAAAACATCGTGAAGCAGGCAGCACCCGACTACGTCGTTGCCAACCAGATCGGCGTTCGCCCTGCCGGCGCGGAAGGCCAGGCGAAGTCCGTCGCCTCGAATCTGGACAGCGCGATCGAAGATAATTACAAGGCCGCTCTCAAGGGCCACGAGAATCTGAACGACCAGAGCATCTCTGGCGACGCCAAGAACGGCACCCTGGTCATCAAGGGAACCGTGAAGACCTCTGCGCAGAAGCGTGAGGCGTTCAAACTTGCCAAAGCGGTGCCCAACGTTCAGCAGGTGGTCGACGAAATTGAAGTGAAGCCGACCAAGCATTCGACGGCCAAGTAGTTAGCGTTTCGACTGGGGCGGCGGGAACGCTTTGCGCTCCCGCTGCTTTTTGCTTTTAGGGGTACCCTGCTTTTCGGCCTTCCCTTCTGCGTGACCGGTCTCACAACCTGTAGCTGCGCTCAGGCTCTCGGCTCACTTATGAGCGGGAATTTGGCTGCACCAGTGTTAGACTAGGTTCTCCCGGTAAGCTTAATTCGGCTCCTGTGTGTGGTGTACGAATGCCGCGGCCGGTAACCCACCACCAGGAATTGGCCCTTGTCTGAATCGAAGCCGAGCGCAGCGAAAGCCCCCATCACGTATGCCGACGCGGGCGTTGATCTTTCAAGCGGCGACCGTGCGAAGCAGCGCATCAAGTACCTGGCCCAGAAGACCTTCAACAAGCAGGTGCTGAGCGATATCGGCGGATTCGGCGGTTTGTTTCGGCTGGATACGTCGCACTATCAGGCGCCGGTGCTCGTCTCGAGCGCCGATGGAGTTGGGACCAAGCTCAAAGTCGCCTTCGAATTGGGCATACACCATACGGTGGGCGGCGACCTGGTCAATCATTGCGTGAACGACATTGCCGTGCAGGGCGCGACGCCGCTCTTCTTTCTGGACTACCTCGCCACCGGACGCCTGGACGGCGAGGTGACAGAGAAGATCGTAAGCGGAATCGCGGACGCCTGCCGGGCGAACGGATGCGCGCTGATCGGCGGCGAGACTGCGCAGATGCCGGGATTCTATGCGGATGGCGAGTACGATCTCGCGGGCTTCATCGTAGGCGTCGTCGATAAATCCAAGATCATCCTCGGCGCAGAAATCCAGCCGGGCGACGTGCTTATCGGTTTTCCCTCGACGGGGCTGCATACCAACGGCTATTCCCTCGCTCGCAAACTGCTGTTTGAGGTGGCCGGCTACAAGGCCGATCAATATGTCAACGCGCTCAAGGAAAAAGCAGGCGCGGCGCTGATGAAGGTTCACCGCAGCTACCTGCCGGTGATTAAAAAGCTGACGGCCAGCGACTACACGGTGGGCATGGCTCACATTACCGGGGGCGGCATCACCGAAAATCTTCCGCGCATTCTCCCCAAGACTGTATCCGCCGTCGTAGAGATGGGCAGCTGGCCGACGCTGCCGATCTTTGAACACCTGCAGGAACTAGGCTCGGTTCCGGAAGCGGAGATGCAGCGCACCTTCAACCTTGGCATTGGGCTGATTGCCGTGATTCCCGCTGACAAGTTCAAAAAGGCGAAGAGCATGCTGGAGCGCGCCGGAGAGAAGTTCTTCGTCATCGGGCGCATTGTCAAAGGCGACCGCAAGGTCATCTACGCCTGATGCGCGACCGCAAGCACCGGCTGGGCATTCTGCTATCCGGCCGTGGTTCCAACTTCATCGCGATCGCCGACAGCATCGAACGCGGCGCACTGCCCGACACCGAAATCGCCGTGGTGATCTCCAATCGCTCCGAGGCTCCAGGCATCGAAGCGGCCCGCCAGCGAGGCCTTACCGCGCAGAGTGATCGAGGCGAACGGCAGAAAACGTGCCGAGCACGACCAGGCGATTCTTGCCGCACTCAAGGAACAGGAAGTGGACCTGGTCTGTCTCGCAGGGTATATGCGGCTGCTGTCGCCGGGCTTCGTGCAGGCGTTTCCGCAGCGCATCCTGAACATCCATCCCTCCCTGCTGCCTGCCTTTCCCGGGCCTGGAGGCGCAAGCCCAGGCGCTGGAGTACGGAGTGCAGTTCACCGGCTGCACGGTCCACTTCGTGGACGAAGAACTGGACCATGGCGTGATCGTGCTGCAGAAAGTAGTCGCAATTGCGCCCGGGGATGACGCACATTCGCTGGCTGAACGCATCCTGGCACAGGAACACCTCGCCTACACCGAGGCGATCGCGCGGGTTCTCTCCGGCCAATACCATGTGGTCAGCCGCAGATACCTGCTTCGTACGGAATAAGCTGGCGCTGCACCGCAGCGGTTCATGCTCCCGCAGCCGTGCTTACGTCTGCCGCAGTTCTCCCAGTGCGAGCCGCGCGGTCATCTTCTTCTTGCCACGGAAGAAGGTCACCGTGACCATGTCTCCCGCCTCGTGGCGATTCATCACTTCGGTGATGTCCTGCCCGCTGGTGACTTCCTGATCGTCGATGGCCACGATCAGGTCACCCCCGAGGTAGATCGGCGTGTTGCCGAGGTACGCCTGCTGGGTGCCTCCGCGCAGGCCGGCACGCTCCGCAGCTCCGCCCGGAATGGTCCGCTGAATCAGAACGCCATAATCCGCAGCTAAGCCCATTTGCTGCGCCAGATCAGGGCCAATCGGCAGCGAAACGATCCCCAACGAAGGACGCCGCACCCTGCCATATTTCGCGATATCCGCGAGAACCGCTTTCGCGGTGTTGATGGGGATGGCAAAGCCGATGCCGGAGCTCTGTTCCGCACCGCCGGTCGCGATCAGTGAATTGATGCCGATCACTTCGGCCTGAGAGTTCAGCAGCGGGCCACCCGAGTTGCCGGGGTTGATCGCCGCGTCGGTTTGGATGGCATCTTCAATCGGCGCGCCTTGCGGTCCGTGAATGGAGCGAATGGAGCTGATGATGCCGGTGGTCATAGTACCGCTGAGTCCAAAAGGATTGCCGATCGCGTACACCTTCTCGCCGACTGCAAGATCCTTGGAATCGGAGAGCACGGCGGGAACCAGGTTGGGTGCGTCGATCTGCAGCAGCGCGAGGTCGTGCCCCTGATCCGAGGCAACGATCCGAGCCTTGTACTTATGCTTGTCCGACAGGGTCACCTCCACGTCCTTAGCCTGGGCTATCACGTGGTAATTGGTCAGAATGTGTCCCTGCTTGTCGAGAATGAAGCCTGACCCTTGCCCCTGTTGCGGAACGATGCCGTAGAAAAAATCGAAGGACACCGCGGTCGACGTGATATTGACGACCGACGGTAAACCTTTTTTATAAACCTGGATGTTATTCAGTTCTTCCGAATCGTACTTGGGATCCGCGTGCGCTTCAGTCAAAGTGAGCGGGGAGCGATCAGCCATACGGTTGAGAAAGGGCAACTGACGCCCAATCCAGGGTCCGCTTCGCGCAGTCACATACCAGAAGGCGCTGACGATCAAAACAACCAGCACAACCTGACGAAATTTCATGGCAACGATCCTGTCTTTCTAACTAATCTCTTTGGTGGCTCTGGGGTGTATCTCGCAGACGCCGGTGCCTTCACTCAGCGTGGCTAACTTATTTTATCGAGTCGCCTTCTTTATTTCATCGGGACTGAGGATTCGATGCCGGCGCTGGCCTCTTTGCGCAGTTTCGCAAAGACATCTTTGACTGCGGCGGCCGTCTCTTCAAGAGTTCCTGAAGTATCGATTACGTAGTCGCAGGCCTGCTTCTTCTCGCCGTCGGGAATCTGCGCCGCCAATCGAGCACGCGCGTCCTCCCTGATCTTCTGCAACTGGGTTTCCTCGATCGCGCGATCGGCCTGGATGCGAGCCACATATCTCTCGACTTTTATCTCATCCGCCACCGAGACGAGAATCAGCCGGTCAAATCGCTGTCTCCAGCCGGGAACGGTGCCGGAGCGCTCCGCTTCGAAGATCAACGCAGACTCCACCATCGCAATGGCTGCCGGGTCTTGCGCGAAGATGCCGCGCATCCACTCCTCCTGTGCAACAACTACGGGTGGATGCACCAGGCGGTTCAACTCTTCCAGCCTGCCTTGCTGAAAAGCCAGGTTCGCCAGTGCGGCACGATCGAGGCTTCCATCGGCGCGCACAATCTGCTGTCCAAAATGCAGCACGATGGACGCATAGAGCGGCAACCCCGGCTGCATGAGCGCGCGCCCGACCGCATCCGCCTCAATCACATGAACACCGAGTTGCGAGAACAGTCGTGCGACTGTGGACTTGCCGCTTCCCAGCCCTCCAGTCAGTCCTACCCGCAGCATGCCGGTTTTCTCCTGAGTTACAGCGGAATGCCGCGGCGAAGCTTGGCTGCGCGCACGGTATTCGACATCAGCATGGCGATAGTCAGGGGACCGACCCCGCCGGGAACCGGCGTGTATGCGCCGGCAACTTCGTACGCGCGCGGGTGAACGTCTCCCACGATCGTCGAACCCTTCAAACGAAACATCTCTTCGCGCCGCACATCTCCCGCAAAGAAGCGATCGAATTCCTCATGCGAGACCACGCGATTGATACCCACATCGAGGATGGTGGCGCCGGGCTTCACCATGTCGGGCGTGACAAAACCCGGCCGCCCGATAGCAGCTACCAGAATGTCCGCATTGCGGCAATGTGCTGCGAGGTCGCGCGTCTTACTGTGGCAAATCGTAACAGTGGCGTTTTCCTGTAGCAGCAGAATCGCCGTGGGCTTCCCGACGATGTCGCTGCGGCCCAGCACGACGGCGTTTTGTCCGGCGATGGGAAGATTGCTGCGCTTCAAAATCTGGATCATGCCGGCAGGCGTGCACGGAGCAAGCGCGGGCTGCCCGGACTGCAGGCGTCCGACATTCACCGGATGGAATCCGTCCACGTCCTTGTCAGGGGAGACAGCC